>NZ_CALMFB010000069.1 GCF_937863155.1 uncultured Brevundimonas sp. | reverse complement strand
TGGGCCTGATCCTGGAGCCGTCGGGCGAGTTCGCCATCCTGTCGGACATCCTGGGTGACGAAGATCACCTGGGCGACATGGACTTCAAGGTCGCCGGCACGCGCGAAGGCATCACCAGCCTGCAGATGGACATCAAGGTCGCCGGCATCACCGAAGAGATCATGACCAAGGCCCTGACCCAGGCTTCGGCCGGTCGCCTGCACATCCTGGACGAGATGGACAAGGCCATGACGGCGCCGCGCGCCGAACTGGGCGAGTTCGCGCCCAAGATCGAAACCGTCAAGATCCCGGTCGACAAGATCCGCGAAGTGATCGGCTCGGGCGGCAAGGTGATCCGCGAGATCGTCGAGAAGACCGGCGCCAAGATCGACATCGGCGACGACGGCACCATCAAGATCGCCGCCAACGACCAAGAGAAGATCGACGCCGCCAAGGACTGGATCAACTCCATCGCGGCCGAGGCCGAAGTGGGCAAGATCTACACCGGCAAGGTCGTGAAGGTCGTGGACTTCGGCGCCTTCGTGAACTTCTTCGGCGCTAAGGACGGTCTGGTCCACGTGTCGCAGATGGCTCTGGAGCGCGTCGCCAACCCGGCCGACGTCGTGTCGGAAGGCCAGGAGGTCAAGGTCAAATTCCTGGGCCTGGACGACCGCGGCAAGACCAAGCTGTCGATGAAGGTCGTGGACCAAGCCACCGGCGAGGACATCACCGACAAGATCAACGCCGAACGCGCCGAACGCGGCGAAGCCCCCCTGTCGGAAGACACCGGCGGCCGTCCCAAGCGTGACGGTGATCGCGGCGGCGACCGCGGCCGTCGTCGTCGCGACTAAGGTCTAGACCTACGTCTGAAAGAAGAAGGCGGCGCTCCTCGGGGGCGCCGCCTTTTTCCTGTCCGCGTCAGGCGCGGCATTCCGCCGGCACGTCGCCGCGTTTTTCCCACAGGGCGCAGGACCGGTCGATCTCGTCCTGGATCATCTGGCACGGATTGGCCGGATTGCATGGCGGGTGGCTGGCCGGACTGACGGCGGTGCAGCGCGCCGCCAGGGCCGCGGCGCCGTCGGCGCCCTGGTCCAGGGTGCAGGACATGGCGCCCGCTTCCGTCGGGGCGACGGCGTCTTCCTGGGGCGGGGCGTCGTCGGGCATGACCAGGTCTTCGCCGCCCGTGACCACGGCCGCAGGGGCCCCGGCGTCCTTGTCCGGAGACGGCGGCTGGCAGGCGGCCAGGAACAGGGGCAGGGCGAGGGCGGCGGTCAGCAGGGTCGGCAGGCGCATGTCAGCTCGTCTCCGGCGATGGCGGGCCGGACGATGCCCGGTTTCGCCGAACGACGAAACCCCGCCTGCGGACACGTTTCGGTCAGCGCGCCTCCAGCGCCGCCCGTTGCAGGGCGAACAGTTCGGCGCAGCCGCCGTGGGCCAGTTCGAACAGGCGGTCGAACTCCGCGCGCGAGAAGCCGCGCTTTTCGCCCGTCGCCTGAATCTCCACGATGTCGCCCGCCCCGGTCAGCACGAAGTTGGAATCCGCCTCGGCCGAGGAATCTTCTTCATAGTCCAGGTCCAGCACCGGCTGGTCGGCGCAGACGCCGCACGACACAGCCGCCACCTGATCCAGGATGGGATCGGTGGTCATCACCCCCTCTTCGCGCAGATATTTCAGGGCCGAGGCCATGGCCACCCAGGCGCCGGTGATGGCCGCCGTGCGCGTGCCGCCATCGGCCTGGATCACGTCGCAGTCCAGCACCACCTGCCGCTCGCCCAGGGCCTTCAGATCGACCACGGCGCGTAGCGACCGGCCGATCAGGCGCTGGATCTCCTGGGTCCGGCCCGACTGCTTGCCCGAGGCGGCCTCGCGACGGCCGCGCGTGTGGGTGGCGCGCGGCAGCATGCCGTATTCGGCCGTCACCCAGCCCTGGCCCTTGCCGCGCATCCAGCCGGGGACATTCTCCTCGACCGAGGCGGTGACCAAGACCCGGGTATGGCCGAACGACACCAGGCAGGAACCCTCGGCATAGCGGTTGACGCCGGTTTCCAGCGTCACGGGGCGCAGCTGGTCGGCGATGCGGCCGGACGGACGGGGGGCGGTCATGCGGGAACTCCTTGGAAGGCGGCGAGCGGCTGCTTATCCTGAAACCGTGAGCCTGTCCTCCTCTTCCCTTTCCGTGACCCTGCGCCGCGCCACGGCCGACGATGCGGCCCTTCTGGCGCGCTGGGACCGCCAGCCGCACGTCATCGCCTGCGCCACCGACGACCCCGAGGCCGAAACCGCCTTCGCCGGCGCGGTGTGGGCGGAAGAGATCGCCACATCATCCGACGACAGCTTCTATCTGATCGCCCAGGTCGATGGCCGCCCCATCGGCGCCCTGCAGGTGATCGACCCGCATGCCGAGCCGACCCATTACTGGGGCGCGATCGAACCCAACCTGCGGGCGCTGGACATCTGGATCGGCGAACCGGACGCCCTGGGTCAGGGGTTCGGCACGGCCATGATGACCCAGGCGATCGACGCCTGTTTTGCGGACCCGAAGGTCACGGCCATCGTCATCGACCCGCTGAACTCCAACACCGACGCGCACCGGTTTTACGGACGGCTGGGGTTCCGGCCTGTCGAGCGGCGCCTGTTCAACGGCGAGGACGACTGTCTGGTGATGCGGCTGGACCGCGCCGACTGGGAGGGCCGGGCATGAGCCTGATCCAGCCCGCCTACGCCGGCCTGACCGCCCTGGACCAGCGGGCGCGCGACATCTTTCGCCGCATTGTGGAAAGCTATCTGGAGACGGGCGAGCCGGTCGGATCGCGCACCCTGTCGCTCAGCGGCGTGTCCCTGTCGCCCGCCTCGATTCGCAACACCATGCAGGATCTGACGCTGGCGGGCCTGTTGCGGTCGCCGCACGCCTCGGCAGGGCGTATTCCGACCCATGCGGGCCTGCGGCTGTTCGTCGACGGCCTTCTGGAGATCGGCGATCTGGGGACGGAAGAACGGCGCGAGATCGATGCGCGGCTGGCCGGACGCGGACGTCATTTCGACGAGGCGCTGGACGCCGCCTCGGCCCTGTTGTCGGGCCTGGCGGGCGGGGCGGGCGTCGTGGTCACGCCGGTGCAGCAGGCCGGGGTCAAACATGTGGAGTTCGTCGCCCTGGGCCACGATCAGGCGCTGGCGGTGCTGGTGGCCGACGACGGCACGGTCGAGAACCGGCTGATGCCCCTGACGGCCGGGGTCACGCCCGCCACCCTGACCGAGGCGTCCAACTTCCTGAATGCGCGGCTGAAGGGCCGCCCCCTGGCCGAGGCGCGCACCGAGATGGCGGCCGAACTGGCCACCGCCCGGCGCGAACTGGACGCCGCCGCCGCCCGCCTGGTCGAGGACGGGGTGGCCGCCTGGTCCGGCGGGGCGGACCGCGAGCGGTCGCTGATCGTGCGCGGCCGGGCCAATCTGCTGGCCGACGCCGAGGCGGTCGAGGATCTGGAGCGCGTCCGGTCCCTGTTCGAGGATCTGGAGCAGAAGGAACAGCTGATCGGCCTGCTGGACGGGGTCGAGGGCGGCCAGGGGGTTCGCATCTTCATCGGCGCCGAGACGCGGCTTTTTTCGCTTTCGGGTTCCGCCGTGATCGCGGCGCCCTATATGACGGGCCGGCAGCGGGTGCTGGGCGCCATCGGCGTCATCGGCCCCGCGCGATTGAACTACGCCCGTGTCATACCGTTGGTGGACTATACCGCCCGGGTGCTGGGCCGGATGCTGGACGGACAAGAGACGTGAACGAGACGCCCGAAAACGATCCTATCGAGACCGAACTGGACGCGGACATCGCCGAGGCCGAGGCGGAGGAGGCCTTCGCCGACCCGCTGGACGCCGTCATCGCCGAGCGGGACCAGTGGCGCGACCGCGCTCTGCGCGCCGCCGCCGAGGCCGAGAACGTCAAGCGCCGCACCGAAGGCCAGATGAACGACGCCCGCGCCTATGCGATCCAACGGTTCGCGCGCGACCTGCTGGGCGTGGCCGACAATCTGGAGCGCGCCCTTCAGGCGGCGCCCCAGGGTGCGGACGGCGCGGCCGCCGGCCTGGTGACCGGGCTGGAGATGACGCAGAAATCCCTGCTGGCGGCCTTCGAGGCCAGCGGCCTGAAGCGCGTGGCGCCGGGCCCCGGCGAGGCTTTCGACCCGCACCTGCATCAGGCGATGATGGAGCAGCCGTCCGCCGAGGTTCCACCCGGCACGGTGATCCAGACGCTGCAGCCCGGCTACGCCCTGTTCGACCGCACGGTGCGGGCGGCCATGGTGGTGGTGGCGGCCAAGGGCGCCGGCGGCGCGGCCAAAGGCCCCTATGCCGAGGCCGGGACCAATGGCGGGACGTTCGACGCCCAGGCCTAAAGGTCAGTCGGCCGGCTTGACCGGCTTTTCGGGCTTGGGCGCCTTGGGGGCTTTTTCGGCCGCCTTGTCAGCCTTGGGCTTCTTGATCTTGTCCGGCTTGGGCGCGGCGATCTTCCTGGCGGCCTTTTCGGCCTTTCGGGCCTCCTTGGCGGCCTTCTTGGCGGCGCGGGCCTCGGCCTTGGCGATGTCGGGGGCCGCATCGGCCGTGGCCGCCAGCTCGCCCAGGACCGTCAGGAAGACATCGCGCCGCCCCTTGGGCAGCAGGGCCAGGATGCGCTTGTCGGCGGACTGGACCATCGGCCGGGCGGCGTCCAGGGCGGCGGCGCCCGCTTCGGTCAGACGCACGGCCATGGCGCGGGCGTCCAGGGTCGAGCGCTGGCGTTCCACCAGACCCTTGCTCTCCATCCGCGCGACCAGATCGGCCAGGGTCGAACGGTCGATGCCGGTGGCGCGGACCAGATCGGTCTGGGTCAGGCCGGCCTTGGCCGCCACGGCCTCCAGCACGGCGAACTGACGCTGGGTCAGGCCGTCAGACCCGACCTCTTCGGTATAGATGTCCAGCGCCAGCTGCAGCGCGCGGTGCATCAGGTGGCTGGGCGAGGCCGACAGGGCCCCGGTGCTCTTCTTCGCCGACTTGCCGGTCTTGACCATTGGTAATCCCCCGGAACCGAGGTCTGGCCTAACAGCCCCGGTTTACGGTTTCGCGACGCAAAGACGACAGTTGGTCCTTGCAAGGCGTTTCATCGACTAAAGACCCGTGTCGGGCGACACCGGACCCGGCGGCTCGTCACGGGTCAGGTTGCGCATGATCAGCGGCAGCTGCGAAATGCCGAACACCGAGGCGGCGATCCACAACACGCCTCGGAAGGCCACCCACACCGCTTCCGGGTCCGGCGTGCCCCGGCCCAGGGCGTGCCAGATGGCGGTGACGGCGGCGGGGCTGCGGATCACCTCGTTCACCAGGGCCACGACCAGGAAGTAGATTCCATAACGGATGGTCAGGGTGCGCCAGGCGGCGTCATTGACCTTGATCGCATCGCCCAGCAGGGCCTTCAGCGGCTGTTTGCCCATCATCGTCCCGCCCAGCAGCAGCCCGGCCAGGAAGATGTTCAGCACCGTCACCTTCAGCTTGATGAACAGGCCGTCGTCGAAAAACACCGTCAGCAGGCCGAACACCAGGGCGAAGCCGCCGGTCAGCAGCGGCATCAGCGCCAGCCGCTTCTCGACCAGAAAGCCGACCCCCAGGGCGATGGCCGACCCGGCCACCAGCACCCAGGTCGCCTGGACCAGGGCTTCGGCTGATTCCAGCCCGCGCGCCCGCAGGATCAGGAAGGCGGCGGCGAAGGCGGCCAGGGCGCCGAAATCGACCGCGCTGCGGATCCACTGGCGTTTCGAGGCGGCGTCATCGGTCATGGTTTCAGTCCTCTAGCCCCACCAGAGAGCGGGCGAAGGCGTCGGCGTCGAACGGTTGCAGATCCTCGACCCCCTCGCCCACGCCGATCAGCTTGATCGGGGCGTCCGAGGCGTTGGCCACCGGCACCAGCACCCCGCCGCGCGCGGTGCCGTCCAGCTTGGTCATCACCACGCCCGAGACATAAGCCGCCCGGCCGAAGATCTGTTCCTGGGCCAGGGCGTTGCGGCCGACCGTGGCGTCCAGCACCAGCAGGGTCTCGTGCGGGGCATCGGGTTCGATCTTCTTCAGCACGCGCACGATCTTCAGCAGTTCGTCCATCAGGGCCGATTTGTTCTGCAACCGCCCGGCCGTGTCGATCAGGACGACATCGTAATTCTCGGCCCGGGCCTTGGTGTAGGCGTCGAAGGCCAGGCCGGCGGGGTCGGCGCCGTCGCGGCGGCTCTCGAAATCGGCGCCCGCGCGCTCGGCCCAGACCTTCAGCTGCTCGCGCGCGGCGGCGCGGAAGGTGTCGCAGGCCACGATCATGACCTTGGCGCCCTTGCCCGTCAGATCGGCGGCGATCTTGCCCAGGGTGGTGGTCTTGCCCGAGCCGTTGACCCCGACGAACAGCACCACGAACGGCTTTACGCCCTGGTTCAGCGGATCGAAGGTCGCCTGATTGGGGCGCAGTTCGGCGGCCACCGCCTCGGCCAAAGCCTGTTTGACCTCGCGCTCGTCCGACACCTTGCCGAAGCGCAGATCGCGGAACCGGGCCACGATCCGGTCGGTCGCGGCCGGGCCCAGATCGCTTTCCAGCAGATGCTCCTCCAGCTGCTCCAGCGCGGCTTCGGACAGCGGCTCTTTGACGAAGGTCGCCACCACCTGCTCGGTCATCTGCTTGGACGAGCGGGACAGCCCCTCGCTCAGGCGCGAGAACCAGCCCTTCTTCGGCGTATCGGTCATGCATCCGCTTTAGCCGCCGGGGGTTGTCAGGTCACGGGCGAAAGTGGCGCAGGCCCGCCTTAGCCGTTACATGACCAAGGAGACTGCAAGGACGACGACCGTTGGCCAGGACCGAACCCTTCCACGCCCCCCGCAACCAGGGCTTTGTGCGCGTGGCCGCCGCCACGCCGGTGGTGCACACGGCCGATCCGGCCGCGAACATGGTCCAGCATCTGGCCCTGATCGAACAGGCGGGGGCGCAAGGGTGCGACCTGATCGTCTTCCCGGAACTGAGCCTGACCGGCTACGCCATCGACGACCTGGTGATGCAGGAGGCCCTGCTGAACCAGGTGGAGACCTGTATCAAGCCGCTAGCCGTGGCGGCCCAGGCGGCCGGGGTCATCGCCGTGGTGGGGGCGCCGATCCGGCATGGGGATGCGCTCTATAACTGCGCCGTCATCCTGGCAGGCGGCCGGGCGCAGGGGATCGTGCCCAAGACCTATCTGCCCAACTATCGGGAGTATTACGAGAAGCGCTGGTTCGCACCGGGCGCGCGGGTGCGCGGCGGGGTCAGGATCGGCGACGACTGGGCCTCGTGGTTCGGGGGCAATTTCGTCGTCGAGGTCGCCGGGCGGCCCGGCTTCACCTTCGGCGTCGAAATCTGCGAGGATTATTGGGCGCCCCTGCCGCCTTCGACGCGGCTGGCCCTTTCGGGCGCGCGCATCATCCTGAACCTGTCGGCGTCCAACGTCCTGATCGGCAAGGCCCAGGACCGCGAACTGCTGAGCGCCAGCCAGTCGGCGCGGGCCATGGCGGCCTATGTCTTCACGGCCTCTGGCTGGGGCGAATCGACCACCGACCTGGCCTGGGACGGGCAGGCGACGATCCACGAACTGGGCGCCCGCATCGCCGCCGGGCCACGCTTTTCCCTTGAGCCGCATCTGACGGTGGCCGACGTCGATGTGGAGCGGATCGGGCTGGAGCGGATGCGCACCGGCACCTTCGCCGACTGCGCCCGCGAAGAGGCGCGCCGCGCGCACGAAGACGACCATATCGGCCGCCTGCTGATCGTGGATGAAGACGCCCCCGCCGGCCCCGCGACCGGTCCTTTGATGCGGGCGATCGACCGCTTCCCCTTCGTGCCCGACGATGCGGCGCGGCTGGATCAGGACTGTTTCGAGGCCTTCAACATCCAGGTTCAGGGCCTGATGCGGCGGATGACGGCGACCAAGGCCGAACGCATCGTCATCGGCGTCTCGGGCGGGCTGGATTCGACCCAGGCCCTGCTGGTCGCCTGCGGCGCCTTCGACCGGCTGAAGCTGCCGCGCACCGGCATACTGGCCTACACCATGCCGGGCTTCGCCACGTCCGAAGGCACCAGGTCCAACGCCTGGGCGCTGATGAAGGCCCTGGGCGTCACCGGCGCCGAGATCGACATCCGGCCCACGGCCATGACCATGCTTGAGGGCATCGGCCACCCCTATGCGCAGGGGCAGGCGGTGCACGACATCACCTTCGAGAATGTGCAGGCGGGCCTGAGGACCGACTATCTGTTCCGGCTGGCCAACCAGAACGGGGCCTTCGTGCTGGGCACCGGCGATCTGTCGGAACTGGCCCTGGGCTGGGCCACCTATGGCGTCGGCGACCACATGAGCCACTACAACGTCAACGGCGGGGTGGCGAAGACCCTGATCCGCCACCTGATCCGCTGGGTCGCCGAGCACAAGATGGCGGGGGCCGAGGTCGCGCCGGTGCTGCGCGCCATACTGGAGCAGGAGATTTCGCCCGAACTGGTCCCGGCCGTGGACGGCCAGATCCAGTCGACCGAGGCGACGGTCGGTCCCTATGCGCTGAACGACTTCTTCCTGTTCCACATCACCCGCTATGGATCGACGCCGTCCAAGGTCGCCTATCTGGCGCACCAGGCCTGGGGCGATGCGGGCCGTGGCGACTGGCCCGCCGGAACGCCGGACGTGGAAAAGGTCGACTACGACCTGAAGACCATCAAACACTGGCTGCGCAAATTCCTGGTCCGCTTCTTCCAGACCAGCCAGTTCAAGCGCTCGGCCCTGCCCAATGGCCCCAAGGTGGTGACGGGCGGCAGCCTCAGCCCCCGCGGCGACTGGCGCGCGCCGTCGGACGCCACGGCCCGGGTCTGGCTGGACGAGCTTGACAGCAACGTCCCCGGCGTCTGAAACCCTCCGTCCATGACCGACGACATCACCAAAGACTCCAACGGCAACCTGCTGTCCGACGGCGACAGCGTGACCCTGATCAAGGACTTGAAGGTCAAGGGTTCGGGCGGGGTGACGCTGAAGCGCGGCGCCCTGGTCAAGAACATCCGCCTGACCGGCGACCCCGACGAGATCGAGGCCAATGTCGAGAAGGTGCGGGGCCTGGTCCTGCGGACGGAATTCGTCAAAAAGGCTTAAGCTCAGGCTTGTTCCTGCACAGGAAATGGCGCGCCAGACGGTCCGGTGTTCGGGCGGGAGGCGATGGCCCCTACAACCCTTAGCGGACCTTGCCCAAACGATAGCTGCCATTCACCATAGGACGCATGGAGTACTTCACACGAGCTTGGGCGCTTGGTGACGTTTCTGATGAGGAATGGGACAAAGTTGAGAGCGCCTATCGAGCATATATCGATACCCTAGATCAGGGCTCGGCCGTCTGGCGATTTGCGACGACGATAGGGCTGAATGACGCCTTCGTAGATCGGGTTATCGAGGACGTGGGGGACATCCGGCTGATGCTTCTCACAGGTGACCTGCAGCGCGGTTATTGGCACACTAAAATCACCTACAAGAATGCCCGCTTAATCTTAGGGCGCGGCGCCCTCGCTCAGGCGGTGCAGAACCGTCCGACCGAGATCTGGCATGACGAGTTCTCAGGTTTGGGGTCTGAGATGGTTCATCGGTTTCTGCTGGTCCAGCCGAACGGAACTGAAGATAGGGGGGAGGTCCACATCCTGTTCACGGACCTTGAATTTTCTGAAGTCCCAGCCCGAGGTCGCGAACTGCCCCCTCTTTGAGTTCAGTTCACTGTTTGCTCAAAACTAGTACGGGAGAGGTCCGCTCCGAAGAGGCTTTGGAGCCGAAAAACCGTCACGGCGCCTCGGCCAGGAACGGGAAGATGGCGGCGCGGGCCTCGGGTTCGTCCAGCATGGGGGCGTGGCCGACGCCGGGAACCTCGACATAGTCCATTTTGCGCGCCGCCTTGCGCATGCGGGTGGCGATCTCTTCGCTGAGCAGATCGGACGTGGCGCCGCGCACCAGCAGGGTCGGCCGACCCTTGGCCAGTCGCCGGAAGAAGGGCCACAGGTTCGGGACCAGCGCCTTTTCCCCCGCCGCCCGGATCGGAACGGCGATGTCGGGATCATAATTCAGCACCGGCGCGCCTTCGGTCCCTTCGCGGAACACCCGACGGGCGAAGGCGTCCCAGAAGGCGTCGTCGCGGTCGGGGAAGGCGATTTCATTGTTGCGGCGGGCCACGTCGCGGGCGTCGGCCCAGCTGTGGATCTCGACCGGCTGGCCCGTATAGGCGGCGATGCGGGCCAGGCCCTCCTTGGCCACCTCTGGTCCCACATCGTTGATGATGGCCCCGGCCACCACCCGCGGCTTGATCGCCGCCAGGGCCATGGTGATCAGCCCGCCCATGGAGGTGCCCAGGAAGATGGCCCGCTCGATCCCCGCCTGCTGCATCAGGGCCAGCATGTCCCGCGCATAGTTCGGCGGCTGATAGGTCATCGGGTCCGGCGCCCGGTCCGACAGGCCGCGCCCGCGCACATCGACCGCCAGGACGCGACGGCCGCTGGCGGCGATCAGGGGGGCGATGACCTCGAAATCGGCGCTGTTGCGCGTCAGGCCGTGGATGGCGATGACCGGCAGCCTGGTCGGTCCGTCCGCCGGGGCGTAGTCGCGGGCGTACAGGCTCAGGCCGTCCGGCGAGGTCCAGCGACGATCAGCATAGGGCTTGCTCATGGCCCCAGTCTGGACCCCGGACGCGCCCGTTTCAACGTCGGATGGAATACCGCCGCTCGCGGATCAATGCCCCAGCAGGTCGCGCACGAACCGGTCCAGGTCGCCGCCCTCGAAGCGGAAGCCCGACACGCCCGCGCGGCGCGCCGCCTCCAGATCGCTGGCCTGGTCGCCGATCAGAAAGCTGCGGGCCGGGTCGACGCCGTGATCATTGATGGCCCTCAGGATCATGCCGGGGTTGGGCTTGCGGTCCGGGTGGTCGAGATGGCGGAATTCCTCGACCTTGGCCTCGGCGTGGAACGGGCAGGCATAGACCGCGCCGATGCGGGCGCCACGGGCCGCGAACCGGCGCACCAGGGTGTCGTTGAAGCGGTTCATCTGCTCCAGGCTGAACAGGCCGCGCGCCACGCCGGACTGGTTGGTGACGATGATGGCCATATAGCCCAGGGCGTTCAGTCGCCGCACCGCCTCGGGCGCGCCCGGCGTGATGCGCATCTGGTCCTCGACATGCGGATAGCCGGTGTCCTCGATCAGCACCCCGTCGCGATCCAGAAAGACGGCGGCGATCCCGGTCATCCATTCGGCTCCAGCACGGCGGTGAAGGCGGTCATCAGGTGATACAGGGTCGAGGTCGGAACCCGCACGTCGCCCGTCCGCCCCTCGGCGTCATAGCTGTCCATCCACAGGCCGGGCGTCGCCGTGGCCAGATGGCTGTCGAACACGGCGTCGATCAGGCGCGTGGCCTGGTCTTGGTCGCCGACCAGCAGATGGGTGCGGATGGCCTCGGTCTGGGCCCACAGGCGTCGGCCGCCGTCGATGACGCCGCCGTCACGCCCGATCTCGCGCATCGCAAAGCCCGAGCCGTCCAGGCCGCGCGCCACGGCGGTGGCGTACAGCGCCCGCGCCGCCGCCGACCGGTCGCCCAGACCGGCGGCGCGGGCGCGGTCCAGCAGCCAGACCCATTCCAGATGATGGCCGGGTTCGGCCACCCGGCCCGGCGCGCCTGGCGCCACGGCCCAGTCCTCGGTGAAATACTCGCCCAGAACCCCGTTGCGCCCATCGAAGAAGGCGCGGTCGAACAGGGCCAGGCTTTCGCCCGCCATGGCGTCCCACCGGGCATCCGGCGCCGTCTCGCGCCAGGCCAGCATGGCCTCCAGCAGGTGCATGTGCGGGTTCTGGCGGCGCGGCAGGACCGGCGGGATCGCCTCGTCCCAGCCGCCGTGCGGCGACGCCATCCGGGCGCGAATCGCCTCCAGGGTCTGCTGCGCCAGGGGCAGGGCGCGCGGGTCATCCAGAACCCGGCGCCCAGTCGCCAGGGCGAACAGGACGAAGGCCTGATCATACAGGTCCGCCGTTTCGTCCACGGGCGCGCCGCCCGCATCGGTGGTCAGGCGCCACAGGCCGTCGTCGCGGCGGCAGGCGGCGATCATCCGGTCCAGGCCGGCCTGGGCCACGGCCCGGCCCGGCGCCCAGCCCAGGGCGGCGCCCTGGGCGAAGACATAGACTTGACGGGCCTGGACCCGCGTGCGGCGCACCAGGCCCGGAACCGGCCGTCCCTCGAAATCCAGCGCTTCATGAAAGCCGCCATCGGCCGCCGCGCCGCGTTCGGCCCACAGCGGCAGGGCCTGGTCGAACAGCCAGGCGCGCACCCGATCCTGACTGGGCGATAGCGACGTCACCGGGCTTGGCTTACGGTCCCGCCCACGATTTGCCAAGCCGCACGCGTCAACGTCATCCTGCGGTCGCCGCTTTGTTGCATCCGGCAACGGGAAGTGACCCCCGGCCGTTTGGCGTGACGGGGGCCGGTTTGTTAAAGCCCGCCTGATTTTCTTCGCCGCCCGCCGGCGCCTGGACCCGAAACGCCCATGATCCCCTTCATCGACCTGCAGGCCCAGCGCCTTCGTCTGGACGGCAAGATCGAGGCCGCGGTGGCCGAGGCCGTGACCGGCGGCGCCTGGGTCATGGGCCCCCAGGTGCGTCAGTTCGAGGCCGATCTGGCCGCTTTCGGCCGGGCGAAACACGCCCTGGGCTGCGCCAACGGCACCGACGCCCTGGCCCTGCCGCTGATGGCCTGGGGCGTCGGGCGCGGCGATGCGGTCTTCGTGCCCAGCTTCACCTTCGCCGCGACGGCCGAGATCGTGCCCTGGTTCGACGCCGAGCCGGTGTTCATCGACGTGGACGCGCGCACCTACAACATGGACCCGGCCCATCTGGAGGCCGCCATCGAGGCGACGAAGGCCGAGGGCCGCCTGACCCCGCGCGTGGTCATCGCCGTCGATCTGTTCGGCCAGCCGGCCGACTATCCGGCGATCAAGGCGATCTGCGACAAACACGGGCTGAAGCTGATCTCGGATTCGGCCCAGGGCTTCGGCTGCACCATCGACGGCCACCACCCGCTGAAATGGGCCGATGTCACCACCACCAGCTTCTTCCCGGCCAAGCCCCTGGGCTGTTACGGCGATGGCGGGGCGGTGCTGACCGATGACGACGACCTGGCCCAGCTGATGGATTCCATCCGCGTGCACGGCAAGGCGGTGGCCCGCGACCTGGAGGGCCGCACCTTCGATCACGACCCCAAATATCTGAACATGCGCATCGGCCTGAACAGCCGTCTGGACACCATCCAGGCCGCCGTCCTGATCGAGAAGCTGAAGGTGTTCGGCCAAGAGATCGAATGGCGCAACCGCATCGCCGCCCGCTACAACGCGGCCCTGCGCGACCATGTCGCCGCCGTGCCGGACGTGCCCAAAGGCCATATCTCGAACTGGGCGCAATACACTATCGAGCATCCGAACCGCGACGCCCTGGCCGCGCATCTGCGCGAACAGGGCGTGCCGACGGCGGTCTATTATCCGATCCCGCTGCACCTTCAGCCGGCCTACGACATGTATCCGCGGGGTCCGCAGGGTTTGCCGATGACCGAGCGGCTGAAGGACGTGGTCATCAGCCTGCCCATGCACGCCGACCTGGACGAAGCGACCCAGGACCGCATCATCGCCGCCGTCGTTTCGTTCAAGGGCTGATCTCCGCATGACCTCGCATCCCGCTCCGCTGAAACTGGGCGTCGCCGGCGCCGGCGTCATGGGCCGCAACCACGCCCGCGTGGCCGCCGACATCCGTGATTTCGACCTGACCCATGTGCTGGACATGGACGCCCTGACGGCCGAGGGCGTGGCCGCCGCCTATGGCGCCGCCGGGGTGTCCAGCGCCGAGGCCTTCGTTGCGGCGGGCCTGGACTGCGCCATCGTGGCCACGCCGAACCGTACCCACGCAGACCTGTCGGTGGCCCTGCTGGAAAAGGGCGTTCACGTCCTGGTCGAAAAGCCCATCGCCGCCACCGTGGCCGACGCCCGCCGCATGATCGACGCGGCCGCCGCCAATGGCCGGGTGCTGATGGTCGGCCAGGTCGAGCGGTTCAATCCGGCGGTCGAGGCGGTCAAGCGCGCCATCGCCGGCGAAGACGTCATCTCGATCCAGATCACCCGCGTCGGCCCCTTTCCGCCGCGCATGGGCGAAGTGGGCGTGGTGATCGACCTGGCGGTGCACGACATCGACATCATCCGCCACCTGACCGGGTCCGAGATCGTCGAGGTCCAGCCCCAGCTGGCCCGCACAAAGGCCGACCGCGAAGACACCGCCCTGCTGCAATTCCGGCTGGAGAACGGGGTGATCGCCCACATCACCACCAACTGGGTCACGCCCTACAAGACCCGCACCTTGCAGGTGGCGACCCAGAACAAATTCGTCGTCGCCGATCTGATGACCCGCCAGGTCACCGAATATTTCGGCCAGCAGCCGGACGGTTCCTATTCGACGCGCGGCGTCATGAGCTGGCCCGCCGAGCCGCTGAAGAAGGAGCTGGAAGCCTTCGCCCGCGCCATCCGCACCGGAGAGGCGCCCGAGGTCACCGGCGAAGACGGCCTGCGCAATCTGGAAGTGGCCCTGAGGTGCCTGGGCGAGGGGTGAAGCGGGCGGATGCGGCGCCGTCGTTCACTTTCAGCCCAGAGCGCGCCTCACGTCCGTCGCGCAAAAGCGTCGCCGACGAACGGCAGAGGACATCGATTCTGACCTGGCTTTAATTTGACGAGGCGCCCCCGCCTCCCGCCTTGTGGCGACATGATCAAGCTGACGGTTCTGATGGGCGCCCTGGCGTGCCTGGGGTGTTCGGCGCCGCCGCAGGCGCAGTCGGGGGCGAGCCAGGGGGCCGGCGTCGTGATGGCGACCGCTATCGAGGCGGTGCGCCCCGGCGGGCCGCATCCGGTGGGGGTGGCCGAGGGTCCGGCCCTGGCGTCCGGGGCGACGACGCGGCTCTATTATCCGGCGGCGGACGCCTCGGGCGAGGTGCGGGCCGAGGGGCCGAGCCCCGATCACCGGGCCGATCTGGCGCGCCGGTTCGGGCCGGATGCGGCCGGGATCCTGGCCCAGGCCGTAACGGCCGCCCGTCGCGGGGCCGCGCCCGCAACAGGCCGCTTCCCCCTGGTGGTGTTCCAGCCGGGCGCTTCCATGGGCGGGGGCGACTATCGTCTGCTGATCGAGGATGTCGCCAGCCGGGGCTATGTCGTCCTGGTCCTGAACCCCGAAGGCTCGCCCCCTGTGTCGGGCGGACGCTATCGCCAGGCGGCGGCGGAATTGGTCGAGGCGGTCGCCCTGGCGCGGTCCGGCGCCGTGGCGGGGATCGAGGGCGACCGGGTGGCCGTGATCGGTCATTCCCTGGGCGGGTCGGCGGCGGTCATGGCCCTGGCGGACCTGCCGGGCGCGGTCGCGGTGAACCTGGACGGCGACTACAACGGGCCGACGCGCATCCCGGCGGATGGCCGCGTTCTCTATCTGCTGGGCCGGACCGAGGGCGAGGCGGATCGCTCGCGGGACCGGCGCGCCCGCGTCTGGCGCGAGGCGGCCCAGGGGGCCAGCGACGCCGTGGCCCTGCAGGTCCCGGATGTCCGGCATTTCGACTTCGCCGACGCCGCCCTGATCCAGGACGCGGTTCCCGAGGACCGCCGCCGCACCCGGTTCGGGGCCATAGGCGGGGCGAAGGCCCACGCCCTGACCACGGATCTGGTCGCCGGATTTCTGGACAGCCGCCTGAAGGGCCAGGCCGACGCCTGGTCCGCCGCCCGGGCGCGCCACCCCGAGGCGGCGGCCCCCACCACCTGGTGACGCCTCAGCCGCCCACCATCTGCATCGACAGCCATTCGGCGATCAGGGCCGGTTTTTCGGCGCCGTCGATCTGGACCGTCAGCTCGTGCCGGATCAGCCAGCGGCCGCCGCCCTTATCCTCAGCGCCCAGCAGCTTGAACCGGCCGCGCACCCTCGACCCGGCCGGAACCGGCGCCAGGAACCGCAGCTTGTCGAAGCCGTAGTTGACCCCCATCACCACCCCGTCCAGCGGCTGGACCGCGTCATAGCTCATGGCCGAGGCCAGGCTGAGTGTCAGGAATCCATGCGCGATGGTCCCGCCGAAGGGGGTCTGTTTCGCCAGCTCGGGGTTCACATGGATGAACTGATGGTCCTCGGTCACCTGGGCGAAGGCGTCGATGCGGGCCTGGTCGATCTCGAACCAGCGCGAGACCCCGACCTCCTGGCCGATCAGGGATTGCAGGTCGGATGGTGCAGGCATGGGCTCAGTCTCCGGCAGGGGTGAAGCGGTTTTCGATGATGGCGGCGAACAGGCCCGGATCGACATTGCCGCCCGACAGAACGACCGCCGTGGTCAGGCCCTGGGTCGGAACCTTGCCCGCCAGCAGGGCGGCCAGGGACACCGCCCCGCCCGGCTCGACCACCAGTTTCAGGGTGCGAAAGGCGTAACGCACCGCCTCGGCCGCCTCGGCGTCGGTGACGGTCTCGACCCGGTCCAGCCGCCGGTTGATCGGAAAGGTCAGCTCGCCCGGCCGGTCGGTCATCAGGGCGTCGCAGATCGACGGATGGGCCACCGGCGGATGGGTCAGCCGCTGGCCCGCCGCCAGCGAGATCTGGGTGTCGTTATAGGCAGCCGGTTCGACCCCGATCACCCGCGTCTTCGGCGACCGCGCCGCCATCGACAGATTGATGCCCGCGACCAGCCCCCCGCCAGAGGCGCCGCACAAAAGCTGGTCCAGGCGCGCATCCGCCTGTTCCACAATCTCCAGCCCCGTCGTGCCCTGGCCCTCGATGACGAAGGGATCGTCGAACGGCCGCACCAGCACCGAACCGCGCGTGGCGGCGATCTCTTCGCCGATGGCCTCACGGCTCTCGGAATAGCGGTCGTAGGTTCGCACCTCGCCGCCGAAGGCGATGACGCCCTCGATCTTCACCCGGGGGCTGTCGGCGGGCATGACGATGATGGCCGATGTCCCGACCATGCGGGCCGCCGCCGCCACCGCCTGGGCGTGGTTGCCCGACGAATAGGCCACGACGCCGCGCGCCTTCTCCTCATCCGTCAGCCGGCTGATGCGGTTATAGGCCCCGCGGAATTTGAAGGCGCCCGCGACCTGAAGGTTTTCGGCCTTCAGCAGCACACGGCCGCCCAGATGCGCGTTCAGCGCCGGGCTTTCGATCAGGGGGGTGCGCACGGCGTGGCCGGCGATCTGGCGGGCGGCGTCCAGGACGCCCTCGAACGAGGCGGTGTGCATGGCCGCCACCTAAGCCGATGCGACGCCGTGGTCCAAGAGGCGATACGGCCGATGACGGCGCGCCCGGCTGCCCCTATGTTGCCGATCATGAGCGAACCGACCGAAGCGCCCGCCCTTCGCCTGTGGCTGATCGACGCCTCGGCCTACATCTTTAGGGCCTATCACGCCCTGCCGCCCCTGACGCGCAAGTCGGACGGCCTGCCGGTCGGCGCGGTCCAGGGATACTGCAACATGTTGTGGAAGCTGATCCGCGACATGAAGGGGGCGGACGGCCCGACCCATTTGGCGGCCATCTTCGACCATTCGGAAAAGACGTTCCGCAACGACCTCTATCCCGAATACAAGGCCAACCGGCCGCCGCCGCCCGAGGATCTGGTTCCGCAATTCCCGCTGGTGCGCGAGGCGACGCGGGCGTTCGGCGTGCATTGCGTCGAACTGCCGGGCTATGAGGCCGACGACCTGATCGCCACCTATGCCTGTATGGCGCGCGATGCGGGGGGCGAGGCGGTGATCGTGTCGTCCGACAAGGACCTGATGCAGCTGATCGGGCCGTCGGTGGTCATGTGGGACCCGATGAAGGATCGGCGCCTGGCCGAAGAGGCGGTGTTCGAAAAGTTCGGCGTCACCCCGGACAAGGTGATCGAAGTTCAGGCCCTGATCGGCGACAGCGTCGACAATGTGCCCGGCGCCCCCGGCATCGGTCCCAAGACGGCGGCCCAGCTGATCGGCGAGTTCGGCGATCTGGACACCCTTCTGGCCCGCGCCGGCGAGATCAAACAGCCCAAGCGGCGCGAGACCCTGATCGAATACGCCGACCAGATCCGTCTCAGCCGCCAGCTGGTCACCCTGACCTGCGACGCCCCGGCGCCCGAGCCGATCAGCGACTTCGTGGTGCGCGATCCCGATCCGGCCACCCTGTCGGCCTTTCTGGAGATGATGGAGTTCCGGTCGCTGTCGCGCCGCGTCGGCGACGGCAAGGCGGCGGCCCACGACGGCTCGGCCTTCGCGCCCAAGCCCATGTCCGCGCCGGTATCCACGCCCCGCTATGCGCCCGCCGAAACGGCCGCCCCGGTCGAGGGCCAGACGTTCGATCACGACGCCTATGTCTGCATCCAGACGCTGGACGATCTGGACGCCTGGATCGCGCGGGCGACGGCGGCGGGGGTGGTCGGCTTCGACACCGAGACCGACGCCCTGTCGGCGACCCATGCGGGCCTGTGCGGCGTGTCGCTGGCGCTGGGGCCGAACGACGCCTGCTACATCCCCCTGACGCACGAACACCCCGAGGCGGCCGGGACCGGCGGCGGGCTGGACTTCGGCGGCGAACCGGCGCGCGAGCCGATCCTTCAGATCGACAAACCCACGGCCATGGCGCGGCTGAAGACCTTGCTGGAAGACCCGGCGGTGCTGAAGGTCGGCCAGAACATCAAATACGACATGGCCGTGATGGCCCGGCGCGGCGTGCGCGTGGCGCCGATCGAAGACACCATGCTGATCAGCTATGTACTGGACGGCGGCCTTTACGCCCACGGCATGGACGAGCTGTCCAAACGCTGGCTGGGACACGAACCCATCGCCTTCAAGACCGTGGCCGGGACCGGCAAGGCGCAGAAGAGCTTCAAACACGTCGAACTGGCCCCCGCCACCCGCTATGCGGCCGAGGACGCGGATGTGACTCTGCGGCTATGGCGGATCCTGAAGCCGCGCCTGGCGGCCGAGGGGCTGACCACCGTCTATGAGACGCTGGAACGCGGCATGCCGGCGGTGCTGGCGGACATGGAGCTGGCGGGGGTGCGGATCGACCCGGACCGGCTGCGGCGCCTGTCGCACGAATTCGGCCTGAAGATGATCGATCTGGAGGAGAAGGCCCAGACCCTGGCCGGCCGCCCCTTCAACCTGGGCAGCCCCAAACAGATCGGCGAAATCCTGTTCGGCGAAATGGGCCTGCCGGGCGGCAAGAAGACCGCCACCGGACAATGGGGCACCGACGCCAGCGTTCTGGAAGACCTGGCCCTGACGCACGACCTGCCGCGCGCCTTGCTGGACTGGCGCCAGCTGTCCAAACTGAAGGGCACATACACCGACGCCCTGACGGCGGCGGCCGATCCCAAGACCGACCGGGTGCATACCTCGTATCAGCTGGCCGCCGCCTCGACCGGGCGGCTGGCCTCCAGCGACCCGAACCTGCAGAACATCCCCATCCGCACCGAGATCGGCCGCCAGATCCGCCAGGCCTTCATCGCCGCGCCCGGCCATGTGCTGATTTCGGCGGACTACAGCCAGATCGAGCTGCGCCTGCTGGCCCATATCGGCGACATCGCCGAGCTGAAGCGCGCCTTCAAGGCCGGGCTGGATATCCACGCCGCGACGGCGTCCGAGATGTTCAACGTGCCCATCGAGACCATGGACGCCGAGACCCGCCGCCGGGCCAAGGCGATCAATTTCGGCATCGTCTATGGCATTTCCGCCTTCGGCCTGGCCAATCAGCTGGGCATCGATCAGGGCGAGGCCGGGGCCTACATCAAGACCTATTTCGAGCGCTTCCCCGGCATCCGCGAATATATGGACCGCACCAAGGCCCAGGTGCGCCAGGACGGCCATGTCACCACCCTGTTCGGCCGCCGCATCCACATTCCCGCCATCCATTCCAAATCGGGCGCCGAGCGCCAGTTCGGCGAACGGGCGGCGATCAACGCCCCGATCCAGGGCTCGGCCGCCGACATCATCCGTCGCGCCATGATCCGCATGCCCGACGCCCTGGCCCGCGCGGGGCTGAAGACCCGCATGCTGATGCAGGTGCACGACGAACTGGTGTTCGAAGCCCCCGAATCCGAGGCCGAGGCGGCCCTGACCCTGATCCGCGGCGTCATGGAGACCGCCGCCGAACCCGCCGTGGCCCTGACCGTGCCCCTGGTCGTCGAAGCCAAGGCCGCCGCCAACTGGGACGCTGCACATTGATGGAGACCGTCATGACCCCCGATCCCGACATTCGCGACAACGCCGAGGCGCGGCGATATGAACTGACCATCGAGGGGCAGACGGCGGTGGTGATCTACAACCCCGTGGCCGGCGGGCTTCTGATCACCGAGACCATCGTGCCGATTCCGCTGGAAGGGCGCGGCATCGCCAGCCGGATGGCGCGCCATGTGCTGGCGGACATCAAGGCGCGGGGCCTGGTCATCCTGCCGACCTGTCCGTTCTTCGCCGGCTATCTGCAGAAGCATCCCGAATGGGCCGAGATCGTGCATCCGTCATACCGGACGGCCCTGGGGCTGTAGAACTGGGCCTGTAGATCGGGGCCTGTAGGGCTGGGGGCGCCTGGACGGACCTACTGGTCCTCGTCGAAGCGGCGCTGGACCAGTTCGGCCAGGGCGGCGACGGCTTCGGCCGCATCGGGGCCCTCGGCCTCGATGGTGACGTCGCAGCCGTTTCCGGCGCCCAGCATCAGAAGACCCATGATGGAGCGCGCGTCCACGGTGACGCCGTCGCGGGTCACCTTGACCTCGGCCTCATAGACGGAGGCCAGCTTGACGAATTTGGCCGAGGCGCGGGCGTGCAGGCCGCGCTGGTTGCAGATGCCGACGATGGCGCGGGTCGGGTTCTGGGCGGTGTCAGTTTCGCTCATTTCTCACCCGTCAGAACCCATGAGGCGACCGAGATGTATTTGCGGCCGGCGTCCTGGGCCGCGGCGACGCAGGCGTCCAGGCTTTCGCGGCCGCGCACGCTGGCCAGCTTGATCAGCATGGGCAGGTTCAGCCCGGCGATGACCTCGGCGCGGGTCTGCTCCATGACCGAAATGGCCAGATTGGACGGCGTGCCGCCGAACATGTCCGTCAGCAGGATCACGCCGTCGCCGTCGTCCACGGCGGCGGCCGCGTCGACGATGTCGCGGCGGCGCCGCTCCATGTCGTCCTCGGGGCCGATGCAGATGGCGGCCACGCCGCGCTGCGGCCCGACCACATGCTCCATGGCCGAAAGGAACTCGGAGGCCAGGCCGCCGTGAGTGACGATGACCAGGCCGATCATTCAGGAACCGCCAAGACTAAGCCCCGTGTCGCGTCCTTGGGGGCGTTCGCCCGACCGGACCGCAAGCCGGCCTAGATAGGCCAAACTGCGTCGCGATCAAAGCCCGTCAGAGCGCCTGCGACCAAGGCGACCGCCGAGGCGGGCCTGGGATCCAGATTCACAAGGGGAATCTGTAGTCCTGCCAGCGTCTGGAAGGCCGGATCGGGCATGCGTTCGACCGGTTCCGAGGTCAGGCGGACGATCAGTCGCACCCGGGCCATGGGCCGGATCGAGGTCTTCAGCACGCCCAGGCCTCGCGCCTCTATGCGTCCGGCCAGGGTCTCGGGGGCCGTGGCGTACAGCCGCCCGCCCGAGGCCCAGACATGGGCGCGGTCGTCGGCGACCAGACGAAAGCCCGCCCGCATCAGCCGCAGGGCCAGATCGCTCTTTCCCGCGCCGGACGGCCCGGTCAACATCACGGCCCGCCACCCCTCGGCGAAGGGCGCGGCCACGACGGTGGCGTGAACGGTCGGCGTCATGCGCGGCGGCCGGTCGATCCGGCCGGCAGGGCCACGGTGAAGCGGGCGCCCGTGACGGCGCCCTCGGCGTCGGTGCGGTTTTCGGCCCAGACGCGGCCGCCGTGGGCCTCGACGATCTGACGCACGATGGACAGGCCCAGGCCCGAGTTGGAGCCGAAGGCCGTCCCCTTGGGCCGCGAGGTGTAGAAGCGTTCAAACACGGTGTTCAGATTGTCGGGCGGTATGCCCGGGCCGTCGTCCTCGACCCGCACATGGATGGGGCAGGCGTCGATGGGGTCGCGCTCCAGCGTCACGCGCACGGTTCCGCCCGGCGGGCTGAACGAGCGGGCGTTGTCGATCAGGTTGCGGAACACCTGGCCCAGCGGCCCGTCCTGGCCCAGCACGCGCGCCTCGGCCCCCGCGGCCGGGCGGACCTCCAGCCCGACAGCCGCCTCGCCCGGCTTGGACGTGGCGGCGTAAATCTGGACCACCTCGTTCAACAGCTCGCCCATGTCGATCAGCCGTGGCCGTTCGCGCGACAGTTCGGCGTCCAGGCGTGAGGCGTTGGAAATGTCGGTGATCAGCCGGTCCAGTCGCCGCACATCCTGTTGCAGCAGGGTGGTCAGCTTGTCCTTCTGGGCGTCGGTCTTGACCAGGGCCAGGGTCTCCAGCGCCGACCGGATCGAGGTCAGGGGGTTCTTGATCTCGTGGCTGACGTCGGCGGCGAAGCCTTCGATGGCGTCCATGCGGGCCGACAGGGTCTCGGTCATGGTCTCCAGCGACCGGGCCAGGTCGCCGATCTCGTCCTTGCGGCCCTCCAGATCGGGCAGGGAGATGGCGCGTGCCCGCTGCATCCGCACCTCGTCCGCCGCCCGCGACAGCCGCATGATGGGCCGGGCCACGAACAGGTGCAGCACCAGCGAGGCCAGCAGGTTCACCGCCAGCGCCACCAGGGCGAAGGGCACCAGGGCCCGGCGCTGGGCCGACAGGATCTCGTCCACATCGCCGGCCTCCAGCGTCAGCACGCCCAGAACCTGCTGGACATGGCGCACGGGGATGGAGACGGACACCACCGGATCGCCGGTCTCGGACGGTCGCACCGTGGCCTGAGCCTCGCCGGACAGGGCGCGTTCGACCTCGGCGGCCAGCTGTTCTGCGGCCTGATCCTCTAGCCGCTCGTTGCGGTCCTGCTGGGCGGCGGTGGGGTCGCGCGCCGGAACCCCGGCGGGCAGGGGGGCGGTCAGGGGCGACCCGCCGATGATCTCGGACACCGCAAAACTGTCGGTCACCAGAAGCCCGTCCTGGTCGTACAGGCGCGCCCTCTGGCCGGTGGGAATGAATTTGTCCCGCAGCAGCAGGGCCGCGTCGGTGGGGTTCAGCATCGGCCGCGGCTCGCCCCGCGTCGCCCCCGCCTCGCCCAGCAGATTGGCCAGAAGCTCGGCCTGGACCGTCAGCGACTGCTGACGCGCCTCGACCAGACCGCGCCGCCATTCGTTCAGCGCCAGGGCGCCGCCGAACAGGATCAGCAGGCTGAGCAGGTTCAGCGCCAGGATGAAGCCGCCCAAGCGCGACCCGCCCGGCCGGAACCCGCCCGAGCGCAGCGCGCTCAGCCGAAAACGGCCGAGGCCGAACCGGCGCCCGGCCGTCGCCGTCGTCGACGGCTCGGGATCAGCTCTCGCGGTATCGGTATCCGACGCCATACAGGGTCTCGATGGCGTCGAACTCATTGTCGACGACGCGGAATTTCTTGCGCATCCGCTTGACGTGGCTGTCGATGGTGCGGTCGTCGACATAGACCTGATCGTCGTAGGCGGCGTCCATCAGGTTGTCGCGGCTCTTCACGAAGCCGGGCCGCTGGGCCAGGGCCTGAAGCAGCAGGAATTCGGTGACCGTCAGCTTCACCGCCTTGCCGTCCCAGGTGCATTCGTGGCGCGCCGGGTCCATGGTCAGCTTGCCGCGCTTGATCGCCTTGCCCGAAGCCTCGGCCGACGGTTCCGGTTCGCCGCCATCGGCGCCCGAGCGGCGCAGCAGGGCCTTGACCCGTTCGATCAGCAGCCGCTGGCTGAACGGTTTGTGGATATAGTCGTCGGCGCCCAGGTTGAAGCCCAGGATCTCGTCGATCTCCTCGTCCTTGGACGTCAGCATGATGACCGGGATCTGGCTGGTCTGGCGCAGGCGGCGCAGCACCTCCATCCCGTCCATGCGCGGCATCTTCACGTCCAGGATCACCAGATCCGGCGGCGTGGCCTCCAGGGCTTCCAGCCCGGCGGCGCCGTCATGATAGGCGGTGATCTTGTGGCCATGGCTTTCCAGCGCCAGCGAAACCGACGCCACGATGTTCTCGTCGTCATCGACCAGGGTGATGTTGGCCAAGAGTGTCTCCTCTGATCGCGGCCAGGGCCATTACGCCCCCGCCCTACGCCAAACGCGCGGCAAGCGTAACCGTTCTACGGGATCGCGGTTAGATTTAGGCAGCCGGAAATGGGGGTGGCGCCTCAGGGGTGCAAGCTCCGGGCTTCGTCGGGCCTCGCCCTGCCCGGCGGGGCTTCGCGCCGCGTGGAGATGCGTGCAGGGGCGGGTCGGAAAAAGGCCCCGACCGTCTTCGGTCGAGGCCTCAGTCGTCTCAGATCACAATATCAGGCCGCCATCCGCCGACGCTGGACCATCAGGGCCGCGCCCCCAGCCAGCAGTACGCCAAACAGAATCATCGCCCATTCCGAAAGAGTCGGAACCGCCGCCGTCAGAACGAACGAACCGACAGGAGCGGTGGCGTAGGTGTAATCCAACGAACCCTGCCAGCCCGTGCAGCTGTTGGGCACGGCGGCGCCGGGCGACGCCCCGATGGCGAAGGCGCATTCCATCTCGTTTTCCCCAGCCGTCAAAACTCCAGTCATCTGAACCATGTCAAATCGATTATCGACAGCGCCCGACCCCACCGTCGGCGTCGCCGTTCGCCAGCGCTGAATGAGGACGTTGAAGCCGGTTATTGCACCGGTTGCATCCGTGGTCAGATCGAAATAGCGCACCGTCACCTGCGCGTCCGAAGATGCATAGGTGGTCAAGCCATCGTTGAAGCTGAAGCTCTGCAGCAGAGGATAGGCGTTGCCAGAGAAATTCGGCGGCAGGACGCTGGCCGTCGTGAAGCTGCCCGTTACCGTCATACCCGCCGTATAATCTGCGCAAGGGGCGATGCTGCAACCCGGCGTCGCATCAGGTTGGACGACGGTGTAGTTCCCGGGCGGCATGAAGGTGTAGGTCGCCTGCGCCGCCGCAGCCCCGGCGAACAACAGGCCAAGGACGAAGGCCATAAATGCTATCGGATATATGAACTTGTTCATGAATTTCTCTCCCTTCCAAGTCCCTACTCCAGACAGCGTTCGCCAACGAGGTGTTTCTTCACTCAGCCTGGAACGCCTCTCGCCTGCGCCAAATAGGCAACAGCGTTTTTTGAGCTGAATGGGAGCGAAGGCGTCGGGAATGACGGCTGAAACCTTTAAGGGCCATCCGCGACGGGTGTGGGGTCACGAAACCCCGCCTTAAACCCTCTCGTGCCACCTTGCCGGTCCCAGTATCTGAAAGCGTGTCATGGCCGGTCCCGTCCATTACGAAGTCTATATCCGCAAGACGGCGCCAGCGCCGTGGTCGCTGCTGATGGCGACCGAGGACCGCAAGGCCGCGGTCGAGACGGCCGAGGAGCTGCTGAAGGACGACCGCGCCGCCGCCGTGCGCGTGACCAAGGAGACTCTGGACCCCGACACCATGGCCTTCGCCAGCACCACGGTGCTGACCAAGGGCGCGCCCGAGGTGAAACGCAAGCGTCTGGTGTCCGAGGAGGACGCCGGCCCCTCGTGCAACAATCCCCAGGATCTCTACGCCCCGCATGCGCGCGAACTGATCGGACGGGTGCTGGAGGACTGGCTCAGCCGCAACGGGGCCACCGCGTTCGAACTGCTGCACAGACCCGATCTGGTCGAAAAACTGGAAGCCTCGGGCGTCGAGCTGCAACACGCCATCCAGAAGGTGGCCGTGCCGGAAAGCCAGGCCACGGGCCAGACCGTCCACGATCTGGTGCGCCACTATCAGCGCCTGGCCGAAAAGGCGATCGAGCGGCTGGTTCTGGCGGGCCGCAAGGGGCTGTTCGCCGACCTGAGCCAGCGCTCGGTGGCCGATGTCGCGCACAAGCTGGCGGGTCAGGCCGATCGCGCTTTCGCCATGGGCGGGGCGGTGTGCGCGGCCATGGCCGATGTGCGCGGCGCCCGGCAGCGCCTGGATCGCCTGATGGACATCGCCGACGGGGCGCCGATGGACGGCCCGCCGCGCGCCCTGGCCCTGGTGCCGGTCGAGCAACTGCTGTGCGAGATGCTGTCCCAGCGAACCTCCCTGGCCGAAATCCTGGGTCCGGCGCTGGATCAGGGCGCCAGTCTGGCGGCCGTGGTGCGCATGGCCGCTCCGGCCGAGGTCGGCATCGTGATCCGGGCCGACCCCAAGCTGGCGCTGATGATCCCGCCCGTCGACGGGCCGGCCCAGCGGCTGGGCGCGCGCCTGGCGGCCGGGGACTTCCCCCTGCTGGCCTCGTCCCTGGCGCGGATGGTGTTGCGCGAACTGATGAGCCCGCGCCGCCTGCGCCCCAGCGACGCGCCCGGCGAGATCGACATCCTGCGCGCCCTGGCCACCACCCTGACCGCCACCGCCGGGCGGCTGCTGACGCTGGAAGAGGTCCAGAACGCCTTCGTCGAGCGGTCCAAGATCCTGATCACGGCCGACTTCGTGGCGGCCTATGTCAAGGCTTGCGACACCGTGCTGTGCGAGGCCGAGATGCTGACCCGCCTGTGCGAGAACGTCACCGGCGCCGCCAACAAGCGCTCGGCCGCGCGCTGGCTTCAGGCCTGCGTCGGCTCGCTGCGGTTCGAGACCGAGATGCGCCAGGCGGGCGGCACCGCGGCCCAGAAGCTGGGCGTTCTGGCGGAACTGCAACGGGCGGTGCGCACCGCCAATCTGTCGGAACACGATGAACAGGCGATCTGCGCCGTCATCGGCGCCGTGGGCGGCATGGTCGAGGCCGAAAGCCGCCTGACGACCCAGCTGGCGCGCGCCCCGGCCCCGGTGGTGCAGAAGCTGGCCGTCCTGCTGCGGATCGCGGCGGGCGAGACCGCGCCGACCGGACCGGCCGCCGACCGGGCGCGGGTCGAGGCGATCAAGCTGCTGCGTCTGCCGGAATCACGCGCGGCCCTGGGGGCCGAACCCCAGGTGCTGACGGCCTTGCGGCCGCTGATGAAGTCGGCCGGCCTGGCGGCCTGATCCGGTCGACGGCTCAGTCGAAGATGTCGAAGATGTCGAGGCGCTTCTTCTTCTTGTAGCGATAGTCGTCGTCGCGCCGATAGCGGTCGTCGTGGCCGCGATGTTCGGGGCGGCGCTCGTCGCGATAACCCTGAGGCGGATAGGTTTGAGGCGGATAGGGCTGGGCGGGCGGATAGGGCGCGGCCTGTTGCGGCGCCGGGGCCGGCGCGGCGGCGCGCCCCTCGGCGGTCGCGCCTTCCATCAGCTTCTCCAGCTCGCCCCGGTCCAGCCAGACGCCTCGGCAGGTCGGGCACATGTCGAACTGGACGCCGGATCGCTCCAGCGTCTGCATCGGCGCATTGTCGTTCGGGCACATCAGAAGGGGCATCGAAAACTCCGCTGTCGGACTGCGGATTTGGCCCTGTCCATGGCGGCGCGCCATGCGACCGATCGGCTCAGCAGACCTGGCCCGCCGCCCAGCCTGACGACCAGGCCCACTGGAAATTATAGCCGCCCAGCCAGCCGGTGACGTCCACCGCCTCGCCGATGAAGAACAGGTTGGACCGGTCGCGCGCCGCCATGGTCTTCTGGTCCAGGCCTGCCGTGTCCACGCCGCCCAGGGTGACCTCGGCGGTGCGATAGCCTTCGGACCCGACAGGCTTCAGCGTCCAGCCGTTGATCGCCTGGTCCAGGGCGCGCAGGGCCTTGTCCGACAGGTCGCCCAGATTGCCCGCGACCCCCGCCTGGGCCAGCACGGCGTCGCCCAGGCGTCGGGGCACGATATGGCCCACGGCGGTCGCCGCCGCCTGTCGGCCGTTCTGGGTGCGGGCGGCCCGCAGGGTCTCGAACACATCGACGTCCGGCGCCATCGACACGGTGATCGCCTCGCCCTCGCGCCAATAGCTGCTGATCTGAAGAATCGACGGGCCGCTGACGCCGCGATGGGTGAACAGCAGACCCTCGCGGAACCGGGTGCGTCCGTGGGCCACCACCGCATCGACCGACAGGCCCGCCAGCGGCGCGGTCTGGGCCAGCAACCCCGGCTCGAACGTCAGGGGAACCAGGGCGGGCCGCGTCTCGGTCACCGCCAGGCCGAACCGCCGCGCGACATCATAGGCCCAGCCGGTGGCCCCCATCTTGGGGATCGACTTGCCGCCGGTGGCGATCACCAGGGCGTCGGCGGTCAGGGATGATCCATCCGACAGACGGGCGGCAAAACCGTCGCTGTGCGCCTCCACCATCTCGACCGCCGTGCCCAGTTTCAGGGTCACGCCCGCCGCCGCCATGGCGTCGGTCAGCATGCGGATGATCTGTTTGGCGCTGCCGTCGCAGAACAGTTGGCCCAGCGTCTTTTCGTGCCAGGCGATGCCGGCGGCGTCGATGCGCTTGATGAAGTCCTGCTGGGTGAACCGCTTCAGGGCCGAGGTGGCGAACCGCGGATTGCCGCCCAGAAAGGCGTGCAGCCCCACGCCCAGATTGGTGAAATTGCAGCGCCCGCCGCCCGAGATGCGGATCTTCTCGCCCGGCGCCGAGGCGTGATCGACGACCACGACACGGCGGCCGCGACGGCCCGCCTCGATGGCGCACATCATCCCTGCGGCGCCGGCGCCGACGATCAGCACATCGGTGGCGCGCGTGGTCATGCCGCCTGAGTATCAGCCCCCGCGGGTTCCGTCATGGGCGACTGCGTCATGGCCCGCTCCAGCGCTTCGTACAGGCGCGCCGGCTCCAGCGGCTTGGGGAGCCAGTCGGTCATGCCGGCCTCGCGGCAGGCGGCGACCTGGGCCGGCTCGACCCCGGCCGAGAAGCCGATCACCGGCACCTGACGGTTCGGCCCGGCGGCGGCGCGCAGGCGGCGGGTGGCCTGATTGCCGTCCATGCCAGGCATGTTGACGTCCATCAGCACCACGTCGAACGGCTCGGTCGCCAGAAGGTCCAGGGCCTCGGCGCCGCTGGCGACGGCGCTCAGCGTGACGTCTAGCGGCTGCAACACCAGGGCCAGGGTGCGGCGGTTCACCTCGTGATCATCGACGGCCAGCACGCGCAGGCGGCGCGTCAGAACCTGTGGCGCGGCGGCGGCGGCTTCGGCGCGATCCACCGGCTGACCCTCGGCCAGAAGCACCTCCAGCGTGAAGACGGCCCCGCCGCCTTCAGCCCCGTCGGCGGTCAGATCGCCGCCCATCAGCCGGGCCAGATCGCGACTGACCGTCAGGCCCAGCCCCGTGCCGCCATATGTGCGGGCCACCTCGGCCGACCCCTGGGCGAAGGGCGAAAACAGCCGCGCCATGGCGTCCGGGGCGATGCCCGCCCCCTGGTCGCGCACGCTCAGCACCAGGCGGCGCCCGCCGTCGGTGGCCGGATCGGCGCGGACATCCAGCACCACCTCGCCGCGCGGCGTGAATTTCAGGGCGTTGGAAACCAGATTGTTGACGATCTGGCGCAATCGGTGCGGATCGCCCTTGAGCCAGATCGGGTCCGCCGGCGCGCGCGCGATCAGGTTCAGCCCCTTCTCGGCCGCCGGCGCGGCCCAGAAGCGGGCGGCTTCGGCGGTGAATTCGGCCAGGTCGAAATCGCGCGCCTCCAGCGTCATGCCGCGCGCCTCGATCTTGGAGTGATCCAACAGGTCGTTCAGCATGCCGGTCATCAGGCGGCCGGCGTCGATGATCAGATCGGCCGCTTCGGGCGTGCGTTCGGACGCTCCACGGTCACGGATCACCTGGGCGCTGGCCAGGATGGCGCTGACGGGGGTGCGCAGTTCATGGCTGACGATGGCGGCCATGGCGGCGCGGTCGGCCATGGCGGTCTCGGCCTGTTCCAGCCGCGTCTCGGCGTCGGCCAGGGCGCGGCCTTCGGACCGGCGCGCCGCATGGGTGCGCGACCAGACGCCCAGCACCGCTCCGAAGAACAGGGTGACGCAGGTGGCCAGCAGCGGCAGATGCGTCCAGCGCCAGTCGGCCATCTGGGTCAGGGGCATGGCCGCCAGCGCGACCAGATAGGGCGTGGCCCCCAGGAAGAAGAGGGTGCGGGATTCGATGCCCGAGGCGATGTTGTTCAACAGGCCGCCGGCCAGGATCAGCACCGCGACGGTGGCCAGGGTCTTGTCGCCCGCCAGCCAGACCAGCATGGCCGCCGCCGCATGCACCACCGCCATGACGACGGTGGACGCCAGGGCCGTCAGGACGATCCGGCCCTGGTCGGGGCCGGTCAGGTCGCCGCGTCGGAAGGGGGCCATGGCCCAGGCCTCGAACAGCTGGACCACGGCGCTGACGCCCAGCCACGGCAGGATCAGATCGTCGCGCCCGACCGCATGCAGAGACCAGGCCAGCAACAGGCCCAGGAGGATACGCACCGGAACCTGGCCGCGCCGTTCACGCGCGCTGGTCGCCAGATGGGGCGAAACCGAATCGTACAGACGCTGCAACCACTGATCTCCCGCTCGAAGCGACCAGCCTTAGGCGTCAGGGGCGAAAAAGTGGTGAACGCAGCCCGAGGTGAAATCTAAAAGCCGCGTTGCAGGATCACGGGCGCGCCGGACCAGACGCCGCGCCAGCCGTCGCCCGCGCGGTCCAGCCGCACCGGCCGCCCGCCGACCGACAGTTCGGCATGATCCCCGTCGCGTCGGCCGGTGACCGCCACGGCCCGACCGGTTCCCTCGGTCGCGCTGAAGGCGCCCTCGACCGGGCGATCGCCGCCAGGGTCCGACAGCACCAGCCTGCCGCGCGCCCGCGCCCCCTCCATCACCAGCCAGCCGCCGTCCAGCGGCCCGGCCATGGCGTCGGCCCGCGCCTCGGCCGCCGCCACCGCCTGCTGATAGGCGCTGTCGACCGGCTGGGGGCCGGGACTGTAGCCGTTGCCGAAGCGATCCAGGGTTTCCGGCTGGGTCAGGGGCTGGACCCGCACCGGCGCAGGCCCGGCCTGGGTCGCCGCCTCCTGGCCGAAACTCTCGCCCGGCTCGAACGGCCGGACCGGCGGCGGGGCATAGGGTTCGGCGCCGCCCGCCCGCACATAGGGCGTCTGGGCGAGCAGCCCCATCATCATCAGCACCGCGATCATCGCGGCGGACCCTGCCTTTGTCACAAGTTCGGGGCAAGGCCCTCTGCCGGGAACCTGTGCGTTGACATGCCGCATGCCCGGTCACTAAAGCCTGTTCACTCGCCCCCGGCCCTTGAATTCACGCGGTTTTGAGAACGATTCGCATGTCAGCGCCTCCCCCCGCCGCCGATCCGACGAACGAAGCCGATCTGGACCAGACCGGCCGTTTTGTGCGCCAGCCCAACGGCCATGTCCGCCCCCTGTCGCCGCACCTGCAGATCTGGCGCTGGCACATCACCATGACCGCCTCGATCCTGTTCCGCGTCACCATCGGCGCGATCAGCTTCGGCGCCCTGATCGTTCTGGGCTGGCTGGCGGTTCTGGCCTGTGGACCGGACGTGGCGGCGCGGTTCGACGCCCTGGCGGGATCGCCGCTGGGCCTGTTCATCGGCTTCGGCCTGACGCTAGTGCTGTTCTCCTTCATCCTGAACGGGACGCGGCACCTGATCCAGGACACGGGCGCGGCGCTGCAGCTGAAGCCCGCCAATCTGCTGTCGCACATCGCCGTCTGGGGGCCGATCGTGCTGGCGGTCCTGTTCTGGGCCGGTCTGTTCGCCTCGGGGAGGGTGTCGCTGTGAGCGGTCGCGTCCAATACAAGCGCGGCGTGCGCGTGTCCCAGCGTCACGGCGCGGGCGAATGGGCCATCGAGCGGGTCGCCCTGCTGATCCTGATGCCGCTGGGCCTGTGGGTGGCCTTCAGCGCCTATGGCCTGGCCGGCGCCGGCTATGAGGCGGTGCGCGCCTGGTTCGCCAATGGCGTCAACGCCACCTTGGCCTGCATCACCATGGTGGTCTTCTGCACCTTCGCCAGCCTGGCCTGGAAGGTGATCGTCGAGGATTACATCCACCAGCCGCGCAACAAGGCCCTGCTGCTGACGCTGGTGAATCTGGTCTTCCTTGCGCTGGCGGCCGCCAGCGTCTTCTTCATCGTGCGGCTGGCGCTGGGTTCGGCGCCGCTGCCCGCCGGCATCGGAGCCTGAGCGCGTCATGGCTGCTTATGAATTCGTCGATCACGCCTATGACGTGGTGGTGGTGGGCGCCGGCGGCTCGGGCCTGCGCGCGGCACTGGGCGCGGCCCAGGCCGGGCTGAAGGTCGCCTGCGTCACCAAGGTCTTCCCGACCCGGTCCCACACCGTGGCGGCGCAAGGCGGCATTTCCGCCAGCCTGGGCAATATGGGCGAGGACGACTGGCGCTGGCACATGTTCGACACCGTCAAGGGGTCCGACTGGCTGGGCGACCAGGACGCCATCGAATATCTGTGCCGGAACGCGCCCCAGGCCGTGTACGAGCTGGAGCACTGGGGCGTGCCCTTCTCGCGCACCGAGGAAGGCAAGATCTATCAGCGCGCCTTCGGCGGCATGACCCGCAACTATGGCGAGGCGCCGGTCCAGCGCACCTGCGCCGCCGCCGACCGCACCGGCCACGCCATCCTGCACACCCTGTACGGCCAGTCGGTGCGCCGCGAGGTCGAGTTCTTCATCGAGTATTTCGCGCTGGACCTGATCATGCAGGACGGCGCGTGTACGGGCGTGACCGCCTGGAAGCTGGACGACGGCACCCTGCACCGCTTCCGCGCCAAGACCACCATCCTGGCCACCGGCGGATACGGCCGCGCCTATTTCAGCGCCACCAGCGCCCACACCTGCACCGGCGACGGCAACGCCATGGTGCTGCGCGCCGGCCTGCCGCTGCAGGACATGGAGTTCGTCCAGTTCCACCCCACCGGCATCTATGGCGCCGGCTGCCTGATCACCGAGGGGGTGCGCGGCGAGGGCGGATACCTGACCAATTCCGAGGGCGAGCGGTTCATGGAGCGCTATGCGCCGACCGTGAAGGACCTGGCCCCGCGCGACATGGTTTCGCGCTCCATGACCATCGAGATCCGCGAGGGCCGCGGCGTCGGTCCGAACAAGGACCACATCTACCTGCACCTGGATCACCTGGATCCGGCGATCATCCACCAGCGCCTGCCCGGCATTTCCGAAAGCGCCAAGATCTTCGCCGGCGTGGACGTGACGCACCAGCCGATCCCCGTCCTGCCGACCGTCCACTACAATATGGGCGGCATCCCGACCAACTATCACGGCGAGGTGCTGACCAAGCGCGGCGACGATCCGGACGCCGTGGTGCCCGGCCTGATGGCGGTGGGCGAGGCGGCCTGCGTCTCGGTGCACGGCGCCAACCGCCTGGGCTCCAACAGCCTGATCGACCTGGTGGTGTTCGGCCGCGCGGCGGGCCTGCGCGCCGGCGAGACGGTCGACAAGGCCAGCGCCGTTCCCGACGCCCCCGCCTCGGCCACCGACGGCCACCTGGCGCGGCTGGACCGGTTCCGCAACGCCTCGGGCTCGACCCCGACCGCCCATCTGCGCCTGGCCATGCAGAAGGCCATGCAGGAAGACGCCGCCGTCTTCCGCACCGGCGAAACCCTGGAGCAGGGCGTCAAGCGCGTGCGCGAGGTGTTCAAGGCCTCGGACGACATCAAGACCACCGATCGCGGCATGATCTGGAACACCGATCTGGTCGAGACGCTGGAATACGACAATCTGATCGGCCAGGCGGTGGTGACCATCGAGGGCGCCCTGAACCGCACCGAAAGCCGCGGCGCCCACGCGCGCGAAGACTACCCGGATCGCGACGACGCCAACTGGATGAAACACACCCTGTCGTGGCTGGACGAGGCCAAGGGCCAGTCGAAGATCGATTACCGCCCGGTCCACAGCTACACCATGACCAAGGACGTGGACTACATCCCGCCCAAAGAGCGGAAGTACTGAGGCCCCGATGGTTCAGCTCACCCTCCCCAAGGGCTCGAAGCCCACGACCGGCAAGGTGCACAAGGCCCCGCCGGGCGCCCAGAACGTCAAGACCTACAAGGTCTATCGCTATGATCCCGAGGTGGACGCCGCCCCGCGCTGGGATGTCTATGAGGTGTCGGCCGACGACCACGGGCCTATGCTGCTGGACGCCCTGATCCACATCAAGAACGAGATCGACCCGACCCTGACCTTCCGGCGGTCGTGCCGCGAGGGCATCTGCGGTTCGTGCTCGATGAATATCGACGGGACCAACACCCTGGCCTGCACCAAGGGCTGGGACGAATGCCGGTCCTCGACCATCGCCATCGCCCCCCTGCCGCACCAGCCGGTGGTCAAGGATCTGGTGACGGACCTGAGCCTGTTCTACGCCCAGTACGATTCCATCCAGCCCTATCTGCAGTCCGACACGCCGGACCCGCAGAAGGAGCGGCTGCAAAGCCCGCAGGACCGCGAAAAGCTGGACGGCCTTTACGAATGCATCCTGTGCGCCTGCTGCTCGACGTCCTGCCCCAGCTATTGGTGGAACCAGACCGAATACCTGGGTCCGGCCGCCCTGCTCCAGGCCTATCGCTGGATCGCCGACAGCCGTGACGACGCCACCCAGGCGCGGCTGGACGATCTGGAGGATCCGTTCAAGCTGTACCGCTGCCACACCATCATGAACTGCGCCCAGGTGTGCCCCAAGGGACTGAACCCGGCCAAGGCCATCGCCGAGACCAAGGCGCTGATGGTGTCCCCGTCGCGGAACAAGGCCAAGACACCGGCCTGAGCTTTTGGGGCTAAGAAGCTATGAGTGACACGACTTCTCTTATTGGCATCGGTCGGTTGGAACGTGTGCCTCTTCGGGAGGTGTGGCGGCATGAAGCTTACGATTTCACCCGGTGGCTTGAAGACAATATCGACGTCCTAAATGAAGCCTTGGGTCTGTCCCTCATCAACGTTGAGCGCGAGCAGGCCGCGGGCAGTTTCAGCATTGATCTTGTGGCGGAACGGGATGGTGGCGGAAAAGTCATCATCGAGAACCAGCTGGAGAAGTCCAACCACGATCATCTGGGCAAGTTGCTGACCTATATGGTGGCGATGGAGGCTCAAACCGCCGTTTGGATCGTTTCCGAACCGCGGCCCGAACATGTGTCGGTTGTCGCCTGGCTGAATGAGTCGAGCAGCTCAGACTTCTATCTTTTGAAAGTCGAGGCAATACGCATCGGCGCTTCTCCGCCTGCGCCATTGTTGACACGGATCGTTGGTCCATCCGCTGAAACCGCCGCCGTGTCCCGAAGTAAGCGCGAGTACGCTGAGCGCCACGACGTGCGGCAAGGTTGGTGGACGCGATTGGTGTCCCGTCCTGAAGCGCGCCTGCACAGCCACATCACGCCTGGTCCGCACTCCTACATCGGGGTCAGTTCGGGAACGCGAGGTCTCGGGCTGAACTATGTTGTCACCCAGAACGACTGCAGCGCTGAACTCTACATCGACCGTGGCAAGGGATCGGAAGCGGAGAATAAATCCATATTCGATCAACTGTTCGCCAAACGCGATCAAATAGAAACCGACTTCGGCCAAGCTTTAAGTTGGGAGAGGCTGGACGAAGGGCGCGCCAGTCGCGTTCGCGCACGGCTGACGATTGGTGGATATCGTGCGCCGGAGGATACGTGGGATGATATCCAAACTCAGCAGATTGAGGCGATGAACCGCTTGAGTCAGGTTCTAAAACCGCACATCAAGACCTTGGTTCTCGGCTACGAGCCGGACTGACGGCTAGATGCCGCCACCGAGGTTCGCCTCGATCGACCTTTGGCTCAGACCACCGCCTGAAAGTTCATGACCAAGATCACCTATATCGAGAACGACGGGACCGAGCATCAGGTCGAGGTGCGCAACGGCCTGTCGGTGATGGAAGGCGCCATCCGCAACAATGTGCCGGGCATCGACGCCGACTGCGGCGGCGCCTGCGCCTGCGCCACCTGCCACGTCTATGTGGACGAAGCCTTCCACGACGTGACCGGCCGCCCTTCGGCCATGGAGGAATCGATGCTGGACTTCGCCGATGGGGTCCAGCCCAACAGCCGCCTGTCGTGCCAGATCCGCGTCAACGACGATCTGGACGGCCTGGTCGTGCGCCTGCCCGAAAGCCAGCACTGACCTCGATCTCGGACCGGCGTCAGTCCAGCGTCAGGGCCTCGGCCAGCAGCCTGGCCTCGGCCGCGCGGCTTGAGCCGGAGCGCCAGGCCACGACGATCTCGCGGCTGGGCGGACCATCCTTGCGGCCCTGAATGCGGCGCACGGCGATGCCGGGACTGTCGGCCAGGCCCGCCCGCACCGCCATCTGGGGCAGGAAGCTGACCCCCAGGCCCGAGCCGACCATCTGAACCAGGGTATGCAGGCTGGTGGCGGCGAAGACGTCGTCACCGCGCGGCGCCTCCAGGTCGAAGGCCGCCAGGGCCTGGTCGCGCAGGCAATGGCCGTCCTCCAGCAGGATCAGATCCTGGGCGTCCAGGGCGCCCGGCCGCAGGGTTTCGGCCTGGGCCAGGGGGTGACCGGCCGGGGCGGCGGCCACGATCTCGTCGAAGCCGATGCGCGCATGGCGCAGCCCGGCGGTGTCGTAAGGTAGGGCGATGACCGCCGCATCCAGCCGCCCGGCCTTCAGTTCCGTCACCAGGCGCGGGGTCAGATCCTCGCGGATGAACAGCCGCAGATCGGGATAGGCCGCCTTCAGCCCCGGCAGGGTGGCGGGCAGCAGAAAGGGCGCGATGGTCGGGATGACGCCCAGGCGGAACCGGCCCGTCAGCGGCCGCCCGGCGTTGCGCGCCGCCTCGACCATGTCTTCGGTGCGGGCCAGCACGTCCTCGGCCCGGACCACCGCCTCTTCGCCCACGGCGGTCAGGATGACGGCGCCGCGCGTGCGCTCGACCACCGGCGCGCCCAGGATGCGTTCCAGCTCCTGGATGCCCGCCGACAGGGCCGGCTGGCTGACATGCGCCGCTTCGGCCGCGCGGCTGAACGAGGCGTGCTCGGCGAGCAGTTTCAGATACTGGAGCTGGCGCAGGCTGGGCAACATGGCCGCCATGATGGCGCGGCGGTTTTCATAAGTCCATCTTATGCTGATGGACAAAATGATCGATTTGACTTTGATGCCGTCGCGGCCCATTTCCCCTTTCGACGGCGCGGGGAACAGCTCTTCGCCGCAGCGACACACCCTTTTATGCGACGGAGACCGCAATGCTCGGCGTTGGTGAAAAACTTCCCGAATTCAAGATCATCGGCGTCAAGCCGGGCTTCAACAGCCACGAAGAGAACGGCCAGTCGGCGTTCGAGGCCGTGACCAACGACAGCTTCCCCGGCAAGTGGAAGGTCATCTTCTTCTATCCGAAGGACTTCACCTTCGTCTGCCCGACCGAGATCGCCGAGTTCGCCCGTCTGGGCAAGGATTTCGAGGACCGCGACACCGTCGTCCTGGGCGGCTCGACCGACAATGAGTTCACCAAGCTGGCCTGGCGCCGCGACCACGCCGACCTGAACAAGCTGCCGATCTGGCAGTTCGCCGACAACGGCGGCAAGCTGGCCCGCGCCTTGGGCATTCTGGACGAGGCCGAAGGCGTCGCCCTGCGCGCCACCTTCGTGGTCGATCCGCACAATGTGGTCCAGCACGTCTATGTCACCAACCTGAACGTGGGTCGCGCCCCGGCCGACACCCTGCGGGTGGTCGACGCCCTGCAGACCGACGAACTGTGCCCCTGCAACCGCCCGGTCGGCGGCGACACGCTGGCGGCCTAAGCGTGGTCAGTGGCGAGCGGCCGGTGGCGAGAGATCGCGCCCGTCGCTCGCCCCCATCCTATCCTCGCGGCTCAAGCAGCGAGCGCCCGCGGCGTGAGCGTTAGCCGCTTCCCGAAGGGAACTAGAACAATGTCCATCGACGCCCTGCGCGACCTGATCCCGTCCTACGCCAAGGACATTTCGCTGAACCTGTCGTCCCTGGCGGGCGAGACGGTTTTGAACGAACAGCAGAAGTGGGGCGCCTTCCTGGCCTCGGCCCACGCCATCGGCACGCCTGCCGTGGTGCGCCAGATCGAGGCCGCCGCCAGCGCCGCCGGCCTGTCGACCGAAGCCGCCGACGCCGCCCGCGCGGCCGCGGCCATCATGGGCATGAACAACATCTACTACCGCTCGCTGCACCTGATGAAGAACCAGGAGTACACGACGCTGCCGGCCAATCTGCGGATGAACGTCATCGCCAATCCGGGCGTAGACAAGCTGGACTTCGAGCTATGGTCCACCGCCGTCTCGGCCATCAACGGCTGCGGCGCCTGCCTGGACGCCCACGAGGGCGAACTGCGCAAGCACGGCATGGCCAACACCCAGATCCAGGCCGCCCTGCGCATCGGCGCCGTGGTCCATGCCGCGTCGCGCGTGGTCGCCGCCGCCGAGGCCGCCCAGGGCTGATCCCGACCGCTCCGTCCCGGCCGGACGGCTGACACAACCGTTACCCGAATTGAGTCGGGCTTGTTCACGGTTTGCCGCTATAGCCTGCCTGCCCCGACCGGGACCGGAGCCCTTTGTCCATGCGTTATCTGCACACCATGGTCCGCGTATCGGACCTCGATGTTTCGCTGCGGTTCTGGCGCGATCTGCTGGGCCTGATCGAGACCCGCCGCACCGAAAGCGAGGCGGGGCGGTTCACCCTGGTCTATCTGGCCGCGCCGGTCGATCAGGACCGCGCCCGGGCCGAGAAGTCGCCCGAACTGGAGCTGACCTGGAACTGGGACGGTGAAGTCTATTCCGGCGGCCGGAACTTCGGACACCTGGCCTATGAGGTCGACGACATCTATGCCGCCTGCCAGCGGCTGATGGACGGGGGCGTGCTGATCAACCGGCCGCCGCGCGATGGCTATATGGCCTTCGTCCGCTCGCCCGACGGCATTTCGGTCGAACTGCTGCAGGCGGGCGAGCGCCTGGCCCCGGCCGAGCCCTGGGCCTCCATGCCGAACACGGGAAGCTGGTGATGCGCGGCCTCTGCCTGCTGGTCGCCGCCCTGATCGTTTCCGGCTGCGCCTCGACCACCGAATCCAACACCGGCCGCACCGCGACCGAACAGCTGCTGCTGGCGCGCGCCGCCGACCGCGCGGCCGAGGGGCTGATCCTGCCCATTCCGCAGGGCGCGCGCATCTTCGTCGATGACGTCTATTTCCGCGTCGACAACGGCGCCTATGCCGTCAGCGCCATTCGCGCCTCACTGTCGGACGCCGGCTATCGCCTGGCCACCGACCGCAACCAGTCCGACGCCATCTTCGAGATCCGCGCCGGCGCCCTGTCGCTGGAGCAGATGCGGCGTGTCGTCGGCCTGCCCGAGATGCGGATCCCGATCAACGAGAACCTGAACGTCGTCTCCCTGCCGGAACTGTCGGTCTATTCCCGGCGCGATCGCATGGGCGTGGCCGAGTTTTCGGGCTTCCTCTATGACGCCCGCACGGGCGCGCCCCTGGGCGCCGTCAGCCCAATGATCGGCCGCTATCGCATCCGCAGCCACAAGGCGCTGATGGTGGTCAGTTGGGGCCAGACCTCGGCCAATCCGGGCGAGCGCGATCCGGGATCGTCCTGGAAGGAATTCTAGACGGCGGCGATCCGTGCGGCCTTAATGGCGGCATGCTGATCCTTTCCATCGACCAGGGCACCACCTCGACCCGCGCCATCGCCTTCGAGCTGGGCCCGGACGGCGACCTGTCGCCCGTCGCCGTCAGCCAGATCGAGCTGGCCCAGCATTTTCCCGCCTCGGGCTGGGTCGAGCATGACGCCGCCGAGATATGGGCCGCCACGCTTCAGACCTGCCGCGAGGTGATCAAGAAGGCGGGCGGCGTGGGCCGTTTCGCCGTCATCGGCATCACCAACCAGCGCGAGACCTCGGTGATCTGGGACGCCGCGACGGGCGAACCCCTGCATCGGGCCATCGTCTGGCAGGACCGGCGCACGGCGGGGGTCACCGCCGCCCTGACCGAGGCGGGGCATGAGGCGGCGGTCCAGGCCGCGACCGGCCTGATCCTGGACCCCTATTTCTCGGCGACCAAATACGCCTGGCTTCTGGACGCCGTGCCGGGCGCGCGTGACCGGGCCGAGCGCGGCGAGGTGAAGCTGGGCACCATCGAAAGCTGGCTGATCTGGAAGCTGACGGGCGGGGTGGCCCATGTCACCGACGCCACCAACGCCAGCCGCACCTCGCTGATGGACCTTAAGACCCTGCAATGGCGCGACGATCTGTGCGCCCTGTTCAAGGTTCCCCGCCAGGCCCTGCCCGCCATCATGGGCTGCGCCGAGCCCCTGGGCGTGTGCGATCCCAGCCTGTTCGGCGAGGCCCTGGCCATCACCGGGGCGGCGGGGGACCAGCAGGCGGCCCTGGTCGGCCACGGCGCCCTGAACCCCGGCGACGCCAAGATCACCTATGGCACCGGCGCCTTCCTGGTCGCCAATGTCGGGGCCGAGCCGGTGGCCTCGACCCGGCGGCTGCTGGGCACCCTGGCCTATCGGGCGGGCGGGGCCACGGCCTATGCGCTGGAAGGCTCGATCTTCTCGGCCGGATCGGCGATCCAGTGGCTGCGCGACGGCGCCCGGATGATCTCCGAAAGCCGCCAGTCCGAGGCGATGGCGCAGAGCCTGCCCGACAACGGCGGGGTCTATCTGGTGCCGGGCTTCACCGGCCTGGGCGCGCCCTGGTGGAAGGCCGAAGCAAGGGGGGCGGTCGTGGGCCTGACCCGTGACGCCGGCCCGGCCCATTTCGTGCGCGCGGCGCTGGAGGCCCTGGCCTATCAGACGCGCGACCTGTTGGACGCCTTGGCCGACGACGGGGCGCCGCCGTTGAAGACGCTGAAGGTGGACGGCGGGGTCACCGCCAACGCCTTCGCCATGCAGTTCGTGGCCGACATCTGTCAGGTCGAGGTCGAACGGCCCGCCTTTCAGGAGATGACGGCCCTGGGCGCGGCGCGTCTGGCGGCCCTGGGCGCGGGGCTTGTTCCCGACCTGTCGCCCGGCGTGGCCCAGGCCCCGGCCCGGTGGGCCCCGCGCATGGGCGACGATGAGCGCGAACGGCTGCTGAAGGGCTGGCGCGCGGCGGTGCAGGCGGCCATCATCGCGGCGCAATGACCGACGCTGTTCAAGATCCCCAGTCTGACCCTCAGGCCGCCTTCTCCGGCACGCGCGAGGTCGATCCCCGCTATGTGCTGGACGCCGAGCGGCTGGACGCCTGGATGGCCGACCATGTCGCCGGCTATCGCGGGCCGCTGACCGTCCGCCAGTTCAAGGGCGGGCAGTCGAACCCGACCTATGAGCTGACCACGCCCTCGGGCGCCTATGTGCTGCGCCGCAAGCCGCCGGGGACACTGCTGGCCAGCGCCCACGCCGTGGACCGCGAGTTCCGCGTCATCTCGGCCCTGCACGGGCGCGGCTATCCGGTGGCCCGGCCCCATGGGCTGTGCCTGGACGAAGCGGTCATCGGCTCGATCTTCTATGTGATGGACCGGGTCGACGGCCGGGTGTTCTGGGATCTGAAACTGCCGGGTCTGACGCCGGGCGAACGCCGCGCCATCTATGAGGCCCAGACGGATGCTTTGGCCGATCTGCACGGCTTCGATCCGGTCGAGCTGGGCCTGGGCGACTATGGCCCGCCGGGCAACTATTTCGCGCGCCAGGTCGGGCGCTGGACCAAACAGTATCGGGCCTCCGAAACCGGACCGATCCCCGAGATGGACCGGCTGATCGTCTTCCTACCCGACAGCCTGCCGCCCGAGGCGCCGGCGCGCATCGTCCATGGCGATTTCCGCCTGGACAATATGATCCTGGCGCCCGACCGGCCGCGCGTCCTGGCGGTGCTGGACTGGGAGTTGTCGACCCTGGGCGATCCGATGGCGGACCTGTCCTATCTGTTGATCGCCTGGGCCATTCCCGCGTCGATGCGCAACGGACTGGCGGGTGCGGACCTGAAGGCGCTGGGGATTCCGTCGGTCGAAGAGACGGTCGATCGCTATGTCGCCCGGCGCGGCGGGGATCGGCCGCAAAACCTGGACTGGCTGACGGCCTACAACCTGTTCCGCCTGGCGGCCATCTGCCAGGGCATCGCCGGCCGGGTGCGCGACGGCACCGCCGCCAGCGCCCATGCGAAGACCATGGCCGCCCAGGTCCAGCCGTTGTCAGCCGCCGCTTGGTCCTTCGCGAAGAAGGCCGGGGCCTGAAGCGGCAAATCTAGTCGTCCCGACGTGCCACGTCTCGATGACGTAGTTCGGCCACGGACCTGGCCACGACGCGGAGGCCCCACCGCACAGCCATCAGGCTGGCGCCGATCAGGAACACAGCCTGCACGCCCTGGAGAAACTGGCGCTCCGTCATCAGCCAGGGTTCGAATGGCTCGCCGCTCACGCGAACGATGGCCCACACGCAGAGCGTGGGAAAGATCAGGCCGAGAACGGTCACGACCGCCCCATTGAGGATGTCGGCCCAGACCACATCAAGCGGGCGGTGCTGGCTCATATTCTCATCCTAGACGGATGATCCTGACGGCCTCAAGCCGAGGGCTTCAACCCGGCTCCCCAACCAAGGTAAACGGCGCCCAGAAGGCGGGGTGGGTCCAGGCGCGGTTGGCGCGCACCGCCCGCATGCCCGACTGCAGGGCGCGGGCGCGGTCGCCGATGTCGGCGCCGGGTGTATCCAGGGCGGCGAAGCTGGCGGTGATCAGTTCGGTGGTGGCGGCGTCCGACACCTCCCAGTGCGACACCAGAACCGAGCGCGCCCCCGCATAGAAGAAGGCCCGCGCCAGGCCCGACAGGCCCTCGCCCCCCGGCCGCCCGTCCGAGGCGGCGGTGTTGCAGGCCGACAGGACCACGAACTCGGCGTTCAGGCGCAACTGGGCCGCCTCGGACGCGCTCAGATAGCCGTCGTCGGCCTCGGTCGCCTGATCCGGCGGCGTCAGCACCAGCCCCGGCTCGGCCGCCGTCGATCCGGCCATCAGGCCGTGGGTCGAAAACACCACGAAACGCGCGGCCGACAGGGCGGCGGCGTCGGCCTGGCGCACCGCCGTCTCGGTCGCCTCGGGCCCGATGCGCACCAGGGCGCGGGGATAGCGGGTCTTCAGCGTCTCCAGCTCGGTCTTGGACCCCGGAAGATAGGGCAGGGCCTTCAGCCGCGACACATCCGCCAGCCGCCCCTCGCCCAGCACGCTGTCGGCCGCCGGCGCCCCGCGCGAGGCGTAGTCGGGCGCCCCCGCCAGGATCGGCGCCCCGAAGGCGGCCAGGGTGAAGGGCCGCGCGGCCGGGGTGGCAGGGACGGCGGGCCTTGCCTCGGCGCCCGCCGAGGCGGGGCAGCCGGGGCTGCGCAGGGCCGGGTCCGACACCAGATGACAGCGCAGGGCCTTCAGGCTGGACACCGAAGGCAGGGTGGCCAGGGCGTAGCGTTCGATCAGCCAGGGCGTCGCGGCCAGGGCGTCCGGCCCGTCCGGCCCCTGGGGCGCCTGGGTCGACAGCACCGCCAGCGGCAGGGTGGTCAGGGCGCCGGTGACCACGGTGATCAGGGTCTTCTTGCCCTCGAACACGCTTTCGACCGGCTGGACCAGTTCGGCGTACAGCCGGTGCGCCTCGGCCCGGTCGAAGGCCGCGACGGGCCGTCCGGCGAAGATGGCGGGGTCCAGGTCGCTGCGGTTCTGGGCCGCCGTGGTCAGGGATTCGCGCAGTTTCGTCACCGCCGCCGTCATGGCCGCATCGCCCAGCTCTTCGGCCCGCGCCCATTCGACCCGGTCGCGCGACAGGCCCCAGACATAGGTCGCCTCGGGGTTCACCAGCACCAGCAGCAGCCCCTCGTCCGGCTTCAGCAGGGCTTGCGTCTCGGCCACCGTCAGGGCGCGCGGGCTGGTCAGTTCGGCATAGGCGGGAAAGCGCGCCTCGATGTCGGCGTCCACGGCGGTCAGACGGGCGCGCACGGCGTCATAGTCGGCGCGGGCGGCGGCGCGGCGGTCGCGCCCCTCGTCGCCCTGGACGGCGTACAGACGCTCCAATTCCAGCTCCAGCGCATCGCGGCGCGCCAGCAGGGTCTCGCGTTCCTCCGCCAGACGGCCCAGGGCGTCGTTCCCCTCGGCGAAGCGGGCCGACACCTTGGCCAGGGCGTCGGCGGCGTCAGAAGCGATGGCCCATTGCGCCGCCTCGAAGGCTTCGGCGCGCAGGGATTCGGGCGTGTCGTCCACGCGCGCGGCGCCCGAGCCGGCCACGGTCATGACGGCGGCCAGCGCCGCCAGCCCGGCGATCAGACGTCCCTTGCCCCACATGCCCCCAGCCCCTTCAGTTGCTCAGGATCTGGACCCGCGTCCAGACGTCGCCCCGGTTGACGATATCCACCCGCATCCGTCCATCGGCGCGCGGATGGGTGGTGCAGACCGGGTAATGATCGCCGAAACCGTCGCGGCAGACCAGTGTTCCGGCGGCGTCGCGCACCGTCAGGTCGATATTGGTGTCGCCGTCGCCGATGGCGGCGATGCGCAGAACCTCGCCGCCCCTGGCCTCGACCTCGAACCAGTAGGTCTCGCGCGGCTCGATCTGTTTGACGGTGAACACCGGGCCGCGGCCGAAGGGCGAGTTGATCACCCCGCGCGTGCCCGACCGAAGCCGGGCGATGGCGTCCAGAACCCCCTGGCTGCCGGCGGCGAAGGTCTCGGCCTGGTCCAGCAGGGCGTCGGGGCTGAGCATGGGCGCGTCGCCGCCGGGCCGCACCGGCACCTCGGCCAGAACGCGCGAGGCCATGATCAGGGCGCCCGGATCGCGCCGTTCGCGGCCCCAGCGGGCCAGTTCGGCGGCCATGACCGCCTGGGCCACGCCGCGCGCCTCGCCGTCGCGGTCGATGACGGGCGCCTCCTGGGCGCCAGTCGATGCGCCCAGCATCAGGGCCGCAGCCCCCGCCACGCCGGCGATCATGTGCGTGAAGATCATGACTGTCCCCGTCCGTCCGACCGCGAACGGCGGTCCGTCACGACCATGCCTCGGATCGGCGACGGCGCAAACTGATCGAAGATGACCGCGTCGGGTCTGGGGTCGGTCACGGGGCCTGGCGCGACATCCCTGCGCTCAAGCAGCGAGCGACCGGGTCGCGAGCGTTAGCGCGTAATCCTTGCTGCACGCCCTATTCGACGGCGGCGGTCAGGATGCGCCGGTCGGCCTTGGCCTGGACCAGAACGGCCACGGCCTCGCCCTCGGCGCGTTCGCCGGGCAGGCGGAACAGGGCGGGGCGGCCGGTCCAGTCGCCCAGCCGCGTCAGGCGTCGCACGACATTGACGTGGCGCACCGTCTGGCCGCGATTGTCGCCGCGCGCCACCTCGACCTCCTGCGGGCCGGGAGTGAAGACCACAGCCCAGACCTCGGCGCCCCCGGCCGGCGGGCGGCCCGAGCCGACGCCGACGGCGTCTCCGGTCTCGCGGAACTCGATCTGGGGCGGCGGGGCGCGGCGTGCGCCCTCGGCGGTGATGGCGGCCTGAAGCGGTTCGGGCCGGGCCTGGGCCTGGCGGGCGCCGTCCAGAATGACCTGGGGCGTCGGCAGGGCGCGCAGTTTCAGCGCCGCGCGATAATCCCTCTGACGCGCCGCGAACTCGGGCCGGGCGAAGGTGTCGGTCCAGCCCAGATAGTCCCAGTAATCGACCGCATAGGTCAGGGCGATGACCCCCGGCGCATCGGCCACGGCCTCTATGGCGCGATTGGCCTCGGGGCATCCGGCGCAGCCCTGGGCGGTGAACAGTTCGACCACCACCGGTTCGGCCGGCGCGGGCGAGACGACGACGCGGGCGCGGCTGGGCTGGGCCGCACCGCCCGCCGCCAGGGCGCCGATCGCCACCGCGACCCCGCCCGCTATCCAGCCCCGCATCCTCATGGGCGGGGATTAATCACCGGATGGGCGATCCCGCCCACTCATTTTCGCGTGAGGGGGCCGTATTGCCGGGCCGCGATCAGAACGACCCCACGCGGCCTTAGTCCATCAACTGCTGCGCCAGATAGACATAATGCCGGGCCCAGCGCCGCGCGTTGGCCACCGGGTCGGCGTCGTTGGAGTGACCGCCGGCGGTCTCCTCGTAATAGATCGGGTTCTGGCCCAGCCCCTCCAGCCGCGCGGCGAATTTGCGCGCATGGCCGGGGTGCACCCGGTCGTCGCGGGTATTGGTGGTGATGTACAGGCGCGGATAGTCCACCCCCGGCCGCAGGTTCTGATAGCCGGAATAGCGGGCGATATAGGCGGCCTGTTCTGGGACGCGCGGGTCGCCGTATTCACCGATCCACGACGCCCCGGCGGGCAGTTCGTGATAGCGCAGCATGTCGATCAGCGGGCTTTCGATCACCGCTGCATTGAACAGGTCCGGGTTCTGGGTGATCGAAACGCTGGTCAGCACCCCGCCGTTGGACCGGCCATAGATGCCCAGGTGTTCGGGGCTGGTGATCCCGCGCGCGATCAGGTCGCGGCCGATGGCGGCGAAGTCGTCGAACGCCAGCTGGCGGTTTTCCTTCAGCACCGCCTGGTGCCAGGCGGGTCCGAACTCGCCGCCGCCGCGCATATTGGCCTGGACGAAGACGCCGCCCCGCTCCAGCCACAGCTTGCCCATCTCGGGCTTGTAGGCGGGCGGGAAGCTGACCTGGAAGCCGCCATAGCCGAACAGGATGGTCGGCGCCTGGCCGTCCATGGCCAGGTCGCGCGGCCGCACCACGAAATAGGGAATGCGCTCTCCATCCGAAGACACGGCCTCGAACTGTTCGGTCATGTGCGTCGAAGCGTCGAACAGGGCCGGGGCCGACCGCAGCCGCTGAATGGCGTTGGGCGACGCGCGCGCGGCGTCCATCCGCGTCACCGGGAAATCGACGTCCAGCCGTCCCAGGGCCGTCGGCGTCAGGAAGCCCTGGCTGGTGACGAACAGCTGGCCACGGGCCATGGACCGGTCACCCAGGGAGACGGCGCTGTTGTCGGGCACGGCCACGTCGCGGACCTGCCAGCCCCATTCGCCCTGGTTGATGAAGATCGACAGCTGGCCTCGGACATTGTCGTTGTAGGCGACGGCGACCCGGTCGGTGAAGACGGCGACATCGCTGATCGACTGGCGCGGCGACGGCGTGAAGATGACGGCGTCCTGGTTGGTCACGATCACCTGGCCGTCCGGCAATGTCTGCAGACAGTCCAGACAGACCGCCAGCAGCGTTCCGGCGGCGTGCGTCTGACTGTAATGGGTCCAGGCTTCGCCGTTCGAGAAGATCAGAAGGTCGCCCATCACGCCATGGATGGCCGCCCGTTCGGGCAGGTTCAGCTTGACCGGCCGGCCGTCGACGATGCGCCATGTCTCGGCGCGGAAGGTGTCCAGCGGGCGGCGCACGATGACCGCCGACACCTGTCCCTCGGCGTCGCGATAGACCGCCGGACTGACGCCATAGCCGCCGTCGGCCGCATCGCCGCGATAGATCTCGGTCGCCTGGGCCAGGGTCTGGCCGCGCTTCAGCGCCTTGACGATATAGGGATAGCCGCTTTCCGTCAGAGACCCGGCGCCGAAGTCGGTCGCCACCAGAAGCGTGTCGATGTCCAGCCATTCCAGCCGGTGCTTGCCTTCCGGCAGGGTGAAGCCGCCGTCGACGAACTGTTTCGTCGTGGTGTCGAACTCGCGCACGGAAAGGGCGTCCTTGCCCCCGTCGGACAGCATGATCAGGCAACGGGTCTCGTCCGGCGCCAGGCAGTCGGCGCCCTTGAACACCCAGTCGCGGCCCTCGGCGCGGGCCAGGGCGTCGATGTCCAGCAGGGTCTCCCACTGCGGCGCGGCGGTGGCGTAGCTTTCCAGTGTCGTGCGGCGCCAGACGCCCTTGGGATTGGCCGCATCCTGCCAGAAATTGCCGACCCCCTCGCCCAGGAAGCTGGGCATGGGGATGCGGTCGGTGGCCGTCAGGATCGCCTCGGCCTCCTGGCGATAGGTTTCATAGCGCGGATCACCCGTCAGGGCCGCCAGGGCCCGCTCGTTCGAGGCGCGGACGAAGGCCATGGCCTCTTCGCCGTCCACCGCCTCCAGCGCCAGATGGTCGTCGGCGGCCCGCACCCCCGCCGGCGACAGGTCGGCGGGCATGAAGGGGCTGGCCTGCTGAGCCATGGCGGGCAAGGCCAGGGCTGCAAATGCGGCGGTCATCAGGGCGATACGCATGTTCAGTCGTCCTTGGTCAGTCGTCCATCAGCCGGCGCGACAGATAGGTGTACTCCAGCGCCAGGCGCCGGGCGGTTTCCTGCAGATTGGCGGCCGCGCCGTGGCCGCCGTCGATGTTCTCATAGAACAGCACCGGATAGCCCAGCTCCTCAAGCCGGGCCGCCGCCTTGCGGGCGTGGCCGGGGTGGACGCGGTCGTCCTTGGTCGAGGTGTGGATGAAGACTTCCGGATAGGGCTGGCCCGCCGCCAGACGCTGATAGGGCGAATATTCCGCGATCCAGGCGCGCTGTTCGGGGATGTCGGGATTGCCGTATTCGGCGATCCAGCTGGCGCCCGCCAGCAGGCGGTGGAAGCGCATCATGTCGAACAGGGGCACCTGGATCACCGCCGCATTGATCAGGTCCGGCCGTTGGGTCAGCATGGCGCCCATGAACAGGCCGCCCTGGCTGCCGCCCATGACGCCCAGATGCGGCTGGCTGGTGATGTTGCGGGCGATCAGATCCAGGGCCACGGCCTGGAAGTCCTCGTGCGCGCGCTGGCGGTTCTGCTGCAGGGCCGCCTGGTGCCAGCGCGGGCCGAACTCGCCCCCGCCGCGGGTGTTGGCCACCACATAGACCCCGCCGCGCTCCAGCCACAGCTTGCCGACCGTCGCCGAATAGCCGGGCAGGAGCGAGTTCTGATAGCCGCCATAGCCGTACAGCAGCGTCGGGTTCGATCCGTCCATCGCCATGTCGCCGCGATGCACGACGAAATAGGGGATCATGGTCCCATCGGCGGACCGGGCCTCGAACTGGTCCACCGTCATGCCTGTGGCGTCGAACTTGGCCGGCAGGGCCTTGACCGGTTCCGCCGTCAGGGCGTCGGCGTCGGCCAGATACAGGGTCTGGGGCGTCAGATGGTTGGACACGGTGACGAACAGCCGGTCGTCCCGGTCGCTGGTCGAACCCACCCCCACGGCCGAGTTCGCCGGCAGGTCGAGGCGGGTGCGGGTCCAGGCGCCGCCCTCGGCCGGAGCATAGGCGTAAAGGGCGCCGCGCACATTCTCGTACAACGCCACCACCAGGCGGTTGCGGGTGGCGCTGATGTCCTCGATCGCTTCGCGGGCGCCGGGGCGGATCACCAGCTGGGCCTGGATGCTGGAATCGGCCAGCCACGCGCGCAGATCATAGGCGATGACGTCGCCGGTCTCGAACCGCTGGCCCGAGGGGGCGGTCCAGTCCTGGTCGGTGGTGAAGACCATCCGGCCCTGGACCAGGGCGTTGATGCTGGACTTGGACGGCAGATCCAGGCGACGGGTGGTTCCATCGTCGTTCAGGCGGAGCAGTTCGCCCTCGTAGAAGTTGATCCCGCGCCGGATCATCGTCGCCTGGACCGCGCCGTCGGCGTCGCGCAGCACGAAGCCGCTGGCCGAGACGTCGGTGGTCTGGCCTTCGAACACCGTCCGGGCTTGATCGAGGGTCTGGCCGCGCTTCAGAACCTTGACGATGCGCGGATAGCCGGAATCCGTCAGGCTGCCCTCGCCGAAATCGCGCGAGATCAGCAGGGTGTCGCGGTCGATCCAGGTCGCCCCGCCCTTGGATTCCGGCAGGACGAAGCCGCCTTCGACGAAGGTGCGAGTGGTCAGGTCGTATTCGCGGATGGTCACCGCGTCCTTGCCGCCGTTCGACAGGCTGATCAGGCAGCGGGTCTGTTCCGGCGGCAGGCAGGTCGCGCCCTTATAGACCCAGTTGGCGCCCTCGGCGGCGGCCAGGGCGTCGACGTCCAGCAGGGTCTCCCACTGCGGCTCGGCGGTGCGGTAGCTGTCCAGAGTGGTGGTGCGCCAGACGCCGCGCACATGGTTGGCGTCCTGCCAGAAATTGCTGATCGTTCCGTCGTGGCGGAAGCCCGGGGCCGGGATGCGGTCGCGCGACTGCACGATCTCCAGCGCCTGCTGGTGCAGGGTCTCATAGCGCGGATCGGCCTGGAGCACGCCCAGGGACCGGGCGTTCTGGCCGCGCACCCAGTCCATGGCCCGCTCGCCCTCGACCTCTTCCAGCCACAGATAGGGGTCGTCCTGGTCGGCGGCGGGGGCAGGGGCGGGGGCGGAACTCTGGGCCATGGCGCTCATCGGCAGGGCGGTGGAGACAAGAAGGGCGGCCAGAGCGCCCCGGACGGCGTGACGGATCATCAAAACAGCTCCCGACGGTTTGGGCGCACCCTAGACGCCCGCGGCGGCCGCGCACCTTACGACTTTGTCATGCTCCGTCGTCGGGGATGCACAGCAGATTGCCGCACGCCTTGCAGTGGACGGCGTCGGGGTCGTGTTTCTGAAGCCCGCAGCGGTCGCAGGGGTATTTCACCTTGTGCGGCCGAATCAGGGTCTGGGCCAGGCGGATGAACAGGGTGATCCCCACCAGCATGACGGTGATCGACAGCACCCGGCCCCAGGCCCCCGGCAGGACGATGTCCCCGAACCCGGTCGTGGTCAGGGTGGCGACGGTGAAATACAGGGCGTCCAGATAGCCGTTGATGCCCGGATGGCCTTCGCGGAAGGTCGCATAGACGAAGCCGGTCACCACGAAGACGAAGGTCACCAGGGCCGACAGGGTGCGGACGATCTCCTCCACCCGCGTGTCGTCATAGCGCCGCCCGACCGTGCGCCAGAAGAAGTCCGAGTTCAGCAGGCTCCACAGGCGCAGCATCCGCAGGAAGCCGAAATTATATAGCCAGGCGGGGAACAGCAGGGTGGCCAGAACCACGATGTCCACCCACACCACCGGCCGCTTCAGCCAGTCCTTGAAGTCGCTGTAGGTCCAGGCCCGCGCGATCAGGTCCGCCGCCAGGATCGCCGCGATGACATAGTCGATGACGTAATAGGCCCAGCCGGCCTCGCGCAGGATGGGCGCCGCCAGGAAGAAGCCGACGATCAGCACGTCGATGACGATGACCGCCATGCGGAACCGCACCGCCGGCGGCTGGCTGCCGTGATACAGATACCGCAGCCGCGCGCGCAGCCGCAGCCCTTCGTCCCGGTGATCGGTCGCCTCGCTGGCCATCAGCCAGCGATAGCCTGATTGATGCGCCGGGCCTATATGGTCGTGCGATGACCCCGATCTCCCTGCCCTTCGTCAAGATGAACGGCGCCGGCAACGACTTCGTCGTGGTCAATGCGCTGGAGCAGCCTTTCGCGCCCACGCCGGACCAGGTGCGGGCCATCTGCGACCGCCAGACGGGCCAGGGCTGCGACCAGCTGATCGCGCTGGAGCCGTCGGATACGGCCGACGCCTTCATGCGGGTGTGGAACGCCGACGGCGGGGCGGTCCAGACCTGCGGCAACGCCCTGCGCTGCGTCGGCTGGATCCTGATGATGTCGGACCAGCGTCAGAGCGCGACCATCGACACCCTGGGCGGCCTGACCACCGCCCGGCTGCAACAGGACGGCGCCATCACCGTCGACATGGGCGAACCGCGCCTGGCCTGGGACCAGATCCCCCTGGCCGAAGAGATGGACACCCGCGGCATAGAGCTTCAGGTCGGCCCCATCGACGCGCCGGTGCTGCATACCCCCGGCGCGGTCTCCATGGGCAATCCGCATGTGGTCTTCTTCATGGACCACGCCCCGGACGACGGCTTCGTGCGCGGGACCGGATCGCTGGTCGAGCATCACCCCCTGTTCCCCGAAGGCGTCAACGTCGGCTTCGCCCATGTCATCGACCGCGACCATATCCGCCTCAGGGTGTGGGAGCGCGGGGCGGGGCTGACCCGCGCCTGTGGCACCGGCGCCTGCGCCGCCCTGGTCGCCGCCGTCCGCCGATGCCTGACCGACCGTCACGCCGCCATAGACGTGGACGGCGGCCGCCTGCGGATCGAATGGAAGGAAGACACCGGCCACGTCCTGATGACCGGCCCGGTCGAGATCGAACGGACGGGGATGCTGACGCTCTAAGAGCCCTCGGCGGTTGTCCCTGGGGAATGCACGGCCTAGGAACGGGGGGAAACGCTTCAGAGGCCCCCGGAATGCCCGACATCACCGACAAACAGACCTTCTCCGACGACGACGCGCTGGAATTCCACCGTGTGCCGACGCCGGGCAAGATCTCCATGGCCCCGACCAAGCCCATGGCGACCCAGCGCGACCTGTCGCTGGCCTATTCGCCCGGCGTGGCCATTCCGGTGCTGGCCATCGCCGCCGATGCGGACAAGGCCTATGACTATACCTCCAAGGGCAATCTGGTGGCCGTCATCTCGAACGGCACCGCCATCCTGGGCCTGGGCAATCTGGGGGCCATGGCCTCCAAGCCCGTCATGGAAGGCAAGTCGGTGCTGTTCAAGCGGTTCGCCGACGTTGACAGCTTCGATATCGAGGTCAAGACCACCGACCCGGACGAGTTCGTCACCGTGGTCAAGAACATCGGCGACACCTGGGGCGGCATCAATCTGGAGGACATCAAGTCCCCCGAATGTTTCGAGATCGAAAGCCGGCTTCAGGACCTGCTGGACATTCCGGTCTTCCACGACGACCAGCACGGCACGGCCATCATCTCGACCGCCGGCCTGATCAACGCCTGCCATGTGGCGGGCAAGCGGCTGGAGGACATCAAGGTGGTGCTGTCCGGCGCCGGGGCGGCGGGGCTGTCGTCCATCGCCCTGATGAAGGCGGCGGGCGTGAAACACGAGAACACCGTCATCGTCGACCGCGACGGCGTGGTCTGGCGCGGCCGCGACGGCGTGGACCAGTGGAAGGCCGCCCACGCCACCGACACCCCGCACCGGACGCTGGCCGAGGCCATGGTCGGGGCCGATGTGGTCATCGGCCTGTCGGCCAAGGGCGCCATCACCAAGGAGATGGTCGCCACCATGGCGCCCCGGCCCATCATCTTCGCCATGGCCAACCCAGACCCGGAGATCACGCCCGAGGACGTGATGTCGGTGCGCGACGACGCCATCATCGCCACGGGCCGGTCCGACTACGCCAACCAGGTCAACAACGTCCTGGCCTTCCCCTATCTGTTCCGCGGCGCCCTGGACGTGCGGGCCCGGCGCATCAACCACGAGATGAAGGTCGCCTGCGCCCAGGCCCTGGCCGCCCTGGCGCGCGAGGACGTGCCGGACGAGGTGGCCGCCGCCTATCGCGGGCGCAAGCTGAAGTTCGGCCCGGACTACATCATCCCGACGCCGTTCGATCCGCGCCTGATCTGGTACATTCCGCCCTTCGTGGCCCAGGCGGCCATGGACACCGGCGTGGCCCGCCTGCCGATCGCCGACATGGACGCCTATCGCGCCCAGCTGCGCCAGCGGGTCGATCCGTCCGCCTCGCTGATGCAGAAGATCTCGTCGGCCGTGCGCGGGGCGCCGAACAAGCGCATTGTCTTCGCCGAGGGTGAGGAGCCGTCGGTCATCCGCGCCGCCTGGGGCTTCAAACAGGCCGAGCTGGGCACACCCATCTTGGTGGGGCGTGAAGACCTGATCCGGCAGAACGCGGCCGAGGCGGGCCTCAACTTCGACGATCTGGGCATCGAGATCGCCAACGCCCGCGTCTCGCACCTGAACGCCGAATACACCGAATGGCTGTACGAGCGGCTGCAACGGCGCGGATACCTGCGCCGTGACGTCCAGCGGATGATCAACCAGGACCGCAACTATTTCGGCGCCGCCATGTGCGCGCGGGGCCAGGCCGACGCCATGGTCACCGGCGTGACCCGCAATTTCAACATGGTGCTGAAGGAGGTGCGGCGCGTTCTGGACGTCACCGACCGGATGATCGGCGTGTCGATCGTCCTGGCCAAGGGGCGCACCCTGTTCATCGCCGACACCTCGATCCACGAACTGCCCGACGCGGCCGAGCTGGCCGAGATCGCCATCAAGGCCGCCGCCACGGTGCGCAAGCTGGGCCGCACGCCGCGCGTGGCCTTCCTGTCCTATTCCACCTTCGGCAACCCGCCCGGCGACCGGGGCGAGAAGGTGCGCGAGGCCATCCGCATCCTGGACGGCATGGACGTGGACTTCGAATACGAGGGCGAAATGCCCCCCGAACTGGCGCTGGACCCCGAACAGAGGGCCAACTACCCCTTCATGCGCCTGACGGCCGACGCCAATGTGCTGGTCATGCCGGCCATCCATTCGGCGGCCATCTCGACCCGGCTGGTCCAGGCCCTGGGCGGCGCGACCGTGATCGGCCCCCTGCTGGTCGGGCTGGAGAAGTCGGTTCAGATCGTGCCCCTGGGCGCCTCGGTCAGCGAGATCATCACGGCGGCGACGTTCGCGGCCTACGAAGAAGGCGCCGAGACGGAAGCCTGAACCTCACCGCTCATCCCCGCGAAAGCGGGGATCCAGTGAGAGCGACACGCAGGGCGTGAGATCAGATGCGTCTGTCCACCATCTCCGCCACATCACCCAAAGGACTGGATCCCCGCTTTCGCGGGGATGAGCGGATCAACAGATATTACGGCCGGGGCGCATTGTCCTCGGCCTCGGCTTCCACGGCGGCCTGGGTCGCGGTGTCCGCCTGCATCGCCTGCTGGCGCCGGGCGACATAGAAGGCCAGCACGATGGCGAAGACGCCGATCACCGTCGAATACAGGAAGAAGGTCACATAGCCGGCGCCCAGGCCGGCGGGGGTGGTCCCGCTCTTGGCCGCGCCCTCGACCAGCGACCCCTCGGGCAGGCCCGCGAACAGACCTTTCAGCGCGCCCAGCGGCCCGCCTGCGTCGGCGGCCTGGGCCGAGCCTTCGACGATCTTGCCCGACTGCGACGCCACGATCTTGCCCGGCAGGGCGTACAGCGAGCTGAACAGCGCATACTGCGTCGCCGTGAAGCCGATCGAGGTCAGGCTGGACATATAGGCGATCAGGGCCGTGCCGGCGATGCCGGTGGCCACATTGTCGATGCCGATGGCCACGAACAGGGCGCCCAGGCTGTTCCCCTGGGTCGCCAGCCAGGCGAAGACCAGATTGGACACCGGGCTCATGAAGGCGCCGACCACCATGGCCCGGATCAGGCCCAGCCGCGCCACCATCCAGCCGCCCATGAAAACGCCCAGCGAGGTCATGACCACGCCGAACACCTTACGCACCTCGGCGATCTCGGTCTTGGAGAAGCCCAGGTCCAGATAAAACGGGTTCATGATGTTCAGCACGAAGTCCGACAGCCGGTACAGGCAGATCAGCGCCAGGATCGGCAGGGCCAGCTTTCCGAACCGCACGAAGAAATCCATCAGCGGCGCCCCGAACGATCCGGCCAGATAGGCGCCGGGTCGCGTCTTGACCCCCGGCACCGGCCAGCAGGCGGCGGTCAGAAGCGCGAAGCCGCCGATGACATAGGCGAACTGAATCAGCACGCCGGTCAGTTCATTGTTCGCCAGCCCCGCCGTCACGCTGGCGGCGCCCGCTTCGCCCAGAACGCCGCCGAACACCCACAACAGGGCGTCGGGCTTGTCAGTCAGGCCCGTGCCGATGATGACCGCCGCCACGGCGATCAGCGCCAGCCGCACGACCCATTCGAACACCTCCAGCGCCGGGCGCGAGGGGATGTCGCCCACCGGGATGGGCCGCACCACATGCTGTTTCTCGCGCGGGGCCAGCAGCACCCCCAGCACGCCGACGCCCATCAGGGCCGCCATGATGGCGTAGGACAGGTTCCAGCTGTAGATCTCGGCCAACACCAGGGGCACGGCCCCGGCCACAATCATGGCGACGCGATAGCCCAGCTGATAGGCGGCGGCCATGGCCCCCTGGCGACTGTCGTCGGCCGCCTCGATGCGCCAGGCGTCGATGGCGATGTCCTGGGTCGCGCCGAAGAAGCCGACCATGACCGCGAACCCGGCCACCGCCATCAGCGACGTCGCCGGATTGGTCCCCGAGATCAGCCACAGCCCCAGGACGATGACCCCTTGCGTCGCCAGCATCCACGACCGCCGATGGCCCAAAAGCCGGGTCAGGCCGGGAATGGACGTCCGGTCCAGCAGCGGCGCCCAGACGAATTTCAGCGCATAGGTCAGGGTCGCCAGGCCGAAGAAGGCGATCACCTCCAGCGTGACCCCCGCATCCCGCAGCCACGCCGACAAGGTGTCGAAGATCAGAAGGTTCGGCAGGCCGGCCGCAAAGCCCAGCAGCAGCATGGCGAAGGCGCGCCGTTCGCCATAGACCGCCAGGCCGCCCCATTTCCTGACCGGCTTGGCCGTCGCGTCCGCTTCGCTCATTCACGCGCCTCCTGAAGGCGCGCCCGCGCCCTATCTGGCGGCGACCTTGGCGCGGATGTCGCGCTTCGTCCAGCGGGCCAGGGCGGCGCGCAGGGCCTCCGGCTCCAGCGGCTTGACCAGATGGTCGTCCATCCCCGCCTCCAGGCAGGTCCGGCGGTCCTCGGCGAAGGCGTTGGCGGTCAGGGCCAGTATGGGGGTGTCGTCGCCGCGCGCGCGGATGGCCCGCGCCGCACCCGGCCCGTCCAAGCCCGGCATCCGCATGTCCATGAACACCAGATCATAGCGCGCGCGCTTCAGCGCCTGGACCGCCTCTTCGCCCGTCGCGGCGGTCTCGACCACACAGCCTTCGCGCCGCAGCAGGGTCTTGGCCAGAAGGGCGCCGACGGGATTATCCTCGGCAAGCAGCACCCGCGTCCCGGCGAACCGGGCCGGGGCCACGCGGTCATCCTCGATCAGCACGGCGGCCGGAACCGAGCCGCCACCGGCGTTCAGGGCCGCCCGCACACGCTCGACCACCGAGGCGCGGCGCAGGGGCTTGATCAGATAACCATGGAAGCCCGCCGAACGGTATCGCGCGATCAGGTCGCGCTGGGCCGGGGTCAAGAGCACGATCGACCGCCCCTGTGCCGCCGGCGCCGCCAGGTCGCGTCCGTCCGCGATGGCCTGGGCGTGATCGATCAGGGTCACAGGCGCGCTCGCCGTTATGCGGGCGCCGCTGGCGGCCAGTTGCGCCTCGGCCGCCTGTCGCACGAAGGGGTCCGGCGCGATCACCGCCACGGCCTGACCCTCCAGCAGCCGCGGGCGCGGCGCCTCGGCCGCCGCCGTGAAGGCCGCCTCGACCCGGAAGCGGGCGCCGGGACCGTCGGGCCGATCCTGAACCGTCGCGGTTCCGCCCATGGCCGTCATCAGCCGCCGCACCACCGCAAGCCCCAGGCCGGCGCCGTCGTGGCGCACGGCGTCGCCACCGACCGCATGGCCGAATTCCTCGAAGATGCGCGCCCGCGCCTCGATCGGCACGCCCGGCCCGGTGTCGTCGACGATGAAGGCCAGGCGCGGCGCCGCCTCGGTTCCGCCTGCGCGCTCCACCGCGATGCGGACGCCGCCCGTCTCGGTGAATTTGACCGCATTGCCCGCCAGATTGAACAGCACCTGACGCAGCCGCCCCTCATCGGCGATCACATCGGGCGCATCGGCGGCGACGGACCAGGCGATCTCCAGCCCCCGGTCGTGGGCGCGGGGGCTGAGCAGTTCGGCCACCCCCTGGACCAGGGCCTCGATGTTCACCGGCGCCAGGTCGAACTCCAGCCGCCCGGCCTCCAGCCGCGCATAGTCCAGCAGATCGTTGACCAGCCCCAGCAGATGCTCGGCCGACGCCTGAGCCGCCTCGACATAGGACCGTTGCGCCCCGTCCAGCCGCGTGCGCGACACCAGGCCCAGCATGCCGATGACGCCGTTCAGCGGCGTGCGCATCTCGTGGCTCATCAGGCGCAGGAACTGCTGCGGCTCGGCCCCGGCCGGTTCCGTCGCCTGTTCCGCAATCGCCTTGGGTCCGCCGCGTCGCGCCATGGCCGCCTCCTTCAGCGGCCACCTTGCCCGATCAGGCGTTAAGACCGGTTCAACCGGCGCCCATCAGAAAGCGGTCGTTCGGGGGCCCTGCGCGATCTGGGCCTGGCGCCGGTCGAAGTCGGCCTGGGCCGCCGGGCCGGCGCGGCGGTAGATCAGGGCCTCGGCCACATGGCGGCGCAACACGCCGTCGGCGCCTTCCAGATCGGCGATGGTCCGCGCCAGCCGCAGAGTGCGGGTCCAGCCGCGCGCGGTCAGGCCGCCCGCCTCGCCCGCCTTCATCAGCAGCGCCCGGCCCGCCTCGTCCGGCGTGGCGAACCGGTCCAGATAGGCGCTGTCGGCCCGCGCATTGATGGCGGCCACGGGGTCCAGTCCTGCCAGCGCCGCCCTTTCGGCCTGCATGGCGCGGGCGGCGGCCACCCGCGCGGCGGCCTGGGCCGTGCCTTCGGCCGGCGGCGGCAGGGCCATGTCGGCGGCGGTCACCGGCGGCGTCTCGACGGTCAGGTCGATGCGGTCGAACATGGGGCCGGAGATGCGGTTCTGATAATCGACCTGGCACCGGGGCGCCTTGCCGCAGGCCCCGCGCCCGACCCCGCCCAGGCCGCAGCGGCAGGGGTTCATCGCCGCCACCAGCTGGAACCGCGCCGGATAGCGGATATGGGCGTTGGCCCGCGCCACCACGATCTCGCCCGTCTCCAGCGGCGCGCGCAGCGAATCCAGCGCCTGGCCCGAAAACTCGGGCAGTTCGTCCAGGAACAGCACTCCATTGTGCGCCAGGGACGCTTCCCCCGGCTTGGCCCGATGGCCGCCGCCGGTCAGGGCCGCCATGCTGGCCGAATGATGCGGGCTGCGAAACGGCCGGTCGCGGGTCAGGGCGCCGCGCTCGATCAGCCCGGCCATGGACCAGACCATCGAGGTCTCCAGCAGTTCCGACGGCGTCAGCGGCGGCAACAGGCCCGGCAGGCGCTGGGCCATCATCGACTTGCCGGACCCTGGCGGGCCGATGAACAACAGATTGTGTCCCCCGGCGGCCGCCACCTCCAGCGCGCGCTTGGCGCTCTCCTGACCCTTGACCTCGTTCAGGTCTGGAACCAGGCCGCCCGCCGTCGCCGGACCGGGTTCGGGCGCCCGCAGCACCTGGGTTCCCTTGAAATGGTTGATCAGGCCGATCAGCGAGCGCGGCGCCAGGATGTTCGCATCCCCCGCCCACGCCGCCTCGGCGCCATTGGCCTCCGGGCAGATCAGGCCCAGCCCCAGAGCCGAGGCCGCCACGGCGGCGGGCAGGGCGCCGCCCGTCGCCGCGATCCGCCCGTCCAGCCCCAGTTCCCCCAGCGCCGCCCAGCCTTCCAGGTCCGCCGGGCCGATCACCCCCATGGCCGCCATCAGGGCCAGGGCGATGGGCAGGTCGAAATGCGAGCCTTCCTTGGGCAGGTCGGCGGGGGCCAGGCTGGCGATGATCCGTTTGGGCGGCAGGGCCAGACCGATGCCGGCGAAGGCGCCGCGCACCCGCTCGCGGCTCTCGGCCACCGCCTTGTCGGGCAGGCCGACCAGGGTGAAGGTCGTCTGGCCCGCACTGCCGATCAGCTGGACCTCGACATCCACGCGCCGGGCCTCGACCCCCTCGAAGGCGAATGTCGTGACCCGCGCGACCATGCCGTCTCCTCCCTACCCGAAGAAGAACGAAGCACGAACATCAGTGTTCGGTCAAGCGGTCGTCGTCAGCCCGTCGTCAGCCCTGGCGCCGCGCCTCGATCACGTCCCACAGCCGTTCGCCCGCATCCACGCCGGTGAAGGCCTTCAGCTGCACCGCGCCGGTGGGCGAGGTGACGTTGATCTCGGTCAGATAGTCGCCGATCACGTCGATGCCGACGAACAGCAGGCCGCGCCGCTTCAGCTCCGGCCCCAGGATGGCGCAGATCTCCAGGTCGCGCGCGGTCAGTTCGACCGGCTCCGCCACCCCGCCGACCCGCAGATTGGAGCGCACGGCGCCCTTCATCGGCACCCGGTTGATGGCCCCCACCACCTCGCCGTCGACCAGCAGGATGCGCTTGTCCCCCGCCGAGACCGCCGGGATGAATTTCTGGATCACCAGCGGATCGCGCGACCCCGTGGCGTGAATCTCGACCAGGGCCTCCAGGTTCGGATCGCCGGCCTTCAGCCGCACCACCCCCGACCCGGCGGCCCCGTGCAGGGGCTTCAGCACCACATCGCCGTGCCGCGCATGGAAGTCGCTGAGCGCCACCACGTCCGACGAAATCAGCGTCGGCGGCTGCAGTCCCTTGAAGTGGGTGGCGAACAGTTTTTCGGGCGCCGAACGCACCTCGGCCGGATCGTTCACCACCAGGGTCTGGGGATGCACCGTCTCCAGCAGATAGGTGGCGGTGACATAGGCCATGTCGAACGGCGGATCCTGGCGCATCAGGATCACATCGACGTCGGCGCCCAGGTCCAGCTTCACCTCGTCGCCCAGGGTGACGTGATCGCCGACGACCTGACGCAGCGTCACCGGCCGCGCCCGACAGAACAGCCGCCCGTCCTCCAGCGCCAGGGTGCGGAAATCATAGACCCACAGGGCGTGGCCGCGCCCCTGCGCCGCCATGGCCAGCAGGAAGGTGGTGTCCCCGTCGATATTGACCGCCTCGATGGGGTCCATCTGGATGGCGACTTTAAGCATGGTGTTTGCCCTAACGCTCACGACGCGGTCGTTCGCTACTTGAGGGCGCCCGTGCCCCACGGCAAGGGCTGGAGAAAGGCTTTCTGCGGCGGCGGGGGCGTTCAGTTCAGTTGCAGACGCACCCGTTCATAGGTCTGCATCCGCCCGGCCTCGCCCATGCTGTCCAGACCGTGCGCGCGGTCCAGGGCCTGAAGCGCGCCAGCCAGCGCCCCCTGACGTTCGCGCGCGGCGGCGACGTCCAGCCAGGGGCGATGATCCTCGGGGTCCAAAAGGGCGCGGCGCAGGGCCGACCGTTCGGCCGCCGCATAGTCGCCGGCGGTCAGGGCGCGGCTGAACAGCACGCTCTGCAGCCGCAACAGGGCCTGGCGGTCGCTGACCGGCGCCATCAGCAGGTCCAGCCGGTCCGCCACATGCGGCGTCAGCCCGGCGCGCAGCGCCCGGCGGCTCAGTTCGCTGGGCAGGACCAGCCGCCCCTGGCTGAACGGGTCCAGGGCCACCGGCCCGTCGGGCGTCTCGACCCGCACCAGAACGTGGCCGGGGAAATCCACCGCCTGCACCTGCACCCCCGCCGCGCGGCCGCAGTGCAGATAGAACAGGGTCAGACAGGCCGACAGGCCGCGCCGACGCTCGGCCACGGCGATCAGATCGGTGTTGGCGGGATCGGCCTTGTGCATCAGGTCGCCGTTCAGGCCCAGGTCGCCGCCCAGCGCCTCGGTCAGGGCGTCGTCCGGCCCTTCTTCGGCTAGCCGCTCTTTCAGGCGTTCGATCCCATAGGCCGCCAGCACCCGCGCCGGCTGGGCGTCGCGGCGCGGATCGTCGTGCAGGGCGCAGGCCAGGGCCGCCTCGAACAGCGGAAAGGCGTCGTCCTCCACCTGGCCGGCGGCTTCCAGAACCTCGATGGCGTCATCGCGCGTCATGGACCCCCCGTCCGTTCGCGTCCTACCCCAGGCCCCGACGATGGCGCGGAAGACGTCCGGGCGCCAGCGCCACCGTATCCAAACGCAGCTCCAGCGCCTGCAAAGCTTTACGTCCGTGGACCACCTGTTGCGCGGCGGCCACGAGACGGGCGGTCTGGGCGGGGGTCACGGCCTCCAGCGCGGCCTGGATCGTCGCGCGGCGCTTGACCTCGACAACCGCCAGCACCCGACCCCGCCGCGCCAGAATGTCGATCTCGCCCGCCCGGCTCTTCAGGCGAAAGCCCAGGATGCGATAGCCCTTGGCCATCAGCCAGATCGCCGCGATCCATTCGGCCCCATGGCCCTCGCGCCACGCCCGGCCGCCCCGCAGGCTGCGCGACGGCGGCGGGCTCATCCCCGGCCCTTCAAGCCCAACGCCCGCTTATAAAGCGGCTTGCGCGGCAGGTTCAGCGCCCTGGACACCTCGGCCGCCGCCTCGCCGGGCGCCAGGCGGGTCAGGGCCTCGGCCAGGGCCGCGTCGATGTCGGCGTCCGTCGCCGTCTCGGCCTCGCCGGGGCCGACGACCACCACGATCTCGCCCTTGGGCGCCTGACAGCGCGGATCTGCCGCCAGCTCCGACAGGGTTCCGCGCACGGCCTCTTCGTACAGCTTGGTCAGTTCGCGGGTCACGGCGGCGGGGCGGTCGCCCAGCACCTGGGCCATGTCGGCCAGGCTGTCGGCCAGGCGCGGGCCGCTTTCGAAGAAGACCAGGGTCTGACGGCCGGGCCGCACGGTCTCCAGCACCGTCCTGCGCGCCGCCGACCTGGGCGGCAGGAAGCCCTCGAACACCACCCGATCCGCCGGCAGCCCCGCCAGACACAGGGCCGCCAGCAGGCTGGAGGCGCCGGGGATGGGATGCACCGGCAGGCCCGCCGCGATCACGGCCCGCGCCACGACGTATCCGGGGTCCGATACCATCGGCGTGCCCGCATCGCTGACCAAGGCCACCACCTCGCCCGCCGTTATCCGCTCCACCGCCGTCTCAGCCGCGCGGGCCGAGGCGTGGTCGTCGCACCGCTCCAGCTTCGCCTTCAGCCCATAGGCCGACAGCAGCTTGGCGGTCACCCGCGTGTCCTCGGCCAGCACCACATCCGCCGCCGCCAGCACATCCAGCGCCCGCAACGTCATGTCGCGCAGGTTCCCGATCGGCGTGGCCACCAGATACAGGCCCGGCGTCACCGGGCGCGGCGGCGGGGCGGTCGGGGGGAACATTTCCGTTTTGGTGGGACGGTCGGTCATCGGACTCATTCCTAGCACGTCACACCAGCAACGCCCGCAGCACCCCGTCCAGAACCGGCCGCCCCGCCTCCGTGGCGACGACGCGGCCGCCGACCAGCCTCAGGAATCCGTCCTCGATCAGGCTTTCCGCCCGATCCTTACGCCCCAGCCGGTCCAGCGCCGCCATGGCCACGCCCTCGACCGTGCGCAGGCCCAGCAGAACCCGTTCCTCGTCCGCCTCCTCGGGCGTCAGCACCGTTTGCTCGACCCACGGGGCGCCCGCCGCGACCCCCGCGACATAGTCGGCGATGCCGCGATGGGCGACGGTGGCCATGCGTTCGCCGTCCAGGGTCAGCCGCCCATGGGCGCCCGGCCCGACCCCGACATAGTCGCCGCCGCGCCAGACATGCAGATTGTGGCTGGACCGCGCCGCCACGCCCCGCGCATGATTGGACACCTCATAGGCCTCGAAGCCGGCGGCCCCCAGCACCGATTGCGTCGTCTCATACAGGCCCGCCGCCGCGCCCGGGTCGGGCGGGACCAGGGTTCCGCGCGCCGCCGCCCGGCCGAACGCCGTCGTCGCCTCTATGGTCAGCTGATAGGGCGAGACATGCTCGAACCCCAGGTCCAGGGCGGTCTTCAGCTCGTCCGTCCAGGCTGTCTGGGTCTGGCCCGGCCGGGCGTAGATCAGGTCGATCGACAGCCGGTCGAACGCCGCCCGCGCCAGGCCGACCGCGCGGATCGCCTCGGCCGCCGAATGGTTGCGACCCAGCATCTTCAGACTGGCGTCGTCCAGGGCCTGGACCCCCATGGACAGGCGGTTGATCCCGGCCTGGGCCAGGGCCGCGAACCGGCCCGCCTCGGCGTCGGTCGGATTGGCCTCCAGCGTGACCTCGATCTCGCCCTGCGGCGCCCACAGGGCCTGCGCCCGCTCGATCACCACCGCCACGGCTTCGGACGCCATCAACGAAGGGGTGCCGCCGCCGAAGAAGATCGAGGCCAGGGCGCGCGGTCCGGTCAGGGCGCGCTGGGCCTCCATGTCGGCCAGGAGGGCCTGAACCAGCCCCGCCTGTTCTTGGGTCCGCCCCCGGTCGCGCACCACGTTGAAGTCGCAATAGGGGCAGATGCGCGAACAATAGGGCCAGTGGACATACAGGCCGACCGCCGATCCGGGATGCAGGTCCGCCTTTTGGGTATCAGTCAATCAGCGCGGCCTTCAGCTTGGCGAACGCCAGGGCGCGGTGGCTGAGCGCATCCTTAACCGCCGGCTCCATCTCGCCGAAGGTCAGGGCGTGGCCGTCCGGGATGAAGATGGGGTCATAGCCGAAGCCCCGGTCCCCGCGCGGCGGGAAGGTCAGGCGGCCGTCCACCCGGCCCTCGACCGCCACCACCGGCCCATCCGGCCAGGCCACGGCCAGGGCGCTGGTGAACCAGGCCCGGTCTTCGCGGCTGCCAGTCTCCTCGATCCGCTCCTCGACGCGGGCCATGGCCATGGCGAAATCCTTGTCCGGCCCGGCCCAGCGGGCGGAATAGATGCCCGGCGCCCCGTCCAGGGCCGCGACCGACAGGCCGCTGTCGTCGGCCAGGGCGACCAGGCCCGAGCGCTGGGCCGCATGGCGCGCCTTCAGCACCGCATTGCCGATGAAGGTGCTCTCGGTCTCGTCCGGTTCGGGCAGGCCCAGGGCGCCGGCGGTTACGACCTCGTAATTTCCATCCAGCAGGACGTCGATCTCGCGCGCCTTGCCCGGATTGTGGGTCGCCGCGACCAGGCGCATCCCCTTGATAAGCTTGAGTTTCGTCATCTGCGCGGGGCCTGTAACAGTTCCTTGCCAAAGTTTAATATCGTTAAACGATATGTAACGTGCAGAACCGCACGGCATGCCCTATCTATCATTCTCAAGAACGGGGGCCGCACCGTTCCTGACTTTCTCGTAACGAGAAACGATCTTGCGGCAATCAATCAGGTTGGGGCGATAAACGACCCCAATCAAATCGACGGAGAAGAACGATGCACACGATGAACGTCTCGCAGTGGATGGACAAGGCCGGCCACCTGTTCGTCAACACGGTCCTGCTGGCCGCCCTGCCGACCGCCCTGGTCGTCTCGCTGATCCAGGCTTTCTGAGCCGGTCTGACGCCTGACCGGGCCCGCGTCGGGTCGAGAAGGCGGAAGCCTTCTGATCGCGGCCCCCAAAGAAGAAAGCGTTTTGACCTTATGGGCGACAATCGCGAAGAATGACGCCGCGCGGGCCGATCCGGTCCGTCGCGGCGATCACGCCCCGCCCTGGCCTGCACAGGCCCGCAGAAGGTCCCCGTCATGCGCCTGCCGAAACTGACGCCCCTCGGCATCCGCGCCTTGCGCATACCCGGCGTGCGCACCCTGGGCCCCGGCTCGGTGTCCAGCCTGCTGAAGATCGCCCTGGATGTGGCCTATTGGCTGCTGGCGCTGATCACCGGCATTCTGATCTTCGTCTTCATTTTTTCCATGTTCGTGCCGCTCGAGAATCTGGACGTCACCGTGTCCGACGATTCCGGGGGCAAGGCCCTGCCGCTGACCCGGACCCTGCTGCTGTTCGGCGTGGGCGCCTTCGCGGCCTATTTCGGCGGCTTCATGCTGATCGTGCGGAACCTGCGGATGATCTTCCGCACCCTGACCGTCGGCGATCCGTTTCATCCTTCCAATGTCTCGCGCCTGCAGCAGATCGGCCTGATCCTGGCGGTCGTGACCGGCGGCGTCTGGGCGGCTCAGGGTCTGGTGGCGACGCGCCTGGCCGAAGGGGTCATGGAGACGCAAGGGCTGGGCGACCTGTTGACCCCCGGTTTTTCGGTGATGATCGTTCTGGTCCTGGCCGAGGTGTTCCGCGAGGGCGCGCGCCTGCGCCGGGAATCGGAGCTGACCATATGATTATCCGCGCGTTCAAAAACCTGCGCCTTTTCCGCCCGGCGCGCGGAGGGTAGAGACAGCCGCCATGGCCATTCGTGTTCAACTGGATCAGATGCTGGTGCGTCGGCGCATGTCGCTGACCGAACTGGCCGACCGCGTCGGCGTGACCGTGGCCAATCTGTCGATCCTGAAGACCGGCAAGGCGCGGGCGGTGCGGTTCTCGACTCTGGACGCCCTGTGCCGCGAACTGGACTGCCAGCCGGGTGATCTTCTGGCCCATGTTCCCGGCCCGGCCGAGCCGGACGCCGACGACGCCGAAACCGACGCCTGATGGCCCGGCGCGGGCCGCCTCCGATCAGCGACGACGACCGGCGCCTGTGGGCGCGGGTGACCGACACGGTGACCCCGCCGCGCACGCGCAAGCCCTTCCGCGTCCTGACCGACGCGGCCACGCCGCCCGCCCCGACCGAAGCCGCCGCATCGGGCAAGGCCGCGCGCAAATCGACGCCGCCGCCACGCCCGGCCGCCTTGGCTCCGTCCGCGCCGCCGCCGCCTCGTCCGCCAAGCCTGCGCGTCCCCGACGTGCTGGAGCCGCGCCGCCAGCGCCGCCTGTCGCGCGAACGCGATCCCATCGAGGCCAGCCTGGACCTGCACGGCTATGGCCGGTTCGAGGCCGAGGACGTGCTGCGCGGTTTTCTGACGTCATGCCAGGCGCGGGGCCTGCGCGCGGTCCTGGTGGTCACCGGCCAGGGGCGGCGCGGCGGCGGGGTGATCCGGGCCTCCATCGTCGAATGGCTGCACGCCCCGGCCCTGCGCGCCGTGGTGTCGGGCTTCGCCTCGGCCCACCGTCGTCACGGGGGCGAGGGGGCGATCTACATCACGCTGAAGCGGCGTTAGGGCGTCAGGCCAGCGTCAGGCCGGCCTCTTCCGTCAGGGCCTTCAGCCCCGTCATCGGGCGCGGACCCCAATGGGCGATGACCTCGGCCGCCGCCAGCGAGCCCAGGGCGCCCGCCGCCGCCAGCGGCAGACCGCGCGCCAGGCCCAGCAGGAAGCCCGCCGCGTACTGGTCGCCCGCCCCGGTGGTGTCCACCACCTTGTCGACCGGGAAGGCGGCCACGGCCACGCGCTGGTCCCCGCACACGATGACCGAGCCGTCCGGCCCGCGCGTCACCGCCGCCATCTCGACGATGGCCGCCAGCTGATCGCAGGCGGCGTCGAAATCGTCGGTCTCGAACAGGGCCGTCAGCTCGGCCTCATTGGCCAGGACGATGTCCGCCGAGGCGGTGATGAAATCCAGCAGTTCGGCGCGCCAGCGGCCGACCACGAAACTGTCCGACAGGGTGATGGCCACCTTGCGGCCGGCCGCATGGGCCGCCTTCGCCGCCGCCTCGAACGCCGCGCGCGCCGGGGCCGGATCGAACAGATAGCCTTCCAGATAGACGATGGCGCTGTCGCCGATCACGGCGGCGTCGATATCGGCGACCGTCAGCTGGTTGGCGGCGCCCAGGAAGGTGCACATGGTGCGCTGGCCGTCCGGCGTCACATTGATCAAGCAGCGGCCGGTGCCCGCGTCGCCCGACAGGGCCGGGGTGTCGAAATGCACGCCGGCCGCGCGGATGTCGTGGGCGAAGACCCCGCCCAAGGTATCGTCCGCCACCTTGCCCAGATAGGCCGCGCGGCCGCCGAAGCTGCCGACGCCCGCCACCGTATTGCCGGCCGATCCGCCCGAGGCCTCGACCCCCGCGTTCATGGCTTCGTACAGGGCCGCGCTCTGGCCCTCGTCCACCAGCTGCATCGAGCCGGGGACCAGCCCTTGCGCCTCCAGAAAGGCCGGCTCGCACGGGGCCAGCACATCGACGATGGCGTTGCCGACGGCGCAGACATCGAACTTGGCGTCGAAACGGGCGGAAGCAGCGGGGTTCTGGGTCATGGCGCGCCCCATACCCGGCCTTCCGCCCCACCGCAAACGGCCTTAGGAAATCCGCCCATGAGCCGTATCGCCGTCCTGACCCCCGACCCCGCCGATCCGTCCTATGCCGGTCAGTGGCCCGGCGTGCTGGCCCGCCTGTCCGAGGCTCTGTCTGTGGCGGGGATCGAGGCGGTCCCCAGCCCCTGGACCGACCATGGGGATGATGCTTCGGGCCTGGGTGGATTTCCCCTGATCCTGCCGGTTATCGCCTGGGGCTATCACCGCGACCATGCGCGTTGGATGCGGGCCTGCGCGACCTGGGCGGCGGCGGGCCTGCCGGTGGCCAATCCGCTCTCGGTCCTGGCCTGGAATTCGGACAAGACCTATCTGGCCCGGCTGGCGGACAAGGGCGTGCCCATACCGCCGACCGTCTGGACCCAGGCCGTGACGGCCGACCAGATCGCCGCCGCTTTCGCCCAGACCGGCGCGGGCCAGCTGATCGTCAAGCCGACGGTGTCGGGCGGCGCCTGGCGCACGCTTCGCCTCTCGCCCGGCCAGGCCCTGACCGATCCGCCCGCCGGCCCGGCCATGGTCCAGCCCTATCTGCCGCAGATCGAAACCGAGGGCGAAACCAGCCTGCTGTTCTTCGGCGGCCGCTTCAGCCATGCGGTCAACAAGCGGCCGGTGGACGGCGACTTCCGCATTCAGGTGCAGTTCGGCGGCCTCTATACGCCCCTGGCCGAACCGCCGCCGGGCGCGCTTCAGACGGCCGAGAGGGTGCTGGCGGCGATCAGCGAAGACCTGCTTTACGCCCGCATCGACATGGTCCCCGATGGAGATGGCGGCTGGCTGCTGATGGAGGCCGAGCTGATCGAACCGGACTTCTACCTGGCCCACGATCCGCGACACGGCGCCGGCTTCGCCCGGGCCGTCGCGGACCGGCTCAGCGCGCCTCGCCCATAGCCGCCAGCCCCGCCCGCGATGGGCACAGGTCCGAGATGACGCAGCCGGAACAGTTCGGCCGCCGCGCCGTGCAGACATAGCGGCCGTGCAGGATCAGCCAGTGGTGCGCCTTGGGCAGATAATCCTCGGGTACGATGCGGTGCAGTTGCTGCTCCACCTTGTCCGGCGTTGCGGCGTTGGCCAGGCCCAGGCGGTGCGAGACGCGGAAGACATGGGTGTCGACCGCAATGGCCGGTTCGATCCCCAGTTCGTTCAGCACCACGCTGGCGGTCTTGCGTCCCACGCCGGGCAGGGCCTGAAGCGCCGCGCGGGTCAGGGGAACCCGGCCGTCGTGCCGCTCGACCAGGATGCGGCTCAGGGCGATCAGATTGCGGGCCTTGTTCCGGTAAAGGCCGATGGAGGCGATGAAGGGGATCACCCCCTCTTCGCCCAGGGCCAGCATGGCCTGGGGGGTGTCGGCGGCGGCGAACAGGCCGCGCGTGGCCTTGTTGACCGCCACGTCCGTCGCCTGGGCCGACAGGGCCACCGCCGCGACCAGGGTGAAGGGGTTGGTGTAGTCCAGTTCGGTCTTCGGCTCGGGCATGACCCCGGACAGGCGCCGGAAGATGGCCTCGACCCGATCCTCGTCGGGCGGCCAGGCCAGCACCGGAATGGCGGCGCCGGTCATCACCGCCGGGCGGCGGGCGGGGGCTTTGACGGGGGTCTTTCGGGGCGCGCGCACGGCCGGACCATGCCCGCTTCGCCGCCACGATCAAGGGGGGCGGCTGACACGCGCGGCGGATCGGCCTAGACCCCTGTCCAGTTTCAAGGAGCGTTCCCCATGCTGATCCATCTGTCGTCCTGGCCCGAGATCGACGCTCGGCTGAAGTCCGGCGATGCGCTGGCGCGGACCGTGGTCGTGCCGATCGGCTCGAACGAACAGCATGGGCCGACCGGGCTTCTGGGCACCGACTGGCTGTGCCCCGAGATCATCGCCCATGACCTGGAGGCGCAGAATGACGCCGTGATCGTGGCCCCGACCTTCAACATCGGCATGGCCCAGCACCACCTGGCCTTTCCCGGCACCATCACCCTGCGCCCCTCGACCTTCATGGCCGCCATCGGCGACTGGGTCTCGTCCCTGACGCGGCACGGGTTCGAGCGGATCTATTTCCTGAACGGCCACGGCGGCAATGTCGCCACCATCGAGGCCGCCTTCGCCGAGATCCACGCCGAATGGTCGTTCTCGGACGAGCCGATGCCCTTCGCGCTGAAGCTGAAGAACTGGTGGGACCTGCCGGGCGTGCATGGGCTGTGCAGCAGCCTGTTTCCCACCGGCCACGGGTCGCACGCCACCCCGTCCGAGATCGCGGTGACCCAGGCGGCCTATCCCGACCGGATCAAGACCGCTGACTACAGCCCCCAGATCGCCCCCATGGGTCCGATCCGCGACGCCGCCGATTACCGCGCCCGCTTCCCCGATGGCCGCATCGGCTCGGACCCGGCCCAGGCCAGCCCGGAAAAGGGCCGCCAGATCATCGACAAGTCGGCGGCGGCCCTGCTGGCCGACGTGACCGCCTTTGCGGCCGAGACCTTGCCCGCCCTGGACTGATGTCGCCCCTCAGGCGGTGCGGATCACCCCGCCCGCCACCTGCACCGGCCAGGGCGTCAGCCGCCCGCCGGCGCAGGGGCCGGCGATGCATTTTCCGGTCAGCGGCTCGAACGCCGCCCCGTGCCAGGAGCACAGGATCATCGACCCGTCCGGCGTCAGATAGCGGTCCAGCTCGACCGCCAGCGGATATCCGGCGTGGGGGCAGCGGTCGATGTATCCGGCCACCTGGCCGTCCTTCCTGACCACGAAGCCGTGGAAGAAGGCCTCGCCGATCTGCAGCACGAACGACCGCGCGCCGGGGTCGGCGATGTCGCTTTCGACGCACAGGGGCACGTTCGGCGGCGTCTTCCAGACGCGCGGGCGGTCCGGCGGCGGCGGCGCGGGTCCGGCCTCGCTCATTCCCGCTCGGGCTTCAGCGGGCGCGACAGCAGATCCTCGATGGCCTGTTCCACCGTCATGACGCCTTCCAGCAAGTCCGCGACCGCCAGGCAGATCGGCATGTCCACGCCCATCTTGGCCGCCAGCTGGCGCACGGCGGGCGCGCTCTCGTAACCTTCGGCCACCGACCGCTTGCCGGCCAGGGCTTGCTGCACCGTCTGGCCCTGCCCCAGGGCCAGGCCCAGGCTCATGTTGCGCGACTGCGGGCTGGAGCAGGTCAGCACCAGATCGCCCAGGCCGCACAGGCCCGCCACCGTCTCGGCCTGGCCGCCCAGGGCCACGCCCAGGCGGGTCATTTCGGCGAAACCGCGGGTGATGATGGCGGCGTGGGCGCTGCGGCCCAGGCCACGCCCCTCGCTCATGCCACAGGCGATGGCCAGCACATTCTTGACCGCCCCGCCGACCTCGGCCCCGATCAGGTCGGGCGCCAGATAGGGGCGGAAGGCCGGCGCCGACAGGGTCTGCATCAGGGCCTCGCCCAGGCTTTCGTCGGCGCAGGCCAGGGTGACGGCGCCGGGCAGGCCACGCGCCACCTCGCCGGCGAAACTGGGGCCGGACAGCACCGCCTGGGGCGCATCGGGCAGGGTCTCGCCCAGCACCTCGGTCATCAGCTTCAACGACCCGCGCTCGATCCCCTTGGAACACAGGACGATGGGCACGCCCGCCCGGTGATGCGGCGCGAAGGCCGCCAGCACCGATCGCATATGCTGGGCCGGCGGCACCGCCAGGATCAGGTCGCAGTCGGCCAGGTCGGCCAGCGCCTCGGTGGCGCGGATGTTCGGCTCCAGCGGCACGCCCGGCAGGAACAGGTCGTTGACCCCCCGCTCGCGGATGCTGTCGATCACCTCGGGTTCGCGCGCCTGGATCACGACATCCAGACCCGCCCGAGACGCCACCTGGGCCAGGGCCGTGCCCCACGCCCCCGCGCCGATCACCCCCGCCGTGCGAAACGCCATAGCCCCCCCTGACTTCACGCCTTGGCGCCCTTGCGCCCGGTTTTCTGGTGCACAGGATCGGCCATGGCGCGCGCCTCGTCCAGCGGCCATCGCGGCCGGGCCGCCACATCCAGGTCGGACGTCAGCCCCAAGGCCAGCCGTTCGGCCCCCGCCAGGGCGATCATGGCGGCGTTGTCGGTGCAATAGGCCAGGGGCGGGGCCATGAAGGTAAAGCCGTGCCTGGCGGCCGCATCCTCCAGCACCCGCCGGACCGTTCTGTTGGCCGCAACACCCCCCGCCACCACGAACATTCGGTGTTCATGCCCCTCCGCATATGCGGCCATGGCGCGTTCGGACCGTTCGGTCAGCTGGCGGGCGATGGCGCTCTGGACGGCGTCGGCCAGATCGGCGCGGTCCTGGTCCGTTTCGCAGGTCTCGACCAGGCGCGAGGCGGCCGTCTTCAGGCCGGAGAAGGAGAAGTCGCAGTCCTTGCGCCCCAAAAGGGCGCGCGGCAGGGAAAAACGCGACCCGTCGCCCGTCTGCGCCAGCCGCTCCAGCGCCGGCCCGCCCGGATAGCCCAGGTCCATGGCCTTGGCGATCTTGTCGAAGGCCTCGCCCGCCGCATCGTCGATGGTGGTGCCCAGCCGGGTCATGTCGCCGATCCCGCGCACCTCCAGCAACTGGCAATGGCCGCCCGACACCAGCAGCAGCAGGAAGGGATAGGCGATCTGCGCCCCCAGCCGGGCGGACACCGCGTGCCCCTCCAGGTGATTGACCGCGATCAGCGGCAGGCCCCGCGCCAGGGCCGCCCCCTTGGCGAAGCTGAGGCCCACCATCACCCCGCCGACCAGGCCCGGCCCGGCGGTGGCGGCGATGCCGTCCATGTCGGCGTAATCCAGCCCGGCCTGATCCAGGGCGCGGGCGGCGACGCCGGAAATCATCTCCACATGGCTGCGGGCCGCGATCTCGGGCACCACCCCGCCGAAGGCCGCATGTTCGGTGATCTGGCTGTGCACCACCGACGACAGCACCTGCGCCCCGCCCTCGGTCAGACGCACCACGGCGGCGGCGGTTTCGTCGCAGCTGGTCTCGAACCCCAGCACCGTCAGGGGCAGCGCACGCGATCCGACGACGGTTGTCGCCCCGGTCCCGCTGCTATAGTCCGCGCCTGAGTTCATCCGGGTCGAGGTAGCGACCCCCCATCCTTAGCGCAACGGCTCATGATCCCCAGCGACGGCCCCATCCGCATCGGCACCCGCCGCTCGAAACTGGCCCTGGCCCAGTCGGGCATGATGCAGCGGGCCGTCGCGGCGGCGGCCGGCCTGGCGCCCGAACGGGTCGAACTGGTCCAGATCGTCACCACGGGCGACCGGGTCCAGGACCGCCGCCTGCTGGAGATCGGCGGCAAGGCCCTGTTCACCAAGGAGATCGAGGAGGCGCTGCTGGACGGTCGCATCGATCTGGCGGTCCATTCGATGAAGGACGTGCCGGCCGAACAGCCTGCGGGCCTGATGATCGGCGCCATCCCCGAACGCGAGGATGCGCGCGACGCCTTCATCGGCCGCAACGCCGAGACCTTCGACGATCTGCCGCCGGGCGCCGTGCTGGGCACCGCCTCGCTGCGGCGACAGGCCCAGGCGCTGGCTCTCAGGCCCGACCTGAAGATCGAAATGCTGCGCGGCAATGTCGATACGCGGCTGAAGCGGCTTCAGGACGGAGATTTCGACGCCATCCTGCTGGCCGCCGCCGGACTGTCGCGCCTGGGTCTGGCCGGGGTGATCGGCCAGCGGCTGTCGCCGGACGCCTTCCTGCCCGCGCCGGGCCAGGGCGCCCTGGCCATCCAGTGCCGGGCCGAAGACGCCGATGCGCCCTGGCTGACCGCCCTGAACCATGCCGACACCGCCCTGTGCGTCGCGGCCGAGCGCGGGGCCATGACGGCGCTGGAAGGCTCGTGCCGCACGGCCATCGGCGCCCTGGGCGTCATCGCCGAAGGCCACCTGCGCCTGACCGTCGAAATGCTGGCCCCCGACGGCTCGGCCCGCTGGCGCCGCGCCGGAGAGATCGCCCCCGACGCCGGGGCGGACGCGGCCCACGACCTGGGCCTGTCGCTGGGCCAGGCCGTGCGCGACGAGGCCGGCGACCAGCGGATCCCGCTCTGAGCCCGCCCGCCCGCGTCTGGATCACCCGCGCCGAACCCGGCGCCGCACGCACCGCCGCGCGGGTGCGGACCCTGGGCCTGACGCCCGTCGTGGCGCCCCTGCTGCGGATCGAACCCCTGGCGGTCGAGACCCCGCCCACGCCGCATGACGCCCTGGTCTTCACCAGCCCCAACGGCCTCGCCGCCTGGACGGCCATCAGCCCCGACCGCGCCGCGCCCGTGCTGGCGGTCGGCGACGCCACGGCCCGCGCGGCCCAGGCGGCCGGTTTCGGCGTCGTGCGCTCGGCGGGCGGCGACCTGAACGACTTGGCCGCCCTGATCCGCTCCGATCCGGCGCTGAAGGGCGCGCGCCTGCTGCATCCGGGCGCCGAGACTCCGGCCGGCGACCTGAACGCCCTGGTCGCGGGCCATGCGACGGTGCGGGCCCTGCCGGTCTATCGTGCGGTTTCCACCGGGGCGCAGGCGCCGGACGGGTTCGACGTCGTTCTGATCCATTCCCCCCGCGCCGGACGCGCCCTGGCCGACGCCCTGTCGCCGGACCAGGCCAGGGGCCGACAGGCCTGCGCCATCTCGGCCGCCGCCGCCGCGCCTCTGACGGCCCTGCTCGCGGCCATCGCCGTCGCCGCCCGCCCGGACGAGACATCGCTTCTGGCGGCGCTTACGGCCTGTCTTGGCAAGCCGCCCGGCGCCGTATAAAGAGCCGACCTCGCGCCGGGCTTCCCGACGCACCGGGCCGCTTTAGCTCAGCCGGTAGAGCACCTCATTCGTAATGAGGGGGTCGCGTGTTCGAGTCACGCAAGCGGCACCACCTTTCCAGAGCACCACTCGCCTTGACGCCCGGCCGGGACAAGCCGGAGACGCTTCCGCTTGGGAGTTGCGTGGGTATGCGGCCGAAGGCCCTTGGCCCGCATTGCCGGTACGCGGCTGGCCGTATTCGTCATAGGCCAGGGTGAAGGTCGCCGCGCCGGTGGCGTCGGTGATGGCGATGGTCGAGCCCTGGTGGTCCTGCAGGCTCCACAACGGCGTCGAAGCCGTGTCGCCCTGATAGGCGACCAGCACCTCGTCCGGCCACGCCCCCCGGATGATGCGGTTGTTGATGGTGGTCCCGGTCGGGGCCGTCACCACGCCCGCAATCTCGTCGCCATCGTAGAGGTAACGCCCGCCGGTGGTCCCCACCATCTGGGCCAGCCGGTCCAGCGGGTCGTAGCTGAGCGTCGAGGAGCCGGTTCCCGTCAACCGGTTGGCGGCGTCGAAGGTGAAGCCCCGCGCCCCGTCGAAGGTCAGATTGCCGCGCGCATCGGACGTCGCCGCCACGCTATTGACCGTCGTCGGCTGGTTCAGGCCGTTGCGGGTGATCGCCTGGGCGTCCGGCGCCGGGGCGTACAGATAGGCCGGGTTCGACGTCTGGCGCACCACCACCTGGCTGGCGGGATTATAGCTCAGCGTCCAGGTCACGTCCGACCCCGTGCCCGCCGGGTCGTGCGACAGGGTGCGCAGCCGTGACGCCGCGTCATAGGTGTAGGCCGTCGCCACCCCATTGCCCCGCGTCACACCCGTGCGACGCCCCAGGTCGTCATAGGCGAAGGCCGCGATCAGCGACGATCCCCCCTGGCGCACCCGGTTCAGCCGGTCGTCCAGATCGTAGCGATAGTCGATGGCGAACCCGTCGGAATAGAACAGATTGGTCCGTCGCCCCGCCAGGTCATAGGCCATGGTCATGGTCCCCAGGGCCTGTTGCTCGGTGATCTGGCGGCCCAGGGCGTCCCAGGTCATGCAGGTCGCCGTGGTCGTGCCGCACAGGGGCGTGGGCGCCGGCGCGGCATGGCTGGCGTAAAGGCGCCGGTTCAGATTGTCATGGCCGTACCAGACATCGTTCGACCCCACCGGCGCATCGATGGCCGTGATCCGGTTCAGGGCGTCGAAATGGGTGGTGAACACCCCGCCCGAGCGGGTGCGCTTGGTCGTGGGGTTGTCGTTGGCGTCGTAGCCGTATTCCTCATAGTCCAGCGGGTTCGACGCATGCGCCCCCACCGTCGTCGACGGATAGGACAGCCGGCGCACCCGGTCGAAGCCGTCATAGGTGAAGGTCGAGCGGTTGCCCTCTCCGTCCTCCATCCACGCCACGCGGCCGTTGGCGGTCCAGTCTTGGGCCATCAGGGTGCGCTGGTTGGGGGCGCTTTCGCCCTGAAATACGCGGATCAGGCGGTTCACGTCGTCATACAGCTGGGTCGTGATCCGGTCGGGCCCAAAGGCGCCGGGCGTCGTCACCCCCACGCAGGCCGAGGTCGGCAGGGCGCCGAAGGTCGCCGGGTTCATCCGCACGGCCGTGCAGGTCAGCCGACCGACCGAATCATAGGTGTATTGCGTCACCAGCGGATGGGTCGAGCCGTCGAAGGCGGTCTCGCGCACCTTGCGTCCCTGGACGTCATAGTCGGTCAGGGCGGTCTGCAGCGCGCTGAAGCCCGCCCAGTCCAGGTCGCTCTGGCCCGCCGTCGTTCCCTGTTGCACCCGGTCGACCTGGCCGTCGGCGTTGTAGCGGGTGCGCACCGCCGGATAGAGGCGCGCGCCCCCGCCGTCGGGATCGGGGCCGATCGCGCCCACCGCCTGGCGCATGGCGTCATGGACATAGCGGGTGGTGTCCGCCGCGCCGGGCAGGGGGCCGTCCACCGTGCGCACATCGCCGGTCGGCTCATAGGTCGTCGTCACCGAGGCCGTCAGCAGGCCGTCGCCCGACCCGCTGGAGACCACGACCGGCAACAGATTGCTGGCCACGCCGACGCTTCCGGCCTGATAGACGGTGTCGGTCACCACTTCGTCGGCCAGGCCCGCGCAGGTGGTCAGCGTCTGGCAGGACGAGGTCTGGACCGGCAGCCAGATGGCGTTCGCATCCTGGGTGATTACCCCCAGGCTGTCGCGGTCCAGGCGTTGTGCGAGGCATAGGCCGTGCGTGTCTGCGGCTGGACGGCGCCTGGCGTCGGGGCCGGTGCGGTCACGCTCAGAACCCCGCCATGGGTGCTGCTGTAGGTGAAGGTCGTGACCGCGCCGCGCGCGTCGGTGATGGTGGCCGGACGGCCGCACAACGCCGGCGTGGCCGGGCACCCGGCCGTCAGGGTGGCGCCGATCGTCGTGTCGGCCAGGCCCGAGCCCGGCTTGCCCTTGCGCGTCACCGACACCAGGTCGCCACGCGCCGTCCATCCGTATTGCCGGCGGTCGCCTTCGGGATAGGTCACGTCGGCCAGGCGGAAGTCGGGACTTGGATAGTTATACTGGGTGGTGTTGTTCAGATCATCGGTCACCGTCAGGGGCCGCACCACGCGATAGTCGGTCACGCCCATATCGACCTGGGTCGCCGTCAGCACCGCCTCGGTCGTATGGGCCAGGGGATCTCTGACCAGCGTCGTCATCGTTTCCTGGTACGGAGGCGGTGAAACGACCGGCGACGGCGTGTAGGTGTAGCTCCAGGATCCGCTGCCGTCGTTGACCGAGGCGATGCGCGTGCCGCCGGCGTCATAGGTCAGCGACACATTCTGCCCGGTGCTCAGCGTCGGACGGCGCAGACCCGTCAGACGCCCCCCGCTGAACAGCAGCCGCGTGGTCCGGCCCAGGGCGTCGGTCACGCTCTTTTCGCTGGCGCTCTCGGCGAAGGTCAGGCTGGGCCAGGTGCGCGAGAAGACGCAGGTGTTGGCCGTCGGATCGCAGGCATCGACCGCATTGTTCAGCGCCGTGACCGTGACCGTCCGGTACCAGTCGGCGCTCCAGACGTTCGAGGCGTACTGGAAATGGATCTGATAGCCGTGGTTGTTGGTGACCGATTGCAGGCGGCGCGCCTGAAAGCCGCTGGTCATGGTGATGGCGGTGTAGGTGAAGACGATCCGCTCGCCATTAGGCCGCACCAGGGTGCTGATGAGCCCCTCATTGGCCACGAACGGGCTGTAGGTGACCCCGCCGCCGAAGGTGGCCACCGATCCGTCCAGCGCCGTATAGACCATCTGCCCGCCGGGCTTCTCCAGCGTGCCGTCGCCGTCCACCGCCTCGAACGCGCCGCCGACCAGCGGCAAGAAGACGTGCGAGGCCCCCATCACGGTGACGGTGTAATAGGGGTTGGTCGGCGGCGAGCCGGTGAACGGCTGTCTGACCACCATGCCGGCCAGGCTGTTGCGCCACTTGCCCGAGGCGGTGTCGTAACCGGCCGAATAGCTCAGCCCGCCCTGACCCGCCGGTCCCATCGAGATCGGCGTCGTGGTGTAGGCATAGGAGCCCGAATACAGGTTCACCCCCCGCGCATCGACGGGATTAAAGGCGTCCGGCGGCGGAATCTGGGGTCCGGCCTGGGCCTGGGCCGCACCTGCGCCGCACAGGGCCAGCGCGATCCCCGACAGCGCGGCCGCCGCGCGCCGCATCGCCGAAGGAGGGACCGGGGACTTCGCCTTATCGTACATCGCGCCCATCCCCCTCAGTGACAGCAGGTGTGGGTGGCCCACACCGGGGTCGCGCCGTCATAGATGACCGCATTGCCGTCGTTCTGAAGCACCAGTTTCGCACCGGGATGGCCGCTGGTGCCCGAAGACCAGAGCACGGTGTCCGTGGCGCTGTAGAGGACCAGATTCCCCTTCGTCTCCATCCGCAACGACAGGCCCTGACCATTGTTGGTCGCTGAATTCCACAGGGGCGTGGTTCCGAAATTCAGCACCAGATTGCCGTCCACCTGAAAGGAAAAGGTAAAGCGGCTGTCGGTGGAGATCAGGCGCTGGAACGGGACCAGGGTTTCGCCGGGGCGCAGCTCCTGCACGACGGCCAGGACGGGAACGGACACGACTCCGCGCGACAGGCGATTATCGGCGTCGTCATTGCCATAGCCGGTGTAGCTGCCGGCGCTGGCGGTCACCGACCGCGCCACCCCGACCAGCCGGCCATAGGCGTCATAGCGATAGGTGGCCTGTTCCTGGGCGAAACCCGGCGCCGCCATCAGAAGGGCTCCAACAAGCCCCGAGAGGAAGTACCGTCGCATCGGCCGCCCGCCTGTTAAGGCGAAGCTGAGCCGGATCGGAAATCGCGTCAAGCGCGCAACTCGCGAACCGCTGCGTGCATGACTTGCCCGCAGTGAGGGGCTGGAAGGGGTATGCGCAGGGTTGGCGAAAGCCGAATTTTCAACCTCTCACACCCCGAACCACTTCGCGTCCGAACACAGGCAGATGTGTCGGAACCAGGGCTGGGCGGTGGGCGAGTTGTCGGAAAACCGTGCCGGCGACAGCTGCACCAAGATCATGATCTAATTGATTTAAAGGCTTTCGCCCGCCCCCTCACGCCGCCCGCTTCATCGCACCTCTGAGCGGATGAAGGCGCGGGCGCGGGCGACGGCGGGCGCCAGGGTGTCGTCGAAGGGCGCGCCGTCCGCAAGGGCGATGTCCAGCCCCGCGTAAGCCGCCGCGACTGTCTGTTCCAGCGACGTGTCCGGCATGCCGGGCCGGCGATAGGCCGTGCCGGCGTCTTCCAGCCCCAGGCGTTCGGCGATCTCGGGATAAAGAGGCCAGATTCCGCCGGGCAGCAGCCGGTCCGGCGGCGTCGCGACCGGCGTGGTCGCCGTCAGGCCTGCCTGGGCCAGCACCTGGCGGGCCACATCCTCGATCACCGCCGGGACAGGATGGTTGACCGTGTGCATGAAGGGCCGCGCCTGCGGCGCCAGCCAGCGGCAGGGATCCAGGCCCAGGGCGCGCCACTCATCGTCCATCGTCGCCTGGGCCGCGGCCAGGGCGTCGAAATAGCCCAGCCGGGCATAGGTGTAGGCGTTGAACAGGCTAAGGGCCCGATTCTGCGGCAGGCCTTCCAGCGCCGCCGCCGCCGCCAGGGCGGAATGCAGCGGTCCTGCCGCGCCCGGCACGGCCTGGCCCCCATGGAACAGATGCAGGCAGTCGGGATGGAAGCCCCGGAACAGGATCCAAGGCGCCGCCACCACGCGCAGCCCCCGGGCCTCCAGAGCCTCGGGCTCGGGCAGGCCGAAACGGGCGCGGTGCGTCGGCCTGGCCTGCATCACCACCAGCTCGGCCCCGTCCAGCATGGCGTCCAGCGCCGACAGGGCGTCGGCATCACCCGGCGTCATTCCCGTCAGGCTGAAGGCGTGCGCCTGCAGGCCGGGGGACAGGGCCTCCAGCCAGTCGGCCAGGCTCTGGGCCTGGCAGTTGCCGATCACGCAGGCGACCGTCACGGCTCGATCGCCTCTTCGTCGCAGATCACCTGGGCCAGGGCCGCGTGCTGGTCGTCGGCGGGGGGGCGGGGGGCGGATGCGGCAGGCGCGGCCGTCCTCGCCGGCGTGTCGGCCTGGTCCAGATAGGCGCGGGCCAGCTCGGCCATGACCCGGTTCACGCCGGTGGGTGTGACGGTGCGAAGATCCGCCGCCCACAGGCCCGACCCGGCCTGAAGACCGGTGACGATCTCGTAGCTGGGGAAATAGTCCACCCGATCCAGGGCGTCGCAGACCATGCCCGCCGCCGCGCGCAGCACCGCCTTGCTGTAGCCGGTCGAGACCAGGACATGCCGGTCCTCGAACGTCGCCTTCAGCGGCACGGGCGACACGGTCAGCAGCACCCGCAGATCGGGCCGCAGCGCGCGGGCCATGTCGATCAGGGCCGTCAGGTCGTCGACCGTCTGCTGCACCGTGAAATTGTGCGGCCGGATGTGGTCGGCGTCGTCCGGCCCGCCCGCCACGCCGGGCGCCAGCGGAAAGACCGCCCCGTCGCGCGCCGACACCCACCCCTCGGTCAGGCCCAGGGTGAAGACGAAGACGTCCATGGTCTCGAACATCCGCCGCACGGCCGCCAGATGGGTCGCGCGGTCGTCCTGCATCTGCGCCGCATCGGCGAAGCCGCCGGGATGGGCGCGCGGACGGAACGGATCGACCACCCGCCCGTCGCGGGTGCGCCAGGCGCCTTCGTAGGGCGCGAACAGGCCATAGGCGCGCTGGAACAACTGCAACAGCTGGCGGGCGCAATAGATGTTGCCGAACCGGGCGGGAAAGACGCCGTACCCTTGCACCTCCGGCCCCGTCTCGGTGACCAGATAGTCATAGCCCCGCGCGGTCAGGGCGCGGCTGATGTGTTGGGCGAAACAGCTGCCGGCGGTGGCCACCCGGTCGGTCGGCGCGATGGCGAAGCCGGGCTGGACCGCCGGGCGGATGTCGTCGGGCGCCAGGTTGGCGACCGCGCGGGACCAGAATGCGTGATCCGGCGCGCCGCTGTACGGATTGTCGATCATAGGGTGCGCGGGCGCCTCAGGCCTTCAGCCGGGCGTCGAAATGGGCCAGCAGGCGGCGCCAGCCGTCAGCGGCGTCATCGGCGCGGTACGAGGCGCGATAGTCGGCATGGAAGCCGTGCGGCGCGTCGGGATAAAGGTGGATGGCGCTGTCGTCGTCGCCTTCGCGCTCCAGCGCGCGGCGCATGGTCTCGACCGAGGCGTTGGGGATGCCCTGATCCTGACCGCCGTACAGGCCCAGAACCGGCGACTTCAGATCGCCCGCCAGATCGACCGGCCAGGGGCGGCCCATGGCGATCTGGGCCTCATTGGCGTCAGGGGCCGGGGCCAGGCGGCCGTACCAGGCGACCCCGACCTTCAGCGCGGCGAACCGGGCGGCGGCCTGCCACACCACCTTGCCGCCCCAGCAATAGCCGGTGATCCCGATCCGGTCGGCCCGGGCCCACAGCTGGCCGTCGATCCAGTCCAGGGTCGCGGCGATGTCGCCCATGACCTGTTCATAACCGGCGGCGGCGACGATCTCCTGCACCCGGCGCATGTCCGACAGCGGCGCCGGGTCCGCCACGCGCACGAAAAAGGCGGGCGCCACGGCGGCGTAGCCGGCCTGGGCCAGGCGGCGGCAGATGTCGCGGATATATTCGTGCACGCCGAAGATCTCGGACGCCACGATCACCACAGGGAAGGGGCCGTCACCCGCCGGCCGGGCGACGAAGGCAGGCAGATCGAAGCCGTCGGGGGCGGGGAAGGTCACATCCTCCTGAACCAGCCCCTCGGACGAGGTGGTGATCGGCCGGGCGTCCTGGGCCAGGGCGGCGGTGGCGTAGCCGGCGAAGAACAGGCCGCCCAGCAGGCGACGGCTCAGGCGGAAATCGTCGGCGTCGGGGCCTTCGGGACGGTTCAGCACGGTCATGCGGGCCTCCTGTGGCGCAACGGCCGGACTGTGACGACGAGGGCGCGTCGCGTCGAGTCACGATCCGTGTGAAGGCCCGGCCCGCCGCAGCGTCAGGTTCATCCTGCCGCCGCCGGGCATCAGGCCCGATGACCCCGCCAGGATGCGATCCACCCCGTGCCGCGCCAGCCGCGCCGGGCCGGTCAAGGCGCAGATGTCGCCGGATCGCAGGCGGAACGACCGCGTCGGCCCACCCGTCGCCGCCCCGATGCGGAAGACGGCTTCGTCGCCCAGGGAGATCGACAGCACCGGCGCGGTCAGATCGGCCTCGTCCCGGTCCTGATGCAGGCCCATGCGGGCGTCGGCGTCATACAGATTGACCAGGCAGGCGTCCGGGGGCGGTCCGCCCAGCCGTTCGTCCCACAGCGCCAAAAGCGGCGCCGGCATGGGGGGCCAGGGTGCGCCAGTGACCGGATGCGTCGTCTGATAGCGATAGCCCCTCGCGTCGGTGACCCAGCCCAGCGGCCCCAGATTGGTCATCCGCACCGACATCGGCCGCCCGCCCGGCGTGATGGGGCGATACAGGGGCGCAGCTTCGACCGCCGCCAGGACTTCGTCCTTCAACGCCTGCTGTTCGTCAGCAGAAAGGGCTCCCGGCCAAAGCCGGAAGCCCTCGAAACCACTGTCGATTTCACGCGGTGCGCCCATGCCCGAAACATAGGCTGACGCGCCCCGCGCTCAAGCAGCGAACGCCCGCGGCGTGAGCGTAGCGCCCACAGAACGCGCTCAAGCAGCGAGGCTCCGCGAGCCGAGCGTTAGCGCCCGCGCTTAGCGCGTATAATAGTAGTCCGCGATCTGGCAGACGTTGACGTTCATGCGCGTCAGCACCTGGCCATTGGTGAACTCGGCCTTGAAGTCATAGACGCAGGCGCCCGAGCCGTCGTCGACGTTGATGGTGACGCTGCGGCCGTTGCCCAGGACGCTGGAGCCCAGGATGTCTTCTTCCCAGCTGCTCTTGCGCGAGTCCGAGGCGTAGAAGCGCAGCATGGTCCAGCCGGTCTGGTTGTGGATGCGGACGCGGCGGTTGTAGCCATCGCGCGACACCTCGATCACCGCGAATTTGGATTCTGCGGGGGCGGCCGGGGCCGGGGCGAAAGCCATGGCGCCCAGGGCCGTGGCGACTGCGGCGGCGCACAGGGCCGCGGACTTCAGGCGGATCATCATAGTCTCTCCAAGCAAGCGGCCCCGGAAGCGGAGCGGCGATGACGGTGTTATGGCCGATAAGCGGCGCCGTTGCACCTGACGACGCCTGACGGGGCGCAGATAGGCCGGATTCGTCCGCCGGCCCCACAAAGCCCCCATAAAACCCTTGCAGCGGATGAGGGCTTTCCCATATCGGGGCCAACCCGGCGCCCCTGGCGGCGGATTGTGCATCAAACCCCCTGGGGGCGGTCACGCGCGGCGCTTGATCCAAGGCCGCCGCATCGCCCGCCGAATGGAGAAAAACGGAAAGCCCATGAGCAAGATCATCGGCATCGACCTCGGCACCACCAATTCGTGCGTCGCGGTCATGGACGGCAAGAACCCCAAGGTCATCGAGAACGCCGAGGGCGCGCGCACCACCCCGTCGGTGGTCGCCATCCAGGACGGCGGCGAGACCCTGGTGGGCCAGCCCGCCAAGCGCCAGGCCGTGACCAATCCGGCCAACACCTTCTTCGCCATCAAGCGCCTGATCGGCCGCCTGTTCGACGATCCCGTCGTGGCCAAGGACAAGGGGATGGTGCCCTATGAGATCGTCAAGGGTCCGACCGGCGACGCCTGGGTGCGCGCCCACGACAAGGACTATTCGCCCCAGCAGATCAGCGCCTTCACCCTGACCAAGATGAAGGAGGCCGCCGAGGCCTATCTGGGCGAGAAGGTGACCCAGGCCGTCATCACCGTGCCGGCCTATTTCAACGACAGCCAGCGCCAGGCCACCAAGGACGCCGGCAAGATCGCCGGTCTGGAAGTGCTGCGCATCATCAACGAGCCGACCGCGGCGGCCCTGGCCTATGGGCTGGAGAAGCAGGACGGCCAGAAGATCGCCGTCTATGACCTGGGCGGCGGCACCTTCGACGTCTCGATCCTGGAGATCGGCGACGGCGTGTTCGAGGTGAAGTCGACCAATGGCGACACCTTCCTGGGCGGCGAGGACTTCGACCTGCGCCTGGTCGACTATCTGGCCGATGAGTTCAAGAAGGAGCAGTCGGTCGACCTGCGTCAGGACAAGCTGGCCCTGCAGCGCCTGAAGGAAGAGGCCGAAAAGGCCAAGAAGGAGCTGTCCTCGACGGCCCAGTACGAGGTCAATCTGCCGTTCATCACCATGAACGCGTCTGGCCCGCTGCACCTGAACATCAAGCTGACCCGCGCCAAGCTGGAAAGCCTGGTGGAAGATCTGGTCCAGCGCACCATCGAGCCGTGCAAGAAGGCCCTGGCCGACGCCGGCATGAAGGCGTCCGACATCGACGAGGTCGTTCTGGTCGGCGGCATGACCCGCATGCCGATGGTCCAGGAAGCGGTGAAGAAATTCTTCGGCAAGGAGCCGCACAAGGGCGTCAACCCCGACGAGGTGGTGGCCCTGGGCGCCGCGGTCCAGGCCGGCGTGCTGCAGGGCGACGTCAAGGATGTGCTGCTGCTGGACGTGACCCCGCTGACCCTGGGCATCGAAACCCTGGGCGGCGTCTTCACCCCGCTGATCGAGCGCAACACGACCATCCCGACCAAGAAGAGCCAGGTCTTCTCGACCGCCGACGACAACCAGTCGGCCGTGACGATCCGTGTCTTCCAGGGCGAACGCCCGATGGCCGCCGACAACAAGGTGCTGGGTCAGTTCGACCTGATGGGCATTCCGCCGGCCCCGCGCGGCATGCCGCAGATCGAGGTCGCCTTCGACATCGACGCCAACGGCATCGTGCATGTGACGGCCAAGGACAAGGCGACCAACAAGGAACAGTCGATCCGCATCCAGGCCAACGGCGGCCTCTCGGACGCCGACATCGACAAGATGGTCAAGGAAGCCGAGGCCAACGCCGCGGCCGACAAGGAGCGCAAGGAACTGGTCGAGGCCCAGAACGCGGCCGACGGCCTGATCCACTCGACCGAAAAGGCCATGGCCGAACACGGCGACAAGATCGGCGCGGACGAGAAGTCGGCCATCGAGACCGCCGTTGAAGAGCTGAAGGCCGCCAAGGACGGCGCCAACGCCGAGGACATCCGCGCCAAGACCACCACCCTGGCCCAGGCGTCGATGAAACTGGGCGAGGCCATGTATGCGGCCCAGGGCGGCGGCGAGGCCCCGGCCGACCAGCCCGCCGACGACGGCGTGGTGGACGCCGAGTTCGAGGAAGTCTCGGCCGAGTCCGACGCCGGGAACGACAAGAAGGACGCCTGATCGCCTCAGGCGTCACTGGAACCCCCGCTTGCCACGCAGGCGGGGGTTCGTTTTTCATGAAACTTGCATCATTCGCCCCGGTCCCCATGTCTGGTCGGGTCGAAGGTTTCGCGGGCCGCGTCCGGCAAGAGACGCCATCGGGAAACGGGGTAAGAGGATCAACGCCGCATGGCGACGCGTGACTATTACGAGATCCTGGGCGTCGAGCGCACGATCGATGCGGCGGGCCTGAAGGCCGCCTATCGCAAGCTGGCGATGCAGCATCACCCGGACCGCAACGGCGGGTCCGAAGAATCCATGGCCAAGTTCAAGGAAGTGTCCGAGGCCTATGGTGTGCTGTCGGACGAACAGAAGCGCGCCGCCTATGACCGGTTCGGCCATGCGGGCGTGGGCGGCGGGGCCGGGGGCGGCAATCCGTTCGGCGCCGGGGGCGCGGGCTTTCACGACATCAACGATATCTTCTCCCAGGTGTTCGGCGACGCCTTTGGCGACGTCTTCGGCGGCCGCGCCGGCGGCGGACGCCAGAACAGCGGGCCGCGTCGCGGGTCGGACCTGCGCCATGACCTTGAGATCAGCCTGGAGCAGGCCTATCGCGGGGCCGAGGTCGAGATCGCCGTGCCCTCCACCGCCACCTGCGACGCCTGCGACGGCTCAGGCGCCAAGAAGGGCGCCAAGCCCGCCACCTGCACCACCTGCAACGGCGCGGGCCGCGTGCGGCAGGCCAACGGTTTCTTCCAGATGGAGCGGACCTGTCCCCACTGTGGCGGGGCGGGCCAGCGCATCGCGGCGGCCGACGTCTGCACCGGCTGTCACGGCCATGGCCAGGTGCGCCGCACCCGCAACCTCAGCCTGAAGATCCCCGCCGGGGTCGACGACGGCTCGCGCATCCGCCTGTCTGGCGAAGGCGATGCGGGCCAGCGCGGCGGGCCGCGCGGCGATCTGTATGTCTTCCTGTCGGTCAAGCCGCACGAACTGTTCGAGCGCGACAATCTGGACCTGCTGGTCACCGTGCCGGTGCCCATGACCACCGCCGCCCTGGGCGGGATCGTGGATGCGCCCTGCCTGACCTCCGAAGCCTGCGACGGCAAATGCAGGGCCGCGGTCGAAGTGCCGGCTGGCGCCCAGACCGGCAAGACGGTGCGGATCAAGGGCAAGGGCATGCCCCACCTGAACGGCCGCCAGCGCGGCGATCTGGTGGTCGAGCTGTTTGTCGAGACGCCCACCGAACTGACGGCCCGCCAGAAGGAGCTGCTGTCCGAACTGGCCGCCTCCCTGGGCGAAACCCAGACCCCGCGCAACACCAGCTTCACCGGCAAGGCCAAGCGGTTCTGGGCCGACATCCTGGGCGCAGACCAGGATAAGGCGGGCGCCGCGTGACGGCCCTGTTCCATGTCGGCATTTCCGGCGCGCGCGGACGGATGGGCCGCACCGTCTCACAGGTGCTGGACGCCCGCGACGATGTGGTGGTGGCCGCCCGTTTCGACTGGGGCGAGACGCCGGACCTGTCGCTGTGCGACGTGGTGATCGACTTCACCACGGCCGAGGCGTCGGTGGCCCTGGCCCGCGCGGCGGCCGAACGGGGCGGCCCGGCCCTGGTGATCGGCTCGACCGGCTTCACCCCCGAACAGGACGCCGAGATCCAGGCCGCCGCCGAAAAGGTGGCCATCGTCCGCAGCGGCAATTTCTCGCTGGGGGTCAACATCCTGATCGGCCTGGTCGAACATGCGGCCCTGCGGCTGGACGCCCGCGACTGGGATATCGAAATCCTGGAGGCCCATCACCGGCGCAAGGTGGACGCGCCTTCGGGCACCGCCCTGATGCTGGGCGAAGCGGCCGCCAGCGGGCGCGGCGTCGATCTGGCCGAGGTGCGCAATCCGCCCCACGACGGGGTCGGCGAACCGCGCGAGGCCGGGCGCATCGGCTTCGCCGCCCTGCGCGCCGGGGGCATCGTGGGCGAACACACCGTCATGTTCGCCTCGGACGACGAGGTGCTGACCCTGTCGCATTCGGCCATCGACCGCAGCCTGTTCGCCAAGGGCGCCGTGGCCGCCGCCGCCTGGGTGCGCAAGCGCCGGCCGGGCCTTTACGACATGCAGGACGTGCTGGGCTTCCGCCAGGCTTGACGCCTTATCCGCGCGGATGGGCCGAGGCGTAGGCCGCCATCAGATGCGCCGCATCGACAGCGGCGTATTTCTGGGTCGTGGACAGGCTGGCGTGACCCAGCAGCTCCTGAATCGACCGCAGGTCGGCGCCGCCGCCCAGCAGATGGGTGGCGAAACTGTGCCTCAGCGCATGGGGTGTCGCCGACGCCGGCAAGCCCAGCCGCCCGCGCAGCCTTTGCACCGCCGCCTGGACGTGTCGGGCGCTCAAGGCCGCGCCGCGCCGCGCTCGGAACAGGGGATCGTCCGGCGTCATGACGAAGGGCTGGGCCGTCAGATAGGCGTCCACCGCCTGACGCACGGCGGGCAGCACCGGGACCATCCGCGTCTTGTCGCCCTTGCCGGTGATGCGCAGCGTGTCGGGCAGGGGCGCATCGGCGCGGGTCAGGGACAGCCCTTCGGAAATGCGCAGGCCGCAGCCGTACAGCAGCGTCAGCACGGCCCGGTCGCGCGCGGCCTCCCACGGTTCGGCGTCGGGATCGGCGTCGGCTTCCTGCAACAGACCGCGCGCCTGGTCCTCGCTCAAGGGACGCGGCAGGGTCGGCTTGACGCGGGGGCCACGCACCAGGGCCAGCTGCGGCGTCGCCACGCCTAGCCGCCGGTCAAGGAAGGCGTGAAAGCCGCGAATGGCCGACAGGGTCTGGGACAAGGACCGGGCGTTCAGCGGTCGGTCGCCGCCGCGTCTTTGGGCCATGTGGGCCCGCACCTCGGCCGCGGTGACGGCGCCAAGGGCGGCGACGTCCAGCGCCCCTTCGCCGCGATGGGCCTGCAGAAAGCCCAGATACAGCCGCCCGATATGGCCATAGGCCTCCAGGGTGCGGGGCGACAGGCGCCGCTCGTGCGCCAGGTGCGCCAGCCAGTCGGACAGGGCCTGATCGGCCGTCATGCCGCGATCAGGCCAGGACGGGCCAGCGTTCGGCCATCCGTTCGACCACCCGGGTGATGAAGGCCGCCAGTTCGCAGCCCATGGCCGGGGTGAAGCCGTCTTCTTCCGGCGAGCCGAAGGCGCACAGGGCGTGCCGGGCCTCGGCGCCCGCAAACTGGGGCGCCATGCGGATCAGGGCCACGGACTTCACCTGATCCTCTGCCGGGCCGAACAGGTCCAGCCCCGCGAAATTCTGGCCCAGCCAGTGCAGGCCGTCGTCGCCGACCAGGCCATCGACCCGGCCCTCGGCCAGGGGGCGCCAGCCGAAGGGCACGCCGCCGGGTTTCTCAAGCGCGATCACCGCCGAGGCCAGGCCGAATCGCGCCTGGGCCGCCGCATCCAGTCGCCGGGCCAGGTCGGCGTGATTGCGCGCTTCCATCAGGTCCAGGGCGGCGGCGTGGGTCTGGGTCTGGGCGGCGAAATTGGCGCGGGCCACCGCCTCGATCTGCTTGCGGGCGCCCGATTCGCGCTCGACCACCGCCTCTAGCCGGGTCAGAGCGGCGCGGCCCAGATCGACCACCTTGCCGCGCCGGTCCAGGCCCAGTTCTTCCAGCAGGGCGGCGTCTTCGGTCAGGCTGTCGCCATGCGCCTGAACCCAGGCGCGGACCTGGGGCCAGTGCAGGGCCTCGCCGGGCCGGGCGTCCGTTTCCGTCGCAGGGAAGAGGTCCAATGAGCCGCTCAAGAGACCTCTCCGGGAGATCGGATGTTACAGGATGGACTGACCGGTTTTGCCCCAGTCGGCCAGGAAGGCATCCAACCCCTTGTCGGTTAACGGGTGTTTGACCAGGCCCTTGAAAACATCGGCCGGCAGGGTGGCGGCGTCGGCGCCGGCCAGGGCGGCGGCCGAAACATGGCCCGGATTGCGCAGGGACGCGGCCAGAACCTCGGTCTCGAACCCGTGGATGTCATACAGGGTGCGGATCTCCTCCAGCAGGCCCACGCCGTCGGCCCCGTGGTCCTCCAGCCGCCCGACGAAGGGCGAGATGAAGGTGGCGCCCGCCTTGGCCGCCAGCAGGGCCTGGGCGGCCGAGAAGCACAGGGTGACGTTGGTCTTGATCCCCTTGTCCGAAAACGCCCGCGCGGCGCGCAGTCCGTCCCAGGTCAGCGGCAGCTTGACCACCACATTGGGGGCGATGGCCGCCAGCTTGTCGCCCTCCCGGACCATGGTCTCGAAGTCGGTGGCCACGGCCTCGGCCGAAATCGGCCCCTCGACCAGGGCGCAGATTTCAGCGATGACCTCGGCGATGTTCCGGCCCGACTTGGCGATCAGCGACGGATTGGTGGTGACGCCGTCCACCATTCCGGTGGGCAGCATGTCCTTGATGACGGCGACGTCGGCGGTGTCGAGAAACAGTTTCATGTGGGGGGTGATAGCGGAAAGCGCCGGTCTTCGCCAACCGCTCCTTCCCCCCTTGCGGGGGAAGGTGGGCGGCGGAGCCGCTCGGATGGGGGTGCTGTTGGACAGGCCCTCAATCCCCGCTCATCGGCGCGCCGAGAGATCCCCCCCATCCGTCTCGCTCCGCGAGCCACCTTCCCCCGCGCGGGGGGAAGGGATGGATTTCGCATGATCGTCGCCTCCGTCCTTGTGCCGCTGCCGGTGCCCGAAGCCTTCGATTACGAGGTTCCGCAAGGGATGGACCTGGCGCGTGGCGATCAGGTCGCCGCGCCGCTGGGTCCGCGTCTGGTGCGCGGCGTGGTGACCGAGGTTCGAGAGACGACCGGATCGAACCGACGGCTGAAGGCGATCCAGGGGCGGCTGGACGATCCGTCCCTGCCTGAGCGCACCGTGGACTTCGTCGAATGGGCCGCGCGCTGGACCCTGTCGCCGCCGGGCGAGATGGCCGCCGCCGCGCTGAAGGGCCTGCGCGCGCCGCCGCCCCGGCCCGAACGGCGGATCGTCCGCGTCGCCGGGCGTGATCCGGCCCGCGCGACCTCGGCGCGGACGGCGGTGCTGGCGGCGCTGGGCGACCGGTCCATGCCGGCGGCCGAGCTGGCGCGGGCGGCGGGGGTGTCGGCCGGCGTGGTCAAGGGTCTGGTGGACGAGGGCGTGCTGGCGGTGGTCGAGATCACCGCCGAAGCGGTCTTTCCCGCGCCCGATCCCGACCACGCCCCGGCCGATCTGAACCCCGACCAGGCGGCGGCGGCCGACGCCATCGCCTCGGCCCCGGGGTTCGCCCCCTTCCTGCTGGACGGGGTCACCGGATCGGGCAAGACCGAGGCGTACCTGGAGGCGGCGGCGCGGATGGTGCGCGCCGATCCGACGGCGCAGGTGCTGATCCTGCTGCCCGAGATCGCCCTGACCCAGGCGGTGATGGCGCGCATCCAGCACCGGTTCGGCGTCGCCCCGGCCGAATGGCATTCCGCCGTCGCCCCGCCCCAGAGACGCCGGGTGTGGGAGGCCGTGCGCGCCGGGCGCTGTAATCTGGTGGTCGGGGCCCGGTCGGCCCTGTTCCTGCCCTTCGTCAATCTGCGGCTGCTGGTGGTGGACGAGGAGCACGACGGCTCGTTCAAACAGCATGAGGGGCTGGTCTATCACGCGCGCGATCTGGCGGTGGCGCGGGCTCGGATCGAGGGGGCGGCGGTGGTCCTGGCCTCGGCCACCCCGTCGCTGGAGACGCTGAACAACGCCGAGGCCGGGCGCTATGGCTGGCTGCGGCTACGGGCGCGGCACGGGGCGGCGGTCCTGCCGCAGGTCCAACTGCTGGACCTGCGCCAGAACCCGCCCGAGCGGGAGACCTGGCTGTCGCCGCCGCTGAAGGCCGCCATCGCCGAGACTTTGGCGCGGGGGGAGCAGAGCCTGCTGTTCCTGAACCGGCGCGGCTATGCGCCGGTGGTGCTGTGCCGGGCCTGCGGGCATCGGCTGACGGCGCCGGACACCGATTCCTGGCTGGTCGAGCATCGCTATACAGGGCGGCTGGTGTGCCACCTGACCGGCTTCTCGATGCCGCGTCCCAAAACCTGTCCCAGCTGCGGGGCCGAGGACAGTCTGGTCTCGGTCGGGCCGGGGGTCGAACGGGTCGAGGAAGAGGTGCGCGGCCTGTTCCCCGAGGCGCGCACGGCGGTGTTCAGCTCCGACACCACGCCCGACGCCCAGGCCGCGCGCGCCCTGGTCCAGGCCATGACCGACGGCGAGATCGATATCCTGGTGGCCACCCAGGCGGCGGCCAAGGGGCACAATTTCCCGCACCTGACGCTGGTGGGCGTGGTGGATGCGGATCTGGGGCTGAGAGGCGGCGACCTGCGGGCGGCCGAGCGCACCTTTCAACTGTTGACTCAGGCCACCGGACGGGCGGGCCGGGCCGACAAGCCGGGCCGCGCCCTGTTGCAGACCTGGACGCCCGAACATCCGGTGCTGATGGCCCTGGCGGCGGGGGATCGTGACGCCTTCGCCGCCACCGAATCGGCCGAGCGCGAAATGAGCGCCCTGCCGCCGCACGGCCGTCTGGCGGCGCTGATCCTGTCCAGCGAGAATGCGGTGGCGCTGGAGAAGGTCGCCGGCGATCTGGCCGCCGCCATTCCCAATGCCGAGCGGCTGGAGGTCTATGGCCCCGCCGACGCGCCCCTGGCCCTGGTGCGGGGGCGGCGCCGCAAACGGCTGCTGGTCCGGGCCGACCGCGATGTGGACCTGCAAGGCTTCCTGCGCGCCTGGCTGGCGCGGGTGAAGGTTCCCGCCAGCGTGCGGCTGACGGTCGACGTGGACCCCTATTCGTTCCTCTAGCGAGCGATCAGCGCGTCGCGCCGGGCTTCCACAGCACGTCGCCGCCGATGTGGCCGTTGGCGCGGCGGGCGGCGACGAACAGATGGTCGGACAGCCGGTTCAGATAACGCACCGCCTCCATGTTCACGCTCTCGCCCGTCTCGATCAGATGCACGGCCTGGCGCTCGGCCCGGCGAGCCACGGTGCGCGCCAGGTGCAGGTGCGTCGCCAGGGGCGTTCCGGCGGGCAGAATGAAGCTGTCCAGCGGCTTCAGGCTTTCGTTCATCCAGTCGATCTCGGATTCCAGCCGCTCGACCTGGGACGCCACGATACGCAGCGCCTCCCATTTCGGCGGCGGGTCCAGTGGGGTGGCCAGGTCGGCGCCCAGGTCGAACAGTTCGTTCTGGATGCGGGCCAGCATGGCGTCGATGCGGTCGTTCTGGCCCGAATGCAGCCGGGCGACGCCGACCACGGCGTTCAGTTCGTCCACCGCGCCATAGGCCTCGACGCGGGGGTCGGTCTTGGACACCGGCGCGCCGGACGCCAGGCGCGTTTGACCGGCGTCGCCGGTGCGGGTGTAGATGCGGTTCAGCGTCACCATGGCTTCAGCCTCCGTAGGTCGAGCGCCACCACAGGCCGGCCATCAGCAGCACGACCGCCAGCGCCTGCAGCGCCACCCGCAGCCGCATCAGCTTGTTGGACCGGCTGCGTGCCTCCGGCCCGTCGGTGAACAGGGTCTTCAGGCCGAAACCCAGGGTCACGGCCACGGCGCCGATGGCCGCCAGGATCAGGATGTCGAACAGGGTCATGGGGCCTTGATAGGCCCCCCGCGACTGCGGCGCCAGCGCGACACTGCGTGGCCGTTATTGCGACTTAATCGCACACCCCCTTGCCGCTAAGGTCGAAAAGTTATTGAGAAGCGCTCGCAACAAGACGGGCTTCTCCCAGGCCCGCCGCAGACTTCGGGGATTTCACCATGACCGCTTCTCTCTCGACCCGCCGCAAGGCCGCCTGGCTGTGCGGCGCCGCCGGCTTCGCCCTGCTGGCCGCCTCGCCCGCCCTGGCGCAGCAGGCGCCGGCCGCCCCGCCGGCCGAGCTGGAAGAGGTGGTGGTCACCGCCGCGGGCTTCGAGCAGCGCATCGAGCAGGCCCCGGCCTCGATCTCGCTGATCTCGCGCAAGCAGATCGAGGAGATCCGCGCGGTCTCCATCGCCGAGATCCTGACCGACGTCGAAGGCGTGGACGTGGGCGCCGGCGTCGGCAAGAGCGGCGGCCAGACCATCAACATCCGCGGCATGGGTTCGGACTACACCCTGATCCTGATCGACGGCCGCCGCCAGAACTCGGCCGGCAACGTCACGCCCAACGGCTTCGGCGAGACCTCGACCAGCTTCCTGCCGCCGGTGTCGGCGATCGAGCGGGTCGAGGTGGTGCGCGGCCCGGTGGCGACCCTGTACGGCTCGGACGCCATGGGCGGCGTCGTCAACATCATCACCCGCAAGATCGGCGACATCTGGGGCGGATCGGCCACGGCCCACTACACCCTGCAAGGCGATGACGAGTTCGGCGCCATCTGGGGCGCGAATGTCTATGCCGCCGGTCCCCTGATCGCCGACCGGGTCGGCCTGGCCCTGCGTGGGTCGTGGTCCGAGCGCGAGCAGTCGGCCCTGACCTATGAGCGCGTCGATGGAACGGACGCCCCCGTCACCGGCTTCGGCCGCAGCGCCACGGCCAACGAGATCTGGTCGCTGGGCGGGCGCGTGGCGCTGAACCTGCACCCGGACCACGACCTGTGGCTGGACGTCGACACCTCGAACCAGTGGTACGACAACTCGACCGGCCAGATGGGCACGGTCGGCGTGGCCGGCGGCTATGAAACCGCGCTGGAGTTCAACCGCAACCAGCAGGTGCTGGCCCACAACTGGCGTCTGCCGTTCGGGGCCATCGAAAGCACCCTGTCGCGCAACTACACCGAAAAGCTGGGCCGCATCGTGCCGGCCCTGGTGCCGGTCATCGGCGGCACGCCCCGCGCGGTCGAAAGCACCAGCGTCATCTTCGACACCAAGATGTTCTCGCAGTGGCGCAACCACACCTTCACCGTGGGCGGCCAGTACTGGGACGCCGAGATGATCGACGGCGTGGCCCCGGCGCCCTTCACCTTCGAGCAATGGGCCCTGTTCGTCGAGGACGAGTGGCGCTTCACTGACACCTTCGCGGTGACCGGCGGCCTGCGTTACGACGACCACTCGACCTTCGGCGACCATGTCAGCCCGCGCCTGTATGCGGTGTGGAACGCCAGCGACCAATGGACGATCAAGGGCGGTGTCTCGACCGGCTATCGTGCGCCGCGCGTGGAGCAGCTGGCCCCCGGCATCAACGGCTTCGGCAGCCAGGGCCGCCTGCCGCTGATCGGCACGCCGTCGCTGACGCCGGAAACCAGCGTCTCGACCGAGCTGGCGGTCTTCTATGACAACCGCGACAATTTCCGCGCCAGCCTGACGCTGTTCCACAACACCTTCGAGGACAAGATCGCCACGGGCGTGCCGGTGGCCAACTGCACCGCCGGCATCACCCGCGCGGTCTATGACGCCGGGACCTACAACAAGACCAACTGCGTGGACGTTGGCTTCTATCCGACCACCGCGACCTTTGGTCAGAGCGTCAATATCGACGAGGCCGAAACCCAGGGTCTGGAGGCCACCGCCCGCTGGCGCGTCAACGACGCCTGGACGGTTCAGGGCAACTACACCTACACCGACTCCGAGCAGAAGTCGGGCCTGTCGGCCGGCAAGCCCCTAACCGACACGCCCGAGCACATGCTGAACGGCAATGTCCGCTGGGCCGCCACCGAAAAGCTGAACCTGTGGCTGCGCGGCGAGTACCGTTCGGATCGTTATCGCGGCGCCGGCGCGGCCTATGACGCCCATGGCGACTACAAGGCCTACAGCCTGTTCCACCTGGGCGGCGCCTATGACCTGAACGACCGGGTGACGATCAACGCCACGGTGTTCAACCTGTTCGACACCGACTTCGTCAGCCTGCTGCCCTACGGCAATCCGGTGCAGTACACGCCCGAATACGCCAACAACCAGGAGCCCCGTCGCCTGTTCGTCTCGGTGACCACTACCTTCTGATCCCCGACGGAGCGATGCGCCTGTCCTCCTGATCCGGGCGCACCGAAACGGAAGAGCCGGCGGAGCGATCCGCCGGCTCTTTAATTTCGGCCTCAGGCTAGACGCGACGCCCGGACCGTCCGTGGTTTCGGTTCGCCCTGCCGAGCGCCGATCCCGCTGGCCTGAAGGCGGTCAAGAGGATCGTGCAATGGCGATGGGGGCTCAGAGCCCCAGCGCCCGGCGGATGTCGCGCCAGTCGATGTATTTGAAATTCTGCGTGCCGCGGTCGTTCACATCGTCCTGGACCACGACCAGTCCCTCGGGGAAGGGGCCGACCACGCCGCCCAGGGCGTCCAGGCCGTCGGTGCCGGTCACGCCGTCCACGGTCCCGTCATGCACGGCGAAGCGGCCGATCCAGACGGGCTGGCCCTGATCCAGCCGCCAGACGCCGAACCCGGAATCCCCCTGGCTGGAGACGATCAGATAGCGTTTGTCGCCGTCATGGATGACCGTCGCGCCCTCGACATCGGCGGTCAGACGGCCGTCGCCGACCGGCTGGACCAGGGTGCGGGCCGCGCCCGAGGCCGGGCTCAGGCCATAGCGCCACACCCCGACCATTTCTTCGCTGATGAACAGGGCGTCCGAGGCCTCGTCGGCGGCGCAGCCTTCGGAGATGGAGCCAACGGCGAAGCGGCGCACCTCGGTGGCCACCGGCCGGTTGGCGGCATCCGACGCGATCACCGACTGGCGCACCTGACCGTCCTTGCCGATCAGGATCGCATGCACCTGGTCGCCGACCCGGGCCAGGCAGAAGCCATAGGGTTCATCCAGGTCCGAGGCCACGAACCCCCAGGGCCGCACGGCGTTGGCCGCATCGTTCGACGCCGGATCGAACAGATAGAGCGAAATCCCCAGCCGCGTCGCGCCGCGGTCGCTGGCGCCCAGCAGCACCATCGACCGCCCGTCGACGTTCAAGCCCTCGATGACATCGACATTGTTCAGCAGGCCGTCGGGCAGGAACTGCAGCACCGCGCCGTCCAGCCCATAGATGTAAAGGCCGGCCTTCTTGTCCGTGCCGGCGACGAAGCCCTGGATGCGGGCGCCGTTGAACAGGGCGGGCGAACGGGCGGCCCAGATGGCCGGATCGTCGGCGGCGTCTTCGCCCGCCGTGCCGACCGAGGGCGTCTCCAGCGTCGCCATGACCGGGGCGCCGGGGCCGGGACGTTCGACGGTGGCGCAGGCGCCCATCGCGAACAGGGACGCCAGAGCGGCCGAAGCCAGGATGCGGGTGCGGATCAATCGAGCCTCCATCGGTTGGCCGCGCCAGACCATGCATGATGTTTCAGTTCTAGCGCCGGGAGGTGACGGTCTCTGACCGGATCCGTGACAGCTCTTCTGTCGTCGGAGAGTTTGACGCCGATCCTTCCCATGATCGCCACGCCAAGTTCGCTGGATCGTCGCGGCCGCGTCGCCGCCAGAGCCTAGCCGTGCCGTTCAGACCGGGCGCGTGATGCGAAACCCGGCGATCGGGGATGTCTGAAATGAAACTCGCTCTTCTGCTGGGCGCCGCCGCCGCGCCGCTGCTGCTGGCCGCGCCTGCGACGGCCCAATCCATCGAAGGTCCGGCCACGGCTCTGGACGAAGTGATCGTGACCGGTCAGCCGGTGATGCGCAATCGCACCGACGACGTGGTGCCGACCCTGTCCTACGACCTGGAGTATTTCCAGCGCTTCGAGCCGCTGACCGTGGGCGACGCCCTGAAACGCGTGCCGTCGGTCGCCTTCCTGTCGGATGTGCTGGAATCGGACGGCGTGCGCCTGCGCGGCATGGATTCGGGCTACACCCAGATCCTGATCGACGGCGAACGGGTGCCGGGCGCGGGTCTGGACCGGTCGTTCTTCGTGGACCGCATCCCCGCCGAGCTGATCGAGCGGGTCGAGGTGGTGCGCTCCGCCTCGGCCAACCGGTCGGGCGACGCCGTGGCCGGGGCCATCAACATCGTTCTGCGCGATTCCCTGTCGATGGATGGCGGCTATGTCCGTCTGGGCGCCCTGAACTGGGGCGACAGCGAATATGGTCGCTGGGGCGGGACCTATGGCCTGGTCTGGGGCGGCCAGGTCGGGCCGGGCCGTCTGCTGGTCGGCGCCAATGTCCAGGACCGCCGCAATCCCAAGGAGAAGTTCAGCTGGCGCTATGACGAGCCGAACGGAACCCTGGACAATGTCGAGGCCCAGACCGACGTGCGCGACGGCACGGACTATTCGTTCAACGCCGCCTATTCGGTCGATGTCGGGCCGGGCGAACTGGAGCTGTCGGCCGCCTTCGTGCGCACCGACCGGTTCCAGGACGAGGACTCGCTGGAATACGCCGACGGCGTGATGAACGACGCCCATCTGGCCGTGGTCAACGACAATGACCTGGACATCCGCACCGACAACCTGGCCCTGCGCGGCCGGTACAGCTTCGACATGCTGGGCGGCCGCACCCGCATCAAGCTGGGCTACGCCGCCATCGACGACGACCAGTACGAGTTCGAGGCCGAGTCCGAATATCTGCGCGACGCCAATCCCTTCCCGGACGAGGACCGCTTCACCCTGGATTCGGCCCAGGTGAACATCGAGGACCGCGAAACCTCGGGCGCCCTGGAGCACGAACGTGACCTGGCCAATGGCGCGACGCTGGAGTTCGGCGTCCAGTGGAACCTCAAGGACCGCGACACCTGGATCGCCGAGACGCCGCGCATCCGCTTCAACGTGCCGAACGCCCCGGCCCCGCGTCCGGCCATTCCGGCCTTCGGCGCCTTCAGCCCGGTTCCGGGCGGCGAAGGGACGATCGAGGAAACCCGCATCGATCCCTATGTCATGCTGTCGGGCGAAACCGGCGCCCTGAAATGGCAGGCGGGTCTGCGGTACGAAAACACCGAGACCAACATCACCGACGAAACGGCCCCGGCCGCCGACCGGGTGACCGAGACCGACTATGGCTTCCTGCTGCCGTCGGTCAGCCTGCGCTACCAGCTGTCGGCCACGGACCGGCTGATCGTCTCGGCCGCCCGCACGGTGCGTCGTCCCAACTTCGACCGGCTGCAGCCGGCGCTGCTGGAAGAAGAGTATGGCGACAGCGACTTCATGGGCAATCCGACCCTGAAGCCGGAAAGCGCCTGGGGCGTCGACGTCGGCTTCGAGCGCCGCCTGGGCCGTCGCGGCGTGTTCGGGATCAACGCCTTCTATCGTGACGTCACCGACCTGATCGAGGAAGTGAACACCGGCGTCGTCGGTTCGGCCGGTCCCGGAACCTTCGTCTACACGGTCGACAACGTCGGCGACGGCCGCGTCTGGGGGGTCGAGCTGGACCTGTCCACGCCGCTGGACTTCATCGGCATGGAGACGACCGGGGTGTTCCTGAACTACTCCTGGCTGGATTCCAAGGTCGACGATTTCATGGGAACCCGCCGGTTCAACGGCCAGTCGAACTATGTGATGAACGCCGGCTTCACCCACGACATCCCGACCTGGGGCGCGGCCTTCGGCGCCACCTACCGCAAGCAGGGCGACGCCCACGACCGCGTGCTGGCCGAAGAGGTCCGCACCTCGTACGGCGCCGACCTGGAGGTGTTCGTCGAGAAGCGGGTGGCCTCGAACGTCGTGGTCCGCCTGACCGGCTCCAACCTGCTGAACGCCTCCAAGGACGAGGTGTTCGACAAGTTCGGCAGCGTCGCCGATCAGATCAGCCGCGACTATGACGAGTATGAGCTGGAGACCGAGGAAGCCGGTCCCTGGTACCAGCTGGTCATGCGCATCGCCTTCTGACGACAGCCTGATTGACGCGATGAGAGGGCCGGGCGGCGACGTCCGGCCCTTTTCTTCTGTTCGCCGCAAAGTGACCGGCGCCGACTGGACGCCCGGACAGGGGGGCTCTAACTCGCCTGACGCGGGAGGCGCGCCTTAAATGGTTCGCCCTTTGCAGTGTATCTTTCCGAAGGGACACAAGCGTCCCGAAACGGGATGAGGCCAAGGCGTCCGATGGTTCTGGAAGGCGAAGTGAACTGGGTCCTGCTGCTGGCGGTCGTCGCCGGGGTCACGACGCTGATCGCCGTGATCGCCACCATCTTCGCCGTCACGCGCGGGGTGCGCCACGCCAGCGCCTCGGACGAGCTGGATCTGGTCCAGAAGTCCGCCGAGGCCGTCGACCGCCGCATGTTCGAAACCCTGAACGCCGTGCCGGTGGCCTTGGTCGAGACCGACCGGTCGGGCAAATTCGTCTTCGCCAACCGCGCGGCTCACCAGCTGCTGGGCCGCCGCGACGCCGAACTGCTGGGCCTGCGGTTCCATTCGGCCACCTGGGGCGTCACCTATCCCGACGGCCGGCCGGTGCCCGCCGACCTGTTGCCCAGCGCGCGGGCGCTGCGGGGCCAGACGGTCAAGGGCTTCCAGCATCTGATGGCCAATCCGGCCACGCGTCGGAAGATGCTGGTTTCGGTCACCGCCATGCCGATCGAGAACGCCCTGGGCGAGGTCACCGGCTCCATCGCCGCCCTGGTCGAGACCGAGGGTCTGTCCACGCCCGAACCGGCGCCCCAGATCGAAGCCCCGGCGCCGGATCCGGTGCTGGAGCTGACCCGGCGCGTGTTCGAGGCGGCGCCGGGCGCCCTGGTCATCGTCGGCGCCGACGGCGTGGTGCGTCAGGCCAATCCGGTGGCCCAGGCCCTGCTGGCCGAGCCGGTGTCGCCCGCCGGGGGCGACTTCGCCGAACTGTTCCTGGACGAGGCCGCGCGCGGCGCCGGGCGCCAGGCGCTGCATCTGGCCCGCGTCTCGCCCGAGGCCGAGATCGCGCCGGTGACGTCGAACGGCGTCGCCTGGTCCATCCTGCCGCTGGCCAATGCGGACGGGGTGATCGACGCCCTGCTGCTGTCGGGCGAGGCCGCGTCGGAAGCCGCCGAGGCGCCGGCGGAAACGCCCGATATCGCGCCGGACACGGCGTCCCTGGACGCGGCGCTGGCCGAGGCCGCCGCCGCCCATCAGGCGCGTGAGGCGGATCTGGCCGCCCAGCGTGATCAGGCGATGGCTGCGGCCCAGGCCGCCCGCCAGGAGGCCGAAACCGCCCGCCAGGCCGCGCGCGAGGCCGAGGTCCGGGCCGAGGCCGACCTGGCCGGCGGTCGCCGCATGGAGAATGTCGGCCGTCTGACTGGCGGCCTGGCCCATGATTTCAATGCCCTGCTGGCCGTGATGACCGGCGCCCTGGACATGATGCTGCGCCAGGCGGACGATCCGGCGCGCGTGCGGCGCCTGGGCCAGGCGGCCCTGGCGGCCGGTCAGAGAGGCGAGGCCCTGACCCGTCGTCTCAGCGCCTTCGCCCAGGGCGATGACGATACGCCCTCGCTGCAGATTCTGGACGCCGCGGTGCTGCTGAAGGCGATGGAAAGCCGTCTGCGCGCCCTGGCCGGGCCGGGCGTGGACCTGATGATCGAGGCGCCGTCCGAACCCGCCCTGGCGCGGCTGGACCCCGTGGCCTTCGAAGGCGCGGTCAAGGCCCTGACGCTGAACGCCATAGAGGCCGTGGGCGGGGCCGGTTCGGTGGCGGTGCGTCTGGAAAGCCTGCTGGAAGGCGGCCTGCGCCTGTCGGTGCGCGACAGCGGGCCGGGCATGGACCGCGAAATCGCCGCCCGCGCGCTGGAGCCCTTCTTCACCACCAAGCCGGGCGCGGCGGGACTGGGCCTGCCCCAGGCCTATGCCTTCGCGCGCCAGTCGGGCGGCAATCTGTCGATCGATTCCGGTCCCGGCGAAGGCGCCGAGGTGGCCGTGACCCTGCCCGACGCCCCGCGCCCCAGCGACGCCGAAACCCGCGCCGCCTGACAGTCGTGAACGCCGGTCGCCCAAGGCGGCGCGCCGTGTTAACGTTTCGCCGGTCCTGAACGGAGCGGCGTGATGAAGATCCTGCGTTTCCTCTTGGTGCTGACGGTCATCGGCTATGTCGGCTGGCTGGCCTGGCCCGTGGTCGGGCCGATGGTCCAGGGCGGATTCGCCGACGTCGCGGCCGGGGGCTTCGACCTGACGGCGCCGCAGATGTGGCTGTGGATCGGCGCCATCACCCTTTATCTGGTCGCCGCCCTGATGCTCGGTTCGGGCAATCCCAAGGCGGCGGTGGCCTATTTCCTGGGCTTCCTGGCTGACGCCGTGCTGCGGCTGGCGCTGGACAGCCGGGGCGGCGGCTCGGGCGGCGCCTCGGCAGACATGGCCGAACGGTCGATCGAGGCCACCACCATGGCGGCCCCGGCGGCGGGGGGCGTCGATCCGACCTGGGTCGTGCTGGGCGCGCTGCTGCTGATCGGGGTCTTGGTGGTCTTGGTGTCGCGGCGGCGGCGCCGGACGCGGGTTCCGGGCCAGCTGGCGGCCTGATCCGGCCCGTTGAAACCTCGCGTCACGGCTGTTGAGCGCCCATATCCGGCGCGGCGGTTGACCCCGGGGGGCTGATCGCTAGTAAGTCCGGCGCGCCTTCTCCCTTTTGCGCCCCATCCAGACCCGAGGACGACCCGCCATGGCTGACGCCGCTCCGACCTATGACGTTGTGATCATCGGCGGCGGGCCGGGCGGCTATAACGCCGCCATCCGTGCGGGCCAGCTGGGTCTGAAGGCCGCCTGCGTCGAAATGCGCGACACCCTGGGCGGCACCTGCCTGAACGTCGGCTGCATGCCGTCCAAGGCCCTGTTGCACGCCTCGGAGCTGTTCGAGATCGCGGGCCACGAGTTCCCGACCCTGGGCATCAAGGTCGGCAAGCCGGAACTGGATCTCGGCCAGATGATGCAGCAGAAGACCGACAGCGTGACCGCCCTCACCAAGGGCATCGAATTCCTGTTCAAGAAGAACAAGGTCGACTGGCTGAAAGGCCGCGGCCGCATCGCCGGCCCCGGTCAGGTCGAGGTCGAGGCCGCCGACGGCGCCAAGACGACCTATCAGGCCAAGAACATCATCATCGCCACCGGCTCCGAGCCGACCCCCCTGCCGGGCGTGGATTTCGTGGACGGCAAGGTGATCGATTCCACCGGCGCCCTGTCGCTGGACAAGGTTCCGGGCAAGCTGATCGTCATCGGCGCGGGCGTGATCGGGCTGGAGCTGGGCTCGGTCTGGCGCCGCCTGGGGGCCGAGGTGACGGTGATCGAATATCTGGACGCCGTCGGCGCCGGCATGGACGGCGAGGTGGCGACCGCCTTCCAGCGCGGCCTGGCCAAACAGGGCATGAGCTTCCGCATGGGGACCAAGGTCACCGGCGCCAAGGTCGATGACGCCGGCGTCGAACTGACCGTCGAACCGGCGGCGGGCGGCGCGGCCGAGACGGTGCGCGGCGATGTGGTTCTGGTGGCCATCGGCCGTCGTCCCTACACCGCCGGCCTGGGGCTGGAGACGGTGGGGATCGAGACCGACAAGCGCGGCTTCATCGCCAACGATCACTTGAAGACCGGCAAGGACGGCGTCTGGGTCATCGGCGACGTGACCCATGGCCCGATGCTGGCGCACAAGGCCGAGGAAGACGCCGTGGCCGCCGTCGAGACCATCGCCGGCAAGGCCGGGCACGTCGATTACGACCTGGTCCCCAGCGTCATCTACACCAGCCCCGAAGTCGCCTGGGTCGGCAAGACCGAGGAACAGCTGAAAGCCGCCGGCGTCGCCTTCAAGAAGGGCAAATTCCCCTTCGCCGCCAACAGCCGCGCCAAGATCAACCACGAGACCGACGGCTTCGTGAAGGTGCTGGCCGACGCCGCCACCGACCGGGTGCTGGGCGTGCACATCTATGGCCCCCAGGCCGGCGAGATGATCTCGGAAGCCACGGTGACCATGGCCTTCGGCGGCGCCAGCGAGGACATCGCCCGCACCTGCCACCCGCACCCGACCCGCTCCGAAGCCGTCCGCCAGGCGGCCATGGGCGTGGAAGGCTGGACCATGCAGTCCTGAAGGCCGGCAAGGCCGAACCGGGCGACCCAAGACAGCAAAAGGGCCTGATCGCGTATCGCGATCAGGCCCTTGGCTTTTCCGGCCCGTGGACGGCGGCCGAACCGACCGATGTCGGCTTTAGTAGCGGTAGTGGTCCGGCTTGAACGGCCCGGTCTGCGGCACCCCGATATAGTCGGCCTGATCGGCGGCCAGGGTGGTCAGCTTGGCGCCCAGCTTGGCCAGGTGCAGGAAGGCGACCTTCTCATCCAGGTGCTTGGGCAGGGTGTAGACCGACTTGTCATAGGCCTTGGCGTTGGTCCACAGCTCGATCTGGGCCAGGGTCTGGTTGGTGAAGGACGCCGACATCACGAACGACGGGTGGCCGGTGGCGTTGCCCAGGTTCACCAGACGGCCTTCGGACAAGAGGATGATCTTCTTGCCGTCCGGGAATTCGATGTGGTGCACCTGCGGCTTGATCTCGTCCCACTTGAAGTTTTTCAGGCCGGCGACCTGAATTTCGCTGTCGAAGTGGCCGATGTTGCAAACGATGGCGTTGTTCTTCATCGCCCGCATGTGGTCGACGCGGATCACGTCCTTGTTGCCCGTGGCGGTGACGAAGATGTCGGCCTTGTCGGCCACGTCTTCCAGGGTCTGGACCTCATAGCCTTCCATGGCCGCCTGAAGGGCGCAGATGGGGTCGATCTCGGTCACGATCACCCGGGCGCCGCCTTGGCGCAAGGACGCGGCCGAACCCTTGCCCACGTCACCGTAGCCGCAGACCACCGCCACCTTGCCCGACAGCATGACGTCGGTGCCGCGACGGATGGCGTCGACCAGCGATTCCCGGCAGCCGTACAGATTGTCGAACTTGGACTTGGTGACGCTGTCGTTGACGTTGATGGCGGGGAAGGGCAGCTCGCCCCGCTCGGCCATCTGATACAGGCGATGCACGCCGGTGGTGGTCTCTTCCGACACGCCGCCGATGGCGTCGCGGATGGCCGAATAGAAGCCGGGCTTTTCCTTCAGATACCGCTTCATGACGGCGAAGAGGGCTTCCTCTTCCTCGTTCTGCGGGTTGTCCAGGACGCTGGCGTCCTGTTCGGCCTTGGGCCCCAGCACGCACAGCAGGGTGGCGTCGCCGCCGTCGTCCAGGATCAGGTTCGGGTAACCGCCATCGGCCCATTCGAAGATCTTGTGGGCGTAGTCCCAGTACTCCTCCAGCGTCTCGCCCTTGACGGCGAACACCGGGGTGCCGGCCGCGGCGATGGCGGCGGCGGCGTGGTCCTGGGTCGAGAAGATGTTGCACGAGGCCCAGCGCACTTCGGCGCCCAGGGCTTCCAGCGTCTGGATCAGCACCGCCGTCTGGATGGTCATGTGCAGCGAACCGGCGATCCGCGCGCCCTTCAGCGGCTGGGCCGGGCCGTATTCGGCGCGCACGGACATCAGGCCCGGCATTTCGGTTTCGGCGATGGCGATTTCCTTCTGGCCGAAATCGGCCAGGGCGATGTCGCGGATGATGTAATCGGTCATGTCGGGAACGGCCTTGATGTCGTCGTTCGGGGAAAGGTCGCGGCCGTATAGCCCGCCGCCGGGCCGGGGGCAATAAACGTATAAGGATATCCTTATATCAAACCTTGCGAAGCCTTCATTTGCGCCGAACCTGGGTCACTGTCAGCGTGCGGACGGGTAAGGAGCGCTGTCCCATGGGACTGGATCGCAGGGCTGTTCTGCTAGGCGTCGGCGCCAGTTTGACGTTGGGACACGGAGGGCGGGCGGCGGTGGGCGCCGAAACCGGCGTTGATCGAATGGGGCGGATGACGCTTCAGCTCTTCCTGAATGAACGCGGCCCCTTCCGTTTCGCCTTGGACAGCGCGGCCTCGATGTCCATGATCGCGGATGACCTGATCCAGCCTCTGGGGTTGCAGCGGGACGCCGACATCATGCTGCATACGCTGTTGTCGGGTGAACGGGCGCCGACCGTGCGGGCCGAAAGGCTTCGGTGTGGCGCCCTGCATCAGACCCGCCCCCGGATGGCGGTCGGCTCCCGCGTCGGCATGGCGGGCCTGGATGGTCTGTTGAGCGCGGTGGAGCTGGATCGGAAACGGGTGCTTATCGCCTTTCGCGGTGATCGCATGACGATCGGACGCTCGCGGGCGCGAGGGCGTTCGATGTTCGCGACGGACCAGACCGTACCCTTCCGGTCGCCTGAAGGGGTGGGGTTCCACAATCTGGTCATGCTGGATGCGGCCGTCAGTGGCCGTCCAGTCACGGCCATCGTCGATACCGGCGCCCAGTCGTCCATCGTCAACACGGCCCTTATCGACACCGTCGGAGGTTTGCCCGCCTTCGGTCGTGACGGATCGCGCACGCGGCCGGTCCAGTCGGCCACCGGAGAAACCGCCGAGGCGCGAATGATGGTGGTGCGCAACCTCAATTTCGGCCCTTTGAGTCTGGAGCGGGCGCCGGTTCTTGTCGGGGACTTCCACACCTTCGGCGTCTGGGGGCTGGGCCAGGCGCCGGCCATGTTGTTGGGGGTGGATCTGTTGGGGGTGTTCCGCAGCCTGGCCATAGATTTCGGCCGTCGCGATCTGACGTTCGAGGTCTGAGACTTGCCCTGTCCGGCGCTTCGGCGGACACAGCCACGATGACAGCGATTCCCGATCCCGCCCAACCTCGCCACGACTGGACCCTGGACCAGGTCGAGGCCCTGTTCGCCCTGCCGTTCATGGAACTGGTCTATCAGGCGGCCACCGTGCACCGCCGCTGGTTCGATCCGTCCGAGGTGCAGAGAAGCCAACTGCTGTCGATCAAGACCGGCGGCTGCGCCGAAAACTGCGGCTATTGCAGCCAGTCGGCCAGTTTCAAGACCGGCCTCAAGGCCGAGAAGCTGATGGATGCTCAGGCGGTGATCGCCGAGGCCATGGCGGCCAAGGCCGGCGGCGCCGACCGGTTCTGCATGGGCGCCGCCTGGCGCGAGCTGAAGGACCGCGACACGCCCAAGCTGGCGGCCATGATCGCCGGGGTGAAGGCTCTGGGGCTGGAGACCTGCGCCACCCTGGGCATGCTGAACGCCGACCAGGCGAAGCAGCTGAAGGCGGCGGGCCTGGACTATTACAACCACAACCTGGACACCGGGCCGGACTACTATGCCGAGGTGGTGACCACCCGCACCTATCAGGACCGTCTGGACACCCTGGCCCACGTCCGCGACGCGGGCATGCGCACCTGCTGCGGCGGCATTGTCGGCATGGGCGAAGAGCGCCGCGACCGCGCAGGCCTGCTGCACGCCCTGGCCACCCTGCCGGAATATCCCGACAGTCTGCCGGTCAACGCTCTGGTTCCGGTCGCCGGCACGCCGCTGGGCGAGCGGGTGCTGAACGAGGGCGAGATCGACCCGATCGAGTTCGTGCGCACGGTGGCGGTGGCGCGGCTGGTCTGTCCCCGGTCGCGGGTGCGCCTGTCAGCCGGACGCGAGGGCATGAGCGCCGAGCTTCAGGCCCTGTGCTTCCTGGCCGGGGCCAACTCCATCTTCGTGGGCGGGCGGCTGTTGACCACGCCCAACCCGGAACAGGACGCCGACGCCGCCCTGTTCGCCCTGTTGGACCTGAAGCCGGCCGTCGCCGAGCGCGCGACCGCCGCCGCGTAACCGGACCTTAAGCGGGCACGGCCTAGGCTGCGGCCATGGATCGTCGCGCCCTGATCGGATTGTCGAAGCCCGGACCCGCCAAGACGAGCGGCGGAGGCGGCGGCGGCGCGGCCAACGCCTATCTGCCCCTGCCCACCATCACCGCCACGGTGACGCGGCCCGGCGGGCGGCGCGGCGTCTTTTCGGTCGAGACGGGGGTGGATGTGGCGGATGCGGCCCTGCGTCTTCGCGCGGAACAGTCGGCCCCGCGCCTGCGCGCCGCCTATGCCGAAGTGTGCCAGCGCACGGCCCAGGCCATGCTGCCGGGCGCGCCGCCGGACATTCTGGCGCTGTCACGCGATCTTCAGGCCGCGACGGACCGGGTGCTGGGCCGCGCGGGGGCGCGGCTGTTGTTAGGCACCGTGATGGCCGTCTAGAGCAGCAGGCTCAGCGGGGCGCGCGCTTGGCCAGGATGCGTTGCAGCGTGCGCCGGTGCATGCCCAGGCGGCGCGCCGTCTCGGACACATTGTGATCGCACAGCTCATAGACCCGCTGGATATGCTCCCACCGCACGCGGTCGGCGCTCATGGGGTTTTCGGGCGGTTCGGGCGCATCGCCGACCGCCAGCAGGGCCTTGACCACATCGTCGGCGTCGGCGGGCTTTGACAGATAGTCGACCGCCCCGGCCTTGACCGCCGCCACGGCGGTGGCGATGGCGCCATAGCCGGTCAGCATGACGATGCGGGCGTCCTGGCGCCGCTCGCGCATGGCCTCGACCACCTTCAGGCCGTTGCCGTCCTCCAGCCGCATGTCCAGAACGCCGAAGGCGGGCGCCCCTTCACGCAGGATCTGCGTCGCCTCGGCCACCGATCCGGCCAGGGTGACCTGAAAGCCCCGCGCCTCCAGCGCCCGGCCCATGCGGGTGCGCAGGGCCTGGTCGTCGTCAAGCACCAGCAGGGAACGGTCGGGCAGGCCGGCGATACGCGCTTCGAGATCGGACATCGGGATTGGGTCTCCTGGGGCCTCAGGTCGGGTCGATCCTGCGCCCGGTCAAGGTTCAGCCGCCGTCCTGCGACATTTGGGCCGAGGGCGGAACAGCGGTGCCGGACGGCGGATCGGGCGGCGCCTCCAGCGTCTGGCGCGACCAGCGCACGGCCACCCGCGCCCCGCGCGCCGCCCCGCGCCGGCCGGCCTCGGGCGAGGCGGGGCCGACGCTCAGCACCCCGCCGGTCCGCTCCAGCAGCGTGCGGGCGATGAAGAAGCCCAGGCCCATGCCGCCCTGGCTGGGGGCGATGGGTTCGGCGTCTGGCGTCGGCGGCGGGGCCTTGCGGCCGCGCCGGGTGACCGGGCGGGCGGCGGCGGCGGCGATCTGGGCCGCCAGGGCCTGGCGCGCCTTGCCATGCGGACGACTGGTCACATAGGGTTCGCCCAGGCGCGGCAGGATTTCCGAGGCGAAGCCGGGGCCGTCGTCGATGACGGCGATCTCGATCCAGCCGGCGTCCACCGTGGCTTGGACCACCACGCGGCTGCGCGCGAAGTCGGCGGCGTTTTCGACCAGGGTCGACAGGCCGTGGATGATCTCGGGCAGGCGTTTGACGCGCGGCGCGGTGCGGCCGGGCGGTGTCAGCACCGCCACCTCGAACTCCAGGTCAAAGCCCCGGTGCGGCTCGATCACCTCTTCCAGCAGGGCCTTCAGCCCCACATCGGCATACAGTTTGTCGCCCTGTTCCGGCCGCTGGGACAGGCGCTGCAATATGCCCCGGCAGCGCTCGGACTGTTGCAGGATCAGGGCCGCGTCCTCGGCCGCCGGGCTGTCGGGGGGCGAGGCGCGCAGCAACTCCTTGGCCACCACCTGAATGGTCGCCAGCGGCGTGCCCAACTCGTGCGCCGCCGCCGCCGCCAGCCCGCCCAGGGCCGCCAGCCGCTGTTCGCGTTGCAGCACGTCCTGGGTCGTGGCCAGGGCCAGCTCCAGCTTCTCGGCGTCGGTCGCCACCCGCCAGGCGTAGGCGGCGGTGAACACCACCCCTGTCACCAGCGCCAGCCCCATGCCGAAGCGGTACAGCGGCGGCAGGTCCAGATGCTCGCCCATCCGCCACGGCAGCGGCAGAGACCAGTAGAACATCACCCCGGTGGCGATCAGCACCATCAGGCCCAGCAGCATGGCCTGGCGCGACGGCAGGGCGGCGGCCGCAATGGTCACCGGGGCCACCAGCAGCAGGCAGAAGGGGTTCTCCAGCCCCCCCGTCAGGGCCAGCATGGTCGCCAGCTGCAGGATGTCGAAACCCAGGTGGAACGCCGTCTGACGCCCGTCGGGCAGACGGTTGTCGGTGCGCTTCAGATGCGAGGTGGCGGCCAGATTGACCCCGGCGCTCAGCGCGATCACCGCCAGGCACTGCCATAACGGCAGGGGGAAATGCAGGGCGAAATAGGCCGTCAGCACCGTCGCGGTCTGACCCGCCAGCGCCAGCCAGCGCAGGATGATCAGGGTGCGCAGCGACAGGCCCCGCCCCCGGCGCGGCGTCTCGCGCCAGCCGGCCAGGACCGCGGGCTGCGGCTCGGGCTGCGACGACGACAGGGCTTCTTCAAAACTCACCCGCCCTCTATAGACCGCCGCGCACCGAACCGTGAGAGGCCGTCATGCCCCGTCGCTCCATCCTGTTGTTCGCCGCCGCCTGTGTGGTTCTGGCGGCCGTCATCGCCGTGGTGACCATCGTCTCCGCGACCCGGCGCGGCGAGCCTTCAGCCGGCGCGATCGAGGTGTCCCAGACCGGCCAGCCCCAGATCGGCGGCCCCTTCCAGCTGGTCGACCAGGACGGCCGCCCGGCCGACCAGACGATCCTGAATGGAAAATGGAGCGTGGTCTTCTTCGGCTTCACCTATTGCCCCGACTACTGCCCCACCACCCTGGGCGTGCTGAAGGCGGCGCAGGACCGGCTGGGCGACCAGGCGCGCGACCTGCAGATCGTCTTCGTCTCCATCGATCCCGAACGCGACACGCCCCAGACGCTGAAGGACTATCTGTCCAGCGAGGGCTTCCCCCGCGGCGTCATCGGCCTGACCGGCACGCCGGAACAGGTGGCCGGCGCCGCCCGCGCCTATCGCGCCCTGTACTCAAAGGAAGGCCAGGGCGAGGGCTATACGATGCAGCATTCCCTGACCCTGTATCTGATGGGGCCGGACGGCCGTTTCCGCGCCGCCCTGGCGCACGACCTGGGGCCGGAGCGTTCGGCCGACGTCATCCGCCGGGCCATGGCTCGGGGCTGAGGGCGGTGATGGCGGCGGCGATGACGCAGCCGTGTTCATAATCCTTTTGCGCCGATGCGCGTTTTATGTTGCCCTGCAGCAATTGGCGGGGGCCGCGTACAGGATTCCATGCTCTATTCCTTTCATGAGCTCGCCTATCAGTCGGCGGCTCCGTTTCGGATCGGCGCGCAGATGGCGCGGGCTTTCTGGACTTCACCGTTCAATCCTATGGCCGACACCGCCATCGGGCGCACGGCCTATGCCTCGGCCGAACTGTTCGAGAATCTGACCCGCCGCTACGGCAAGCCGGACTGGCGGCTGGAGACGGTCCAGATCAACGACAAGCCGGTGCGGACCGAAGAACAGGTGATCTGGGCCTCGCCCTGGTGCCGTCTGGTGCGGTTCGCGCGCAATCTTGGCGATCTGCGCCGCGCCAGGAAGCCGACGGCGGCGCCCGCCGTGCTGATCGTGGCGCCCCTGTCGGGCCATTACGCCACCCTGCTGCGCGGCACGGTCGAGACCTTCCTGCAGGACCACGACGTCTATGTCACCGACTGGGAGAACGCCCGCAACGTGCCGATGCTGGAGGGCCGTTTCGACTTCCACGACTATATCGACCACGTCCGCACCATGATCGCCAAGGTCGGACCGGGGGCCCATGTGGTCGGCGTCTGCCAGCCGGGACCGCCGGTGCTGGCCGCCTGCGCCCTGATGGCCCAGGACGGCGATCCCAACCGCCCGGCCTCCATGACCTTCATGGGCTCGCCCATCGATGCGCGCCTGTCGCCGACCGTGACCAACCAGCTGGCCGAGGAACGGCCCTTCGCCTGGTTCAAGTCGAACATGATCCACACCACGCCCCTGCCGTATCCGGGCGCCGGGCGGCGGGTCTATCCGGGCTTTGTCCAGCTCTACAGCTTCATGTCGATGAACGAGGACAAGCACGTCGACGCCCATCGCCGCTATTTCGGCCATCTGGTCGCCGGCGACGGCGACAACGCCCAGAAGCACGCGGAATTCTACGACGAATATCTGTCGGTGCTGGATCTGAGCGAGGAATTCTACCTTCAGACCATCGACATCGTCTTCCAGCAGCACCTGCTGCCGCGCGGCCTTCTGGAGCATCGCGGACGCCCGGTGGACCTGGGCGCCATCACCGACATCGGCCTGATGACCGTCGAGGGCGAGATGGACGACATCTCGGGCGTGGGCCAGACCCAGGCCGCGCACGGCCTGACGCCCAACATCCCCGACGACCGCCGCGAACTGTATGTCCAGCCCAAGGTGGGCCACTACGGCGTGTTCAACGGCCGGCGGTTCCGCGACGAAATCTATCCGCGGGTGCGCGACTTCATCGCCCGCAACGAAGAGGCGGCCGGTGGCCTATCAGCACGGCCAGCGACTGCGGCTTGAAGGGCTGACGGCCCGGCCGCTGGACCTGCGGCTGGCGGTCAACGCCCGGGCGCGACGCATCTCGATCCGCATCGACGCCCGCGCGGGCGAGGCGGTGGTCACGGCCCCCAGCGCCCGGCGCCTGGAGGAAGGCGTGGCCTTCGCGCGGCAGAAGGCGGTTTGGATCGCCGAGCGGATGGCGGCGCGACCGGACGGCGCGCCCCTGGCGCCGGATGCCCAGATCCTGCTGCACGGCCGGCCGGTGACCCTGCGGGCGACCGGCGGGGCCGGGGCGGCGCGGCTGGTCCAGACGGACGAGGGGATGCAGATCGTCTCTGGCGGCGAAGGCGAGGCCTTTTCGCGCCGGGTCCAGAACCTGCTGAAGCGCCTGGCGCGCCAGGCCCTGACCGAGCGCACGGACGTGCATCTGAAGACGCTGGGCCAGCGGCCGGTGACGGTGTCGATCGCCGACACCACCTCGCGCTGGGGCAGTTGCAGCCCGCACCGGCGCACCATCCGTTATTCGTGGCGGGTGGTGATGGCCCCGCCTGAGGTGCTGGATTATCTGGCGGCGCACGAGGTGGCGCACCTGGTTCACGCCGATCACAGCCCGGCCTATTGGTCGGTGGTCCAGCGGCTGGTGGGCGATCATCGGCCGCATCGCAAATGGCTGCGCGACCATGGCGGCGCCCTGCACGCCGTGGGGCGCTGAACCCGCCGGTCAGAAGAACAGCGGGTCGGCCTTGGGCTCGGGCGGCAGGCGGGCCTCGGACGGCTGGGGCGCGGTTGGGCGCACCACAGGCTGGGCCGGAGGCGTCGGGCGTTCCGGTTCGGGGCGATAGGGCTCGCCCTGGTTGGGATCGACCGGCTGTGACGGCGCGCCGCCGCCCAGGGCGTCGCCGATCTGGCCCATCAGGTCGCCAATGGGATCGGGCGCCTGCCAGCCTTCGGGCATGGCCGGGCCGTCGGGAATGCGCGGGGCGTTCAGGCGCGGCAGGGCCGCCTCCATGAAGCCCTTCCAGATGGCGGCGGGCGCGGCCCCGCCGGTGACGCCGCGCATGGCGGTGTTGTCGTCCTTGCCGACCCAGACGGCGGCGACGAAGCCGCCGGTGTAGCCGACGAACCAGGCGTCCTTGTAATCCGAGGTGGTGCCGGTCTTGCCCGCCAGGTCGCGCCCGCCAATGGCCACCGACCGGGCCGTGCCGCCGGTCACGACCCCGCGCAGCATCTGGTTCAGGTAATACAGCGACGGATTGTTGATCGCCTGGCCCGAGGTCTCGGGGCTGGCGCTGCGCTGATAGATGACGCGGCCCTGGGGCGTGCGGATGCGGTTGATGCCATAGGCCTCGACCCGGCGCCCGCCGTTGGCGAAGGCGTCATAGGCGGTGGCCATTTCCAGCGGCGACACCTCGACGGCGCCCAGGGCCATGGCCGGTTCCAGACCCACGCGGCTGGTGATGCCCAGGCGCCGCGCGGCGCGGGCCACGCTGTCGCGCCCGATCTGGTCGGCGACCGAGGCGGCGACGGTGTTGGTCGACTGGGCCACGGCCTGGGCCAGGGTCATCTGACCCGCGAAAGTCCCCGAATAGTTGCGCGGCGACCAGTTGCCGATGCGGATCGGTTCGTCCACCACCGGGGTCTGGGGCGTATAGCCGGCCTCCAGCGCCGCCAGATAGACGAAGGGCTTGAACGCCGAACCGGCCTGGCGCCGGGCGTCCACGGCCCGGTTGAACTGGCTGTCGGCATAGCTGGCGCCGCCGATCATGGCCCGCACCCGGCCGTCGCCGTCAAGGGCCACCAGGGCGGCTTGTTGCACGCCGCGCGAGCCGTCGCGGTCCAGAATGCGGCGCACGCTGCGCTCGGCCGCGGTCTGAAGCGTCAGGTCCAGGGTCGTCTCGACGATCAGGTCCTCGGTCGGTTCGCCGACCAGGCCGCGGATCGACTTGTCCAGCCAGTCGATGAAATACTGGGCATGCTGGGTCGCCAGGGTGCGTGACACCCGCACCGGCTCCAGCACGGCGGCGGCGCGTTGCGCGGGCGTGATGACGCCCATGTCCTGCATCTCGTTCAGGACCACCGTGGCGCGGGTGGCGGCGCGTTCGGATTCCGACACCGGCGAATAGCGCGACGGCGCCTTCAAAAGGCCCGCCAGCAGCGCCGCCTCGCCCACTGTCAGATTCTTGGCCTGTTTGTCGAAATAGCGCTGCGACGCCGCCTCGATGCCATAGGCGCCGGCGCCGAAATAGACCCGGTTCAGATACAGGGCCAGGATCTCTTTCTTGCTGAATTTCATCTCCAGCCAGACGGCCAGCATCAGCTCCTGCACCTTGCGCTTCAGGTTCTGGTCTGGCGTCAGGAACAGGTTCTTGGCCAGCTGCTGGGTCAGGGTCGATCCGCCCTGGACCACCCGGCCGGCGCGCATATTGGCCACGATGGCGCGGCTCATGCCGATGGGGTCGAAGCCGGGGTGCCACCAGAAACGGCGGTCCTCGATGGCGATGAAGGCCGCCGGCACATAGTCGGGCAGGGCGTCCAGGTCCGCCGGCGGCGCCATCTGGGTGCCGCGCGTGGCGATCAGGGCGCCGTTGCGATCCAGATAGGTGATCGAGGGCTGGCGATCGACCTGATACAGGCTGGAGGTGTCGGGAAGGTCGCGCGCGAAGACCGCAAAGAAGACGACCAGGAAGATCGCCCCCCACACGGCCAGAACCGCCGACCAGTACAGAAGCTTCTGCAACGGCGACCGCCCTGCGCGCGGTGCGCCCTGCTGCTCGCCTCGACCGAAACCCGCCATCGAAACCCTCAAGACCCTGTCGCCGCGTCCGGTCTAGCCGAACGTCGGTGTCGAGAAAACGCCCAGCCCCTATCACGCGACCGTGAAGGGCGTTTTCGCCGAAAGCATGACCGTGGCCGGGATTAATCTAAAAAGGCGTTCACCTCGGCCGTGAACCGTTCGGGCTGGTCCAGCATGATGAAGTGGGCGCTGTCGTTGATGCGTTTCAGCTGGGCCGACGGCAGGGTCATGAACGACATCCGATAGATGGTGTCCGTGATCTCGGGCGTCATGCCCGGGAATTCGAAGGCGACGTACAGAACCTGAACCGGCGCGGTGATGCGCGGCAGTTCGGCCCGCAGGTCGGTCAGCATCAGCTCGCGATAGGCGTTGGCCGACACGGAGCGGTCGCTGGTCGCCGCATCGCGCAGGGGGCCGGCGCGCAGGGATTCGGTCTTGATCATGCCGGTGACGCTGGCGGCGACCTGGGCGGCGTAGCCTTCGTCGCTCAGGGCCATGGAGCGGGCGTGCATGGCGTCCACGGCGGGGGTCACGGCTTCGACGGTCGGATTGACGCCGGGCGTGGCGAACATGGCGCCGGTGAAGGGGATCATGTCCACCACCATCAGGCGGCCGACGCTGTCGGGGTGGCGCGCCGCCAGCATCATGCCGAAGGTGCCGCCCATCGAATGACCGATCACCGCCGGCTTGTTCAGCCCCTGTTCGGCGATGTAGCGGGCCAGGTCCTGGGCCACCGCGTCCAGGATGGGGCCTGAGGCGTTGTCCTTGGGTTCGGCGCCGGCGAAACCCTGAACATGGATGCGATGCACGCGATAGCGGCCCTTCAGCGTCTCGGTCAGCCCGTCCCAGACGTGGGGCGACGACGACAGGCCGGGGATCAGGATGACGTCGCCGATCGGGTTTTCCGGCCCATCGACGCGGACGTGGAACCGGCCGGACTGGAAGTCGGCATGGGCATGACCATGGCCGGCCGGGGCGGCGGAGCCGTGATCATGGCTCTGGGCCAGGGCGGGCGCCCCGGTCATCAGGGTCGCGGCGGCGGCGAAGGCGATCAGACGGAGGCGCATGGGGCGGTTCCTGGCGGAAGAGGGATGAAGGCGTCACTCAACTTTGCATTTCAAAGTGGATGCGTCAATCGGGCGCCGACAGCCGCGACAGGCCGCGCGGCTCTTGATAAGAACGGGCCATGACCGCTGCTGCAAACGCCCCGGCCGAACCGGCCCGCTCCGCGCCCGAGGCCAAGGCCCCGCCGACCGCCTTCGGCAAGGGATTCGTGACCGACGCCTGGTATTTCGTCGCCCTGTCGCGCGATGTGGCCGACGGTTCGCTGCGCCGGCAGGAGCTGATGGGCGAGCCGGTTCTGATCGGCCGGACCCGCGGGGCGCAGGGCGGGGCAGGCCAGGTCTTCGCCCTGCGCGACATCTGCCCGCACCGGGCCGCGCCGCTGTCGGCGGGCCGGGTGGTGGACAAGCCGGGCGAAGGCCAGACGGTGGAATGCCCCTATCACGGTTGGCGGTTCCGGCCCGACGGCGGTTGCGCGGCCATACCGTCCCTGGTCCAGGATCAGGCGTTCGAGACGGACCGGATCAAGGTGCGCGCCTATCCGGTGCGCGAGAGCCAGGGCATGGTCTTCGTCTGGATGGCGGCCGATCCGCGCAATCCGTCCGAGCCGGACCACGAGCCGCCGGTCTTTCCCGGCGTGGTCGGCGGCGGGGCCAAACTGGTCGAATGGATGGATTTCGACAGCCATATCGACCATGCGGCCGTCGGCCTGATGGACCCGGCGCATGGCCCCTATGTCCACCAGCAGTGGTGGTGGCGGTCCGAACATTCGATGCACGAAAAGGCCAAGGCCTTCGCCCCTAGCGAGCGCGGCTGGGCCATGGTTCGGCACGCGCCGTCGTCGAACAGCCGGGCCTATAAAATCCTTGGCGGGGCGCCGGCGACCGAGATCACCTTCCGCCTGCCCGGCTATCGCTGGGAGCACATTCAGGTGGGCGAAAAACAGGTGCTGGCCCTGACCTGCCTGACGCCGATCACCGAGACGAAGACCCGCATCACCCAGATCTTCTGGTCCGACCACTGGGTGTTCAGCCTGGCCAAACCCTTCCTGCGGATGGGGGTGGTCGCCTTCCTGAAACAGGACGGCGGCATGGTGAATCTGCAGAACGAGGGCCTGCGCTACGACCCGGCCCTGATCTGGATCGACGACGCCGACAAACAGGCCAAATGGTATCAGCAGCTGAAGCGCGAATGGATCAAAAGCCGCGCCGAGGGCCGCGACTTCGTCAATCCGATCCAGCCCACGACCCTGCGCTGGAAAAGCTGATACGAAAAAGGCTGTTCTCACGCTGAGTGCTGCCAGCCTTTCCCCGCATTTCCGCTCATCCCCGCGAAAGCGGGGATCCAGTCCTGTCATCGAGACGCCGGTGTTTCAGGACTGACGATGGCGGATCACAATAATCGATGCATCGCCCAAAGACCTGGATCCCCGCTTTCGCGGGGATGAGCGGTGATTTCGGAGGGGCATGAACGCGCCAGCCTTCAACGCGAATGCAGCCCACGAAAAAGGCCCCCTTGCGGGGGCCTTGTCCGATGATTGGTTCGTGGGATCAGGCGGTGCGCTGACCCTGAAGGACCAGATCGATCTGTGTCCGCAGCCGGGTCTCCAGCTGGGCCAAGTCCAGCCCGTCATAGGCCGCCTGTCGGAAGTTGGACACGAACAGGGTCCACACCAGGCCCGCCAGCAGGGTCAAATCCCCATCCTGGCGCAGTTGGCCGGCGCCGACGCCGTCGCGCAGCACGCCGGCGACATGGTCGATCAGGGGCTGGGTGAAGGTGCGGGCGCGCTGGTCGGCCTCGGCCGGCTGGAACCACGAGCGGGCGATGGTCGCCTGCATCAGCGGCAGCTGGTCCAGCGAGCGGTGGTAACCGGCGCTGAGGGCCGAAACCAGACGGTCGGCGACAGGGCCGTCCTTGGGCGTGCCGGCCTGGACGGCGGTCAGGAGGGCGGCCATTTCGTCGGCCAGGACGGTCTCGAAAAGTTCGGCCTTGTCCTGGAAATTGGCGAAGACGGCGCCGGTCGACATGCCGGCGGCCTTGGCGATGTCGCGGATGGTGGCGGCGTCATAGCCGCGCTCGGCGAACAGGGCGCGGGCGGCGTCCAGAACCTTGCCGCGCGTGCGGATCTTGGCGGCCTGACGGCGGTTCAGGCGCGGCTGTTCGTGGGTGGGGGCGATGTCTGGCATGAAGCGGCGAACTCTACTCAATACGACGGCCGGAGCGCCCGTCAGCGACGGGACCGGACCGGACTGGGGAGGGGCGATCGACGGGGGAGGCGACCGAAGGAAGGGTTCAGATCACGGAACGATGACCAAAATGGGGTGTCCCTATTAACGGACGGTGGCCGTGATCTCCGTCGCGGAAAAATTCGCCGTTCTCAGGCCGGGTCGCGCCGGACGGTGCGGCGCAGCGCCCGGTTGGGCCGCACGCTCCGGCCCTCGGGCGCCGCCGCCTGGAACAGGCTGCGGAACTCGTCGCGCTTCTCGTGGATCGAGGCCAGGACCAGACCCATGGGCACGCCCAGGTCCACCAGGGTGTTTTCGGCCAGCTGCAGGCTGGCTTCGGTGGTTTCGGGCACGGCGTCGGTGACCCCCAGGGCGTACAGCCGCGCCGCATGGCGGTCGTCGCGGGCGCGGGCGATCACGATCATGTCGTCGCGCAGGGCGCGGGCGGCGCGCACCACATCCTCGACCTTGGTCGCGGAATCCATGGTCACCACCAGGGCGCGGGTCGCGGCCACGCCGCACAGGGTCAGAAGCTCCGGCCGCGCGGCGTCGCCGTAATAGGCCTCGAACCCGTCCTTTCGCGCCTGGGCCACCGTGGCCGGATCGCTGTCCAGGGCGATGAACCTCTGGCCGTGTTCGGCCAGCAGTTCGCCGACCAGCCGCCCGACGCGCCCGAAGCCGACCAGGATCACCGCGCCTTCGGGACGCAGGTCTTCGGGCGCCAGGGCCGCGCCTTGAGCCTCCGTTTCGGCCGCCGTGCCCGCCCGGTTCATCGTCTGGCCCAGATAGGCCAGCAGGGGGACGCAGAACATGCTGATGGTCGCGGCCGGCAGGACCGTGTCCGCGAACTGGGCCGACACCACCCCCTCGACCGTGCCGGCGGCCAGGATGACGAAGGCGAACTCGCCCGCCGGGCCCAGCACCAGGGCCGTCTCGGCCGCCGCCCGCACCGACAGGCCCCACAACCGCGCCAGATTGAAGATGATGGCGATCTTGGCCCCGGTGATCAGGGCCGCCAGGCCGAAGACCCCCAGCGGGTCGGCGGCCACGGCGTCCAGGTCCAGGCTCAGGCCCACGCCGACGAAGAAGACGCCCAGCAGCAGGCCCTTGAACGGCTCGATCGAGACCTCGACCTCGCGCCGGTATTCGGTTTCGGCCAGCAGCACCCCGGCGACCAGGGCGCCCAGGCTCATCGACAGGCCCGCCGCCTGGGCCGCGACCCCGGCGCCGACCACGACCAGCAGGCCCGCCGCCAGGAACAGTTCGCCGCCATGGCCCGGCCGCCGCGCCCGCGCCACCAGGCGGAACAGCGGCCGCAACACCAAACGCCCCAACAGCACCAGCAGCGCCAGCCCCACCGCCGCCGGGATCAGGGTGAACAGGGCCGACCCCAGCACATGCGGGTCCAGGTCGCCGCCCGCCTGGGCCAGGGCCGCCAGCACGGTGACGGTGATCAGGATCGGCGCGACCGACAGGTCCTGGGCCAGCAGCACGGCGAAGGTGGATCGCCCCACCGCGCCCTTCAGCCGTCCGCGCTCGGCCAGGACCGGCATGACCACGGCCGTGGACGACAGGGCCAGCCCCATGCCCAGCACCGCCGCCCCGGCCAGGGGCTGGTCCATCAGCATGAAGACACCCGCCAGGACCACGGCGCACAGCACGACCTGCAACAGGCCCAGGCCGAACACCAGCCGCCGCATGGCGCGCAGCCGCTCCCACGACAGCTCCAGCCCGATCATGAACAGCAGAAAGGCGACGCCCAGCTCGGACAGCTGGCGCATCTGGGCCTCGTCGCCGATGGTCAGGTAACGCAGCCACGGCAGGGTGTCGGCGAACCGCCCCAGCCCGTCCGGCCCCAGCAGCACCCCCGCCGCCAGGAACCCCAGCACCGGGCTGACCTTGAACCGGTTGAACAGCGGCACCAGAACTCCGGCCGCCGCCAGAAAGACCACCAGGTCCTTGTAGTCGCCCGCCCCGTGTCCGGTCATCCGCCCTGCCTTGAAAGTCGCGCCATCATCGCAAACCGGCCCGAGGGGGCGCCAGAGGTTTTCGCGGGCGCGGCGCGCAAAAAGCGTCAGCGCACCACGGTGAAGCGCCGGCTTTCGAACACGCGCAGAACCTGGGCCAGGTCGCGGCCGCGTTTCAGAATCTGGCCGCCCTCGCCGAACACCGCCCACTGGCCCTGGCGAGTCTGAAGCGCGGGACGTTTCTCAATGCGCCAGGCGGGGGCGTCGCCGGTGCGGCGAAAGACGGCGAACTCGGCCGCCTCGCGCCCATCGGACAGGGCGTAGTCCCGCGCCTCGGCCGCCGCGACCAGTCGCCCATAGACCGACAGAATCTGCGTCAGTTCGCGCCGGTCGAAAAAGACCGGACCGGGCAGGGGCGGCGCGCCGGAGACGTCGAAGCTCATGACCCTGAGATTAGGCGGGCGCCGGCCCGGCGCAACCGTCCGACCGCCGATTTCACGCGCGAAGGGCCCTTAACGAAACCGACACGAAAAGGCCCTGTTTCGGTCCTTCGCCCGCCTGTTTGGGGGCCGAGGTTTCAATCATCGGCTCGCCGGAGTTCGGAACGGTCCCGGATCCTGAACAGCCCCCCCAGCCCCCTGGATCTTCCATCTAAGGGCTTCGGCGGGCCGATGCTTCCTCCAAGCGAGACGCCCGCTCCGCCACCCTCCCCCTCCCGGCCGAGCGGGCGTTTTGCTGTCTGGCCCTATCCCGAAATCGTCAGGTCCAGGGTTTCGCCGCCGCGCCGAACCGTCAGGGTCACGCTGTCCGAGGTGGCGCCCAGGGCGGCGGCCAGGGCGGCGCGGTCGCCCACGGCCCGGCCCGCGACCGAAACGATCACATCCCCCGCCTTCAGTCGGCCGGTGGCGGCGGGCGATCCGCCCTCGACCGACAGAACCATCAGGCGGCCGTCGCGGTCGCCGATCTGGGCGCCCAGGGCGGCCACGACGTCGCGGCCGGCCACGACGCGCGGCGTCTCGCCCGCCTCGACCGCCAGAGAGGCCGAGGTTTCCTGACCGTCGCGCAGATAGACGATGCGCAGGCTGGTTCCCGGCGCGGCCATGCCCACGCCCGTCTGCACCGATCCGGCGTTGGCCACCGGCCGGTCGCCCAGGCGCACGATGACGTCGCCGCGCCGCAGGCCCGCCCGCTCGCCCGGCGAACCGGGGGCCACGTCGTCCACCACCGCCCCGCGCACGATCCGCAGACCCAGGGCCTGGGCGCGCTTGGCGTTCAGCGAGCCGACGATGACGCCGGCCTTGCCGCGCCGCACCTCGCCATGGGTGCGCAGTTGATCGACCACATGGCGCATGATCCGGGTCGGCACGGCGAAGGCGATGCCGTCGTTGCCGCCGCCCAGGCCGCCGGACAGGATCGAGGTGTTGATGCCGATCAGCCGCCCCCGGCTGTCCAGCAGCGGCCCGCCCGAATTGCCCGAGTTCACGGCCGCATCTGTCTGGATATAGTCCTCGATCGCGTCGCCCAGGCCCGAGCGGTTCAGGCCCGAGATGACGCCCATGGTCAGGGTCTGGTCCAGCCCCAGCGGATAGCCGACGGCAAAGGCCAGGTCGCCGGTGCGCAGGGTGTCGGAATCGATCGTCTCGACCTGGGTCAGGCGTTCGCCTTCGATCTTCAGCACGGCGATGTCGGTGGCCGGATCGGCGCCGATCAGCACCGCATCGAACAGCCGGCCGTCGATCAGATCGACCGTGTATTTCTGGCCGCCCTTGATGACGTGGTTGTTGGTGACGATGATCCCTTCGGCCGCATCGACGATGACGCCCGATCCGCCCGAGATGGGCGAGGGTTCGCCGCCGCCCGTCGTCGGCCCCTGCGACACGCCCAGGGTCGTCACCTGCACCACGGCCGGCAGGCTGCGCTCCAGCCCGGCGGCGAAGCTGAACACCCCGCGGCTGCTGTCATAGGGCATGGGGAATTCGCTGGTCGCCGGCGCGCGCTGGATCGCCTGCTGATAGGCGGTCTGGGCCATGGCCCCGCCCGACAGGCCGGCGGCGATGACAAGGCTCAGGATCGAAACGGTCGGCAGGCGGCGCATGGGAACCCTCATGTTCGGACCCCTACCCTAGCGGGGGAAATGCGCCGTGACGACTGCTCCCGGCGCGGCGTCATCAACCGTCAGCCGTCCGCCGTGGCGATGCACCACCGCCCGCACGAACGGCAGGCCCATGCCGTGGCTTTCCACCCCCTCGACGCGGCAAGGGGCGGCGGGATCGAACCCTGTCCCCTGATCGGTGATCGAGACGCCGCAGCCCGTCTCGTCGCGCCAGGCCCGCAGGATCACCCGCCCGCCGTCGGGGGAATGTTTGACCGCATTGTCGACCAGATTGGCCAGGGCCCGCTGCATCAGGGTGCGGACCCCCAATATGGTCACCGGCCCGTCCGCCTGGACCGTCATCGCCCCGCCGCGCGCCTCGATCAGCGGCTCATACAGTTCGGCGACCTGGTGCAACAGCTGGTCCAGCCGCACGTCCTCGAACACCCAGGCCGCGCCGTCACGCAGCGCCAGGGCGTCGTTCATGGCGCGGGTCAGGGCCATCAGGTCTTCGCCCGCCTCTTGGGCCAGGGCCTTGCGACGGGCCGCGCCGGTCGCGTCCTGCAACTGCTCCAGCCGCGCCGTGGCCCGCGCCAGGGGGGTGCGGAAATCATGCGCCAGCTGGTCCGAGGAATCCCGCATCCAGGTCAGCAGCTCCTGCAACCGGTCCAGGGTGCGGTTGACCTTGGCCGTCAGCTCGGTCAGTTCGGGGGCCACCCCGACCTCGGGCGCGCGGCGCGACAGGTCGCCGGTGGCGGCGCGGTCCAGCGCCTCGCTGACCTCGGCCAGGGCGCTGGTCAGGCGACGTCGGGCGAACAGGGCGGCCGCCAGTCCCGACCCCAGGATCACCGCCCCGGTCGCCAGGACGGCCAGAACGGCCCAGCCCCAGGCCTCGCCCGACGGTTCCACCACCCGGCCGACGATGATGTTCAGCGACCCGGCCGTACGGCGCACCACCACCGCCTCGACGGCGCGGTTGGAGCACAGCGATCCCTTGTCCAGCTGCACCAGATAAAGGTCGGGGCCCAGGCGCGGCAGGCGTTCGGCCCGGCCGGTCTCCAGCGCCGCCAGGCCCGCCGGCTTGCCCACCGGCGCGCGGATGAAGCGCACGCCGGCGCCGCCCCGGCCGGTGCGGCAGGTCTCTTCCAGGCTGCGCTGGTCGCGGGTCGGGCCGTTCTGGAAAGCGCTGAGCCAGGCCGACAGGAAGGCCGCGTCGCCCGGCGTCAGGGCCTCGGTCGTCAGGGTCGCCTGTTCGCCCAGCTTGGAGACCATGGCGCCATAGTCGTCCAGCGCCGCCAGGGCCGCCTGCTCGCGCTGGTCCATCCGCGCCGCCAGGCCGGTGGCGAACAGCGAGGCCGACAGGGCCGCCGCCGCCAATATGGCCAGGGCGGCCGACAGCTGGGTCGTGGTGCGTCGCCCGATCCAGCCGCCCACAGCACCGATCAGGGCGCGGAACGGCGTCACCTCAGGCCCCGTCCAGGTCGCGGAACACCAGGCTCTGGCTGCGGGCCGAGACGATCAGCGGATGCCATTCCTCGGGCAGTTCGGGCGCCTGTTCCTTCAGGCGGCGACGCAGGGCCGAAATGCGGGCGTCGATGATGTTGACGAAATTGTCGGGCAGGAAATTCCACTCGATCCAGCACCGGTCCCACAGCATGGTCTTGGTCACCGGCTGGCCGCGCGCGGTCATCAGCTCGGCCACGATGGCGAACTCCAGCGGCGACAGGTCGATCAGGCGGCTTTCGCCGTTCCGTTCCAACTTCAGGGTGCGCGGGCCGGGCGCCAGGCGGAACGGGCCGTTGACCACCTCGCCGCCGCCGGCCGCCTTGGCCGGGCGCGCGGCGCGGCGCAGCTGGGCGGCGATGCGGGCCACCAGCTCCTCGTCCCCCACCGGCTTGGCCAGATAGTCGTCGGCTCCGCCCAGCAGCCCCTCGACCTTCTGCCGTTCGCCGCCCAGGGCGGTCAGCATCAGGGCCGGCGCCTCGGCCGACGGCCCGCCGCCGGCGCGCAGGCGACGCAGGGTCTCCAGCCCGTCCAGCCCGGCCGTCAGCCGGTCCAGGATCAGCACGTCATAGGTCTGGGCGGCGACGGCGTTCAGCACATCCTCGCCCCGGTCGAACCGGTCCACGGCCTCGAACCCGGCGGTCAGCAGCCGTTCGGTGACGTGCTCGGACAGGGCCGGGTCGTCTTCCAGCACCAGGGCGCGGCGGCCGGCGAACACCTCGCGCAGCTGGGCGAAGGCGTCGTCTTCGGGCGCGGTTTCGATGGCGTCGTCGGTCAAGGCGGCCTCCCCCGCATTCCCCGCGACGATACGGCCATGCGCCGAAACGACAAGATCGCGGGTCGCGCAGGTCTTATCGCGGGCGCGCGGGGCTTTCGCCTGACCGTTGCTGACGCCTCAGAACGCGCTCTGCCCCGTGATGGCGCGGCCCAGGATCAGGGCGTGGACGTCGTGGGCGCCTTCGTAGGTGTTGACGGTTTCCAGGTTCATGGCGTGGCGCATGACGTGCATTTCCCCGGTGATGCCGGCGCCGCCGTGCATGTCGCGGGCCTCGCGGGCGATGGCCAGGGCCTTGCCGCAGTTGTTGCGCTTCATCATCGAGATGGCCTCCGGCACCCAGGCGCCGGTGTCCAGGAGCCGGCCCAGGGCATAGGCGCCCTCGAACCCCAGGAAGATCTCGGTCTGCATGTCGGCCAGCTTCTTCTGCACCAGCTGGCGCGCCGACAGCGGCCGTCCGAACAGCATGCGCTCGGCCACATAGTCGCGCGTGGCGTGCAGGCAGAACTCGGCCGCCCCCATGGCCCCCCAGGCGATGCCGTAGCGGGCCTTGTTCAGGCATGAGAACGGCCCGCGCAGGCCCTGGACCCCCGGCAGCAGGTTCTCTTCGGGCACCAGCACGTCGTTCAGGCCGATGTCGCCGGTGATGGAGGCGCGAAGCGACAGCTTGTCGCCGATCTTGTCGGTGGTGAAGCCGTCCATGCCGCGCTCGACGATGAAGCCGCGGATCTTGTCGTCCAGCTTGGCCCACACCACCGCCAGGTCGGCGATGGGCGAGTTGGTGATCCAGTATTTGGCGCCGTTCAGCCGGTATCCGCCCGCGACCTTCTCCGCCTTGGTCTTCATCGCCGCCGGGTCCGAGCCGCCGTCGGCCTCGGTCAGGCCGAAACAGCCGATCAGCTCGCCCGCCGCCATGCGCGGCAGAAAGCGCATCTTCTGCTCCTCCGAGCCGAAGGCGTAGATCGGATACATGGCCAGGGACGACTGCACGCTCATGGCGCTGCGATAGCCGCTGTCGATGGCCTCGATCTCGCGCGCGATCAGGCCATAGGCCACGTGGCTGGCGCCCGAGCCGCCATACTGTTCCGGCAGCATGGCCCCCAGAAAGCCCATCTCGCCCATCTCGGTCATGATGGCCCGGTCGAAGGTCTCGTCGCGGAAGGCCGGCACGATGCGCGGCAACAGCCGGTCCCGCGCATAGGCGCGCGCGGCGTCGCGGATCATCGCCTCGTCGTCGGTCAGGCGACCGTCCAGGTCCAGCGGGTCGTCCCAGCGAAAGGTCTTCTGCGAGGCGTCGGTCATCGGTGGGGCGGTCCTGCGCGATCGGGAAACGGCGCGCTTTAAGCCAAATCGTCACGCTCGGGTAGTGGGATGCGCCGGACCGGGTTACAGTCCCGGTCCATGAAGGGCACGCTGAACCGTCTGTTTCTCGATCACCCGCGCGAGGTGAAGGAGAGCTATTTCGAGCATATGGCCGCTTCGTCGCGATTCGGCCTGCACCTGATCAAGCTGGCGGCCTGCGCCTTCGCCCACGCCGTGGTGCCGGGGGTGCACAAGGCCACCGTTTCGACCGCCATCTGCAAGCTGGCGACCGAGATGAACGGCCGCGCCGAAGAAGCCCGCGACTGCCGCATGCGCGACGCGGGCGTCTGGGATCCGGGGTTGTAACGCCCCTTCCGATCATCCCCGCGAAAGCGGGGATCCAGTAAGAGCCGCGCGTTCAGAAGCCTGGATCAGCCCGAGCGAAACGCCCCGAAGCCGCACCGCCCAAAGGACTGGGTTCCCGCTTTCGCGGGAATGAGCGGATGTTCCGGTTACTGCGCCGTCATGCCGCCGTCGATCTTGAACTCGGACCCGGTGATGAACCGCGATTCGTCCGACGCCAGATAAAGGACGCAATAGGCCACATCGTCCGGTTCGCCGATCCGCTTCATCGGGATGCCGCGCGCCAGCCGTTCGTGAGTCTTGGCCTCGTCGCCGCCGGCCATGGCGATGAAGGGCTCCAGGATCGGGGTGTTGATGAACACCGGGTGCACCGAGTTGCAGCGCACGTTCCAGTCCTGTTTGGCGGTCTCCAGGGCGACGGCCTTGGTGTACATCCACACCCCTGCCTTGGTGGCGCAATAGGCGCCCATGCCCGGCGCGGCCGCCAGCCCGGCGATCGAGGAGATGTTGATGATCGAGGCCGGGGCGCTGGCGCGCAGGTGCGGCATGGCGTGCTTGCAGCCGAACATCACCGACCGCAGGTTGATCTCGTACTGGCGTTGCCAGTTCTCGGCCGTGTCGCTGTCGGCGAAGGCCAGGGCGCCGCCGACGCCGGCGTTGTTCACCAGCACCGACAGCCCGCCCATCTGGGTCACGGCGGCGGCGATGACGGCGGCCCACTGGTCCTCGTCGGCCACGTCATGGGCGTGGGCGAAGGCGGCGCCGGGGATCTCGGCGTTGATCGCCTGGGCCAGGTCGGCCGCGCGGGCGCCGTCGATGTCGGTCACGGCCACGCGGGCGCCGTGCCGCGCCAGCATCCAGGCCATGGCCGCGCCCAGGCCGCCCGCCGCGCCGGTGATCAGCACGGTCTTGCCGGCGACGCGGCCCTGTTTGACGGCGCTCATTTCGCGTCTCCGGCGATGGAATCGATGAATCGGGCCAGGGCGACGTCCTTGTCGGTCACGCCCCCGGCGTCATGGGTGGTCAGCAGCACCTCGACCCGGTTGTAGACGTTCGACCATTCGGGATGGTGGTCCATCGTCTCGGCTTTCAGGGCCACGCGGTTCATGAAGCCCCAGGCGGCGTTGAAGTCCGCGAAGGCCAGGCTGCGGGCGATGGCCGGACGCGGATCGTCGGCGCGACGCCAGGCGGGCAGATCGGCCAGGGCCTGCGGAACCTCGATGACGGAACTGGACATGGCGGCGCCTCCCCGGACAGCGGATGTCATTGGGGTTAGCGGTCGCCGCGTCCGGCGGCAAGCCGCGGGCGGGACTTGGCGGATGCGGCGAAATCCGCTCAAGCTGCATCCATGACCGAACCGGCGACCGAAGCCCCGATCCGACGCCATCCCTTCGCGCGCTGGCGGCGCTGGCTGCCGCGCGCGGTGTTCGAGAGCGTGCTGATCGTCTTTTCGGTGATCCTGGCCCTGGCTCTGACCAACTGGGCCGAGGAACGGCGCACCGCCCATCGCGTGGCCGAGATGCGGGCCTTCCTGATTCAGGAGATCACCGCCAACCGCGCCGAACTGGGGTCGGACTACTACATCCCCCATCATCGCCAACTGAAGCGGGCCTTCGCCCAGGCGGGGGGCATGCCCGACGCGACCGAGGTGACGCGCAAGACGGCCGAGCCGGCCATCCAGGCCCTGTTCGGCGGGTCCGGCCTGCATCTGGCCGCGCTGCGCGACGCGGTGTGGACCAGCGTTTCGGCTAATGACCTGTTCGAGCACATGGACGCCGAGGAGGTGTTCATCCTGGCCCAGGTCTATCGCGCCCAGGAAAGCCTGGAGAGTATCAATCGCGCCGGTTACGACAACGCCGTGGGTCTTCTGGACATCCTGACCGACGAGGGCGACGCCCACCGTCAGATGCTGCGCATGACCCTGTATCTTGAAGATCTGATCCAGCAGGAGACCAATCTGGTGCGCCTGTACGATCAGGCCCTGGTGCGGCTGGGTGCGCCCATCCCCGTTTCGCCGCCGGCGCGACGCCCCGCGACGACGGCGAAGGATGACGGGGCCGCGCCGAAAGGCTAGACCCGCCTGCATGAGCGATACGGCCACATCCCCCTTCGGTTTCAAGGACGTCGAGGCGCGCGAGAAGGTGCGTCTGGTGCGCGGCGTCTTCGACAGCGTGGCCGGCAAATACGATCTTATGAACGACCTGATGAGCGCGGGCGTTCACCGGCTGTGGAAGGACGCGGCGGCGGCCAAGCTGAACCCTCGTCCGGGCGAAGTGATCCTGGATGTTGCGGGCGGCACCGGCGACATGGCGCGGCGTTATTCCAAGATGGCGCGCGGTGCCCAGCAGAGAATGGGCGGGGCCGACGCCTCGGTCATTGTCCTGGACTACAACGCCGAGATGATCCTGGCCGGGGTCGAAAAGGGCGGCGAGCCGGAGATGAGCTGGACCGTCGGCGACGCGATGGCCCTGCCGCTGCCCGACGCCTCGGTCGACGCCTATTCGATCAGTTTCGGCATCCGCAACGTCTCGGACGTGACCGGCGCCCTGAAGGAGGCGCGGCGGGTGCTGAAGCCCGGCGGACGGTTCCTGTGCCTGGAGTTTTCGCGCCCGGTCGCGGGGCCGGTGCGGCGCACCTATGACGCCTGGTCCTTCCACGCCATTCCGCGCATCGGCGGCTGGGTGGCGGGCGACCGCGACAGCTATCAGTATCTGGTCGAGAGCATCCGCCGCTTCCCGGATCAGGCGACCTTCACCCGCATGATCGAACAGGCGGGCTTTTCGCGCGTCACCTGCACCAATCTGTCGGGCGGCATCGCGGCCCTGCACCACGGGTGGGCGATCTGAGCCGGCTGAACGTCAAGACCCCGCCCCAGGCGCCGCGCGCCCTGCCGGTGCGCGATCCGCTGGGCGCGGCCCTGCGGCTGGTCGGCTGGCTGGGCGTCCTGATCCGCCACGACGCCCTGGCCCCGCGCGAGATCACGCCCCTGCTGCCGGTTTCGGTGCGCTGGATCGCCCATCTGCTGCATCTGTTCGCCGGGCGTCAGGCGCGCCAGGGGCGGCCGGGCGAGCGGCTGGCGCGGGCGTGCGAACGCCTGGGGCCGGTGGCGATCAAGCTGGGCCAGGTGCTGGCCACGCGGGCCGACATCTTCGGCGCCCAGTTCGCGTCCGATCTGGGGCGGTTGAAGGACCGGCTGCCCCCGTTCCCGACCGATCAGGCCCGGGCCGAGATCGAGCGCTCGCTGGGCCGGACGGTCGAAAGCCTGTTCATCGACTTCGGCGAACCGGTGGCCGCCGCCTCCCTGGCCCAGGCGCATCCGGCCTGGCTGGCCGACGGCCGCAAGGTGGCGGTCAAGGTGCTGCGCCCCGGCGTGGAACAGCGGGTGACCAAGGGGCTGGACGCCATGCGTCTGGCGGCGCGGCTGGCGCATCGGTTCGTGCCGGTGGCCCGGCGGCTGGAGCCGGCGGCCTTTGTCGAGACGGTGGCCCGCGCCCTGCAGCTGGAACTGGACATGCGGCTGGAGGCGGCGGCGGCGTCGGAGCTGGGCGACATCATGCGCGCCTCGGCGGCGGACGGCGGCGGCCATATGTCGGCGCCGGGCGTGGTCTGGGACGGGGTCGGACGCCGGGTGCTGACGCTGGAATGGGCGCCGGGCCTGCCGATGACCGATCCGGCCGCCGCCGACCAGCCGGGCCTGGACCGCAACGCCCTGGCCGACAACATCGTGCGCGCCTTCCTGAGCCAGGCGCTGGATCACGGCGCGTTTCACGCCGACCTGCACGAGGGCAATCTGTTCGCCCGCGCCCCGGCCGAGGTGACGGCGGTGGATTTCGGCATTGTCGGCCGCCTGGGTCCGGCCGAGCGCCGCTATCTGGCCGAGATCCTGTGGGGGTTCCTGAGCCGCGACTATGACCGCATCGCCCGCGTCCATTTCGAGGCTGGATATGTCCCGCCCCACCATTCGGTCGACGCCTTCGCCCAGGCCCTGCGCGCGGTGGGCGAGCCGGTGATCGGCCGCCAGGCGTCCCAGGTGTCGATGGGTCGGCTGCTGGGCCAGTTGTTCGAGATCACCGCCCTGTTCGACATGCATCTGCGGCCCGAGCTGATCCTGCTGCAAAAGACCATGGTGTCGGTCGAAGGCGTGGCCCGGCGGCTGAACCCCGACCACGACCTGTGGAACGCGGCCCGGCCGGTGGTCGAACGCTGGATCCGGCGCGAACTGGGCCCGGCGGCCCAGGCCAAGGAGGCGCTGGACGAGACCCTGGCGGCGCTGAAGGCGATCTCGCGCCTGGTGCAAAACCCGCCCCAGCCCCAGACGGTGGTGATCGAACGGGTGCGCGGTCCGGGCTGGGTCGCGGCGGTTCTGGCGGTGCTGCTGGGCATGACGGCGACCGCCCTTGTCTTGTCGCTTTGGCCGGGCATTGTGGGCTGAACCTCGCGGAGACCCGCCCATGAAGACCCTGATCGCCGCCGCCGTCCTGAGCCTGTCCGCCGCACCGGCCCTGGCCGTCGCCCAGGAGACGCCGCCCGCGGTGCCCGCCGCCGCCGCGCGCCTGCCCAACGCCTTCGATGATCCGGCGGCCCAGGCCGCCGCCGCGGCCGCCATCCAGACGCCGCCGCCGATCCAGGCCGAGCAGATCGGGCCGGACGTGAAGCGGGCCGAGGACGCCCTGCGCGCCGTGGTCGCCGCCGCCCAGGGGGCGGGCCTGGACTATGCGGTCTTCAGCGCCGACCTGGCCGAACGCATGCGCGGCCAGGAGGCCCGGCTGATCCCGATCATCAAGGGGTTCGGCGAACTGCAGGAGGTGATCTATGTCGGCCAGGAACAGGGCGCCGAGCTGTTCGCCCTGGATTTCGCCAACGCCCGGACCCAGTGGATCATCGCCTTCAACGCCGAGGACGAGATCGCCCTGCTGCTGTTCCGCCCGGCCCAGGCGCAGTAGGCGGCCCAGTCAGCGGTTCAGTCAGCGGTTCAGTCCAGGCTGGGCTTGCTGCGCCCGCTCTTGATGCCCGACCGTTTGGACTTGGCCTCCAGCCTTCGTTCCTTCGAGGCGCGGGTCGGACGGGTCGGCACGCGATAGGTCGGCGCCACGGCCGCCTGGTCCAGCAGCCCCTGCAACCGCTCTATGGCGTCGGCGCGGTTGCGCTCCTGGGTGCGGAAACGCACGGCGTTGATCAGGATGGCCCCGTCCAGGGTGGCGCGCGATCCCGCCAGTTTCAGCAGCCGCGCCTTGACCGCCTCGCTCAGGCTGGGCGAGGCGCGCACGTCGAACCGCATCTGCACCGCCGTGGCCACCTTGTTGACGTTCTGGCCGCCCGGCCCGCCCGCGCGATAGAAGCGGAACTCCAGCTCGTCTTCCGGCACGGGGATCATCGGACGGCCTTCATCGCGCGCACCACGGCCGCGTCCAGGCCCTGAAGAAAGCGCGAGCGGTCGGCGGGCGAGAACGGCGGCGGGCCGGATGTGGCCGTTCCCATCGACCGCAGATGCTCGCCGATCATCCGCCCCGCCAGGGCCGAACCGATGGAGTCCGTGCTGTACGCCTGTCCATTTGGCCGGATCGCCTGGGCGCCCGCCTTCAGACAGCGGTCGGCCAGGGGAATGTCTTGGGTCACGACCACATCGCCGACACCCGCCCGTTCGGCGATCCAGTCGTCGGCGACATCGGGGCCGGCGTCGACCACCACCTGTTCGATCAGTGCCTCGCGCGGGACATTGATCCAGGCGTTCGACACCACGAACACCTTCAGTCCATAGCGGCGGGCGACGCGATAGGCCTCTTCCTTCACCGGACAGGCGTCGGCGTCGATGTACAGGATGGGGGACGCGCTCATCCCCCTTCCTTAGCCTACCCGGCCTCAAGCCGCGAACGACCGCGTCGTGAGCCTAGGCGGCGATCATGCCTCAAGCCGCGAACGACCGCGTCGCGTTACCGGCTATAGGCGGGTGGCAGGGTTCCCGGCCGGGCGTAGCGGTCGCGCAGCAGGAACTGGCGGCTGGTCATCGGCTGTTCCTCGCCGTCGATATAGACGGCTTCGGCCAGGCTCAGCGGCTCCAGCGGATCGCCGGACCAGACCACCACATCGGCCGCTGCGCCGGGGCGCAGCTCGCCAAAGCGGCCGTCCATGCCGAAGATGCGCGCCGGGTTCACCGTGATGGCGCGGATGGCGGCGGCGTAGGGCAGGCCGTGCGAGACGGCGTTGCCGGCGTTGTACCGCTGTTCCCGCGCCCGATGGGTCGAGCCTTCGGCCCCCTTGATGGCGATCACCACCCCGGCGGCGTCCAGAACGGCGGCGTTCTGCATGCGGGCGGCCCGCATCTCCAGGTTCGAGGGCAGGTTGTTGGTCACGTCCAGCAGCACGGGAACACGCGCGGCGGCGATCTCTTCGGCCACCAGCCAGCCTTCCTCGGCGCCGTCCAGGATGATCTTCACCCCTTCCTCGCGGGCCAGGCGCAGCACCTGGCGGATGTCGGCGGCGCGACGCACGGTGACGATCAGCGGCATCCGCCCCTCGACCACCGGGATCAGGGCCTCCAGGTCGGCGCGCGACAGGCTGAGATCGCGCAGGGCCGCCCGGTCGTAGGCGGCGCGGTTGCGAGCGTACAGGCGCACCTCGGCCAGGGTTTCCTTGAACTGGACGAACTGGGCCCCGCGGGCGCCGCCGGCGATGCCGGCCCCGGCCTCGCCGAACGGGGCCACCATGGCCACGCGCGGCTGGACCAGGATTTCTCCACCCTGGCCCAGGTCGATGATCGCCGCCTGGCCCGCGAACAGGCCCGGCGACTGCAGGCCGGCGTGGCCGACGCCGGCGAAGTCGCTGTCGTCATGGGCGTGGGCGCCGCCGCCGCCGCCCGCATGGCTGGGCGTGACCACGGCGCGGGTCACCCCGCCCAGGCGCGCCACCGGCAGGGTGAAGGACCAGGGGTCCAGCCCATAGGAGACGTCGAACGAAGCCGAGATGGAGTTGGCGCTGTTGCTCAGGTCGTCGGACCCGCGCACGGAGCCGATCTCGGACCCGCCCAGGCCGGAATCCACGGCGACGAAGCCGGGGGTCACCGTCTTGCCGCGCGCGTCGATCACGCGGGCGCCGCTGGGGGCCGGGCCGGTTCCGACCGAGACCACGCGGCCGTTCTGGATCACCACCGTGCCGTTCTCGATCACCGAGGTTCCGGTCAGCACCCGGCCGCCGGTGATGGCGGTCAGCGACTGGGCGGCGGCGGGCGCGGTCAGGGCGAGGGCGCCCAGAATCGCAGGAAGGGCTGCGCCCAGGATGAGGCTCTTGAGGCGCATCAGCGGGCTCCCTGATCGACGTTGGCGGCGGCGATGCCGAAGCCAGGCTGGCCCAGCTCGAAGTCCGACACGGGCTGATAGGCGGGGTTGGCGCGATCAAAGGTCAGCGACCCGTCGATGAACACCTGGTCGGCGCGGGCGTAGACGCTGAACGGATTGGCGCTCCAGATCACCACATCGGCGCGCTTGCCAGTCTCCAGCGATCCGGTCTGGTCGGCGATGCCAAGCGACCGGGCCGGGTTCAGGGTGATCCAGGCGATGGCCCGTTCCTCGGGGATGTCCATGCCGATGCGGCGCCCGGCGGCCAGGGCGGCGGCGGCCTCCTGGTTCAGGCGCTGGGTCAGCTGGGCGTCGTCGGAATGGATGACGGCGCAGCTGTTCGGCTGGGCGTCGACGATGGCGGCGTTGGCCTCGATGGCGTCCAGGGCCTCCATCTTGAAGCCCCACCAGCCGGTCCACATGTCGGCGCAGATGCCCGCCCGCGCCAGTTGCGGCGCCAGCTTGTAGGCCTCGATGGCGTGGTGGAAGGCGGTGATGCGGAAGCCGAACTCGGTCGCCAGGTCCATCATCATGGCCATTTCATCGGCGCGGTAGCAGTGGTTCTGGACCAGGATCGATCCGTCCAGCACGCCGGTCAGGGTCTCCAGCTGCAGGTTGCGGGTCGGGGGCGAACCCTGGCCGTCCTCGCGCCATTTGTCCCACCGGGCCTTGTACTCGCGCGCGGCGATGAAGGCGGCGCGATAGCCGGCCATATTGCCCATGCCGGTGGCCGGCGAGCTGTTGCGCCCGCCATAGACGCGGCTGGGGTTCTCGCCGCAGGCCATTTTCAGCCCATAGGGGGCGCCGGGGAATTTCATGCCCTGCATGGTGATCGAGGGCACATTGCGCACGGTCACGCCGCGACCGCCGAACAGATTGGCCGAGCCGGGCAGGATCTGAAGCGTGGTCACCCCGCCGGCGCGGGCGGTGTTGAAGCCCGGGTCCTGGGGCCACAGGCTGTGTTCGGCCCACACCTGGGCGGTGTTGGGGCTGGTTGCCTCGTTGCCGTCGCTCATGCCCGTGACGCCGGGCGAGGGATAGACGCCCAGGTGGCTGTGGGTGTCGATGACGCCGGGGGTGACGAAGCGGCCGCGCGCATCCACGACGCGGTGACCGGCCGGAACCGGCGTCTGGGCGCCGCCGACGGCGGTGATGCGCCCGTCGGTGACCACCACCACGCCATTGTCGATCTTCTGGCCCGCGCCGGTCAGCACGGTGGCGCCGACAATGGCCATGTTCTCGCGCGGCAGGGCGGCATAGGTGGACGGATAGGGATCGGGGTTGGCCGCGACATCCAGGCCGGGGGCCAGGGCCTCGCGCGGCTTGGGCGCGGCGGCCCCGGATGACGAATCTCCAGCGGTCGAGCCGGTGGTGGCGCAGGCGCCCAGCGCCAGGGCCGACAGCACGGCCAGGCTGGCGCCGGTCAGGCGGTATGATCTCATCGGAAACGCTCCCCCACGCCATGCCGAGGCTGCATGGCCGAGGCGATAGAAGGCCGTGACGGATCGTCCGTCAAAGGCGGATTTCATTACATTGCTGTAATGCGACGTTTAACCTCGGCCTGATCCAGCCCGGCGATGGCCAGGCGCTTCAGCCGCGACTGGCCCCCGCGTTCCAGCGTCACGGCCGACCGGGGCACGTCCAGGGCCGGGGCCAGCAGCCGGATCAGGGCGTCGTTCGCCGCCCCGTCCACCGGCCGGGCGCGGACCCGCACCTTCAGCACCGGCCGTCCCTCGGGATCGGTCTCCCAGCCTTCGATCCGGTCGGCCGAGGCGCCGGGTTGCAGCTTGACGAACAGATCGGCCATGGCCGCGTACAGACCAGATCGGACCCGTTACGGCAAATGGACGCGCCCGTGTCTTGCCTGTCTGGGCCGGCCTATATATGTTTCATATACGAAACGCTTAGTCGAGGGTCCGCCATGGGCATCGTCAATATCGAGGACGATCTGCACGAACAGTTGCGCCGGGCCAGCCGCGCCTCATGCCGCTCGATCAATGGCCAGGCGGCTTTCTGGATCAGGATCGGCATGCTGTGCGAACTGAATCCCGGCCTCAGTTTCCAGGAACTGGCGGCGCGCGAACTGGCGGCGGCGGGGGTGGGCGCGCCCGATCTGGCGGCATGACCAAGACCCCGCAGGAGGTCGAGCAGATGGCCGAGGCCGGGCGTCTGCTGGCCTCGGTCTTCACCCATCTGGACGGGCTGACGTTGGCGGGCATGAGCACGCTGGAGATCAACGACCGGGTCGAGGCCTTCATCACCGACGACCTGAAGGCCCGGCCCGCCAGCAAGGGCCAGTATGGCTATGGCTTCGTGCTGAACAGCTCGCCCAACGCCGTGGTCTGTCACGGCGTGCCGTCCAAGGACGAGATCCTGAAGGACGGCGATATCGTCAATCTGGACATCACCCTGGAGAAGGGCGGCTGGATCGCGGATTCCAGCAAGACCTATCTGGTCGGCCAGGTGGGGCCCCAGGCGCGGCGGCTGGTGCGCACCACCTATGAGGCGATGTGGAAGGGTATTCTGGCGGTGCGGCCCGGCGCGACCCTGGGCGACATCGGCCACGCCATCGAACGCCATGCGACGCGGGCGGGCTATTCCATCGTGCGCGACTATTGCGGCCACGGCATCGGACGCGAAATGCACGAAGACCCCCAGGTGCTGCATTTCGGCAAGCCGGGGCGCGGACTGACGCTGAAGGAAGGCATGGTCTTCACCATCGAGCCGATGCTGAATCAGGGCGTCCGCTCGGTCCGCACCCTGGACGACGACTGGACCGTGATCACCGGCGACGGAAAGCTGTCGGCCCAGTTCGAGCATACGGTGGCCGTGACCCGCGACGGGGTGCGGGTGCTGACCCTTCGGCCGGATGAGGTGCGGGGCTGAGACGACCTCTTCGATCAGGCGTCTCAAAATGCGTGCGGGTGATCATTTTCGCTGGTTGGGGCGGACGCACCTGTTAGGCGTGACCGTAAGGCTTCTGATCGAGGGGGCCACGGGGCGGCGGAATGTTTGGAAAATGCATCGGAATTATGGGTGCGCTGATCATGGCGTTAACCCTGGGGCTGGCCGCACCGTCAGCCCGGGCCCAGACAACCATCGGCAGCACCGGCAACTCACAGCATGTGGCGATCCACGACGCTCAGCGACCTGGCCAGGTTTTTACGCCGCCCACAAACACGGCTCTGACCAGCTTCACCGTCCACCTGGCGCGCACTACGCCGAACCTTGAAGTCACACCGTCGATCTATGAATGGACCGGCTCGGGGACGTCCGGGCCGCCGGTCTGGACCGGCACGCCTACTCTGGTAACGCTATTGAGCGTCGAGCCGTTCACATGGACCCCGAACGTGGTCCTCGATCCGGCAAAGAGCTATATTTTCTGGCTGGATCGGCCTGGCGGGCAGAACGGCGTCATCGCCGCCGACGCCATGGACGTCAGCCCGGACTACTATCTCGCCATATACGATGGGATCGGGTGGGTCAGTTATCCGACGTTCGAAACCCAGTTCAGCGCAACCTTCGCCGCCCCGGTCGCTGTCGTGCCGACCCTGTCGGAATGGGCGACGATCCTGTTGGCGCTAATGCTCGCGGGGGGCGCGACACTGGTGATCCAGCGGCGCCGCGCGGCGGTCTGATCCGAAGGGGCGTCTGATCGGCAAGACGGCCTCGCCGATGACAGGCGGGGCCGTCGCCTGACAGCGAAAAAGGGCGCGGGCCTTTCGGCGCCGCGCCCTTGATGTTTCAGCCGGACGGACCGTCTCAGCCCAGGGCGGCCATCAGTTCCGGCACCGCCGTCTTGTAGTCGGCGACCAGGCCATAGTCGGCGACCTGGAAGATCGGGGCGTCGGCGTCCTTGTTGATGGCCACGATGACCTTGGAGTCCTTCATGCCCGCCAGGTGCTGGATGGCGCCCGAGATGCCGATGGCGATATACAGCTGCGGCGCCACCACCTTGCCGGTCTGGCCGACCTGATAGTCGTTGGGGGCGTAGCCGGCGTCGACGGCCGCGCGGCTGGCGCCCACGGCGGCGCCCAGCTTGTCGGCCAGGGGGTCCATCACGGCCTGGAATTCCTCGGCCGAGCCCAGGGCGCGACCGCCCGAGACCACGATCTTGGCGGCGCCCAGTTCGGGGCGGTCCGACTTGACCATTTCCTCGGACACGAAGGCCGACTTGGCCGCCTCGCCCGCCGTCACGGTCTCGACCGGTGCCGAGCCGGCCTCGGCGGCGGCCGCGAAGGCGGTCGGGCGCACGGTGATGACCTTCTTGGCGTCGGCGGTCTGGACCGTCTCCAGCGCATTGCCCGCATAGATCGGGCGCACGAAGGTGTCGGCCGAGACGACTTCCACGATGTCCGAGATCGGCGCCGTATCCAGTTTGGCGGCGATGCGCGGGGCGAAATTCTTGCCGTCGGTGTTGGCGGGGGTCAGCACGGCGTCATAGCCGCCGGCCAGCGGCAGGACGGTCGCCTCGACCGCCTCGGCCAAGCCATGACCCACGGCGTCGCCTTCAGCCAGCAGCACCTTGCGCACGCCCGAGATCTTGGCGGCGGCGTCGGCCACCGACTTGCCGGCGCCCTTTTCGCTGAGGACCAGCAGATCCACGTCGCCCGACAGGGCCAGGGCGGCGGTGACGGTCTTGTGCGTCGTGTCGCGGACGGCCGAGCCGTCGTGATCGGCGATGACGAGAACGGCCATTACAGCACCCCCGCGGATTTCAGCTTGGAGACCAGTTCGGCCGCATCGGCGACCTTGACGCCCGCCGACCGCTTGGGCGGCTCGGCGACCTTCAGAACCTTCAGGCGCGGCGCGGTGTCGACGCCGTAGTCGGCGACCGCCTTCATGGCGATCTCCTTCTTCTTGGCCTTCATGATGTTGGGCAGGGAGGCGTAGCGCGGGGTGTTCAGCCGAAGGTCCACGGTGACCACCGCCGGCAGGGTCGCCGCCACGGTCTGCAGTCCGCCGTCGACCTCGCGGGTTACGGTCGCCTCACCCCCGCCGATCACAATCTTTCCGGCGAAGGTGGCCTGGGGCCAGTCCAGCAGGGCCGCCAGCATCTGACCCACGGCGTTGTTGTCGCCGTCGATCGACTGTTTGCCCATCAGGATCAGGTCGGGTTTTTCCTCATCGACCACGGCCTTCAGGATCTTGGCGATGGCCAGGGGCTCCAGGTCGGCGTCCGACTGGACCAGCAGGCCGCGGTCCGCGCCCATGGCCAAGGCGGTGCGAATCGTTTCCTGAGCCTGGGTCACGCCGATGGAGACGACCATGATCTCGGTCGCCGTGCCGGCGGCGTGGTGATCCTTGCCTTCCTTCAGGCGCACGGCCTCTTCGACGGCGATTTCGTCGAAGGGGTTCATGCTCATCTTGACGTTGGCCAGATCGACGCCGGTCTGGTCCGCCTTCACACGGGCCTTGACGTTACTGTCGATCACCCGTTTGACGGGGACGAGTACCTTCATTGCGCTATTCCATAAGCTGGCCGGAATCTTGCGGCAGGGATTGGACCGGCCGAAGGGGCCTGTCAACGTAACGCCGGGTAAACCGTCATGATGAAACGCCTTCTGACCCCGGCGCGACTGGGCATTCTGTTCTTCGTGGTGTTCGGCCTGCTGGCCGGCGGGGCGGGCCTGTATCAGGTCTATTGGGCCCAGCCGGGCGACCGCTGCGAGAAGTCGGGCCGCTGGTGGTGGGCCGAACAGCGGCGATGCGTCACGCCCGTCGCCGTCGCCGACATCACGGGCCGCCAGCCGGGCCAGAGCCGCGCCGAGGCCTCGGCCCAGAACAACCGCGAACTGGTGGCCATCGAGGATCGCCTGGCCGCCGAGAAACAGGCCCGCGACGCGGCGACCCGCGCCGAACGCGCGCGGGTCGAGGCCGAAACCGGGCGCTAGACCCCCGGCTCGGCCTTTTCGCGGTCGTTCAGCGCTTGCGCGGTTCCTGAGCCGCCGCGGCTTCTGCCTCGACGGCGCGGGCCTCGGCGGCATCGGCTGCGGTGCGCAGGCGAGCGGCCTCGTCACGCTTCGATGTCGCACGCCGGGACCACATGTTCAGCATCTCGACCCCGGCCGAGAAGGCCATGGCGGCGTAGATGTAGCCCTTGGGCACATGGGCGCCGAAGCCCTCGGCGATCAGCACCATGCCGATCATCAAAAGGAAACCCAGGGCCAGCATGACCACGGTCGGGTTCTTGTCGATGAAGTCGCCCAGAGGGTCGGCGGCCACCAGCATGACGGTGATCGCCACCAGCACGGCCACGACCATGATCGGCAGGTGCTCGGTCATGCCCACGGCGGTCAGGATCGAATCGATCGAGAAGACGATGTCGATCAGGATGATCTGAAAGATCGCCGCCCCGGCGTTGTTGATGACGATGTCCTTCTTGTCCTTCTCCAGCAGGTCCTTGCTGGGGGCGGGATCGACCGAGTGGTGGATTTCCTTGGTCGCCTTCCACACCAGGAACAGGCCGCCCAGGATCAGGATCACGTCCTTCCACGAGAAGGCGTTGCCGAACAGGGTGAAGATCGGGGCCGTCAGGGTGACGATCCAGGCGATCGTCGACAACAGCGCCAGGCGCATGACCAGCGCCAGCGAAATGCCGATGCGCCGGACCTTGGAGCGATGCTCAGGCGGCAGTTTGTTGGACAGGATCGAGATGAAGATCAGATTGTCGATCCCCAGCACGACCTCCATCACGATCAGCGTGACCAGGGCCGCCCAGGCGGCGGGATCGGAGAACAGCGGGATGATGCTGTCGAACATGCGGTGTCCTGAATAGAAATGGGGGGCGACCGCGCCCCTCCGGCGCTTGCCCAAGCGTCTTTCTAGCGTCGCGGTTCCCGGTCCCGCAATCCGGCCCCCCTGCGACCCGCCGCCTCGGTTGCGGTTTGGGGGGATAGGTGCTATCCGGCGCCCGGCTTTGCATGGGGGCACGTCGAAAGACGCGCTCCCGATATGCTTTCTGCAAGCATTTCAAGCCTTTGACCGACCGGCGCTTGTGCTGGTCAACCCCGAACGCTAACCCGCGCGGACATTATATCTGTGGCTGACGATTTCAGGACGACGGAAGTCGGCGAGCGCTATGCACAGGCGCTGTTCGACCTGGCAGACGAGACCAAGGCGCTGGACGCCGTGCGCGCCGACCTGAAGTCGCTGCGCGCCGCCTTCGTGGACAGCGCCGACCTGCGTCGCCTGCTGACCTCGCCGGTCATCGCCGCCGAGGACCAGGCCAAGGGTCTGGTCGCCATCGCCGACAAGGCCAAATTCAACGCCACGACCCGGAAATTCCTGGGCCTGCTGGCCGCCAACGGCCGCGCCCGCGACCTGACGGCCGTGATCGGCGCCTTCGAGGCTCTGTACGCCAAGAAGACCGGCGTGGTCGCCGCCGAGGTGGTGTCGGCCCAGGCGCTGAGCGCCGCCCAGCTGAAATCGGTCCAGGCCGCCCTGCGCGCCGCCCTGGGCAAGGATCCCGAAACCACCGTCCGCGTCGATCCGTCGATCCTGGGCGGCCTGAAGGTCAAGGTCGGCTCGCGGCTGTTCGACGCCTCGCTGAAGACCAAGCTCGACCAGATGAAGTTCGCCCTGAAGCGCGCTTGACGCGCTTCAGAACCAATAATGCAGCGCGCGTAAGCGCGCTCCGACTATGAATGCAGCGGGCCTGACGGCTCGCCCCAGAAGACGAAGACAGAGAGATCCCCATGGATATCCGCGCCGCTGAAATCTCGGCCATCCTGAAGTCGCAGATCGCCAATTTCGGCGTCGAGGCAGACGTCTCGGACGTCGGCCAGGTGCTGTCGGTCGGCGACGGCATCGCCCGCATCCACGGTCTGGACAACGTCCAGGCCGGTGAAATGGTCGAATTCCCCAAGGCCGGCGTGAAGGGCATGGCCCTGAACCTGGAACGCGACAACGTCGGCGCCGTGATCTTCGGCGCCGACACCGCCATCGGCGAGGGCGACGAGGTCCGCCGCCTGGGCGAGATCGTGGACGTGCCGGTCGGCAAGGGCCTGTTGGGCCGCGTCGTCAACCCGCTGGGCGAGCCGATCGACGGCAAGGGCCCGATCAAATTCACTGAGCGCCGCCGCGTGGACGTCAAGGCGCCGGGCATCATCCCGCGCAAGTCGGTGCACGAGCCGATGCAGACCGGCCTGAAGGCCATCGACACCCTGATCCCGGTCGGCCGCGGCCAGCGCGAGCTTATCATCGGTGACCGTCAGGTCGGCAAGACGGCCGTCGCCATCGACACCATCCTGAACCAGAAGTCGGTCAACGCCGCAGGAGACGCTTCTGGCGACGAGAGCGCCAAGCTGTACTGCATCTACGTCGCCATCGGTCAGAAGCGCTCGACCGTGGCCCAGATCGTCAAGACGCTCGAGGAATCGGGCGCGCTGGAATACACCATCGTCGTGGCCGCCACGGCGTCGGAGCCGGCCCCGCTGCAGTTCCTGGCCCCGTTCGCCGGCACCGCCATGGGCGAGTTCTTCCGCGACAACGGCATGCACGGCCTGATCGTCTATGACGATCTGTCGAAACAGGCCGTCGCCTATCGCCAGATGTCGCTGCTGCTGCGCCGTCCGCCGGGCCGCGAAGCCTATCCGGGCGACGTCTTCTATCTGCACAGCCGCCTGCTGGAGCGTTCGGCCAAGCTGAACGGCGACTATGGCTCGGGCTCGCTGACCGCCCTGCCGATCATCGAGACCCAGGCCAACGACGTGTCGGCCTATATTCCGACCAACGTGATCTCGATCACCGACGGCCAGATCTTCCTGGAATCGGACCTGTTCTATCAGGGCATCCGCCCGGCCGTGAACGTCGGCATCTCGGTGTCGCGCGTGGGCTCGTCGGCCCAGACCAAGGCGATGAAGAAGGTCGCCGGCTCGATCAAGGGCGAACTGGCCCAGTATCGGGAAATGGCCGCCTTCGCCAAATTCGGCTCGGACCTGGACGCCTCGACCCAGAAGCTGCTGGCCCGCGGCGCGCGCCTGACCGAGCTGCTGAAGCAGCCGCAATACGCCCCGCTGACCATGGAAGAGCAGGTCGTCTCGGTTTACGCCGGCACCCGCGGTTACCTGGACACCGTCGCCGTGGCCGACATCGGCCGCTTCGAGACCGAGCTGCTGGCCCGCATCAAGTCGTCGAACCCCGGCCTGCTGGACGGCATCCGCACCAAGAAGGATCTGACCGCCGAGCTGGAAGCCGAGCTGAAGGACGTTCTGGCCGCCTTCACCAAGACCTTCGCCTGAGCCTGATCTGACCGAGAAGCGAGAGTAGCGCCGAATGGCCAGCCTCAAGGAAATGCGCGATCGGATCGGAAGCGTGAAATCCACGCAGAAGATCACGAAAGCCCTGAACATGGTCGCCGCGGCCAAGCTGAAGCGCGCCCAGGAACAGGCTGAAAGCGCCCGTCCCTACGCCAAGAAGATGGCGGCGGTGATCGCCAATCTGGCCGCCGGCGTGTCGGGCGAAGGCGCCCCGCGCCTGCTGGCCGGCACCGGCGCGGACCACAAGCACCTGATCGTGGTCGCCACCGGCGACAAGGGTCTGGCGGGTGGTTTCAACACCAACGTCATCCGCGCGGCCAAGGAGCGGATCAACAGTCTGCTGGCCTCGGGCAAGGACGTGCGCATCATCGCCGTCGGCCGCAAGGTCCGCGACGGCCTGAGCCGCCAGTTCGGCGACCGCGTCATCCGCACGTTTGAAATGAGCGACCACAAGGTGGTGGGCATGCCCGCCGCCGAGCCGATCGCCGCTCTGATCGCCGAGGAGTTCGAGGCCGGCAACGCCGATGTGGTGACCCTGTTCTACAGCCGGTTCCAGTCGGTGATCGCCCAGATCCCGACCCCGCGCCAGCTGATCCCGGCCGTCATCGACGCCGACGCCCCGCCGATCGACCTGAACGGCGCGGTCTATGAATATGAGCCGTCCGAGGAGGAAATCCTCGAGACCCTGCTGCCGCGCAACATCACCACCCAGATCCTGGCCGCCCTGTACGAAAACCAGGCCAGCTTCTTCGGGGCCCAGATGGGCGCCATGGACAACGCCACCCGCAACGCGGGCGACCTGATCAACAGCCTGACCCTGCAATACAACCGCAAGCGCCAGGCCCAGATCACCACCGAACTGATCGAGATCATCGCCGGCGCCGAAGCGCTCTGATCCGATACCGACACGACCTTCCGAACGGAACGCACCGATGACCGACACCACCGCCAAGAAACCCGCCGCCAAGAAGCCGGCCGCGCCCAAGGCGCCCGCCGCCAAGAAGCCCGCCGCCGCCAAGGCTGCGCCCAAGGCCGCCATCGCCGGCGCCAACGGCCGCATCGCCCAGGTGATCGGCGCCGTCGTGGACGTCGAGTTCGACGGCCATCTGCCGGCCATCCTGAACGCGCTGGAAACCCAGAACGTCGACCAGAAGACGGGCGAGCCCTTCACCCTGGTCCTGGAAGTCGCCCAGCACCTGGGTGAGAACATGGTCCGCGCCATCGCCATGGACACCACCGAGGGCCTGACCCGCGGCCAGCCGGTCACCGACACCGGCAACTCGATCCAGGCGCCGGTCGGTCCGGGCACCCTGGGCCGCATCATGAACGTGGTGGGCCAGCCCATCGACGAACAGGGCCCGATCAAGACCGACCTTTACCGCCCGATCCACCGCGAGGCCCCCAGCTTCGAGGAACAGTCGACCTCGGCCGAGATCCTGGTCACCGGCATCAAGGTCATCGACCTGATCTGCCCCTACACCAAGGGCGGCAAGACCGGCCTGTTCGGCGGCGCCGGCGTGGGCAAGACCGTGACCATGCAGGAACTGATCAACAACATCGCCAAGGCCTATGGCGGTTATTCGGTTCTGGCCGGCGTGGGCGAACGCACCCGCGAAGGCAACGACCTGTATCACGAGATGATCGAGTCCAACGTGAACGTGGACCCGACCAAGAACAACGGCTCGACCGAAGGCTCCAAGTGCGCCCTGGTCTATGGCCAGATGAATGAACCGCCGGGCGCCCGCGCCCGCGTCGCCCTGACCGGCCTGTCGATCGCGGAATATTTCCGTGACGAGGAAGGCAAGGACGTGCTGCTGTTCGTCGACAACATCTTCCGCTTCACCCAGGCCGGTTCGGAAGTGTCGGCTCTGCTGGGCCGCATCCCGTCGGCGGTGGGCTATCAGCCGACCTTGGCCACCGAGATGGGCAACCTGCAGGAGCGGATCACCTCGACCAAGAAGGGTTCGATCACCTCGGTCCAGGCCATCTATGTGCCCGCCGACGACCTGACCGACCCGGCGCCGGCCGCCTCGTTCGCCCACCTGGACGCGCGCACGGTTCTGAGCCGCGACATCGCCGCCCTGGCCATCTTCCCGGCCGTGGACCCGCTGGATTCGTCCAGCCGGATCATGGACCCGCTGGTGATCGGCGAGGAGCACTACAACGTCGCTCGTCGCGTTCAGGAAATCCTGCAGCAGTACAAGGCGCTGAAGGACATCATCGCCATCCTGGGCATGGACGAGCTGTCGGAAGACGACAAGCTGGTCGTGTCGCGCGCCCGCAAGATCCAGCGCTTCCTGTCGCAGCCCTTCTTCGTGGCCGAGCAGTTCACCGGTTCGCCGGGCAAGTTCGTGGAGCTGGCCGACACCATCCGCAGCTTCAAGGCCATCTGCGATGGCGAATACGACCACCTGCCGGAAGCGGCCTTCTACATGGTCGGCCCGATCGAGGAAGCCGTCGAGAAAGCCGCCAAACTGGCCGCGGAAGCCGCCTGATCCATGGCTGGCAAGCTGCAGTTCTCGCTGGTGTCGCCTGAACGCGAGGTCTTTTCGGGCCTCGTGGATCAGGTGGACGCGCCCGGCGTCGAAGGCGACTTCGGCGTGCTGGCCGACCATGCGCCCTTCATGACCGCCCTGCGCGAAGGCGTGGTCACGGTGATCGACGGCGCCCAGCGCCGCCGGTTCCAGGTTCAGGGCGGTTTCGCCGACGTCACCCCGGCCGGCCTGACCATCCTGGCCGAACAGGCCTCGGAACTGGCCGAGGCCTGATCCCGCCTGGCTCGACGCGCCCGCGCCGTCGTGCGACATAGCGGCGGAACGATCGCCGCCGCGCCGGCCGTCGGGCGAGGGGCCGCATGAAGCGTTTGGTCATCGATCTGGACGACACCCTGACGGTGCACGCCTCGTCCGATTCCTATGCCGACAAGGCGCCGAACTCGGCCGTCATCGAACGCCTGCGCGAATACAAGGCGCTCGGCTTCGAGGTCGTGATCTTCAGTTCACGGAACATGCGCACCTATGAGGGGGCGGTGGGCAAGATCAATGTCCATACCTTGCCGGTCATTCTGGACTGGCTGAGCCGTCACCAGGTGCCGTTCGACGAGGTGATCGTGGGCAAGCCCTGGTGCGGCCACGACGGCTTCTATGTCGACGACCGGGCCGTGCGCCCGTCGGAGTTCGTGGCCATGAGCCCAGAACAGATCCGCGCCCTGCTGGGCGATACGCAACCGTGAGCGCGGCCGCTGTCGGCCTGATCCTGTCGGCCGCCTATATCGATCAGGAACTGAGCGCCGAGTTCGGTCCCCTGCCGCCGTGCTTCCTGCCGGTCGGGGATCGGCGGCTGTATGCGCTTCAGGTCGAGCGGATGGCGGGGCTGGAGGCCCTGTATCTGACCCTTCCGGCCGGTTTCGAGACGCCCGCCGCCGACCGCGCCTGGCTGGAGGCGGCCGGGGTGCGACTGCTCTTCATCGAGGAGGGGCTGAGCCTGGGCGAATCGCTGGTCCGGGCCATCGAGGCGGTGGGGCCGATCACGGGCGATCTGGTCATCCTGCACGGCGACACCCTGGCGACGCCGTCCGCCGCGCCGGGCGACAGCCTGGGCGTCAGCGCCGAGACGGACGAATACGCCTGGGCCGAGGTGGCGGTCGACAGCGGCCGCGTGACGCGATTGTCGGTCGTGGACGCCGCCGGCGCGGGCGACGAGGCCGCCAGCGTGATCTGCGGCGTCTTTCGCGTGGCTGACGCCGAGGCTTTGAGCCAGGCCATCGCTGATGCGGACGGCGATTTCATCCGTGGCCTGAACGCCTACGCCCTGAGCCGGCCGGTCCGCGCCGAGCCGGCGCCTGACTGGCTGGATTTCGGCCACGTCCAGACCTATTTCCGCGCCCGGCGGGTCGTATCGACCGCCCGGTCGTTCAACCGCCTGAGCATTGACGACCGTGTCGTGACCAAGGGCGGCGACGACCACGCCAAGATCCGCGCCGAGGCGGCCTGGCTGGGCGGGGTTCCGGCGACGATCCGCCCCTTCTGCGTCCGCCTGGTGGATGTGCAGGACGTCGAACCGGGGCCGCGCTACGTCACCGAATACGCCTATGCGCCGACCCTGGCGGACCTGTCGGTGTTCGGGGCGCTGGGGGCCGCACGCTGGGGCCGTATCTTCGCCTCGTGCCAGGCGTTGCTGGACCTGTGCGCCCAGGCGCCGGACCCGGAAGGCGCGCGGGGGACGGCCGATGCGGCGCTGGAAAGCCTTGTCCGCGGCAAGGCGCGCGAGCGGCTGCTGGCCTATGCGGCGTTCGGCGGCCTGCCGGTCGACCGGCCGATGCGTTACGCCGGCCGCATCACGCCCTCGCTGCTGGAGATCGCGGATCGGGTCGCCGACATCGCCTGTGCGCCGACCGGCGCGATGGCCACGGTCATGCATGGCGACTTCTGCTTCAGCAACATCCTGTACGACCTGCGCGCGCGCCGCATCCGGGTGCTGGACCCGCGCGGTTTCGTTACGCCGGGTCGGCCCAGCCTGTACGGCTCGCCCCTATACGACCTGGGGAAACTGGCCCATTCCGTGATCGGACGATATGATGAGCTGATCGCCGGACGCTATGCGCTGGACGACGGCGCCGAGGGCCTGGCGCTGCAGTTCGCGGCGCCCGAGCGGCCCTGGATGCGCGACATGCTGGGCGGGGTGCGCGCCGGCGACGTCAGCGGGCTGGATCCCGCTGTTCAGGCGGTGATGGTGTCGCTGTTCCTGGCCATGCCGCCGCTGCACGCCGATCGGCCGGACCGGCAGAAGGCCTTCATCGCCAACGCCCTGCGGCTGTTCCTGGAGATGGAGGCGGCATGATCGTCATCCCCATGGCCGGGCGGTCCAGCCGCTTTACCGCCGCCGGATACGACCGACCCAAATACGAACTGCCCATGGGGTCCGGGACGGTCTTCACCCATGCGGTCGGCGGTTTCTCGGCCTATGCGGCGGACACGCCCTTTCTGTTCATCGCCTCGGCGGCCCTGGCGCCCGCCGACTTCATCGCGTGCGAGGCGAAGGCGCTGGGCATCAGGGACTGGCGCCTGGTCGAACTGGACCAGCCCACGGCCGGTCAGGCCGAGACGGTCGAGCGGGGGCTTGACGCCATGGGCGCCGCCGACGCCGCGCCCCTGACCATCTTCAACATCGACACCTTCCGCCCCGGTTTCCGGCACCCCGACACCGACTGGATGGCCACGGCCGACGGCTATCTGGAGGTGTTCCGGGGCGAGGGGGCCAACTGGTCCTATGTCCGCACGGCGCCGGGGTCGGACCGGGTGATCGAGACGGCCGAGAAACGCCCCATCTCGGACCTGTGCTGTACCGGCCTTTATCATTTCGCCCGCGCCGGAGACTTCCGTCGCGCCCTGGCGGCCGAACGCGCGGCAGGGGGGTGGAGCGAACTGTATGTGGCGCCCCTGTATAATCATCTGATCGCCGAGGGAGCGGACATCCGTCATCGGATGATCGGGCCCGACGAAATCATCTTCTGCGGCGTGCCCGACGAATATCTGGAGGCGCGGCGTCGCCTGGGTTGATCCGGCTTGGCGCGGGTCCGTTCAGGGTCTAAGCGATGGCCCGAGTTCATCGGGGTAAGACGTGAAGCCGACCATCGCCGTCTGCGTTTCCGGCCAGCTGAGGCAATCCGACGCCGGCCTGGAAAGCCTGGCCCAGGCGATCCGGGGGCTGGATGCGACGGTCGTCGTCTCGCTGTGGAGCCGGGCCGGCCGCAAGCTGGACGGCGCGGTCAACCTGCCCCAGATCAGCCGCATCCTGGAAGAGGACGCCTGGGTCCGTCTGCCGTGGGCCTGGTTCGACTATCGCGAGTTCTGGCCCATGCTGCCGGGCCTTGCCGAGACGCTCAGCGCCGGCGCCACCGATCAGGCCGAGGCGGTCCAGGCGCGGGTGCGCCGCTGGCTGCCTGACGCCGTGATCGACCTGGAAGCGCCGGACGTGCTGGACCTGGGGTTCGATACGCCGCGCGAAGACGCCAATACGCTGAAGATGCTGTACCGCATCTGGCGGGCCAATGAGATCAAGCGGCGGCTGGAACGCCAGGCGGGCCGCCGTTTCGATCATGTGGTGCGCACGCGGCCCGATCTGGTGCTGGAACGCCTGAATATGGCCGCGATCGCCGAGGGAACCGGGCCGGGCCGCATCCTGGTGGACGCCTATCGCCCGGCGGGCCATTTCGTGTCGGACCTGTTCGCGGTCGGCGGCTCGGTGGAGATGGACCGCTACGCCACCCTGTTCGGCCGCGCCATCGCCGATCCGGGCGCGTGGCGGCACATCCATGTCGACATGCATGCCCATCTGGAGGCGTCGGGCCTGGCCTATGACGCCTATCCGCATGTGGGGGGGCTGACGGTCGACAGCCTGGGCACGCGGGTCATGGCGGTCGCCGCCCTGAAGGGAGAGGCCGCGCCGTCGCCCGCTCAGGCCGTGGCTTTGGCGGCTCTGGACGCACAGGGGCCGGACGCCTTGGATCGCCTGATGGCGGCGCCCGTCGAGGCCGTGTCGCCCCAGGTGCTGGACGGCTGGCTGTTCGCGGCGGGCGAGGCGCTGATCGACGCGGGACAGATGGCGGAGGGGCTGTCGGCCCTGCTGGCCGGACTGGCGCTGCGGCCGCGCGACATCAACTGGCAGGGGGCGGCCGCGCGTCTGGCGGCGCGGGCCGTGGTGCAGCTGGCGGCGGACGACGGGGTCGGCGCCCTGATGTCGCGCGTGGCCGACAGTGCGCCGCCGTCGGTCGTGGCGGATGCGGTCGCGCGGGCCTGGGCGTGGCTGGACGCCGAGGCGTCGCCCCTGGATCAGGCGACGGGACAGCTGGCGCGGCTGGCGGCGGCCGGCCTGCTGCAAGACGGGTTGGCGCGGGTGATGACGCCGGCCAAGGCCGTACGACTGGCCAAGGACATCGAGGCCGCGCTGGGCGCCGCCCTGAGCGCGGACGCGCTGATGCGGCTGGAACGCCGGGCCGAGACGGCGGTGCGCGCCGAGGCGGATCGGGCCGTGATCGCCGAACTGGCCCCGATCAGCGCGGCAGGCCAACTGGGGCCGCACCGCAAATTCATGCTGGCCGACGCCTACAAGCGCCTGGGCCGGCTTGAAGAGGCCGAGCGGGAGCAGACGGCGGCGCTGGAGCGGGTGGACCACATCGGGGGGGGCTGGCGCCAGCTGGCGGAAATCCAGTCCGGCCTGGGCCGGTTCGAGGCGGCCGTGGCGGCGGCGCGCCGCGCCTATGCTCTGGAGCCGGACGGGCCGGGCCACGGGCTGTTGCTGGCCTATTGCCTGATGCGGGCGGGCCAGGCCGAAGAGGCCCGCGCCCTGGTCGCGGCCATGCCGGATGACTGGCTGGCCCCTGCCGCGGCCCTGGCGGCGCCGGATCTGGTCGCCGTGCTGGGACCGCTGCGCCCCGCGGCCCTATAGGCCGTTCAGCGGGATTTTCAGGAACCGTTGGCCCGACGTCTCGGCCGGCGGCAGTTCGCCGGCGCGGATGTTCACCTGAAGCGCGGGCAGCAGCAGGGCCGGAACCTTCAGCGTCGCATCGCGCGCCTCGCGCATGGTGGTGAAGTCGTCTTCCGAACGGCCGCCGCCGACATGGATGTTGTGCGCCTTCTCGTCGGCCACCGTGGTTTCCCAGCGATAGTCGCCGCGCCCCTCGGGCAGATAGTCGTGGCCCACGAACACGCGGGTTTCGCCCGGCAGGTTCAGGATGCGCTGGATCGAGCGATACAGGGTCCGCGCATCGCCGCCGGGAAAGTCGCACCGCGCCGTGCCGTAGTCGGGCATGAACAGGGTGTCGCCCACGAAGACGGCGTCGCCGATCACATAGCTGACGCAGGCCGGGGTGTGGCCGGGCGTGTGCATCACCTGGACCGTCAGCTCGCCCAGGTCGAACCGGTCGCCGTCGCCATACAGGGCGTCGAACGCGGCGCCGTCGGGCCTGACGTCCGTCGCCTCGAACAGGTCGCCAAAGGTCTTCTGCACCCCGCCGATGCGGTCGCCGATGCCGATGGGGACGCCGGTGCGGACCTTGATCTCGTGCGCCCCGGTCAGGTGGTCGGCGTGGGCGTGGGTCTCCAGCACCCGGTCCAGAGTCCAGCCGCGTTCAGCGACGCGCGCCAGAACGGCCTCCAGCGAACCGACGCCGGTGCGGCCGCTGGCGGCGTCATAGTCCAGCACCGGGTCGATGACGGCGGCGCGCCCCGTGGCGGGGTCGGCGACGATATAGGTGATGGTGTGGGTCGTCGGATCAAACAGGCCTTCGACGATGGGGGAGGCGGTCATGGGGAGGCTCCTCTGTTGCGCCCAATATATTAGGTATTGCTAAATTAGCAAGTACTGATATATAGGCGCCATGATCGAACTTCAGCAGATCGGCCTGGACGCCTTCAAGGCGCATGCGGACGAGGCGGCGCGCCTGATGAAGGCGCTGTCGAACCGCAACCGCCTGATGATCCTGTGCCGCCTCACCGATGGCGAACGTCAGGTCGGCGACCTGGCGGCCGAGGTCGGCCTGTCGCAATCGGCCCTGTCCCAGCATCTGGCCCTGTTGCGCCAGGACGGGCTGGTCGCCGCGCGTCGCGACGGCGTGGCCATGCACTACGCCATCGCCGACCCGGCCGTGGCGCGGGTCATCGCCCTGCTGGCCGAGATCTACTGTCCCCCCAAAAACTGAGAGTGTGCGCGATGAGCGTCCTGATCCCCCTGTCCCCGGCCGATGTGGCCGACCGGCTGAAGCGCGGCGACGCCGTGCTGGTCGATATCCGCGAGCCCGACGAGGCGGCGCGCGAACGCATCGCCCAGGCGACCTCGGCGCCCCTGTCCGCCTTCGAAGCGGCGCATCTGGAGCTTCAGCCCGGCCGCGAGGTCGTGTTCATGTGCCGGACGGGAAACCGCACCGGCGTCAACTGCGACCGTCTGGCCTCGCGCGTCCTGGGCGACGCCTATGTGCTGGAAGGCGGGCTGGAGGCGTGGAAGGCGGCGGGCCTGCCCACCGTGGTGAACCGCAAGGCGCCGCTGGAACTGATGCGCCAGGTGCAGATGGCGGCCGGCGCCCTGGTGCTGCTGGGGGTGGCCCTGGGCCTGTGGGTGCATCCGGCCTTCTGGGCGCTGGCGGCCTTTGTCGGCGCGGGCCTGTTCGTGGCCGGGGCCACCGGCTTCTGCGGCATGGCGCGGTTGCTGGCGGTCATGCCGTGGAACCGACCGGCGGCGCGGACGGCCTGACCTCATGACGACGGGGCTGGAGCCGTTGGTGGCGGCGGGGGTCAGCGGCGCGGTGGTCGCCGCCCTGCTGACCGTGTTCGGCGGCGGCGGCTCTGTGCTGGCCGTGCCGCTGTTGCTGTATTTTGTGGGGGTCAAGGATCCGCACGCGGCCATCGGCGCCTCGGCCGCCGGAGTGGCGCTGAACGCCCTGACGGCCCTGGCCGGTCAGGCGCGGGCGGGACGGGTGAAATGGCCGTGCGCCGCCCTGTTCGCCCTCGGCGGGGTCGCGGGCGCCGTGGCCGGGTCCAGCCTGGCCAAACGGATCGACGGCGACGCCCTGTTGTTGTTCTTCGCCCTGGCCATGGCGGTAGTGGGATTGGCCATGCTGAGACCGCGCCCGGTCGATCCGGCGGCGGATGCGGTGCGTCTGACCCCCGCCCTGGCGCCGCGTCTTGTGGCCGGCGGCGCGGGCGTGGGACTGGCGGCGGGATTTTTCGGCATCGGCGGCGGCTTTCTGATCGTGCCGGGCCTGATGGCGGCGACGGGCATGGGTCTGGTCGCGGCCCAGGCGTCGTCCCTGCTCAGCGTCGCGGCCTTCGGCGGGGCCACGGCCCTGAACTATGCGGTTTCGGGCCTGGTCGACTGGGCCGTCGTGGGGGCCATGGCCGTCGGCGGTGCGGCGGGAACCCTGGCCGGCCTGCCGATCGCGCGGCGTCTGGGCCAGCGCGCCGTGCTGGGCCGCCGGCTGTTCGCCGGGTTGATCCTGGTCGTCGCGGCCTATGTGGCGATCCGGGCGCTCGGCGCGCTTTAACGCCCGCCCGCACGCAGCCACGCCTCGCGCGCGGCGGTCAGTCGGGCGGGCACCAGCCCCCCCAGCCGCGTCTGGCGCTGGCGTTTCAGCCCTGCCTCAACCCCCTGGCGGCGCACCACGCGCCCTTCGTGCGCCAGGCCGGCGCCGACCTCGACCACGATCACCTCGTCGGGCAGGGCCAGGTTGCGACTGAGGCGGATGCGCATGCCCTGGTCGGACACGTCCACGATGGTGCAGCCCAGCTCCAGTCCCGGCCCCACCACCACGCCCGCCACATTGGCCGGGCGGCGCGGCTCGGTGCGGCGCTCGGGTCTGTCGGAAGGAAAAAGGGCCATGGGCGCATAGATCATGAGGAAGATGGACGCCCGGTGAACGCCCAAAGGCGCCAGAAGGTCGCATTGCCCCGCCCGGCCGCGCCCGGCCATAGTCCGCGACCGGTTCAAAAACGAGGGGGAGTTTCAGCCATGTCCATCATCCTGCGTCGCCTGACGGCCGCCGTCGCACCCGCCGCCCTGGCTGTGGTTCTGGCCGCCCCATCCTTCGCCGCCGAAGCCCAGGCGTCCGGCCGCCGCGCCGCCGCGCCCGCCGTCGCCAGCCCCCGGGTCGCCGCCGCGCCCGCGCCGCGCGCCGTCACCTTCGCCGATCAGGCGCCGGCCGAGGCGGGCGTTCTGGTGCTGGCCCTGTCGTCGGCTGCCGATCTGGACGTGCGCGGCGCGGACCTGAATGCGGCTACGCGCGCGGCGGCGGCCCGCGCCCTGACTTCGGCCCGCTTCAACTATCGGGCGCGCCAGACCCTGTCGCTGCGCGGGGTGGGCGACTGGGACCGGGTGCTGATCGTGGGCCTGGGCGAGACGCCCGGCGAATTCGACATCCAGATCGCCGGGGCCGTGGCGGGTCGCGCCATCCTGTCCGACGCCGGCACTGTGACGGTGCCCGCCGCCGGTCTGAGCGCGGCCCAGGCGTCCGGCTTCATCACTGGCCTGGGCATCGGCGACTATCGCTCGGACCTGTATCGCACCAGCGGGCGCGACAGCGCCGAACGCGGACCGGTGGTCGTCACCGGCGCGGCCGAGGGCGCCCAGGCCCTGTACGACCATCAGGGCGCGGCCCTGGTCGAGGCCATGACCTGGACCCGCGACATCTCGAACGAGCCGGCCAATGTCGTCTATCCCGAGGTCTTCGTTCAGCGCGCCCGCGCGGCGCTGCAGGGCGTGGCCGGGGTCAGCATCGAGGTGCTGGACGTTCCGACCATGGAGCGGCTGGGCATGGGCGCCCTGCTCAGTGTCGGCCAGGGCTCTCCGCGTCCGTCGCGGATGCTGATCGTCCGCTATCAGGGCCAGGGTGCGCCCGAGGGGGCGCCGATCGCCCTGGTGGGCAAGGGCATCACCTTCGACACCGGCGGCATCTCGATCAAGCCCAGCGCGGGCATGGGCAATATGAAGATGGACATGTCCGGCGCCGCCAGCGTGGTGGGCGCCGTGCTGTCGCTGGCCCGGTCGGGCGCGCCGGTGAATGTGGTCGCGGTCGCCGCCCTGGCCGAGAACATGCCCGACGGCGCCGCCAGCCGCCCCGGCGACGTGGTCACCGCCATGAACGGCAAGACCATCGAGATCATCTCGGCCGACGCCGAGGGGCGGATGGTGCTGGCCGATGCCCTGGCCTGGGTCGAAGCGAACGTCCAGCCGGCGGCCATCGTCAACATCGCCACCCTGACCGGCGCGGTCGGCGCGGCCCTGGGCGACGACTATGCGGGCCTGCTGACCCGGCACGACGCCCTGGCGGACCAGCTGACCGCCGCCAGCCGCGCGACGGGCGAAGGGCTGTGGCGCATGCCGCTACACCCCGCCTATGCAGGAGAGATCGCCTCGACCATCGCCGACATCCGCAACTCGGGCGATGGCCCGGGCGTGGGCATGGGCGGCCAGTTCCTGAGCAATTTCGTCAAGCCGGACACGCCGTGGGCGCATCTGGACATTGCGGGCATGGCCTATGGCGGCCCCAACGACTGGAAACCCGCCGGATCGGCCGGTTTCGGCGTGCGGTTGCTGGACCGGTTCGTGCGCGACTACAGCGCCATTCCGCGCGGCGAGGCGACCGGGGGCCGCTGAGCCCCGGTCAATCGACGGCGACGATCTCGACCGACTGGCCCGCCACGGTCGCTTCGTCGCCCACGCCCTTGCCCATCAGGGCGCGGGCCAGGGGCGAGACATGGCTGACGCTGCCTGCGGCGGGGTCGGCCTGATCCTCGCCGACGATGCGCCAGGTCTGGGTGCGGCCGTCCTCGCGTTCGATGGTCACGGCGCCGCCGAAGCGGACGCGGCCGTCGGCTTCAGTCTCGACCAACTGGGCCGAGGCGCGCCGCGCCGACCAATAGCGCAGGTCGCGCGTGGCCCGCGCCATGGCGGTGCGGTCCGCCTCGATCGAGCCTTTCGCCTGGGCGGCGGCGTAGGCGGCGCGCGCGGCGGCCAATTCGGCTTCGATCGCCGCCAGCCCTTCGGCCGTGACCAGGTTGGGATGCGGCGAGATCGGCCGGTCCGGCAGGTCGGCGGCCGTGGCTTCCAGATCTTCTTCGCGGGTGAAGGCGACGCTCATGATGCATCAGCGTATGCCGCGCCGGGCCGTTCCGGTCTAGGAGAGGAGGATGAACACCTCCGCCCCCCGCATACATGTCATCGGCGCCGGCCCCGCCGGGCTGATGGCGGCTGAACGGCTGGCCCGGGGCGGGGCGCAGGTGGTGGTGCACGAGGCCATGCCCTCGGTCGCGCGCAAGCTGCTGATGGCCGGGCGTGGCGGGCTGAACCTGACCCATTCCGAGCCGCCCGAGCGGTTCGTCGAACGCTATGGCCCGGCGCAGGGGCTGGTCGAGGACTGGCTTGCGGCCTTCACGGCGGCGGACCTGAGGGCCTGGGCCGACGATCTGGGCGCCGCCACCTTTATCGGCTCGTCGGGGCGGGTGTTTCCCCGCGCCATGAAGGCCTCGCCCCTGTTGCGCGCCTGGCTGGGGCGGCTGGAGGGACTGGGGGTCGAGGTGCGCACCCGCAGTCGCTGGACCGGCTGGCGCGACGCAGCCCAGACCTTCGCCACGCCCGACGGCGAGCGGACCGAGCGGCCCGATGCTGTGGTTCTGGCCCTGGGCGGCGCCAGCTGGCCCCGGCTGGGTTCCGACGGCGGCTGGCGGCCCTGGCTGGAGGCGCGGGGCGTGGCCGTGACGCCGTTCGCCCCGTCCAATGTCGGCTTCGATGTCGCCTGGTCTCCGGTCCTGATCGACCGGTTCGCGGGCCAGCCGGTCAAGGGCGTCGCCCTGACCCATGGCGACCGCACGGTGCGCGGCGAGATGATGCTGACCCGCTATGGCGTCGAGGGCGGGGCCATCTACGCCCTGTCGGCCGGCCTGCGTGAGGCCCTGGCGCGCGACGGGACGGCGATGCTGAGCGTCGATCTCAGGCCCGATCTGTCGGTCGAGGCGCTGGCCGCCCGCCTGGCCCGGCCGCGCGGCAAGGACAGCGTCACAAACTGGCTGAGAAAGGCCGGGGGCCTGTCGCCCGCCGCCGTCGCCCTGTTGCGCGAGATTCCCGGAGAAGTCCCTCTGGGCGCCGACAAGCTGGCCCGGCGCATCAAGGCGGTGCGCCTGACCCTGACCGGCATCCAGGGCCTGGAGCGGGCCATCTCCTCGGCCGGGGGCGTGGCGCGGGACCAGGTGGACGGGCGGCTGATGCTGAAGGCCCTGCCCGGCGTCTTCGTGGCGGGCGAAATGCTGGACTGGGAGGCGCCGACCGGCGGCTATCTGCTGCAGGCGTCGTTCGCATCGGGCGTCGTGGCGGCGGGGGGTGCATTGGACTGGCTGGCCCAAGGGGGTAGAGGCGACGCATGACCGACATCCACGGCCTGTGCCCCGACCGTTTCGCCGGCGTCCGCGACGCCTTCGCCGCCAACTTCACCGACGCGCCCGAGGGGCTGGACGAACTGGCCGCGCGCTTCAGCGTCTGCATCGGCGGCGAGACGGTGCTGGACCTGTGGGCCGGGCATGCCGACACGGCCAAGTCCCGCCCCTTCACCGACGACACGTTGGTCCCCGTCTTCTCCACCGGCAAGGCGGTGATGAGCCTGCTGATCGCCACGGCGGTCGAGCGCGGCCTGTTGGACTATGACGCCCCGGTCGCGCGCTACTGGCCCGCCTTCGGACAGGCGGGCAAGGATCAGGTCACGGTGGGCCAGATGATGTCGCACCAGGCGGGCTTGCCGGGGTTCACGGACGGGGTGGAGCCGACCATCTGGTTCGACCGCCAGGCGGTGCTGGACAGCCTGTGCGCCCAGGCGCCGATGTGGCCGCCGGGCACGGCCAGCGGCTATCACCCGATCACCATCGGTTATCTGGCGGGCGAGCTGTTCCGCCTTGTCGACGGGCGGACCATGGGGACCGCGTTGCGCCAGGACTTCCCCGGCCTGGACCTGTGGATCGGCCTGCCCGAGGCCCAGCATGGCCGGGTGGCGCAACTGCGCAAGCCCGCCTCTGCGCCCGATCTGGGCGTCATCGATGTGGTCAAGAAGGCCGCCTTCCTGGATCGCGGCTCGGCGCCCGGCGGGCGCGGTTCGGCCGAATGGCGGATGGCGGAAATCCCCTCGGCCAATCTGCACGGGACGGCGCGCGACCTGGCGCGCATCCTGGCGGTGATGAACGACGGCATGTTCGAGGGGCGGCGGGTGCTGTCGGCCGCGACGCTGGAGGCTGCGCGGCGCCCGCGCATCCACGGCCAGGACCGGGTGCTGCCCTTCGTCATGGGCTGGGCGGCCGGATGGACGATGAATGCGGGCCTGGACATCTTCGGCCCGAACGCGGGCGCCCTGGGCCACTGCGGCTGGGGCGGATCGTGCGCCTTTGCGGACCCGGAAACCGGGGTGTCGGCCGCCTATGTCATGACGCGCCAGTCGCCGCATCTGATTGGCGACCCGCGCGCGCTGCGGCTGATCCAGGCCCTGTACGCGGCGCTCTAGATCGGCTCGGCGCTGGCGGCCAGGGCCCGGCGCTCGGCCCGGTGACGCAGAACGGCGCCCAGGGCGAACACCGCCGCCCCGCTCCAGATGAAGACGAAGCTGATCGCTCTGAGCGGCGTCAGCGCCTCGCCCGCCATCACCCCCACCGCGAACTGCAGCGTCGGGGCCAGGAACTGGATGAAGCCCAGGGTCGACAGGGGCATGCGCCGCGCCGCCCAGGCGAACAGGGCCAGGGGCAGGACCGTGGCCGGTCCGTTGGCGACAGCCCACAGCGCGTGGACCGGATCGTCGAAGGCCACGCCCTGACCCGTCTGGGCCAGCCAGATCACCCACAACAGGCCGAACGGCGCCAACAGCAGGCATTCGACCAACAGCCCCGCCTGGGCCTCGACTGGCACGCGCTTGCGGATCACGCCATAGCTGGCGAAAGACACCGCCAGGAAGATCGAGATCCACGGCGGCCGCCCCAGGGCCAGGGCCTGCAACAGAACCCCGACCGCCGCCAGGGCCACGGCGGCCCAGCCGAACCGGTCCATCCGCTCCCGGAACAGCCACAGCCCCACCACCATGTTCAGCAATGGATTCAGATAATAGCCGAGGCTGGCCTCCAGCGTCGCCTGATGGGTGGTGGCCCAGACATAGACGCCCCAGTTGGTCCCGATCAGCAGGGTCGACAGCGCCAGCCAGCCCAGGGTGCGACCGTCGCGGAACACCGCCGCCGCCTGCCCGCCCTGACGCGCCGCCAGCACCAGCAGCAGGGCCACAGGGGCCGCCCACACCGTGCGGTGGGCCAGAATCTCCAGCGCGTCGAACCCCGCCGCATGCTGGCCCATGAACAGCAGGGGCATCAGCCCCCACATGACATAGCAGCCGAAGGCGGAAGCCAGGGCGGCGCGGCCCTGATCCGGGCCGGGGGAGGGGGTCATATTGCCTCCTTCGCCGGGGGGGCGGCGAAGCGGTGGGGTGGGATCAGACGGTGATCGAGCGATAGCCGCCCGAGGGCTTTATGGTCCCGGTCTCGTCCAGCAGCTGGGCGATCTGGACCGCGTTCAGGGCCGCGCCCTTGCGCAGGTTGTCGGACACCACCCACAGGCTCAGGCCGTTGGCCACGGTCGGGTCCTTGCGGATGCGGCTGACATAGACGGCGAACTCGCCCGCCGCATCGACGGGGGTGACGTATCCGTCGTGCTCCTGCTTGTCGATCACCTGGATACCGGGCGCGTCGCGCAGGATGGCGCGGGCCTCGTCCGGGGCGATCGGGCGGTCGAACTCCAGCGTCACCGCCTCGGAATGGCCGACGAAGACCGGCACCCGCACGCAGGTGACCGTCAGCCGGATGTCGGGGTCCAGCATCTTGTGCGTCTCGGCCCACATCTTGGCCTCTTCGTCGGTGTAGCCGTCGTCGCGGAAGTCGCCGATGAAGGGGATGACGTTGAAGGCGATCTGCTTGGGAAACTTCTTCGGCGTGGCGTCGCCCAGGCCGTAGATGGCCTTGGTCTGGGTCCACAGCTCGTCCATCCCTTCCTTCCCGGCGCCCGAGACGGACTGATAGGTCGAGACCACCGCGCGGGTGATCCTGGCCGCGTCATGCAGGGGCTTCATCGCCGTGACCAGCTGGATGGTCGAGCAGTTGGGGTTGGCGATGATGTTCTTCGTCTTCGCGTCCTTCACCGCGTCGGGGTTCACCTCGGGCACGATCAGCGGCACGTCCGGGTCCATGCGGAAGGCGCTGGAGTTGTCGATCACGATCGGCCCGGCCTTGCCAATCTTCTCGGACCAGGCCTTGGACACCTCCTTGCCCGCGCTCATCAGCACGATGTCGACCTTTGAGAAGTCGAAAGCCTCCAGATCCTGGCATTTCAGCGTCTTGTCGCCGAAGGCCACCTCCATCCCCTTGGACTTGCGCGAGGCGATGGCGTGCATTTCCGAGACGGGAAACTGCACCTCTTCCAGGATGTTCAGCATCTCCTGGCCGACATTGCCGGTGGCGCCCACGACGGCGACGCGATAGCTCATTGTTGATCGGTCCTTCGGACGCCCTAACGCTCGCCGCGCGGCGGCTCGCTGCTTGAGGGCGAAGTTTGTGCGGAAAGTCCGATGTAGGCTTTCGCAGGCGCGAAGCAATCGCTTTTCAGCGGCGGCGGGCGCCTTTATGCGGGGGCCATGCCCTCCCGCATCCGCCGCGCCTTCGACCAGCGTCTGAAAGACGGCCGGCTGACGCCCGATCCGGCGCAGGCGTCGGCGCTGGGCGTGCTGGAGCGGCTGGAGCGCGACCTGTCGAAAAAGGGCCTGTTCGGCGCCCGGCCCGAGGTGCGGGGCGTCTATCTGTGGGGACCGCCGGGGCGGGGCAAGTCCATGCTGATGGACCTGTTCTTCGCCTGCGCGCCCGAGCCGAAGAAGACCCGCGCCCATTTCCACGCCTTCATGGCCCGCGTCCACGACCTGATCGGCCGATGGCGCAAGGGCGACCGCAAGACGCGCCAGGCGGTGTTCGGCCAATCGAAAGGCGACGACCCCATCGCCCCGGTCGCGGCCTCGATCGCCTCCGAGGCGCGGCTGCTGTGCTTCGACGAGCTTCAGGTCACCGACATCGCCGACGCCATGATCCTGGGCCGGCTGTTCGAGGCGTTGTTCGAGCGGGGGGTGGTGCTGGCCGTCACCTCGAACCGCGAACCCGGCGACCTGTATCACAACGGGGTCAACCGCCAGCTGTTTGAACCCTTCATCGCCCTGATCCGCGAACGGTGCGAGGTGGTTTCGGTGGCGGGCGAGCGCGACTGGCGCCGGGCGCGCCTGGCCGGCCGCCAGGTCTGGTTCAGCCCCGATGACGCCGCCGCGCGCGAGGGGTTCGAGGCCCTGTGGGCCGAGCTGAAGGGCGATGAACCCGAAGAACCCGCCGTCCTGCCGGTCCTGGGGCGCGAGGTGCAGGTCGATCGTACGGCCGGGGGGCTGGCGCGGGCGACCTTCGCCGATCTGTGCACCCGTCCTCTGGGACCGCAGGATTATCTGGCGCTGGCGGGCCGGTTCCACACTCTTTTCCTGGACCAGGTTCCGCTGCTGACCTCGGACCGGCACCATGAGGCGCGGCGGCTGGTGACGCTGATCGACGCGCTGTACGAGGCGAAGGCGCGGCTGGTGGTCCTGGCCCAGGCGGCGCCGGACGCCCTGTATCCCACCGGGATCGGCGCCTTCGAATTCGAGCGCACGGCGTCCAGATTGACCGAAATGTCAGGCGCCGACTGGCTGGCGCCAGAGGCGGCTTGATCCTAAGAAAGCCCCGAGCAAGGAGCAGACCCATGAAGCCGATTTCGACCCTGGCGCCGATGGCGGCCGGCCTGAGCCTTATCCTGGGCGGCGCGGCGATGGCGCAAGAGCCCGAGGCGCCTTCCGCCCAGACGGCCGAAGAGGCCGAGGCGGCGATCCTGGCCAAGCCGGGCGTGACCCTGGCCGAGGCCGCCGCCTGGCTGACGACGGCGGGGGCGACGGTGGGCGAACCGGGCGAGGCGTCGGGCCGCATGTATCTGCCGGTCAACGACGGCGTCCTGACCTGGACCCTGTGGTTCTATGGCTGCCCCGAAGGCTTCTGCGACGACCTGCAGTTCGGCGCGGTGTTCAAGGGCCAGGGCGTGACGCAGGAGAAGATCAACGCCTGGAATCGGGACAACCGTTTCCTGAAGGCCTTCTTCGTGCCGGGCGTCGAGGGCGAAGAGCCGCGCGCGGCGGTGCAGTACGACGTGGTGCTGACCGCGCCGGGCATGCTGCATCTGAGCGAGCCGGCCGGTCTTTGGATCGACATGCTGAAACAGTTCGCCCGCGCCATGGGTTTCGCCGCGCCGACCCCGCAGGACGCGGCCGACGCGCCTTCGGAAGCCCCCTCCGAAGCGCCGACCCAGCCCTGATCGAGGGCCGCATCATTAGGGCTTTGCCGTGAAGGCCCGGCGGCGCTACCGTTCGCGCACAGAGGCGTAACGTCCCAGGGGGAAATCCATGTCCGACCAGGCCCAGGCCGCCGAACGCGCCGAGCGTCCGGGCTACCGCTACTACGTCCTGGCGGTGCTGATCCTGGTCTATATGCTGAACTTCCTGGATCGGCAGATCATCGGCATTCTGGCCGCGCCGCTGAAAGAGCATTTCCAGCTGACGGACAGTCAGTTCGGCCTTCTGGGCGGCATCGCCTTCGCCTCTGTCTATTCGACCCTGGCCATTCCCCTGGCCTGGCTGGCCGACCGGTTCAGCCGGGTGTGGATCATGACCGGCGCCCTGGCGGTGTGGTCGGGCTTCACCGCCCTGTGCGGCGTCGCCGGCTCGTTCGGCCAGCTGTTCCTGTTCCGCATGGGCGTCGGCGTGGGCGAGGCGGGCGGCGTGGCCCCGGCCTATTCCCTGATCGCCGACTATTTCCCGCCGCACCAGCGGGCGCGCGCCCTGGCCGGCTTCGCCTTCGGCATTCCGCTGGGCACGGCGGCGGGCACCCTGGTGGGCGGCCTGCTGGCGGCGGAATACGGCTGGCAGACCGCCTTCATCGTCGTGGGCCTGGCCGGTCTGGTGATCGCGCCCATCCTGCGCCTGACCGTGCGCGATCCGAAACGCGGCGGTACGGACATCGCCAAGCCGGTTCCGGCCGAAGGCGCGGCCGCGCCGGCCGTCGCCATCCCCGGCAAGGGCTGGCTGGCCGGTCAGATCATGCTGGGTGTCGGCGTCGCCCTGATGCTGCTGGCGGCGGCGGGACAGTTCGGCGTTCTGGCCGTCGGCAATCCGCTGGTCATCGCCTTCGCCGGCGGGCTGAGCCTGGTCATTTCGGCGTCCTTCTTCATCGCGCACCGGACCTGTGCGGTCATCATGCGCAAGCCCAGCTTCTGGCTGCTGGCGCTGGGGGCGGCGTCGTCTTCGGTGTGCGGCTATGGGGTGGCGGGCTGGCTGCCGCTGTTCTTCATGCGCAGCTTCAACCTGACCCTGCCCCAGGTCAGCTGGTACTATTCCGGCATCGCCCTGATCGGCGGCCTTCTGGGCATCTGGCTGGGCGGGATGATCGCCGACAAGCTGTCGAGGCGCGGCAAGGGCGCCTATCCGCTGACGCCGGCGGTGGCCTTCATGATCTCGGCCCCGCTGTTCATCGCGGCGATGAATTCGCCGTGGATCATCGGCCTGGTCCTGCCAGGCGGGGGTACGCACGCCCAGCAGCTGGCCCTGGCCTTCGTCATCTTCCTGGTGCCCACGGGCCTGAACCTGGCCTGGCTGGGGCCGGTGACGGCGGCGGTGCAGCATCTGGCCCCGGCGCCCATGCGCTCGACGGCGTCGGCGGTGTTCCTGCTGCTGAACAACCTGTTGGGGATCGCGGTCGGCTTCTACTATTTCGGCTGGATGAGCGACCTTCTGGCGCCGCGTTTCGGCGACGAGAGCCTGCGCTGGGCCATCTACACCGGCATGGGCTTCTATGCGCTGGCCTCGGCGCTGCTGGTGGGGGCGTCGCGGACGCTGAAACGCGACTGGGTGGATTGATCGCCGCTCTGCCGGTTGCACCTGCGAAGGCGGCGCGCCTATAAGCGGCCCCGACCTTCCTGACCAATCGGCGGCGATCCCATGAATATCCACGAATACCAGGCCAAGCAGCTTCTGAAGGGCTATGGCGCCCCCGTCGCCGACGGCGTGGCCATCACCGCCGCCGATCAGGCCGAGGCGGCCGCCAAGCAGCTTCCCGGCCCGCTGTATGTCGTGAAGTCCCAGATCCACGCCGGCGGGCGCGGCAAGGGCAAGTTCAAGGAACTGGGCGCCGAGGCCAAGGGCGGCGTGCGTCTGGCCTTCTCGATCGAAGAAGCCGTGGCTCATTCCAAGGAGATGCTGGGCAACACCCTGGTGACCGCCCAGACCGGCGACGCCGGCAAGCAGGTCAACCGCCTGTATATCGAAGACGGCGCCGACATCGACCGCGAACTGTATTGCTCGCTGCTGGTGGACCGCGGCACGGGCCGGGTCTCGTTCGTCGTCTCGACCGAGGGCGGCATGGACATCGAGGCGGTGGCCCACGACACGCCCGAGAAGATCGTCACCGTCGACATCGACCCCGAGGCGGGCGTGACGCCGGCGAACGTGGCCGAGATCAATGCGGCGCTGAAGCTGGACGGCGCGGCCGCCCAGGACGGCGAGCATCTGTTCCCGACCCTGTATCGCGCCTTCGTCGAGAAGGACATGAGCCTGCTGGAGATCAACCCGCTGATCGTCATGCAGAACGGCCGCCTGCGCGTGCTGGACGCCAAGGTCAGCTTTGACGGCAACGCCCTGTTCCGCCACCCGGACATCCGCGAACTGCGTGACGTGACCGAGGAAGACGCCAAGGAGATCGAGGCCTCGGAATGGGACCTGGCCTATGTCGCCCTGGACGGCAACATCGGCTGCATGGTCAACGGCGCCGGCCTGGCCATGGCGACGATGGACATCATCAAACTGTACGGCAAGGAGCCGGCCAACTTCTGCGACGTCGGCGGCGGCGCCAGCAAGGAGAAGGTCGCGGCGGCCTTCAAGATCATCACCAAGGACCCGGCGGTCCAGGGCATTCTGGTCAACATCTTCGGCGGCATCATGCGCTGCGACGTCATCGCCGACGGCGTGGTCGCGGCCGTCAAGGAAGTGGGCCTGAAGGTGCCGCTGGTCGTGCGCCTGGAAGGCACCAATGTCGCCGAGGGCAAGCGCATCCTGAACGAATCCGGCCTGGCCATCACGGCCGCCGACGATCTGGACGACGCGGCCCAGAAGATCGTCGCGGCGATCGGCTGATCGTGAACCCCGCCCTGACCCTCGCAGGGCTGATGCTGCTGACGATCACCGGATCGTCGGCGGCCCAGACGCCTGCGCCGGACCAGATCGCCGACCTGAACCGCATCTGCATCGCGGCCCAGGGCGACAGGGCGCGTGCGGCGGAACTGGCGCAGGCTGCGGGCTATTCGCAGACCCCGCCTGAAATGGTCCCTGAACGTCGCAACATGCGCGACATGGTCGGCTTCATGAAGACCGACGCCGAACAGGCGCGGATTGTCCTGCTTGGACGCAGCACCCGCCGTCTGGGACGTGAGACCGTCACCCTGAACCTGTGCGCCGTTTCGGCGCGACCTGCCGATTATCGCGCCTTGCAGACGCGGTTGCGCCAGATGATCGGCTTCGACGAAGTGCGCGAAGGCGGCGGCGATGGCGACACCTGGGCCTGGCTGGCCCAGGATGGCGGCCGCGCCCCGGTCCGCAATCTGAATGACGCCAACGCTTCGAGCCTGGCCGCGACCGGCCGATTGCGCATCGTCAATCTTCAGCGTGAAGGCCCAGGCGCCGCCCTGATCTACGCCACCGCCGTCGCCGAAGACTGATCGGCCCGAAATTTCTCCCGACAACGAGCACCCGAAATGTCCATCCTCGTCGACAAGAACACCCGCGTCATCGTCCAGGGCCTGACCGGCAAGACCGGCACCTTCCACACCGAACAGGCGCTGCGCTACTACGGCACCCAGATGGTCGGGGGCGTGCATCCGGCCAAGGGCGGGACCAACTGGAGCGGCTCGGAAGGCGAAACCCTGCCGATCTTCGCCTCGGTCGCCGAAGCCCGCGAAAAGACCGGCGCGGACGCCAGCGTCATCTATGTGCCGCCGGCCGGCGCCGCCGACGCCATCATCGAGGCCATCGACGCCGAAGTGCCCTTCATCACCTGCATCACCGAGGGCATTCCGGTGCTGGACATGGTGCGGGTCAAGGCGCGGCTGGACCGTTCCAAGTCGCGCCTCCTGGGCCCCAATTGCCCCGGCGTCCTGACCCCCGAAGAGTGCAAGATCGGCATCATGCCGGGCAGCATCTTCAAGAAGGGCAATGTCGGCATCGTCTCGCGTTCGGGCACCCTGACCTATGAGGCCGTGTTCCAGACCACCAACGAGGGCCTGGGCCAGACCACGGCCGTCGGCATCGGCGGCGACCCGGTCAAGGGCACCGAATTCATCGACGTGCTGGAGCTGTTCCTGGCCGACGACGCGACCGAATCCATCATCATGATCGGCGAGATCGGCGGCGGGGCCGAGGAAGACGCGGCCCAGTTCCTGATCGACGAGGCCAAGAAGGGCCGCAAGAAGCCGATGGCCGGTTTCATCGCCGGTCGCACGGCGCCTCCGGGCCGCACCATGGGCCACGCCGGCGCGGTCGTCTCGGGCGGCAAGGGCGACGCCGAATCCAAGATCGCGGCCATGGAGGCGGCGGGCATCCGCGTGTCGGCCTCGCCGGCCCGCCTGGGCGCGACGCTGGTGGAAGTGCTGAAGGGTTAAATAGGGCCTTTCCGGGTCGGGCGCGGCGCGCATCCCTCTCCCGCTTGCGGAAGAGGTGGCCCGTCGATCGCGTAGCGATCCAGGGTCGGAGAGAGGAGTCTTCTTGTCTTGAAGGCATTCCCCCATCGTCATGCGTCCCGCTTCGCGTGACGGCACGACACTTCCCCCGCAAGCGGGGGAAGGATGTGCGCCTGTCGGTTCGGCCGTCGGTTTTCGAAAGTGGCCGCCCATCGGGCCTGCGCCTAGTCTCGACCTGAACCTTGGAGGGCGGGCGATGATCGGCATCTGGGCGGCGGCCATTGTGCAATCGGCGGCGATGTCGCCGGCGACCACGGGCGATCTGGCCCTGGATACGTTCCGCGCCGCCTGCACGCCGTATCGCCAGGATTACGCCGCCATGAACGCCGCCCTGGAGGCCGAAGGCTGGCGCCGGGTCGGCGAAGACGATCATCCCGAACTGGCGGCGGTCCAGGCCGCCGCGCGCGCCGAGATGGACGACCCGGACATGCCGGAGATGACGCTGGACCAGACCCTCTGGGGCCGGACCGTCCAGGGGCGTCGCTTCTATGTCGTCACCAGTCGCATGGACGCCCTGATCGGCGAAACCCGGGATCGGGACGGCGACGGCGTCATCGCCGAGCACGAACAGGCGACGGAGTTCGATCAGATCAGCTGCGGCCTGTGGGATTTCGATGCGGTCGAACCCGTCGCGCCCGGCGCCATGACGGTGTGGACGGCCAGCCTGCCGGTGCAGAGCTTCGACCTGCCGGGCCAGATGATCGGCGGAACCTGGAACGTCTATGACATGATGCCGGGCACGGCCGAGATCCATGTCGGCTTCATTCCCGAAGGCAGTCCCTTCGTCGAGCGCGTGCGGTTCACCGGCCTGTCGATTGTCATGTCCAGCGCGCCGCTGGACGACGAGACCGGAACGAAGGGCGAAAATCCGTAATCGGACGCGAAATTCCGGTTCCCGACGGTGAAATTGTCCCTCTTGGCCCCCATTCGGCCATGACCCCTGAGGAAACACGGCCTATATGGTCAGGGTCGCCACGCGCGCACGGGCGCGCGCCCTCCTGATCGGGCGACATGGGACTGACGAGAACGATGGCTGACGACGCCGGGCGGCTGAACCAGGTCTTTGCCGAGACCTCCTTCCTCTACGGCTCGAACGCCGCCTTCATTGAGGATCTGCATGGCCGATGGGCCGCAGACCCGGCCTCAGTGCCGGGCGAATGGCGCGCCTTCTTCGACCAGCTGCGCGACAATGCCGAGGTGGTTCAGGCCGCCGCCGGCGCGGGCGGCTGGGGCCGTTCGGTCACCGCGGATCCGACCGAGGAGACCGGCGTGTTCGACGGCCGCTGGCCGGCGCCGAAACCGGACCCGAAGGCCGCGGCCAAGCCTGCCGCCGCCCCTGCTGCGGCTGCGGCTCCGGCGATGTCGGCCGACGCCGTACGCGCGGCGGCCCAGGATTCGATCCGCGCCCTGATGCTGATCCGCAGCTATCGCGTGCGCGGCCATCTGGGGGCGACGCTGGACCCGCTGGGCATCGAACTGCCGGCGAACAACCCCGAGCTGACGCCCGAATTCCACGGCTTCACCGCCGCCGACATGGACCGGCCGATCTTCCTGGACGGGGTTCTGGGGCTTGAGACCGGCACGATCCGCGAGGTGATGGCGCGGCTGAAGGCCACCTATTGCGGCAATATCGGCGTGCAGTTCATGCATATCGCCGAGCCGGAGGAGAAGGCCTGGCTGCAGCAGCGGTTCGAGGGCGACGCCCGGTTCGACCGCAACACCTTCACTCGTGAAGGCAAGCTGGCCATCCTGAACAAGCTGATCGAGGCCGAGGGCTTCGAGCGGTTCCTGCACAAACGCTTCCCCGGCACCAAGCGGTTCGGCCTGGACGGCGGCGAGGCCATGGTTCCGGCGCTGGAGCAGGTGATCAAGCGCGGCGGCAATCTGGGCGTCGATGAAATCGTCCTGGGCATGGCCCACCGGGGCCGCCTGAACGTGCTGGCGGCGGTGATGGGCAAGCCCTATCGCGCCATCTTCCACGAGTTCCAGGGCGGCTCGACCGTGCCCAGCGACATCGACGGATCGGGCGACGTCAAATACCATATGGGCGCCAGTTCGGACCGGTCGTTCGACGGCAACAAGGTCCACCTGTCGCTGACCGCCAACCCGTCGCACCTGGAAATCGTCAATCCGGTCGTTCTGGGCAAGTCGCGCGCCAAACAGGCGTTCGACATCCGCGAGGCCAACGCCGGCGAGCCGGAGGAAAGCTGGGTTCTGGACCGCACCAAGGTGGCGCCGCTGCTGATCCACGGCGACGCGGCCTTCGCCGGCCAGGGCGTGGTGGCCGAATGTTTCGCCCTGATGGGGCTGAAGGGATACCGCACCGGCGGCACCCTGCATTTCGTCATCAACAACCAGATCGGCTTCACCACCAGCCCGCGCAACTCGCGCAGCTCGCCCTATCCATCGGACGTGGCCCTGATGGTTCAGGCGCCGATCTTCCACGTCAACGGCGACGATCCCGAAGCCGTGACCTTCGCCGCCAAGGTGGCCACCGAGTACCGCCAGAAATTCCACAAGGACGTGGTGGTGGACATGTTCTGCTACCGCCGCTTCGGTCACAACGAGGGCGACGACCCGACCTTCACCCAGCCGGTCATGTACCGGAAGATCAAGGACCAGCCCTCGACCCGCGAAATCTATTCGCGCCGTTTGGTCGCCGAAGGCGTGATCACCGAGGCCGAGGTCGAGGCCGAGCTGGCCCGGTTCGAGGCCTTCCTGGACGCCGAGTTCGACGCCGGCAAAGGCTTCGAGGCTAAGAAGGCCGACTGGCTGGACGGCCAATGGACCGGCATGGGCCTGGCCGAAGGCGAGGAGCGTCGCGGCCAGACCGCCGTGCCGGCCGAAAAGTTGCAGGACCTGGGCGCGCGGCTGACGACCATTCCGAACGCGGTCGACACGCACAAGACGCTGAAGCGGGTCATCGACGGCCGGCGCGAAGCCGTGTCCAGCGGCCAGAACATCGACTGGGCCACGGCCGAGAGCCTGGCCTTCGCCAGCCTGCTGGACGAAGGCTTCCCGATCCGCCTGTCGGGCCAGGATTCGGTGCGCGGCACTTTCAGCCAGCGCCATTCGGGCATCATCGATCAGACGACAGAGGCCCGCTATGTCCCGCTGAACAACCTGCGCGAAGGTCAGGCCTATTTCGAGGTGATCGATTCGGCCCTGTCCGAAGAGGCGGTGCTGGGCTTCGAGTATGGCTACTCCCTGGCCGACCCCAACACCCTGGTGATGTGGGAGGGCCAGTTCGGCGACTTCGTGAACGGCGCCCAAGTGGTGATCGACCAGTTCATCAGCTCGGGCGAACGCAAATGGCTGCGGATGAGCGGCCTGACCATGCTGTTGCCGCACGGCTATGAGGGCCAGGGGCCGGAGCATTCGTCGGCCCGTCTGGAGCGGTTCCTGCAGGCCTGCGCCGAAGACAATATGCAGGTCGCCAACTGCACCACCCCGGCCAACTATTTCCACATCCTACGTCGCCAGATGCAGCGGCCGTTCCGCAAGCCGCTGATCCTGATGACGCCCAAGTCGCTGCTGCGGCACAAGAAGGCGGTCTCGACCCTGGCCGACATGGCCGAAGGCTCGGCCTTCCACCGCGTGCTGCACGACGACGCCCAGACCCGGCCCGATGTGGCGGGGATCAGCCTGAAGGCCGACGCCGAGATCCGCCGTGTCGTCCTGTGTTCGGGCAAGGTCTATTACGACCTCTTGGAGCGCCGCGAGAAGGACGCTGCCGAGGGCAAACCGGTCAACGACGTCTACATCCTGCGGCTGGAGCAGTTCTATCCGTGGCCGATGAAGTCGCTGATGACCGAACTGGCCCGCTTCCCCAACGCCGAACTGGTGTGGTGCCAGGAAGAGCCCAAGAACATGGGCGGCTGGACCTTCGTCGATCCCTGGCTGGAGCTGACGCTGGACAAGCTGGACATCAAGGCCAAGCGCGCCCGCTATGTCGGCCGCCCGGCCTCCGCCTCGACCGCCGCCGGCCTGATGAGCCGGCACCTCGCCGAACTGAACGCCTTCCTGACCGAAGCCTTCGCCTGACCTGAAAGCGCAAAGACATGGCCGATATCCTGACCCCCGCCCTGGGCGAATCCGTCACCGAAGCCACCATCGCCAAATGGACCAAGAAGGCCGGCGATCCGGTGCTGAAGGACGAACTTCTGGTCGAGCTTGAGACCGACAAGGTGTCGCTGGAAGTGGTTTCGCCCGCCGGCGGCGTGCTGAGCGCCATCAACTTCAATGAAGGCGACACGGTCACGCCGGGCGCCGTCCTGGGCGTGGTGTCCGAAGGCGACGTCGCCGCCCCGGCCAAGGCCGATAAGCCCGCCAAGGCCACCAAGGCCGAGGCCAAACCCGCCGCCGCCGCTCCGGCCGCCGCCAGCGTCGACATCCCGGTGCCGACCATGGGCGAAAGCGTCGCCGAAGGGACCATGGGCGCCTGGAACAAGAAGTCCGGTGACACGGTGGCCAAGGATGAGCTGCTGGTCGAGATCGAGACCGACAAGGTGGCCGTCGAGGTGTCGGCCCCCGCCGCCGGCGTGCTGACCATCACCGCCGACACCGGCGCCAGCGTCACGCCCGGCCAGTCGATCGGCAGCATCGCGGCTTCGGATGGCGGTCAGGCCGGCAGCGGCGCGCCGGCGGCCGCCGCGCCCGCCAACACCGGCTCGGCCCAGGTCGCCGCTTCGGACGGCCCGCACCTGTCGCCCGCCGCCGCCCGCGTCGTGGCCGAAAACAACCTGGACCCCAAGGCCATCGCCGCCACCGGGCCCAAGGGCAACATCACCAAGGGCGACGCCCTGAACGCCATCGGCGCCGCTCCCGCCGCGGCGGCGGCGGCCCCGGCGCCTGCGCCCGCCGCTCCGGCCGCGCCGCGCGCCGACCAGCCGCGCGAGGAGCGGGTGAAGATGACGCGCCTGCGTCAGACCATCGCCCGTCGCCTGAAGGAATCGCAGAACACGGCCGCCCAGCTGACCACCTTCAACGAGGTGGACATGACCAATGTCATGGCCCTGCGCACGCAATACAAAGACGTCTTCGAGAAGCGCCACGGCGTGAAGCTGGGCTTCATGAGCTTCTTCACCAAGGCGGTCGTCGCCGCCCTGCACGAAATCCCGGCCGTCAACGCCGAGATCGACGGCACGGACATCATCTACAAGAACCACTACGACATCGGCATCGCCGTCGGCACCGACAAGGGTCTGGTCGTGCCGGTGCTGCGCGATGCGGACACCCTGTCGCTGGCGGGGATCGAAAAGGGCATCGCCGCCCTGGGCAAGGCGGCCCGCGACGGCGCCCTGACCCTGGACCAGCTGCAGGGCGGCACCTTCACCATCACCAACGGCGGCACCTATGGCTCGCTGATGTCGACGCCGATCCTGAACGCGCCGCAGTCGGGCATCCTGGGCATGCACAACATCGTCCAGCGGCCGATGGCCATCAACGGCGAGGTCAAAATCCGCCCGATGATGTATCTGGCCCTCAGCTATGATCACCGCATCGTCGACGGCAAGGAAGCCGTGACCTTCCTCGTGCGGATCAAGGAGCTTCTGGAAGACCCGCAGCGCGCCCTGCTGGATCTGTAAGGCCGGACGGCCGGAGGGCGGGCGATGGCGCTGGTCGAGATCGCCCGTTTCCAGGACGTCTATGAGGCCGATCTGGCCGCCGCCTTCCTGGCCTCGCACGGGGTCGAGGTGACGGTGACCGAGCGGCTCCAGACCACCATCGACCCCCTGATGCAGCGCGCGCTGGGCATCCGCCTGATGGCGCCCGCCGCCATGGCCGACGCAGGCCGCGACCTGCTGGCCCGCGCCCAGGCCGGAGAGTTCGCTTCGGACGAGGGTGACGACCTGCCGCCGCGATCCTTCGCCGCCGGGACGGCGGGCGTTCTGATGGCTGCTGCCGCCTTTGCGGGCGGCGGCTTCTGGGGCTCCAGCCTGCCGCGCCGGTTCCGGCCCTTTCCCTGGCTGGGCATGGGCTTGTCGATCCTGCTGTTCTCGGCGGGCGTCGGGGTGATCTGGGTCGCGACGAAGCTGATTCTCGACCCGCCCTGAACGCGCCTGTCGCCGTAACACGGCCAATGTCGAGAAAGTACTTTACACTGCAAAGTTCTTGGCGCATCTATTCCGGCATGGAGCGCGGTCGATATCGCGCCAGGAGGATCGACATGACCCACGAGAACGACATCGCCGACATCGCCTATGTCCGCGCCATGGCCGAGGAAGGCCGCTACGCGCCGCCGTTGAACGGCCCGATCATGGTGGCCGCCGCCCTCATCTTCGGCGCCGCCAGCCTGGGCCAGTGGGCGATCCAGAGCGGCCTGGTCGACGTCACCCCCTGGGCGCAGTTGTGGGTCTGGCTGGCGGCGGGCGCCGCCTTCACCGTGGCCCTGGTCTTCCTGATCCGCAGCGCGCGGCGCAAGCCGGGCGCCGACACAGTGCGCAACAACGCCATCAGCGTGGCCTGGTCGGGGGTGGGCTATCTGATCTTCACCGTCTGGCTGTCGATGATGGCGGTGGGCTTCAGCACCGGCGACTGGAACGCCATGAAGCTGATGCCGTCGCTGGTCTTCGCCGCCTATGGCGCGGCCTGGCTGGTCGCGGCGGCCATGAGCGGGATCAAATGGATGAACGCGGTGGCCCTGTTGTCGTTCGGCGGCGCTGTGGCCATGGGCGCCATGGCCGACCGGGTCGAACTGTATCTGGTCTTCGTCGGTCTTCTGATGCTGGTCGCCCTGCTGCCTGGACTGGTGCTGATGCGTCGGGAAGCCGCGCGGGGCGTCTGACCATGGCCGATGATTTCGACATCGGCCGGATCGACGATGTGATCCATGGCCGGATGCGCCTGGGGATCATGGCCTATCTGTCCACCGCCGAATGCGCCGACTTCGGCACGCTGAAGGCCCGGTTGCAGGCCACCGACGGCAATCTGTCGGTCCACCTGCGCAAGCTGGAGGAGGCGGGCTTCATCGCCGTGACCAAGAGCTTTCAGGACCGCCGCCCCCTGACCCAGGCGCGGATCACCGAGGCGGGGCGCAGCGCCTTCGTGGCCTATCTGGACGCCATGGCGGGCCTGGTTGCGGGACGGGCGGTTCAAGACTGACGCGCGTTGGGATAAGCAGGCGCCATGACCGCGCGCCTGCACCCCTTCGACGCCATCGACAACGCCCGCGACTATGGCGACTACGCCACCGCTGCGGGCCGCCGCATCCGGCCCGGCGTGCTTTACCGCACCGCCCACCACGCCCGCGCCAGCGATGCGGATCTGGCGCGGATGGGCGGATGGGGACTGGACGCCGTGGTGGACCTGCGCCGCCCCAGCGAACGGCGCCAGCAGCCGTCGCGCCGCCCGCCGGGCTTCGCCGGACAGGTGCTGGAGATTTCCCACGACGACGGGGGCGAGGCGCCGCACATCGCCTTTTTGAAGTCCGCCGACCTGACCGAGGATTCGGGCCGCGCCTTCATGACCCGCGTCTATCGCAAGATGCCGTTCGACCCCGGCCACCGTGATGTGTTCAGCCGCTATTTCCGCGCCCTGGGCGAGGGGCAGGGGGCGGTGGTCATCCACTGTGCGGCGGGCAAGGATCGCACCGGCCTGCTGGCGGCCCTGACCCATACGCTGCTGGGGGTGCACCCGGACGACCGGGTTCAGGACTATCTGCTGACCAACACCGCCGTCGATCTGGCCGGACGGGCGCCGGCGATCGCGCGCCAGATTCGCGAAATGACCGGACGCGACGCCTCGGACGCCGCCGTCACCGCCTTTCTGGGAGTCGAGGCCGCCTATCTTGAGGCCGCCTTCGCCGCGCTGGATGATCAATACGGCTCGGCCGAGGCCTATCTGGAACAGGCGCTGGGGGTGGACGCGGCCCTGCGCAACCGGATCGCGGCGCGGCTGGCGGCCTGATGACGGTCACGGTCCGGCGGCCCCTGGCGTGGCGCGAGCCCCTGGCCGTTGCGGCCGGACTAGCGCATCGGGACGGGGCGCTGGCGCTTCTGTCGGACGGCGGGCCACACGGGCGCCGGACCTGGATTGGGGCCGAGCCGGACCGGGTCTTCGTCGGCGATGCGGACCCGCAGGCGCCGTTCGATCATCTGCACGATTTCGGGCCGGGCACGGTGGGGTTGGCGTCCTATGACCTGGGGGCGCGGCCCGCGACCGGCGCGCGTCAGGCGGTGTGGCCGGACCTGATGCTGGCGCGATATTCGGCCCTGCTGGCCTTTGATCTGCATGACCGCCGCCTGATCGCCATCGGCCAAGGCGACGACGAGCCGGCCGCCCAGGCCGCCGCCGACCGCGCCGCGGCCTGGTTGGAAGCCGACGTCATCCAACCGCCGCCGCCCGCCGAAACCTTCGCGGCCGAGGCTGACGGCGCCGCCTATCGCGCGGCCGTGGCCGATGTGGTGGCCCGCATCGGGGCGGGCGAACTGTTTCAGGCCAATATCGCCCGCGCCTGGAGCGGGCGGCTGAAGCCCGGGGCCGATCCGTTCGACGTTTTCCTGCGGCTTCAGGCCGGACGGGCGTCCGCCTATGGCGCCTTCTGGCGGATGGGAGATCGGGTGCTGGTGTCCAACTCGCCCGAACTGTTCCTGGATTTCGACGGCGAGCGTATCGTCACCCGGCCGATCAAGGGCACGCGGCCGCGCGGAGCCGATGCGGCCGCCGACGCCGCCCTGAGCGCCGAACTGGCCGCCAGCGCCAAGGACCGGGCCGAGAATTTGATGATCGTCGATCTGATGCGCAACGACCTGGCCCGCGCGGCCCGGCCGGGCACAGTGCAGGTCGAACGCCTGTTCCAGATCGAAAGCCTGCCGACCGTGCATCATCTGGTCTCGACCGTGACGGCCCAGGCGGCGCCCGGCGTCGGCCCGGCCCAGGTTCTGGCCGCCGCCTTTCCGCCCGGCTCGATCACCGGGGCGCCCAAGCATCAGGCCATGAAGGTGATCGCCGCCCACGAGGCGCCGCGCGGCGCCTGGTGCGGGTCTTTGTTCCTGTTGGCGCCCGACGGCGGGCTGACGGCCTCGGTGCTGATCCGCACGGCGACCTTCACCCGTGATGAAGGCGGCTGGGGCTTCCGCACCCTGGCCGGGGCCGGCATCGTCGCCGACAGCGACCCGACCGCCGAACTGGCCGAAACCGACGCCAAGATCCGCGCGATCCGCGAGGCGCTGACCGGCGACTAGTTGGTGTTCAGCGTGACCTGTTCGGTCAGGCGCGGGCGCAGGTAATAGGTGTGCGAGAAGCGCGTGATCTTGGGCATCAGATAGTCGACGGGCGAATCGTAGTCATAGGTCGCCTCGCTCATGATGATGCTTTCGCCCTTGTCGATCAGGCCGTCGGGAAGGGTGACGACCTGATCCTTGGCCCGCGCGCTCCAGCCCTTGCCGCGGCTCCAGCTGACCTTGGCCACCCCCTTGCTGTCGCGCGTCACCTGCGAGATGCGCAGCTTCAGCGGCGTGGCCGAATAGGGCTTCATGATCAGGCCGCCGATCTCGAAGGCGTCATCGACCTGGGCCGGGCTGATCATGTCGGCCTGGGCCACCAGATCCGCCACCATGGCCGATGCGTGGCCCATCCGCTTCTGGGCCATATAGCCCTGACAGAATTCGGCCAGGCCGAAATAGAAGGCGATCATGATCGGCGCCAGAAGCGCGAACTCTACCGCCGACACGCCGCGACGGTCGCCCAGCAGCCGCCGCGCCAGCCCCGCGCGCCTGTGAACCCGCGCCGCCATCAGTCGTAAGGCTCGTTGCGGAAGGCGGTGGTGGCGGTCAGCATGGACTTGCCGTCCTTCAGTTTCGACAGGCCCTGAGACAGGAAGGGCGTCAGAAGGGTGTGCTGATACCAGGCGCGCACCAGCATGATGTCGCCCGGCTTGCCGCCGTCATAGTCGGCCACGGCCGGGTTGAATCCGGCGCCCGACAGGGGGTCCGGCACAGTCGGGTTCTTGAACTGAGGGATGCGGCGCACATCGACCGTCACCTTGGACGCGCAGTCGCCCGAGAAGATGCTCATGCGGCTGCACAGGCTGGTTTTGAATTTGGCGGCGTTGAAGCTCTGGGCCTCGGCCTGGCCGGTGCGGACCAGCCGGCCCGTCTCGATGGCGGCGTTTTCCAGCACCGAATCCAGCACGAAGACCAGCGCCAGCTCCAGCACCGCGAACATCATGAAGAAGAACGGCAGGGCGACCATGGCGAATTCGACCGCCGCCGACCCCTCGCGGGCGCGACGGCGGCGACGCTGATCCAGGCGGAGGCCGCGCCCCATCGCGATCAGGGGACCGGCGCGGCCGCCGGCGTCGCGGCGCCGGGGGCGGAGCGGATGCTGGGCGCGCACGAGGCGCCACAGGCCATCTCGGTCACCTGGGCGCCGCGCCAGACGCGCACGGCGCCGGTCGATCCGCCGGTGACGACGACCTGACTTTGAAACAGCGGACGGCCGATGGCGTCGACGGCCACGACCTCGGTCACGCCATAGCCCTTGCCGGTGATGTACAGGGTGTTGGCGTCCACCACGGTGACGTCGGCGATCGCGGGATTGCCGACGATGACCGATGTGGCGGCGCCGCGCAGGGTCACCCGTTCCGATCGGTCGATCTCGACATTCATGGGCCGGCTTTGCGCCACGGCGGCCGAGGCGAGGGCGGTCGCGACCAGGGCGGCGACGAAGGGCAGGGGTCTCATGGGCCGGGCTCTTTGACAGGCTGCGCATGCGCGCGAAGACCCGCGCAAGATCGCGCGCAAACCTCAACAAATCCTGAAATGCGCAGCGTAATAGTAAACGCGGCGAAAACCATTTCTGAAAACTATGAGCTTACGTTTGCTTTACTTGGCTTTAAGTCGGCTGCGGCATGGTGGGGTCACACGGGGAAAGGCGGACCAACCGACCCGCCCCGATGGTGGAAATCGAAGAGTTCGCTGACAGAAGGATGTTACCCATGACCAAGTTCGTTTCGCGTTTCATGCAGGACGAGTCGGGCGCCACGGCCATCGAGTACGGCCTGATCGCGGCTCTGATCGCCGTCGTCATCATTTCGGCCGTCACGGCCCTGGGCGAGACCATCAAGGTCAAGTTCAATGAAGTCGTGACCGGCATGGGCGGCACCGCCGGCGCCTAAGGCTCCGACGACACGTCTTGAAACCGGCGAGGGCCGGGGTGGAAACGCCCCGGCCCTTTGCTTTTCCGGTCTCGAACAATATTCGTGGTGAATATCCAAGTAACCAATCCCGAAGACCTGACCTTAACGCATATGGGCGAAAGTCACCGTGCGTTTTGGGGGTCAACGGGTGACCGGCTCCTCCCCCAGTCAGTTGCTCCAAGACCTCATCGAGAAGGATATAAAATGACCAAGTTCGTTTCGCGTTTCATGCAGGACGAGTCGGGCGCCACGGCCATCGAGTACGGCCTGATCGCGGCTCTGATCGCCGTCGTCATCATTTCGGCCGTCACGGCCCTGGGCGAGACCATCAAGGTCAAGTTCAATGAAGTCGTGACCGGCATGGGCGGCACCGCCGGCGCCTAAGGCTCCGACGACACGTCTTGAAACCGGCGGGGGCCGGGACGGAAACGTCCCGGCCCTTTGCTTTTGGGCGCGGACGGCAACCCGGCCTTAACGCGCCCGGGTCTAGGGTGATGGCCATGGATATGCTGACGCTCCTGTTGCTGGCGGTCATGCCGGCCCTGGTCATCGTGGCGGGCCTGCGGGACCTGACGACCATGACGATCCCGAACTGGATTTCGGCCGCTCTGATCGTCGCCTTCTTTCCGGCCGCCCTGGCCAGCGGTCTGGACTGGGCCTCGGTGGCGGCGCATGTCGGCGTGGCCCTGGCGGCCCTGTTCGTGGGGGCGGGCATGTTCGCCCTGCGCTGGATCGGCGGGGGCGACGCCAAGCTGATCGCCGCGGCCTGCCTGTGGCTGGGGGTCACCGGCTCGGGCATGTTCCTGCTGTGGACCGGTCTGGCGGGCGGAATCTTCTGTCTGATGCTGATCTTCGCCCGCGCCTACGCCCGGCCCTATGTGGTCGGGGGGCAGGGCTGGTTTCCGCGCCTGATGGAGCCCAAGGGCGACATTCCTTATGGGGTGGCCATCGCCATCGGCGCCCTCTTGGCCTATCCGGCCTGCGATCTGGTGGCCGGTTTCGCCTCAGGCGTGTGAGCCGGCGGCGGTTTAGGAGCGCGTTAACCCGCGACCTTCACTCTCGTTAACCGGCAGGAGTCGCGCGAATCGCGGCCCGGCCGGAGATCGCTGATGAAACCCGCCAAGATCGCCGTAATCTGCATCGCCGCCGTCTCGGCCATCGGCCTGGCGCTGGTGGTGCGCGCCATGGGATCGTCCGGCCAGCCCGTCTCGGCCGCCGCCGCCGCCCCGCCCGCCGATGTTCGTCCCATGGCCAAGGTTCTGGTCGCGGCGCGCGACCTGACGCCGGGCCGCCGCCTGACCGACGCTGATCTGGCCTGGAAAGACTGGCCGGTGGACGAGGTGAACCCCGCCTTCATCACCGACGGATCCGTTCCCATTCCCGCCGCCGAAGGCGACGCCGAGGCCAAGCCGGCCGCCGCCGCCGCTGCTCCGCCTCAGGGCGCCGTGGCCCGCGTGGCCCGGGCCGCCGCCAATGTCGCCAGCGGCGGCGCCAAGTCCGACTATTTCGGTTCGGTCGTGCGCGAGCCGATCCTGGCCGGCGAACCCATCGTGGGCCGCAAGATCGTGCGCGCCGGGGACAGCGGCTATATGGCCGCCTATCTGGAGCCGGGCATGCGGGCCATGGCCATCCGCGTCAATGTCGAGACGGCGGCGGGCGGCTTCATCCTGCCGGGCGACCGGGTCGATCTGGTGCTGACGCGCGAGACCAATCTGGCCAACATCGGCGCCAGCGAGGGCGACCGGTCCAAATTCACCTCGGCCACCGTGCTGCAGAACATCAAGGTCCTGGCCATCGACCAGTCGACCCGCGCGGGCGACGAGGAGCAGGCCGTGGTCGGCGCCACCGCCACCCTGGAGCTGGGGCCGCGCGACGCCGAGGCCCTGGCCCTGGCCAAGTCCGAGGGCGAACTGAGTCTGGTGCTGCGTTCCTATGCCGACGCCACCGGGCCTTCAGGCCGGGTGCAGGCGACCCGCCAGGCCAGCGCCGTTCGGGTCTATCGCGGCGGCGCGCCGGAAGTGGTGGTGGTCCAATGAGCCGTTCGGTCAAAGCCGTCTTCGGCGCCGCCCTGATCGCCCTGGCGGGCATGCCGCCGTCGATGGGCCTGGCCCAGACCCGGTCGGCCGTGGTCGCGGGCGAACAGCCGCGCCTGATCAACCTGCCGCGCGGATCGTCGTTCGCGGTCGATCTGCCGGGCGATGCGCGCGACGTCATCGTGTCCAATCCGCAGGTGGCCGAGGCCATGCTGCACAGCCCGCGCCGGATCACCGTGATCGGCCTGGCGCCGGGCGAGACGGACGCCGTCTTCCTGGACGCCGCCGGCCGCACCATCCTGGCCCTGAGGGTTCGGGTCGACGCCGGGACCAGCGCGCTTCAGGACACCCTCAGCCGCATCGCGCCGGGCAGCGACATCCGCGCCGAAGCGGTCAACGACACCATCATCCTGACGGGCCTGGCGGCCAGCCCGGCCGACGCCGCGCGCGCCCAGCAGGTGGCCCGCGCCTTCGTCTCGGCGCCGGAAAAGGTGCTGAACATGATCAGCATCGCCGGTTCGGATCAGGTGACGCTGAAGGTGCGCGTGGTCGAGATCCAGCGCACAGCCATCAAGCAGCTGGGCTTTGACACCAACGCCGTTCTGGGCCGGGTGGGCGAGGCGCAGGGCATCTTTGGCCAGGCGGCGACCTTTGCGGTGAACGGCGGCCTTCTGGGCGGTTTCACCGGCGGCTATTTCAACGATTCGACGGTCCAGCCGCAGATGCTGGTGCCGTGCTCGGGCGGGCTGGATCCGAACGCGCAGTGTTTCCAGATCATCCGCGGACCCAATGATCCCGGCGGCATCGGCAACTGGGATACGGCTCAGCCGCGCGCGACCGTCGGCGACGACGGGCTGAACAAGGGCGAGGCCACCATCAAGGCCTTTGAACGGGTCGGTCTGATCCGCACCCTGGCCGAGCCGAACCTGACCTCGGTCAATGGCGAAGAGGCGTCCTTCCTGGCGGGCGGCGAGTTCGCCATCGTGGTGGGCCGCGACGATCGCGGCACCATTCTGACGGAATACAAGCCCTATGGCGTGAACCTGTCGTTCCGGCCGATCGTGCTGAGCGAGGGCCGCATCTCGATGCAGATTTCGGTCGAGGTGTCGGAGCTGACCAACGCCGGGGCGGTGACCATCGGCGCCGGCACGCCCAACGCCATCAGCCTGGCGGGCCTGAATGTCCGGCGGGTCCAGAACACGGTCGAGCTGCCGTCGGGCGGCTCGATGATGATCGCGGGCCTGCTGCAGGAAAACACCCGCCAGAACATCGACAGCTTCCCCGGCCTGATGAGCGTGCCGGTTCTGGGCAGTCTGTTCCGGTCGCGCGACTATCAGTCCGGCGAGACCGAGCTGGTGGTCATCGTCGAACCCTACATCGTCCGGCCGACCGCTCCGGGCCGGATGCAGACGCCGGCCGACGGCCTGCGCATCGCCTCGGACGCCCAGACCATCTTCTTCGGCCAGCTGAACCAGGCCTATGGTTCGCCCGCGCCGACCGCCCAGGGAACCGGCTGGCAGGGCCCGGCCGGCTATGTGATCGAGTGAGGACGCCCATGATCCGTCGCATCCGTCCGACCCTGCTGCTGGCCAGCCTGGCCGCCCTGACGGCCGCCTGCGGAGGCGCGCCGGCCGATCTGGGGCTGGAGCAGCCGCTGACGCCGCTCAGCCGCTATACGCTGCAGGTCGAGCCGGGCGTGGACCGCATCGCCCTGGCCGTGCACGACGGCGGCATGTCCGCCAACCAGCAGGCACATCTGGCCCAGCTGGTCAGCCGGTTCCTGGTCGAAGGCGCCCCGTCCATCGTCATCGAGACGCCCCAGGGCGGCGACCCGGTCGCCAACGACATGGGCTGGCAGGTGCGTAGCGCGCTGATCGCCGCCGGCGCGCCCGAAAGCCGCGTCCAGATCGTCAGCTACGCCGCGCCCGATCCGCGGGCGCCGGTCCTGGCCGGGTTCGAGACGGTGCGCGCCGTCGTGCCGCAATGCGGAACCCAGTGGGGCAATCTGACCCGCTCGGCCAACAACACCACCTCGGCCAATTTCGGCTGCGCGGTCACGGCCAATCTGGCGGCCCAGATCGCCAATCCCCGGGACATCGTGCAGCCGCGCGGCATGACCCCGGCCGATGCGGGTCGCCGCTCGGTCGTCTTCGACAGCTATCGCGCGGGCGAAAGAACCGCCGCCGAACGGGAAGAACTCCTGACCAACCGACGTGTCTCACGAGCGGTGGAATAGGAATGAGCAACGCCTACGCGCAAAACCCCTACGACGCCTTCGACGAGTTCGACCTGGACGCCGATTTCGCCGATGCGTCGGCGCCCGGCGGCTTTCCGGCGGCCGATGGCGACATCAATCCGCGCGAGCCGCTGCAGTTCACCGCCATGGGCGGGGCGCCGGCGACGGTTCCGGCCCAGCCCGCCGCGCCGGCCTTCAATCCTGTGGGCGAGCTGGTGGCCGGCGCGTCCCAGGCCCTGGCGCCCGCCGGGCCGGCCATCGGCGAAGTGTCGGTGCCGCGCATCGCCATCCATGTCTTCGCCGAACGTCAGGACACCCTGGCGGCGGCCGAGCGTGCGGGCCAGGACCGTCGCCTGTCGCGCGCCACGACCCAGATCCGCGTCGGCGGGGTCGCCGCCGCCGTCGAGGCCTATCAGCACGAACCCACCCCGCCCCTGATCGTGGTCGAAAGCCTGGCCGATCCGCACAGCCTGCTGCACGAGGTCGATCGCTTGGCCGAGGTCTGCGATGTCGGCACCAAGGTGATCGTGGTCGGACCGACCAACGACATCATCCTGTTCCGCGAACTGATGCGGCGCGGGGTCAGCGAATATCTGGTGGCGCCTCTGCAGCCGCTGCAGCTGATCTCGGCCATCGGCGGCCTGTTCGCCGATCCGGCCCAGCCCTTCGTCGGCCGGTCGATCGCCTTCGTCGGCGCGCGCGGCGGGGCCGGCGCCAGCGCCGTGGCCCACAACACCGCCTATGCGATGAGCGAGCGGATCGGCGCCAATACCGTCATCGTCGACTATGATCTGCCGTTCGGCACCGCCGGGCTGGACTTCAACCAGGACCCGCTGTCGGGCGTGGCCGACGCCCTGGGCCAGCCGGACCGTCTGGACGCCACCCTGCTGGACCGGATGATGGTCCGCTGCACGGATAAACTGAGCCTGTTCGCCGCGCCCGCCACCCTGGACGCCGACTGGGACATCGGGGCCGACGCCTTCGAAGAGGTGACCACCCGCATCCGCGCCACGGCGCCCTTCGTGGTGCTGGACCTTCCGCACCTGTGGTCGTCGTGGATGCGCCGCACCCTGATCTCCGCCGACGAGGTGGTGGTGGTGGCGACGCCGGATCTGGCTTCCTTGCGCAACGCCAAGAACATGATCGACCTGATCCGTCACGGCCGTCCGAACGACGCGCCGCCGCGCCTGGTGCTGAACCAGGTCGGCATGCCCGGCCGCCCCGAGATCCCGGCCAAGGATTTCGGCGAGGCGCTGGGCGTCCACCCCAGCCTGATCATCCCCTTCGACGCCAAGGTCTTCGGCGCGGCCGCCAACAACGGCCAGATGATCCTGGACGCCGCCGCCAAGTCCAAGGTGGGCGAGGCCTTCCAGACCCTGGCCCAGATCGTCTCGCGCCGCGAGATGCCGCTGCTGTCGGCGCCCGGCAAGGCCAAGGGCGAAAGCAAGTCGTTGTTCGCCAATCTGTTCAAGAAGAAGGGCTGACGAAAGCCCGTGTTCGGCAAGCGCACAGGAGCCCCCGGCGGACCCGCACCGGCGCCCTATCCGGCGCCGGCCGAGCCTGCGCACGCCCCGGCCCAACCGCAACAGGGCGTCCAGACCGAAGCCTTCGCCTTCGGCGCCGAGACCGCCCTGGCGCCCGAACCCGCGCCGGTCGCGCCGCGCCCTGAAGCCGCCGACCGGCTGGACGCCCTGGCGGCCCGGCCCAAGCCCCAGCCCGCCGCCGCGCCCACCCCGGCCAAGCCCGGCGCCGGCCCCAAGCCGACCGCCGGCCTGGAGCAGCTGAAGAAGGCCCAGGCCGTGGCCGAGATCGTCCGCGAGCAGTCGGACTATTACCACGCCACCAAGACGACCATCTTCAACGCCTTGATGAACACGATCGATCTGGCCCAGCTGGCCCAGCTCGATCCCAAGGCGGCGGCCGAGGAAATCCGCGACATCGTCGCCGAACTGGTGGCGATTAAGAACGTCTCCATGTCGGTGGCCGAGCAGGAGCATCTGGTCCAGGACATCGTCA
>NZ_CALMFB010000068.1 GCF_937863155.1 uncultured Brevundimonas sp. | reverse complement strand
AGGGCGTCCAGAAGGCGGTCGACGCCGTCAACGGCGAAATCTTCGACGCCCTGTCGGGCATGGACGCCGAGGACCAGCGCCGCATCGACACCACCCTGATCGGCCTGGACGGCACGGCCAACAAGGCGCGCCTGGGCGCCAACGCCATCCTGGGCGTCAGCCTGGCCTGCGCCAAGGCCAGCGCGGTTTCGGCCAATCTGCCGCTGTATCGCTATCTGGGCGGGGTTTCGGCCCGCGTCCTGCCGACGCCGATGATGAACATCATCAATGGCGGCGCCCATGCTGATAATCCGATCGACATCCAGGAGTTCATGATCCTGCCCACCGGCGCCGAGACCTTCTCGGAAAGCCTGCGGATGGGCGCCGAGATCTTCCACGCCCTGAAGAAGGCCCTGAAGGACGCCGGCCACAACACCAACGTCGGCGACGAAGGCGGCTTCGCCCCCAATCTGGCCTCGGCCGAAGCGGCGCTGGAGTTCATCACCAAGGCGGGCCAGGCGGCCGGCTATCTGGCGGGCGAGGACTTCCACCTGGGCCTGGACGTGGCCTCGACCGAATTCTTCAAGGACGGCAAATACGTCATGACCGGCGAGGGCAAGACCTTCGACCCGGACGGCATGGTCGGATACCTGGCGGACCTGTGCGAACGCTTCCCCATCGTCTCGATCGAGGACGGCTGTGCGGAAGACGATTTCGACGGCTGGAAAATCCTGACCGACCGGCTGGGCGACCGGGTGCAACTGGTGGGCGACGACCTGTTCGTGACCAATCCGGCCCGTCTGGCGGCCGGCATCGGCGAGGGTCTGGCCAACTCGATCCTGATCAAGGTCAATCAGATCGGCACGCTTTCGGAGACACTGGATGCGGTCGATATGGCCCATCGCGCGGGCTATACCGCCGTGATGAGCCACCGCTCGGGCGAGACCGAGGACTCCACCATCGCCGACCTGGCGGTGGCCACCAACTGCGGGCAGATCAAGACCGGCTCGCTGGCCCGCTCGGACCGCACGGCCAAATACAACCAGCTGCTGCGCATCGAGGAAATGCTGGGCGACCAGGGCGCCTATTACGGCGACGGCATGCTGCTGAGCCGGTAAGTTTCGACTTACGGCCAAGCTACGGTTCGTTAGGCATTTTCGGTCACGATCCCTCAATCGTGTTTCCGCGCTCAGAAGGAGCGTCCGAAGTGCCCGAACGTATGAAGCCTTTTGTTCCGACCCTGTGCCTGTTGGCGGCCATGCTGTACCTGTCGGTGCAGGCCCTGACGGGCGAGCGGGGCCTGCTGGGAACCGCCGAACGCGCCGCCCTGCTGGCCCAGCGCGAGGCGCAACTGGCGACCCTCAGCGAACAACGCCAAGATCTTGAGGTGCGCGTCCGCTATCTGCGCAGCGAAAGCCTGTCGCGCGACCTGTTGGAAGAACGCGCCCGCGCCGTGCTGGGGTTCACCGACCCGCGTGACTATGTGATCCGCGTCGCCGCCCCGGCGCCGGCGGCCGCCGCGCCCGCCCGCTCCTGAACTTTCGTTACATCCTGAACGGCTGACTTTGCCTTTCGGGAACGAAGGCTGCTAAAGCCCCTTTCCGTAACGACAGAAGGCCCCTCGGACCGTTCCGCGTGGGGCCCAGCCGGGAGATGGCGGATGGCGAAAGCCCCCTCCGATAAGACGAAGCCCAAGACGATTCCGAACGCCCCCCAAGCGTCGAAGGAAGACCTGCTGCGCTATTACCGCGAAATGGTGCTGATCCGCCGGTTCGAGGAGCGGGCGGGCCAGCTGTACGGCATGGGCCTGATCGGCGGCTTCTGCCACCTGTACATCGGCCAGGAGGCCGTGGCGGTGGGCGTTCAGGAGAGCGTCAAACAGGGCCACGACAAGATCATCACCGGCTATCGCGACCACGGCCACATGCTGTGCGCGGGCATGGACCCCAAAGAGGTGATGGCCGAGCTGACCGGCCGCATCGGCGGCTCGTCCAAGGGCAAGGGCGGTTCGATGCACATGTTCGATGTGCCGACGGGCTTCTATGGCGGTCACGGCATCGTGGGCGCGCAGGTGGCGCTGGGCACGGGCCTGGCCTTCGCCGGCTGGTATCGCGGTGATGACAGCGTGTCGTTCGTCTATTTCGGCGACGGCGCGGCGAACCAGGGGCAGGTGTACGAGAGCTTCAACATGGCCCAGCTGTGGAAGCTGCCGGCCATCTACATCATCGAGAACAACCAGTACGCCATGGGCACCTCTATCGAGCGCTCTTCGGCGACGACCGAACTGTTCCAGCGCGGCGCCAGCTTCGGCATTCCGGGCGAACAGGTGGACGGCATGGACGTTCTGGCCGTGCGCGACGCGGCGGCCCGGGCGGTCAAGCGCGCCCGCGAAGGGGGCGGCCCCTTCATCCTGGAGGTGAAGACCTATCGCTATCGCGGCCATTCCATGAGTGATCCGGCAAAATACCGCACCAAGGAAGAGGTCGACGAGGTCAAGAAGACCCGCGACCCCATCGAGCATATCAAGCTGCTGCTGGATCAGGCCGGCGCGACCGAAGACGATCTCAAGTCCATCGACAACGAGATCAAGGCCATCGTCGCCGAGGCCGTCCAGTTCGCCCAGGAAAGCCCCGAGCCGGACCCGTCCGAACTCTATACCGACGTCTATGTGGAGGCCGCCCAGTGACCGACATTCTGATGCCGGCGCTGTCCCCCACCATGGAAGAGGGCACGCTGTCGAAATGGCACGTGAAGGCGGGCGACACGGTCAAGGCCGGTGACGTCATCGCCGAGATCGAGACCGACAAGGCGACCATGGAGGTCGAGGCAGTCGACGAAGGCGAGATCGCCGAAATCCTGGTGGCCGAAGGCTCCGAGGGCGTGAAGGTCAACACCCCCATCGCCCGCATGGCCGGGGAGGGCGGCGCGGCAGCTCCCGCGCCCAAGGCCGAACCGGCCGCCGAGACGCCCAAGGCTGAGCCCGCCGCGCCCGTCGAAGGCTCGCCCGCCGATGCGCCGGTCAAGCCCAAGGTCGAACTGCGCGACCCCGAGATTCCCGCCGACGCCAAACTGGTGAAGACCACCATCCGCGACGCCCTGCGCGACGCCATGGCCGAGGAGATGCGCCGCGACGAGGCCGTGTTCCTGATGGGCGAGGAAGTGGCCCAGTATCAGGGCGCCTATAAGGTCAGTCGCGAACTGCTGCAGGAGTTCGGGCCGAAGCGGGTGGTCGACACCCCGATCACCGAGCACGGCTTCGCCGGCCTGGGCGTCGGCGCGGCCATGAGCGGGCTGAAGCCGATTGTTGAGTTCATGACCTGGAATTTCGGCATGCAGGCCATCGACCACATCATCAACTCGGCCGCCAAGACCCTGTACATGTCGGGCGGCCAGATCCGCGCGCCCATCGTCTTCCGCGGCCCCAACGGCGCCGCCAGCCGCGTGGCGGCCCAGCATTCCCAGGACTATTCCGCCTGGTACGCCCAGATTCCGGGCCTGAAGGTCATCGCCCCCTATGACGCGGCCGACGCCAAGGGCCTGCTGAAGGCGGCGATCCGCGATCCCAACCCCGTCGTCTTCCTGGAACACGAGATGATGTACGGGCTGGAGTTCGACGTGCCGGATGTCGAGGACTGGGTGCTGCCGATCGGCAAGGCCAAGGTCCGGCGCGAGGGGACCGACGTCACCATCACGGCCCACAGCCGCATGGTGGGCTTCGCCCTTCAGGCCGCCGAACAGCTGGAAGCCGAGGGCATCAGCTGCGAGGTCGTGGACCTGCGCACCCTGCGTCCGTTGGATACCGACACCGTCATCGAAAGCGTCAAGAAGACCAGCCGTCTGGTCTCGGCCGAAGAGGGCTGGGGTTCGATGGGCGTGGGCGCCGAAGTGGTGGCCCGCGTGATCGAACACGCCTTCGACTATCTGGACGCCCCGCCGCTGCGGGTGCATCAGGAAGATGTGCCTCTGCCCTATGCCGCCAATCTGGAGGCCCTGTCGCTTCCGGGCGCGGACAAGATCGTCAAGGCCGTGAAGGCGGTGATGGCATGACCGACGCAGCCCACGAACCCGATTTCGCCCTGACCACGCCGGCCGATGTGGCCAGTGATCCTCAGGCCGTCGAGATCATGCGCCTGTGGTGGTCGCGCGGCGTGCCGGTGATGACGCTGAAGCCCGCCTTCAACGACCCGACCAAGTTCGGCGAGGTTCTGGCTCAGGCCGCGCGCCACATGTCCCGCGTCTATGAGATGCAGCGCGGCATGGATGGTGAGGAAAGCTACAAGCAGATCCTGAAGGGCCTGGAACAGACCCTGGCCGGGCCCGAGTTCGACACTCTGACCGAAAAGCCGGGCGGAGGCGCCGCATGACCGACATCCTGATGCCCGCCCTGTCTCCGACCATGGAGGAGGGCGTCCTGGCCAAATGGCACGTCAAGGCCGGCGATGTGGTCAAGGCCGGCGACGTCATCGCCGAGATCGAGACCGACAAGGCGACCATGGAGGTCGAGGCCGTGGACGAAGGCGAGATCGCCGAAATCCTGGTGACCGAAGGCTCCGAAGGCGTGAAGGTCAACACCCCCATCGCCCGGCTGAAGGGTGACGATGCAGGGGCCGCCAAGCCCCCTTCGTCTGCGCCTGCGGCGCAGCCACTTCCCCCGAAGGGGGAAGATCAAATGGCGCCCCTCAAATCTCCCCCCGCCGGGGGGAGTACCGGCGAAGCCGGGGAGGGGGGCAAGTCCACGACGCTCCCCGCGCCGAAGGCGGCCGATGGCGCGCGCGTTTTCGCCTCGCCCCTGGCCCGGCGCATCGCCGCTCAGAGCGGCGTCGATCTGAAGTCGGTCAAGGGCACCGGCCCGCACGGCCGCATCGTGCGCCGCGACGTCGAGGGGCTGAAGGGCGGAGCCGCGCCGGGTGCGGCTTCGACCACCGCCGCCGAACCGCGCAAGGTCCAGTCGCTGGAACAGCAAGGCATCCCGGCCGGCAGCTATGACCTGATCCCGCTGGACGGCATGCGAAAGGCCATCGCGCGGCGCCTGACCGACAGCTTCCGCGACGTTCCGCACTTCCCCCTGACCATCGACTGCGAGATCGACGGCCTGTTGGCCAGCCGCGCCAAGGTCAATGCGATGCTGGAAGCCTCGGGCGTCAAGGTGTCGGTCAACGACTTCGTCATCAAGGCCTCGGCCATGGCCCTGAAGGTCGTGCCGGAGGCGAACACCAGCTACACGCCCGAAGGCATCGCCATGCACCACCACGCCGATGTGGCGATGGCGGTGGCCATCGACGGCGGCCTGATCACCCCGATCATCCGTTCGGCCGAGCTGAAGTCCCTGTCGCAGATCGCGACGGAGTCGAAAGACCTGGCCAAGCGCGCACGCGACCGCAAGCTGAAGCCCGAGGAATTCCAGGGCGGCACCTTCAGCGTCTCGAACCTAGGCATGTTCGGCATCAAGGCCTTCGCCTCGATCATCAACGAACCGCAGGGCGCGATCATGAGCGTCGGCGCCGGCGAACAGCGCCCGGTGGTCAAGAACGGGCAACTGGCCGTGGCCACCGTGATGACCGTGACCCTGACCTGTGATCACCGTGTGGTGGACGGCGCCGTGGGGGCGAAATTCCTTCAGGCCTTCAAGGCCATGATCGAAGATCCCGTGACGATGCTGGCCTGAGGATCATCAGATGGATTTCGACCTCATCGTCATCGGCTCGGGCCCCGGCGGCTATGTCGCCGCCATCCGCGCCAGCCAGCTGGGCCTGAAGACGGCCATCGTCGAGCGCGAGAACCTGGGCGGCATCTGCCTGAACTGGGGCTGTATCCCCACCAAGGCCCTGCTGAAGTCGGGCGAGAAGTTCGAGAGCCTGTCGCACCTGAAAGACTACGGCCTGTCGGCGGAAAAGGTCGGCTTCGACTTCGACGCCATCATCCAGCGCTCGCGCGGGGTGGCCAAGCAGCTGAACAGCGGCGTCGGCTTCCTGATGAAAAAGAACAAGATCGAGGTCATCGAAGGCACGGCGAAACTGGAGAAAGGGCCCAATGGCGCTTCCGGCGCGCCGAAAGTCGTCATCGCCCTGAAGGACGGCAAATCGCGCACGGTCCAGGCCAAGTCGGTCATGCTGGCCGTCGGCGCCCGCGCCCGCGCCCTGCCGCAGATCGGACTGGAAGCCGACGGGGACCGTATCTGGGCCTATCGCGAGGCCATGACGCCGAAATTCCTGCCCAAGTCGATCGTCGTCATCGGCTCGGGCGCCATCGGCATCGAGTTCGGCAGCTTCTATCGCGCCCTGGGGTGCGACGTGACCGTGGTCGAGGCGATGGACCGCATCATGCCGGTCGAGGACATGGAGGTGTCCAAGGCGGCCCAGAAATCCTTTGAAAAGCGCGGCATGAAATTCCGCGTCGGCGCCAAGGTGACTAAGGTCGCCAAGGACAAATCGGGCGTCACCGTGGCCATCGAGGCCGGCGGCAAGGCCGAAACCCTGACCGCCGAGGTGTGCATCTCGGCCGTGGGCATTACCGCCAACACCGACGGCATCGGGCTGGAGGCGCTGGGCGTCGAGCTGGACCGCGGCCATATCAAGACCGATAGTCACTGCCAGACAAACGTGAAGGGCCTCTACGCCATCGGCGACTGCGCGGGCGCGCCCTGGCTGGCGCACAAGGCCAGCCACGAAGGCATCCACGCCGCCGAACATATCGCCGGGTTCGCCACCCCGCACGTCGTGTCGCCCATCGCCGGCTGCACCTATGCCCAGCCCCAGGTGGCCTCGGTCGGTCTGACCGAACAGGCGGCCAAGGAAGCGGGCAGGGCGGTCAAGATCGGCCGCTTCCCCTTCAAGGTGAACGGCAAAGCCATTGCGTCCGGCGACACCGACGGCTTCGTCAAGGTGCTGTTCGACGACAAGACCGGCGCCCTGGTCGGCGCCCACATGATCGGCGCCGAAGTCACCGAGATGATTCAGGGCTATGTCACCGCCATCACCATGGAGGCGACCGAGGAGGACGTGATGGGCACCGTCTATCCGCACCCCACCATGTCCGAGGCCATGCACGAGGCGGCGCTGGACGCCTATGGGCGCGTGATCCACATCTAGACCGGCGGGGTAGGGCGGCCTACCAATCCTCTCTGGCCATTCGAGGGGTATCGCCATGCGTCGTCCGTTCGCCGTTTCCGCCGTCGCCCTGATGCTGGCCACTCCTGCGTTGGCCCAGACGCCGCCGCCCGGCGAGGTTCCGGCCCTGCATGAGATCGGCACGGCGCCGTCGGCCCAGCGCATTCGGGCGGACATCCAGACCCTGGTCGGCTTCGGCACGCGGCACACCCTGTCGGAAACCGAATCCGCGACGCGCGGCATCGGCGCGGCCCGGCGCTGGATCTTCGAGGAGTTCCAGCGCATCTCGGCCGCCTGCGGGGGCTGTCTGGAGGTGCGTTATGTCTCCGACACCTTCACCGGGCCGCGCGTGCCCCAGCCGACCGAGGTGGTCAGCGTCATCGCCATCCAGCGCGGAGCCAGCGACCCGAACCGCTACGTCTTCATGTCGGGCGACATCGACAGCCGCGTGACCGATGTCATGAACGCCACGGACGATGCGCCCGGCGCCAACGACAACGCCTCAGGCGTCGCCGGCACGCTAGAGGCCGCCCGTATCCTGAGCCGCCATCGCTTTCACGGGACCATCGTCTATGCGGCCTTGGCGGGCGAGGAGAACGGCCTGATCGGCGGCGCCATACTGGCGGCCGAGGCCCAGCGGCAGGGCTGGCGCGTCGAGGCCTTTCTGAACAACGACATGATCGGAAACTCGGCCGGAATCAACGGCGTGACCGACAACACCACCGCCCGCGTCTTCGCCGAGGGGACGCGCGCCACCGAAACCCCGGCCGAGGCCCGCCAGCGCCGCTTTGCGGGCGGCGAGGTCGACAGCCCCCCGCGCAATCTGGCGCGTTACATCGACCGTCTGGCGGACCAGTATGTGCCTAATCTGGATGTGATGATGGTCTATCGCCTGGACCGGTTCGGGCGAGGGGGGCACCACCGGCCGTTCAACGACCTGGGCTGGCCCGGCGTGCGGATCATGGAGACCAACGAACACTATGACCGCCAGCATCAGGATCTGCGCGACGAGAACGGGCGGCATTTCGGCGACACCCTTGAATACGTGGATTTCGACTATGCGGCCAAGCTGACGGCGCTGAACGCCGTGACCCTGGCGTCACTGGCCTGGGCGCCGCCGCCGCCGTCCGAGGTGACGATCGAGGGCGCGGTCACGGCCGACACCACGCTGAAGTGGAAACGTCCACCGGCGGCCCAGGCGCCGAACCTGGCCGGATACCGCATCTACTGGCGGCTGACCGACGCGCCGCAATGGACCCACAGCCGCTGGGCCGGTGATGTGACCGAGTTCACGCTGAAGAATGTGGTGATCGACAACTATTTCTTCGGCGTCGCCGCCGTGGCGCACGACGGGACCGAAAGCCCGGTGGTGTTCCCAGGCGCGGCCGGCAGCTTCGGCGGCTACTGACGGGTGACAGGGGTGCAAGACGTCGCACACCAGCAAGCCTACCCATTTATCGCCTAAGATATATTATGCGAAATAAAATGTAGAGTCAGAGCGGGATTGTGGCGCTCCAGCCGTCGAAACCGACCTCGACATTCGCTGGAACAATCGCCGACAAAGCCTTGTAGTCCAAGTCGATATGCAGGTTCGTCAGCACGGCGCGCTGAACGCCCGTGCGCTCGATCCAGTCCAGGGTCTTGTCCAGGTGCGCATGGGTCGGATGCGGCGTCATGCGCAAGGCGTCCACGATCCAGAGCCGGCATCCGCGCACGGCGTCCAGAGCCGATTCGTCCAGGTCGGACACGTCGCTGGAATATGCGGCATCACCGATGCGATAGCCGACCGACCGGATCGGCCCGTGCGCTTGGTCGAAGGTGACCACCGGGACAGCGCCGCCCGGGCCTGCGACGGCCCAGGCCTGGCCGTGCGGCGGCAGATCGTGCGCATCCAGTATGGCCGGATAGCCGGCTATGCTCTCGAAGATGTAGCGGAACCGGTGCTGCATCGCCTGGCGCGTCGGCGCGTCCATCCAGGCCGGAATGCGCCGCCGGTTGCGCGCCGCGAACACCCGCAGATCATCGACGCCGTGCGTCTGATCCGCATGGTCGTGCGTATAGAGAACGGCGTCCACCGAGGTCACGCCCGCCGCCAGGGCCTGGGCCCGCAGATCCGGCGAAGTATCGATCAGCACCGTGGTTTCGCCGCCCGGCCCACGCCGCCGCACCAGCAACGAACAGCGGGTGCGCCGGTTCTTCGGCTCGGCCGGATCGCACACGCCCCAGTCGCCGTCGCCGCGCGGCACGCCGCCCGACGAGCCGCTGCCCAGAAGTGTGATCTCCAGCACCTCGGCCATGGCTTCAGTCCGCCGGTCGCGGGATGCGGTCGAACAGGGCGAAGAAGGCGTCGGTGGTGCGCGCCTCGGCCTCATCCCGGCTCCAGCCCCGGATATCCGCCAGCTTGTCCAGCACATGGCCGATATAGGCCGGTTCGTTGCGGCGGCCGCGATGCGGCGCCGGAGCCAGATAGGGGCAGTCCGTCTCGACGATGATGCGGTCGGTCGGCATGGCGCGGATGACCCCCCTCACCTCTTCGGCCGCCTTGAAGGTGGCGATGCCCGAGACCGAGAACCAGGCGCCCATTTCCGCCGCTAGTTCCGCCAGTTCCGACCCGCTGGTGTAGCAATGCATCAGGAAGCGGAACGGCCCGTCGGCCATTTCCTCCTTCAGAATCCCGGCCATGACGTCGTCGGCCTCGCGCGTGTGGATCACCAGGGGCAGGCCACTGGTGCGCGCCGCCGCCACATGCTGGCGGAACACCCGGGCCTGCACCTCGCGCGGGCTGAGGTCATAATGGAAATCCAAGCCGCATTCGCCGACGCCGACCACGCGCGGCCGCTGCGCCAGGGTCAGCAGATGGTCCGCCGTCAGATCAGCCGCATCCTTGGCCTCGTGCGGGTGAACCCCGACCGTGCACCAGATGTCGGGGTGCGCCATGGCCAGGCCGTGCGTCGCCTCGAAGGTGGTCAGCCGGTCGGAGATTTCGACCATCATCCGCACCCCGGCGGCGCGGGCGCGGTCGATGACGGCGTCGCGATCCTGGTCGAACTGGGGCGCATGCAGGTTGACGTGGCTGTCGATCAGCATGTCATCGCCTTGGTCCGCGCCAGGTCCGCCAGGGCGCCGGACAGGACGTCGCCCTTGTCCAGGTTCAGGCCCGAGGCCCGGTCGGGCAGGTCCGACAGCCGGGTCCACAGCTCGGCCCAGCGCGCGCCCTGCCCCGCCGCCTCGTCCAGCGCCCGCTCCCGAACGGCGGCGATCAGCCGCTCCATCAACATGTCGAACCGCGCCTGGCCTTCGGCCCCGCGAAAGCCGTCGATGACGGCCAGCTGTTCGGCCCGGTCCACGGCGGGCGCGGCGACCCAGGCGCGGGCCATTTCGTCCGCCTCGACCACCGGGCCTTCGGCCAGCGACAGGGCGCGGCCGGGCGATCCGCCCGCCATGGCGGCGGCCCGACGCCCCGCATCACCCACCACGCCAGTGCGGCGCGCGACCAGTTCGACCAGCCGATCCTCGCTCCAGGCCGGAAAGCCCAGACGCCGACAGCGCGAACGGATGGTGGCCAGCAAACGCCCCGGCGCATGGGTGATCAGGAACAGCACGCCGCGTTCAGGAGGCTCCTCAAGAACCTTCAGCAAGGCGTTGGCGGCATTCAGGTTCAAGTCGTCAGCCGTGTCGATGATGGCGACACGATACCGCGCTTGCGACGGGCTCTTTGCGAAGAAGTCGGGCAGTTCGCGCGCCTGATCGACCGAGATGTTGCGCTTGGTCTTGCCGCCCTCGACCAGCCGTTCCAGCACCAGCAGATCCGGGTGCGACTGGGCCGAGACCAGGCGGCTGACCGGATCATCCGGCCGCGCGCCCAGCAGGCCCCGCGCCGGATCGGGGGCGGCGCCCAGCAGGCGACGTGCGGCGCGATAGGCGAAGCTGGCCTTGCCCGTCCCTTCCGGCCCGCACAGCAGCCAGGCGTGATGCAGCCGTCCGCGCGCCAGGGCGTCGACGAAGGCCGCCTCGGCGCTCGCATCGGGAACCAGATCGAACCGGTCGCGCGCATGGGTGGCGGTCACAGCAGCCGCTCCTGCACCGCCGCCCACAGGCGGGTCTCGACCGTGTCGGGATCGGCGTCGGCGTCGACCATGACGCAACGTTCGGGGTGACGGCGCGCGATGTCGGCGAACCCCTCGCGCAGCCGCTGGTGAAAGGCCAGGCCCTTGGCCTCGAACCGCGTTTCGAACAGTCCCCGCCCAAAGGCGCGCTCCAGCCCCGTTTCGACGGGCAGGTCGAACACCAGGGTCAGATCCGGCTGGTCGGCGGCGACCACAGCCGCGTCGATGGCCTCAATCACCTCGGGCGCCACGCCGCCTCCGGCGCCCTGATAGGCGCGGCTGGAATCGGCGAAGCGGTCGCACACCACCCAGCGCCCGGCGGCCAGGGCCGGCCGGATGGTCCGTTCCAGGTGGTCGCTGCGCGCCGCATACATCAACAGGGTCTCGGTCATGGCCGACCAGGCCTCGGTCTCGCCCGAGACGACCAGATTGCGAATGGCCTCGGCGCCCGGACTGCCGCCCGGTTCGCGCGTGCGGATGGCCTCGATGCCCTGGGCGCGCAGCCGTTCGACCAGGCGCTGGGCCTGGGTCGTCTTGCCGGCGCCTTCGCCGCCTTCCAGGGTGATGAACCGTCCGCGAGTCACCGCCGCACAATGGCGGCCCGGCCGTCGCCCGCCAAGGGTGCGATGCGCCTCAGCCGCCGGAAATCAGTTGAGCATCCGCATAGCCATAGGCCACGGCCGCCTGTCGCGCCCGCTCAGCCGTGTTGGCGTCGGGCCAGGGCCCCATCATGACGCGGAACAGGCCGCCCGCGCCCGCATCGACCCGCGCGGTCTGGCCCAGGGTCTCGGCCGCGCGCCGGGCGCGGTCGCCGTCTGAGAAGGCCCCGGCCTGAACCCAGAAACGAGAGGGCTGCGGCAAAGGCGCGGTCACGGGCGGGGGCGCAGACCGCGCCTCGGCCATCTGCATCGGACGGCCGCCGCCCAGCCGGGGCGCCCGGCCCAGATATCGCACCCGCACCTGGCCGACCCCAGCCTGAAGCAGGCCCAGCTCTTGCGCCGCACCGCGCGACAGATCGACGATGCGGCCATCCACGAACGGTCCCCGATCATTGACCCGCAGCACCACCCGCCGGCCGTTGGCCAGATTGGTCACCTCGATCAGGCCGGGCAGAGGCAGGGTCTTATGCGCCGCCGTCAGGGCGTGCATGTCGAAGATCTCGCCCGTCGCGGTCGGGCGCCCGTTGAAGGCGTCGCCGTACCAGGACGCCTGGCCGACCTCGTTATAGTTGGGCTGTTCCTCGGGCCGATACCAGCGGCCGCGCACCTGATACGGACGCATGGTCCCGCTGACGATCGGGGCCGGATCGTTGATCGCCGGGGCCGCACCCTGACCGCCGCCAAAGCCGCCCCTGGGCCGTTCGACCCCGCCGCTGGCGCAGGCGGCAGACGCCAGCGCCAGGCTGCTGACAGCCAGGACGCGCCACCGGATCGTGCGCTGTCGTCTGAAAACCATGCCCCATGATGCGCACGCAGGATTTCCGCTTTGGTTAACGGCGCCTTGTGCTGCTATGCACCCTTCCCTCGCCTTGCGGCTGCGGCCCGGCGCGACGGACAGGTGGCCGAGTGGTTTAAGGCAGCGGTCTTGAAAACCGCCGTAGGTGGAAGCCTACCGTGGGTTCGAATCCCACCCTGTCCGCCACGGCCCGTCTCAATTCAGAAGGATGCGCGTCATCTCCGGGTCGAGGGACAGATGCACTGGGGCGCCCACGACCGGCGGTTCGTCCGTCACGTGAACAGTGACCGTTTCCCCCTGAAGCCCCAGCGTCACCACGTGGATCGCGCCGCCGAAACGCACATCGCGCACATGGGCTTCCACGCCCGTGTCGCCGATCCTCACATGCTCAGGCCGCGTCACGGCCAGGGCGGGTCCATCCGGCAGACCTGGCGCCGGGAGGTCGCCCAGCGCGGTCCGGGCGACGCCGGCTTCGGTGCGGGCGGGCACGGCGACCACCTCGCCCAACAGCCGCGCCGCCGCCAGTGACGTCGGCCGCAGATAACAGACGCGCGGCGCGCCCGCCTGGAGGATGCGACCTTCCGACATCAGCAGCAGGTCGTCGCCGCACAACATCGCCTCCTGCGGATCATGGGTGACGATCAGGACGGCGGCGTTCGCCGCGCGCAGGCCATCCAGAACCGACTGTCGCACCGAGGCCCGCAGATGCCCGTCCAGGCCTGAAAACGGCTCATCCAACAGAAGGACCGAAGGGCCCCGAGCCAGGGCGCGCGCGATGGCCACCCGTTGCTGTTCGCCGCCCGACAAGGTGTGCGGCCAGGCCCGTTCCAGGTGTTCCAGATGGAAGCGCGCCAACAAGGACCGCACCTGCGCCCGACGGTCCCCTGCCCTCAGGTGCGTCAGCCCGAAGCCGATATTGTCGGCGACATTCAGGTGAGGAAACAGGGCGAAATCCTGGAACACCAGGCCGACGCCGCGCTGCTCGGGCGCGACGTGCGTCTGGCGCGAAGACACCGGCAGGCCATCGACGTGGATATCGCCCTGGTCCACCGGCTCCAGTCCGGCGATCAGGCGCAGCAGGGTGCTCTTGCCGCACCCCGAGGGGCCCAGCAGACAGGCGATCCGCCCGGCGTTCAGGTCCAGGCTGACATCGGCGACGGCCTGGCGCTGGCCATAGGCGCGCTGGACATGACGGAGGCTGAGTGCGGGCGTGGACATGGCGGTGGCTTACGACAGGCCCGGACCGGATCGGGCGACGCGGCGCGTCAGCCAGATCGTGGCGGGCACAGAGATCAGAATGATGAGCAGAGACGGCGGACCGGCCTGACCCAACCGCTCGTCCAGGGCGTAGTTGCTGGCCAAGACGGCCAGGGTGTCGAAGTTGAAAGGCCGCAGGATCAGGGTCGCCGGCAACTCCTTCAGGATGTCGATGAAGACGATCAGCAGCGCCGTCAGCAAGGCGCCCCTTATCATCGGGACTTCGACACTCCATGCCGCGCCGGCCTGGGTCCGACCCAGGGTGCGGGCGGCCCGGCGCATGGCGGGCGTCACCCGGCTCAGGCCCGCGTCGATCGGCTCCAGCGCCGCCGCCATCAGCCGGGCGGCGTAGGCATAGATCAGCAGCATCAGGGCGATGGCCGCGCCCGAACCGGGCAACAGGCTCCAGATGATCCCCGCCGGGGCCAGAAGGCCGATGGCCATGACCGCGCCGGGAGTCGCATAGCCCAGACTGGCGAACCGGCTGGCCAGCGGGTGGTCGCGTCCGCCCAGCGCCAGCGCTCCCGCCAGACCCACGGTCACCGCGGCGCCCGCCACGCCCAGGCCCAGGCTGTGCGCCCCGGCGCGGATCAGGCGCGGCCATTCGGGCGTGGTCTCCAGCGCCCCCAGAACCAGCCAGACGATCGGCGCCACAAGCGCCAGGGTCAGCAACAGGCCGCAGAAGGCGGTCGCCAGCCAGCCGCGCCAGCCACCCAGCCGCACGACCGCGGGTGTTCGCCACCGGGCGCCGGCCGCTTCATGCGCACGGCCGCGCCGACTGGTGCGTTCGATCCACAGCAACAGGGCCGCGGCGCCCAGCAGAGGCAAGGCGATCTGGGCCGCGCCGGCCATCGATCCATAGACCGACCAGGCGCGGATCACCCCGGTCGTCAGGGTCTGGACGCTGAGGAACTGCACCGCACCATAGTCCGCCAGCGTCTCCATGATCGCCAGCGCCACCCCCGCCGCCAGGGCGGGCCGGACCATAGGCAAGGTCACCCGGCGGAACACCGCGCCCGGTCCCTGGCCCAGGGTGCGCGCCGCCTCGGTCATATTGACCGACGGGTTCAGAAACGCCGCCTTCAGAGCCAGATAGACATAGGGGTAGAAGGCGCACGACAGCACGAAGATCGCGCCTGGCAGGCTGCGCATCTTCAGGGGCAGGTCGAACCCCATATGGCCGCGCATCCAGATTCTGAGGTCGCCGGCTACATCCCACATGTCCGCATAGGCATAGGCCAGGGCGAAGGCCGGCATGGCCAGCGGCAGCGCAAGGGCCCAGGCGAAAAGGCGACGGCCCGGAAACTGATGCAGCGCCACCAGCCAGGCCGCCAAGCCGCCGATGATCGCCGTCGTCACCCCCACCCCCACGGCCAGCGCGGCCGAGGTTCCGGCATAGCGCAGGATGTCGCGCATCGCGATGTCGGCGCCCGGTCCGGCCAGCGCCGCCGCGACGACCCCGCCAAGAGGCAGCAGAGCCACAACGCCTGCCAGCAGGGCCAGCAGCCCCAGGGGGGACGGCCTGAACCGTCCGGCCGCAGCCGGGCCTATCGCCACCCGGCCCGGCTCATCATCGTCTGGGCCTGGGGCTGGCGGACGGCGAAGGCGGCCACATTCATCGGGTGGGCCCGGAAGTCGGCATAGGCGTCGACCGGGGCCGGCGGGGCCACGTCGGGCGAGGCCGGAAACTCGTTGTTGTTGGCGGCGATGTGCTGCTGGGCTTCGGCCGAGGCGAAGAACTCCAGCAGGCGAATGGCGTTGGCCCGGTTCGGCGCATTGGCCGCGACCCCGCCGCCCGAGATGTTCACATGCGCACCCTGGCCGTTCAGGCTGGGGAAGCCCAGGCTGACCTTCTGCGTCACGGCCCGGTCGCCGGCGTCATCGCCGTTGGCCATGCGGATGAAATAATAGCTGTTGGTGATGGCGACCTCACACACCCCGGCCGCGACGGCGCGGATCTGGTCACGGTCGCCGCCTTCGGGCGGACGGGCCATGTTGGCGACCACGCCGCGCACCCATTGTTCCGCCCGTTCCGGCCCCAGCGCCTCGATCATCGCACCGACCAGCGACAGGTTGTAGATGCTGTCGGCCGAGCGCACGCACAGACGCCCACGGAACCGCGGCCCCGCCAGCTTGGCGTAGTCGTCGATCTCTTCGGGGCGCACCTTGGCGCTGTCGTAGGCGACGACACGGGCGCGGCGCATGAAGCCGTACCAGGCGCCGGACGGCTCGCGCAGATTGGCGGGGATGCGCGACGTCAGGGTTTCGGATTGCACCGGCTGGAACAGACCCGCGTCCTGCGCCCGCCACAAGGCGCCGGCGTCGGCGGTGATGAACAGGTCGGCCGGGCTGTTGGCGCCCTCGCTCTTCATGCGGGCGATCAACTGGTCCGCATTGCCCTCGATGCGGTTGATGCGGATGCCGGTTTCGCGGGTGAACCGCTCATACAGGGCCTGGTCGCTGTCATAGTGGCGGGCGCTGTACAGATTGACGACCTTGCTGTCGGTCTCGGCGCCCTGCGAACACCCGGCCAGAAACACCAGCCCCGCCACGGCGCTGATCCACTTCGGCATCGACATGCGCGTTCTCCATTCCCAACGACCGACGCCCACCAGCGTCCAATTTGCGAGCCGCTATTAACAGGAAGGAGCCTCTGGCGCCTCCCCCAGCGCCGCGCATGGGCGGTTTTAACGCACTCGCCAGATGACGCACAGGTCGGATGCACGGCGGTCATGGGCGTCTGGGAACAGACGTGGCGCTGACAGAGCCGCCTCTGCGCGAGGCCTTGAGGCTGTGGGGACGTCAGGCCTTTGCGCCACGTCCTCGGGCGCGCCAGATCAGGAAGGCGACCACGGCGCCCGCCACAACCACCAACCCGATGGCGATCACGGGGCGATAGACGATCCAGGCCGAAGCGATGGTCAGCGCGGCCAGGACCAGGCCGGTCAGACCGGCGACCAGACCCGTCCCGACCCGCACGATCGAGCCCAGGAAGGGCAACACATCCGCCAGCACGCCCAGCGGCCCCAGGATCATGCCGACCGCGACCATCAGGACGACCAGCCCCACGCCCCGCAGAATCCAGCTCAGCGTCTGATTGGCGGCCTTGGCCTGGGCGAACATCTGATCGGCCGCCACGGCGCCGGTATGCACCATCAGAAGCGGGGCGCCGGCTTTGGTGGAATAGGGCTTCAGCAGACCGCCCGTCTGCGCGGCGATGACACTCAGCACCATGTTCTGCGGCGCGGTCGCATAGTGGATGCGCATGTCGCCCGGCTCTGGCGCGGCGCTGTCGCGTCCGACGTACAGGGCGTTTTCGACCACCCGCACCGGTCGCGACAGGGCGGCGGCGGCCATGGCCGCGTCCTGAGCCGTCGGCGTCAGCGGCGCCTCGGGCGTGATCTGGTTCAGCACGGCGGCGTCCGCCGAATAGGCCCCCAGCGTGGCGCGGTCGGCGGCGAACACCGTCGATTTCAGGTTCGGGACCGGATTCTGGTGACCGTCGGACTGCTGAAACCGGCTGGAATCCTGGGGCGTGTCGACCCATTGCCGATCATAGCTGTAGGTCGTGATCGTCTCTTCGCCACCGCCCAGACGAACACGCTTCTCCGAACGGCTGGTTTCGACCCACTGGAAATACTGGACCTTGCGACCCAGGCTCAGCCCGTCGGCCTCCAGCCCCAGATCGGCGTCGCGCAGGCGGCCGGTCGCCGAGGCCGGAGCCGTGACATGGATCAGGCGCCCTTCGTGGACCGGGTCCACGCGCGTCGCCGACACCGAGGCGACGGCGCGGACGCCTTCGTTGTTGGTGCGGATCGACTGAACCGACCGTCCCTCGTTCCAGGCCAGCAGAATGATCCCGGCCAGCACCAGGCCAAGACCGGTCAGGATGCCGCCGAACGCCGCCCCCAATCGCGAAAACCAGGAGGTGCGCGTCGTCACGACGATGGGATCTTCAGACATGAGAAAACCAGAGACAGCAGGAAGAAGGACGAGACCGGCGCCGCCGGCCGATCAAGGCGTTTCAGTGATCAGCAGCGTGGCCGGCGCGGTCGTGCCGCCAAACACGCCGACCCAGATGTCATAGACGCCGCTCTGGGGGCGGTTGAAACGGACCTCGGCATCGCCGTCGCCGAAGCTGTCGTCATCGCAATACCAGCGACCGTCGGGGCCATTGATGATCAGCGTCGTGTCGGCCGAGGCCAGGGTGCGGAAAACCAGAGGCAGACCACCGGCCGAATAGGTCACCTCGAAATCCGGCGCCTCGCTGATGTTGCCGACGCACGAGCCCGGCAGGCGCGCGCCGTTCACCGAGCCGCCGGCATGCAGTTCGACGCGATACGGATCGGGCGTGAAGCCGGCGTTCAGGCTGATCTCGCCGTAGTTGGCCGTCATGTGCGCCGTCTGGGCCGCAGCGGGAGCCGCCAGCGCCAGGCTGGCGGCGGCGAGGAGCAGGATTTTCTTCATAGCGGGCAGGCCTCAGGGATTTGACGCGGAAACGAAGGTTCGGCCGGCGATGGCGCGAACGGCTAGACCCAGCGTCCTAAGGCGCGCGGCCTGTTTGCGTCAGCACCATGAATATGGGGGTGGAACCCGTCATCGCGGTTGCAACCCCGCGCGACTTCCGCCCTAAAGGCCAAGCTGGGTGGAACAGTGAGTGTGGCGTAATGAACAAGGGGCGACGGCTGTGGGACAAGGCGGTCAAAGGCGGCCGAAACGTCATGCGGTCCGATTCTCTGTTGCGCCTCTGGCTGATCATACTGGCCATGCAGGTCGTGTTCTGGGGGCTGCACGCCGGGCCGTGGGCGCGCGTCGGTCTGGATCAGTTTGAACGCACCACCTTCACCGAGGCCGCGATCGCCGAATTGAAGGCGCCGACGCCGGCCGCGGCCGACGCCGCGACCTATCGCAAGACGAACCTGCCGTTCACCGACTGTTGCGACCCGGCCTATCTGGCGCTGCGGATGACGTTCAATGTCGATCAGGCGCCGCCGGACGGCCTGGGGCTGGTCGCCTTTCAGCAGGTCGACAACTTCATCATCCGCCTCAACGGATCGGTCGTGCATGAACTGGGCGCGATGGAGTTCGGACGACAGACGTTTCATGGCCAGCGGCCGTATCTGATCCGCCTCCCCGCCGGCCTGCTGAAGGCGGGCGAGAACGAGCTGTCGTTCATCAGCGTGCGGGACGGCTATCCCTATACCGATCTGGTCGAGCCGCTGATGGGGCCCTACGACGCGTTGCGCGCCGCCACGGCCCCCCGTTTCTGGCAGGTAATCGACTATCGCATGCTGGCCGGGTGGCTGACCTTCACACTGGGCCTGCTGGCGCTGATCATGGTGTTCCGCTCCAGCGAGCGGCGCTTCGCGGCCTGGCTGGCGGTCTTGTGCTGGTCATGGACCGCCTATGCCGCCTATGGGCTGATCTTCGACCTGCCGTTCGGCGGCTTGGGACGGATGATCGCCTTCTTCGCCATCAACTCGATGGTGGCGGTGGCGCTGCTGGGCTTCATCGACGCCTGGACCCGGCGACCCGTTCCGTGGGGCCAGGAGGCGGCGGCGGCGGCATGGCTGATCTTCAACGCCGCAGGGGTGGCCTGCCTGACCCTGATGCCCATGCCCGGCGGATTCGACCTGATGGACGGCGCGTGGCGGGTGCTTTCGCTGGTTTGCAGCCTGTTGGTTCTCGCGCGTCTGATCTGGCATTTCGCGACCGTCCGGGAAGACCGTCATCTGGAAGCGGCGCTGCTCAGCATCTGCGCCCTGTGCATGGCCCTGGATGGTGTCGGAGAATATTTCGGACTGCTGGCGGGGGGCTATCTGATGGATTCCGCGCCGCTGCTGCTGCTGGCTTTCGTGGCGGCCTTCCTGCAACGCAACTTCACCCTGTTCCAGTCCGCCATGGACTTGAACGCCCTGCTGGAAACCCGGCTGACGGCCCGAGAGGCCGAGCTGGCGGCGGTCCACGCCCGCGAGCGCCAACTGCTGGACCGCCAGGTGCGCAACGAGGAACGCCACCGCCTGATGCGCGACATGCACGACGGCGTGGGCGGTCAGCTGATGGGCCTGCTTCTGGCGGTCCGTCGCGGCGCGGTGGACCGGACACGAATGGCCGAGAGCCTTCAGGGCGCCATGGATGAAATCCGGCTGATGATCGATTCCGTCGATGCGCCCATCGCGTCCCTGGCGGTGATGCTGGACGTGCTGGAGACACGCATCGCGCCGCGCATCCAGGAGGCGGGCTTCCAGCTGGACTGGCGCCGCGAGGTGTCGGAGGACACAGACCTGCCGCCGCAGGACGTGCTGCAGATCTTCCGCATCCTGCAGGAGGCCGTAACCAACGCCCTGAAACATTCCGGCGGCGACCGCATCGCGATCATCATGTCCGACGCGACGCCCGGCGTGCTGACGCTGGAGATTGTCGACAACGGCAAGGGGATGGACGCCATGACGGGCGACGGACGCGGCCATGGATTGTCCAACATGGCCCAACGCGCCGAAGCGCTGGCCGGACAGCTGACGTTCAGCCCGGATTCCGAGGGGTTGCAGGTGGGGCTGCGGGTCGTGCTGCGCGTGCCCCTGAACCCGGCCGACAACGCCGGGAACAGGCAGGCCGCATGACGCCTCCGGTCGAACCGCGTCGTATCGGCGTGCTGGAGGACAGCGCGCCTGTGCGCGACTACTTCCTGGACATCATAGAAGGCGCGCCCGACCTGTGCCTGTCTGGCGTCGCGGCCCGGCTGGCGGACGCCCCGAATCTGCTGGCCCAGCAACCGCATCTGATCCTGACCGATCTGGGCCTGCCGGACGGCAGCGGCCTGGACTTCATCCCCCGGATCAAGGCGGCGGGCGTTCGATCCCTGGTCATCACCGCCTTTGGCGATCGTGAAACCGTGGTCGCCGCCCTGAGAGCCGGGGCGGACGGCTATCTGCTGAAGGACAGTTCGGGCGAAGCCGTGCTGGACGGCATACGGGCCACCTTGGACGGTGGCGCGCCCATCAGCGCGGCGGCCGCCGTCTTTCTGCTGGACGCGCTGAAGACGCCCGTAGCGGCCGCGCCCGACATCCCGGCGGCAGAGCGGCTGACCCCGCGCGAAACCGATCTTCTGACCCTGTTCTCACGCGGCCACAGCTACAAGTCCGCCGCGCGTGAGCTGGGCATTTCGCCGCTGACCGTGGGCGATCATGTGAAGGCCATCTATCGCAAGCTGGAGGTCAATTCCCGCGGCGAAGCCGTGTTCGCCGCCGTGCAGCGCGGACATCTGAACCTCTGACCCCCATAGCCATGGGACCGCGCCGAGGCGTCGGGCCGACTAGAAGGCCGGGAACGCCCCTCCCCGCCTCTGGCGCCCCTCCCTCCGCAAGGATCAAACATGGCCGTCCGCTCTTTCCTGCCCACCGTCGTCATCACGGCCACTCTGTTGGGCGTCTCGGCCTGCAGCCCGGACGCCGCCACGGAAAAGGCCGAGGCGGCCGCCGCGCCCGTCGTGTCGATCGCCGACACCCTGTCGCCCGAAGACCTGATGCTGCGCGCCCTGGAGTGCCGCCTTTCGCTGATGCGCGCCCGGGCGATCGCCGAACGCCTTCCGGCCGACACGGCCCAGGCCCTGGCCAGCGCGCCGGACAACTCCTTCCTGAAGCTGATCGAACGGGGCGGCGAACTGGGCCTGTCGACCCAGGCCCGGCAAAGCGCGACCAACGCCTTCCGTCACGCCCCGACCGAGAACCAGCCCGTCACCGACGACTACGCCGGCTACATCAAGGACTGCGCCGCCATCGCCACCCGTGCGGCCCAGGCCGTGGCGGAATAACGCCGCCGCCCCAATGACGACCAGTCGGCCGGCCCTAAACCTGCAGGCGTCGCCGCAAGACCGCCGTTCGGCTCTGCTGGCCGGACGGCGGTTTCATGGCCGGATTTCGAGATCCGCCGACGATGATCGAAGCCTGACAGGCGCCCCGGTCTAGGCGCCTCGACAGCGGATCCGCCTCAAGCGGTTTCCACAAGGGTCGCCGGGACGGCCGTGGCCCGCAGCGCCTCGGACAAGGCTGTAAACAGCAAGACCGGATTGACCGGTTTGGCCAGATGCCGGTCGGCCCCCGCGGCTCGGCTGGCGCGCGCATCCTCCGGCATGGCGTTGGCGGTGACCATGATGACCGGCGTAGGCCCGACACCGCGATCCGCTTCCAGGGCGCGAATCCGCCGGGTCGCCTCCAGGCCGTCCATGACCGGCATCTGCACATCCATCAGCACGACGTCGAACCGTTCGTTCGCAAACAACTCCACCGCTTCGGCGCCATTCACCGCCATGACCGATTCGGCGCCGGCCTGGGCCAGCAGCAGTCCCATGACCCGGCGATTGGTCGGATGGTCATCGACCACCAGGATGCGCGGCGCCGTGTCAGCGACCACGTCTTCGGCGCCGATCACCTCTTCCGGGGCGGCAGGCAGCGGCAGACGCACGGTGAAGACCGATCCCTGCCCCAGCGCGCTCTGCACCGATATGTCGCCGCCCAAATTATCCAGCAGCCTGCGGCAGATCGTCAGCCCCAGCCCCATGCCGCCCACCGTCCGCGTGGCCGAGCCGTCCAGCTGTGCGAAATCGCTGAAGATGCGCGTCTGATCGGTTTCGGCGACGCCCACGCCCGTGTCGGCGACGGTAATCACCCCCATGCCGTCGTCCAGCCTCGCCCGCACCGAAACCTTGCCCGTCGGCGTGAAATTGATGGCGTTGAGCAGGAGGTTGGCGACGATCCGTTTCAGCGCCGCGCCGTCGGTCCGCGCCCGTATTCGAATGGACGGGTCGATCTCGATCTCGAGCGCCAGCCCCTTCTGGTCCAGACGCCCCCTGAGGAAATCGACCACCTCGAGGATTTCGCTCGCCACGTCGATGGACTGGATGTCGATGTCCTGAACGTCGCCCTGAATGCGGACGAAATCGAAGATGGTCTTCAGCACGTCTTCCAGCTGACGGGTCGAATCCCCCAGCAGCCGGATCAGGTCGGCCTGACGCGGCGTCGCGCCCGCTTCGGCCGCCAGCACCGCCAGGCCGCCGATGACGCCGTTCAGCGGCGTGCGGATTTCGTGGCTCATATTGGTCAGGAACTCGCTCTTGACCCGATTGGATTCCGCCGCGCGCCCCAGGGCGTCGGCCAGCGATTGACGCAGCCGCAGATTCTCCAGCGCCACCGCCGTCGCCCGGGCGATCGCATCCAGGGCGTCCACCTCCTGCTTGCTGGGCAACCGGGTCTCGGCCCAATAGGCGCCGATGCAGCCGAACGGGTCGCCCCGGCCAACCGGTGTCATCACGCAGCTGCGCACGAAGGTGGCGCGATAGACCTCAAGCGGGATGCGCGGATCCTGATAGACGTCCTCGATGATGACGGTCTGGTCGTGCTGGATGGCCCAGCCCGATATGCAGGCCTCGATGGGAAAATCCCGCCCCTTCCACAGGGGGCCGACGGCGTCTTCGTCCACATAGCGGACGCGATCTCCGTCCTTCAGCACCACCGCCACGCCGTCCGCGCCCGACATCAGTCGCGCCGCGCTTCGAACGATGTCCGCCACTTCTTCACCGGTGGCGGCGCGAGCGATCTTTTCGACCGCATTGGCCAGTTCACTCATGACTCCAGTTCCCCCAACTGGATGCCCCGTTCCAAGGCTCTTGTGGAAAGACCTATCACGACCGTTCCTGACAAGAGGTTTAAGGCGCAACCCTCGCTTGCACCGACATCCGCACTCAAGAATCGCTGTGCGGGGAAAGTGAAAAGTCCGGCCAGGGCGAACAACTGACGTTTCCGTGTTGTTGCACCGCGCCCCTGCCCGACGAGACGCCGATCTGGTGATCCCGGCGGATCTGTGGACGCCCCACCCGGCGAAGATTCACGCGGTTCTGGCCTGAACGCCGCCGGCTATGGGGGCCTTGATGACAGTCGCTGCGAACCCTGACGGTCTTTCACCGAACCGCCGCGACAACTTCACCGAACATGGGGCGAACCGTCACCTTATGGCGGCCTCCCCGTCATATCCCGCCGCTAGGCCAATGGCCGGGCAGTGGGGCGATTTCGCATGGACGGGACATGGTGTTCCGCCGCGCCACCTGTCGTTCAAACAGCGATTTCCAAAAGGTGGATTGAGATGCTCGGCCTTCGCACCAAGACTCTGATGGCGGTCGCCGCCAGCGCCCTGACCCTGGCCGCCTGCGGCTCGGCCGAAGTGGCTTCGCCCGGCGAGGGCGACTTCGGCAATGGCGGCAACAATGGCGGCGGTAACAACCCGAACCCGCTGCCCCCCGGCACGCCCGCCGCTGACTGCCCGACCGGCTTCGCCAACGTCGGCGTGGTCGCCAACGGCACCCTGCGCGCCTGCCAGCTGCCGCAGCAGATCGTGGGCAATCTGACGGTGCCGCTGCGCGCCGGCACCATCTATTCCATCAGCGGCCGCACCGAAGTCGGCACCGATCGCGGCGCCGATCCGAACGCCCCGATCGCCGGCAGCCAGCAAGGCATCCTGACCGTCGAAGCCGGCGTCAAACTGTTCGCTTCGGGCGGCTCGGACTATCTGCTGGTCAACCGCGGCTCGCAGATCTTCGCCGAAGGCACCGCGACCAACCCGATCATCTTCACCAGCCGTCAGAACGTCGAAGGCACCACCACGGCCAACTCTCAGGGCCAGTGGGGCGGCATCGTCCTGGCCGGCCGCGCGCCGGGCGCCGTCTGCCCGGTGGGCGTGACCGCTCCGAACGCCGCCTGCGTCGGTCAGGTCGAAGGCACCAGCGCCAACTACGGCGGCAACAGCCCGGACGACAACTCGGGCCGTCTGCGCTACGTCCAGATCAACTACTCGGGCTTCGAAATCTCGCCGAACAACGAGCTGCAGGCCCTGACCCTGGCCGGCGTCGGCCGCGCCACCACCGTTGAATACATCCAGTCGTACAACAGCTCGGACGACGGCATCGAAATCTTCGGCGGCACCGTCAACCTGCGCTACATCGTCATCAACGGCGCCGACGACGACGGTCTGGATACCGACACCGGCTGGAAGGGCGGCGCCCAGTTCGGCATCATCACCCAGCGTCCGACGGCCGTGACCAACGGCTCGCGCGGCTTCGAATGGTCGGCCGCCCCGTCGGGCACCGCCTTCTATGCCGAACCCAAGGTTTCGAACTGGACCGTGGTCGGCCGCAACGCCGCCGTGGCCGCCGACGCGATCATCACCCTGAACTCGGGCACCAAGCCGACGATCATCAACTCGGTCTTCATCAACCCGACCACCTCGGCCGCCGCCTGCCTGGACATCGACGACGCCCAGACGGTCGCCAACAACCCGGTCTTCCGTTCGGTCTTCTTCTCGTGCTCGCGTCCGTACGAGAACGACTCGAACATCAACGCCGCCGCGACCGAAGCGGTCTTCCTGTCGGCCACCAACACCAACAACACCGCCGCGGGCACCAGCACCCTGACCGCCCCGGCCGGCGCCACGATGCAGAACACCCTGCTGACGTTCATCAACGGCGCCAACGAGACGGCGGTCACCCCGACCAACGCTCCGGCCATCTACAGCTACTTCCAGGCCGTGACCTACATCGGCGCCGTGCGCAACGCCGCCGACACCTGGTACCTGGGCTGGACCTGCGGCCTGCAAGCCGGCTCGAACTGCTGACGACGGAGACGGGCGGCGCGTCCAGGCGATGCGCCGCCCGCCCTTTCTTCGGTTTCTTCCGTCATTTCCTGAAGGCGCAGATCATGAACAGCTTTCGTATGAGCCTGGGCGGGCTCCTCCTGGCCACCAGCGCGCTGATCGCGCCTCAGGCCCTGGCTCAGGCCGCCCCGCAGGCCGCTCCCGAGGCCCAGCAATCGCCGGCCCTCGAACAAACCGCCCAGGTCGACGAGATCGTCGTTCTGGGTCGCAACATTCCTGAACCCAATCGCCAGAGCCCCGAAGTCGCGGCCTTCCTGACCTCGGAAGACCTGCAGCGCACGGGCGACAGCAGCGCCGCCGAGGCCCTGGTCCGCGTGACCGGCCTGTCGGTCGTCGAAGGCCGCTTCGTCTATGTGCGCGGCCTGGGCGAGCGCTATTCCTCGGCCCTGCTGAACGGCTCTCCCCTGCCCAGCCCGGAACCGCTGCAACGCGTCGTTCCTCTGGACCTGTTCCCGTCGGAAATCCTGGGCGGCGTGACCGTTCAGAAATCCTATTCGGTCACCTACCCCGGCGAGTTCGGCGGCGGCGTGATCGACCTGCAGACCATCAAGACGCCGCGCACGCCCTTCTTCTCGATGCAGCTGTCCACGGGCGGCGACAGCGAGACGACCGGCCGCGACGGCCTGATCTACATGGGTTCGCGCACCGACTTCACCGGCTTCGACGACGGTACGCGCGACCTGCCGCTGCCGCTGCGTCTGGCGTTCGGCTCGGGCCGTCGGATCGGCGGCGCCTATGACGCCACCGAACTGCGTCACATCGGCCAGTCGCTGGTCAACGCGCCGCTGCGCCTGCTGCAGAGCGAAGACATCCAGCCCGATTTCGGCGTTCGCTTCACCGGCGGCGGCTCGGTCGAGACCGGCTTCGGCGACCTGGGCGGCGTGTTCGTGGCCGGCTACGGCAACAGCTGGTCGACCCGTCAGGGTGATCGCCAGTCGGGCCGCATCGACGCCGGCAACTTCATCCTGGCCGACGACTTCGACTTCATATCGACCCAGAACGACATCAAGCTGAACGCCCTGGCCGGCTTCAGCCTGACGGGTGAAAACCACACCCTGCGGTGGACCAACCTGTTCGTGCGCAACACGACCAAGGAAGCCCGCACCCAGGCCGGTTTCGACGACGCTTCGGGCGGTCAGCGCCGCACCGACTATACGGAATGGTACGTCCGTCAGCTGTTCTCCAGCCAACTGGCCGGCGAGCATGACTTCATCGACGGCGCGCTGAAACTGACCTGGCGCGCGGCCTATGCGGAAACCTCGCGCGATGCGCCGTACGAGACCCGCTTCGGCTATGGCCAGAATATCGCGGGCGACTGGATCCACGACATCGAGACCAACGCCATCGCGTTCAGCGAGCTGGACGACGAAGTGATCTCGGGCGGCGCCGACGTGGCCTACACCCTGCCGCTGTCGGACTATCGCGAAGCCGTCTTCTCGTTCGGCGTCTCGGCCTATGAGAACACCCGCAGCGCGCAACAGCGGACCCTGCGCTTCATCGCCCCCAACGGCCTGACCCAGGACCAGCTGGAATCGCGCGTCGATTATCTGTTCTCGGACCGCAACATCGGCCCGTACCTGCAGATCGAGGAAATCACCGGCACCAACGGCGCCGCCGCCTTCGACGGCCGCCTGACGGTCAACGCCGTCTATGGTCAGGTGGCGGCCGAGGTGATCCCGCTGGTCAATCTGAACCTCGGCGTCCGCTTCGAGGACGGCGAGCAGGAAGTGAGCCCGCGCGATCTGTTCGGCGGTTCGACCGGCTTCCTGCCGACCCGGATCGAAGAACAGTACTGGCTGCCGGCCGCGACGGTGACCTGGAATTTCGCCGAGGACATGCAACTGCGTCTGGGCGCGTCCAAGACCATCGGTCGTCCCCAGTTCCGCGAACTGGCGCCGCAACAGTACACGGACGTCGAAAGCGACCGCACCTTCATCGGCAACCCGTATCTGGTCGATACCGAGATCACCAACCTGGACCTGCGCTGGGAATGGTATTTCGCCCGCGCCCAGTATGTGACCGCCGGCGTCTTCTGGAAGTCCCTGGACAAGCCGGTTGAATCCAGCGTCATCGACCAGGGCTCGTCGATCTCGCAGACCTTCCTGAACGCGCCCGAAGCCATCGTTCAGGGCTTCGAGATCGAAGCCAAGAAGTTCTTCGAGTTCCCGGATGCGGGCCTGGGCTTCATCGCCGACAAGCGCTGGCTGGTGCAGGCCAACTACACCTTCGCCGACTCTCAGGTGAACGTCGATGCGGGCGACACCGTCATCACCCAGAACAGCCTGGGCGTGGCGCAACCGGCCAGCTTCTACGTCATCGACGGCAGCCGCCTGCAAGGCCAGTCGGAACACGTCGCCAACCTGCAGTTCGGCTGGGAAGACGACCAGGCCCGTTCGCAGGCGACCCTGATCGCCAACTATGTGTCGGAGCGCGTCTCGGCGCGCGGCCGGCCGGGCGAGCCGGACCTGATCCAGGAGCCGGGCGTGTCGCTGGACTTCGTCTACCGCAAGGCGTTCGACATCGGCGAGCGCGAGATCGGCTTCGCCTTCGAAGTCCGCAACCTGCTGGGTGAAGAGTTCCTGGAATACCAGCAGCGCGGCCAGCGGATCATCGTCAACGGTTACGAACTGGGCCGTGGCGCTTCGGTCAGCCTGACCGCGCGCTTCTGATCCAATACGACGGATGGGAGGAGTCGGCGCGCCCCGCCGGCTCCTCCTTTTTTGTTTTTGCGACAGCTTGTCCGTGAACGCGCACAACCGTCACAGACGATTGTCGCCAGCGTCATGCAGCCGTGAAGCCGTGCCCGGACGATTGCTCTAGGCACGCGAGCACGGCCCGTGACGGGCCAGGGTCCAGGACGGACGCGGCATGGTGATCGGGGCGCTCCAAAACACTATCGGGTCGGCCCGTCGTCGGTTGGCCGCGCACCCCCGCGCCCTTCGCACCGGCGTGGAGATCGCCCTGGGCCTGGCCCTGGCGATGCAGGCGGTTCGGCTGGTGCTGATCCTCATCGCGCCGGCCCAGGCGCCGGAGATCGCGGCCCGCGTAGCCCCCGCCCCTGGCGATCTGAGCGTCTTCCAGCGGTTCGATCCGTTCTCGCGCGGCGCGTCCGGCGATGGCGCCGTGACCGCCGCTGCCGGCGGCTATCGCCTGTTCGGCCTACGCCAGGGCGGACCCGGCGGCGGATCGGCCATCATCGCCCTGTCCGACGGGCGTCAGGTTTCTGTCGGCGTCGGCGAAGAGATCGAGCCGGGCGTGGTGCTGAAGGCCGTGGGCGCCGAAAGCGTCACCCTGTCGCGCGGCGGGGCGGACGAAACCCTGGCCTTCGCCGAAGTGCCCGTTTCGGCGCCGGTCGCCGTGGCCGATGACGATCCCGTCGTGGTTCCGCCGACGCCCCAGGTTGCGCCAACCGCCGCCGAAACCCGGCTGATCGATCCGGCGCGACTGGCGGCCCAGGCGGCGCTGCGGCCGCGCCTTCAGGGCGGGCGGGTCAACGGCCTGACGGTGTCGAGGCGCGGCGACGGCGCCGCACTGCGCGCCGCCGGCCTGCAATCCGGCGATGTCATCCTGGCCGTCAACGACACCGAACTGAACAGCCTTCAAAGCCTGAACGCCCTGCGTGGCGAACTGGACGCCGCCCCCACGGCGCGCATCCGGTTCGAGCGCAACGGCCAGGTGCAGACCGTCACCGTAAGGACCGCGCCTTGACCCGTTTCACCCGCAACATCGGCGCCGTCCTGGCCCTGGTCCTGGCCGCCCAGGGGCCGCTGGCCGCCATGCCCGCGATGGCCCAGGAACGTCAGACGCTGAACGTCCAGGGCGCCGACATCCGCGCCTTCATCGCCGACATGGGCCGCTCGACCGGCCGCACCTTCATCGTCGATCCGGCCGTGACCGGCACGGTGACGGTGACCAGCGACCGGCCGCTGAGCCGCGCCCAGATGTTCGAGGTCTTCCTGTCGACCCTGCGGGCCAACGGCCTGGTGGTCACGCCGACGGGATCGGGCGCCTATCGCATCAGCCCGGCCCAGACGGCGGCGCAAGGCCCGGCCACGGTCGGCGCCGAACGCTTCGCCACCGAGGTGTTCCAGCTTCGCCACATCGACGCCGCCTCGGCCGCCGAGACCATCAGGCCGCTGGTGGGCGCGCAGGGCCAGGTGCTGGCCAACCCCGGCGCCAACAATGTGGTGGTGGCCGACTTCGCCGACAATCTGGCGCGCATCCGCGCCCTGGTCGGCCGCATCGACGTGGACCGCTCCAGCTTCCAGATCATCAGCCTGAACAACACCTCGGCGCGCGAGATCGCCGAGGTCATGCAGGCCGCCCTGGCCCCGCCCGGCGGCGGCGGTTCGTCCATGGTCAGCGTCACCCCGGTGCTGAGCGCCAACGCCGTGGTCCTGCGCGGCGACCCGGCCCAGATCGCGCGCATCCAGCCGCTGATCGAAGACCTGGACCGCCGTGCCTCGTCGGCCGGCGATGTGAAGGTCGTCTTCCTGCAACATGCGGATGCCGAGCAACTGCTGCCCGTGCTGCAACAACTGGTGGGCCAGCCGGTCAGCGCCGCCCCGACCGCCGCCCCGCGCCTGTCCAACTCGGCCGCCGGCGCCGCCCAGGAACCGGCTGTCCAGGCCGTGGCGACCTCGGCCACGCCGCCGGCCGGCGCACCGCGCGCGACCATCGCCCGCTTCCCCGGCGCCAACGCGCTGGTCATCGCCGGATCGGCCGACGCCCAGCGCACCCTGGCCGAGGTGATCCGCCAGCTGGACGTACGTCGCCAGCAGGTGCTGATCGAAGCCATTGTGGTCGAGCTGTCCGACACCGCCGTGCGCGAACTGGGCGTGCAATGGCTGGCGGCCGGCGAACAGGGGTTCGGCCTGACCAACTATTCCGACCGGTCCACGCCGCTGGTTCCCATCGCGGGGGGCGCGGCGGCGGGCCAGCTGGACGCCGACGATCCCTTGCGGGAGCAGCTTCAGAACCTGGCTCTGAACAGTCTGATCGGCGCCAACGGCTTTGTCGGCGGCGGCGGCGGATCGTGGGGCGACGGCCTGTTCGGCTTCATCATCAACGCCGCCAAGACGGACCAGGGCTCGAACCTGCTGCAGACCCCGTCGCTGATGACGCTGGACAACGCCGAGGCGACCATACTGGTCGGCCAGGAGGTGCCCGTCACCACCGGCGAGACCATTCTGAACGGCCAGGACAACCCCTTCCGCACGACCCAGCGCCAGGACATCGGCGTCAAGCTGACGGTGCGGCCCCAGATCAACGCCGGCGGCTCCATCACCCTGACGCTGCGCCAGGAGGTGTCGTCGATCAACGGCGTGCTGTCGTCGTCCACCAACGACCTTGTGCTGAACAAGCGCGAGCTGGAGACCACACTGGTGGTCGATGATGGCGACATCGCCGTGGCCGGCGGCCTGCTGGACCAGAACGACCGCATCTCGATCGACAAGATCCCCGGCCTGGGCGACGCCCCGGTGATCGGCGCCCTGTTCCGCTCCAACAGCCGCCAGCGCGGGCGCACCAATCTGATGGTCTTCATCCGCCCGACCATCATCCGCACCGTGGCCGACAGCCAGACCCTGGCCGCCGACCGCTGGGGCTATATGCGCCAACAGCAGGTCACGGCTGATCCGACCCGCGAGCCCAGCCTGGACGAGATGCTGCGCGACTATATGCGCACCCAGCCGCCGGCCGCCCCGCAGGTGGGCACAGCCCCGGTCGCGCCGGTCCAGACCGCGCCCCTGCCGCCCGCGGGCGCGCTGTGATCACCCTGGTGGATCCCACCCTGCCCTACGCCTTCGCCAAGCGGCACGGCGTGGTGGTGCTGGACATGGGCGAGATCGCCGTGGTCGGCCTGCGGCAGGGGGCCGATCCGCTGGCCCTGGTCGAGACGCGCCGCGCGCTGGGTCGGCCTCTTCGGGTCGAAAGCCTGACCCCGGCCGAGTTCGACCGGCGCCTGTCCGACGTCTATGCGGCCGAGGGGCTGGGCGCCGAGGACGACCTGGCCCTGCCGTCGGGGCTGGACGGGCTGGTGGACGACATCCCGGCCGCCGACGACCTGCTGGACAGCGCCGACGACGCGCCAGTCATCCGCCTGATCAATGGCGTCATCGCCGAGGCGGTGCGCCAGGGCGCCTCCGACATCCATCTGGAGCCGTATGAGACCGCCATGCTGGTGCGGCTGCGGGTCGATGGGGTGCTGAAGGAGGCGCTCAGCCTCAATCCGCGCGTGGCCCCTGTGGTGGTGTCGCGCATCAAGGTCATGGCCCGGCTGGACATCGCCGAACGCCGCACGCCCCAGGACGGCCGCGTCTCCCTGGCCCTGGGCGGGCGGACCCTGGACGTGCGGGTCTCGACCCTGCCGTCGCGGGCGGGCGAACGGGTGGTGCTGCGCATCCTGGACAAGACCCAGGCGGAACTGCCGCTGGAGGCCCTGGGCATGCAGGCCGAGGCGCTGGAGGCGTTTCGCGCGGCCCTGCGCGAACCCAATGGCGTGGTGCTGGTCACCGGCCCGACCGGCTCGGGCAAGACCACCAGCCTCTATGCCGGCCTGTCGCTGCTGAACGACGCCACGCGCAACATTCTGACGGTCGAGGACCCGATCGAATACGCCATCGACGGCGTGGGCCAGACCCAGGTGAATCCGCGCGTGGGCATGACCTTCGCCGCCGGCCTGCGCGCCATCCTGCGCCAGGACCCGGACGTGGTGATGGTGGGCGAGATACGCGACACCGAAACGGCCTCCATCGCCGTTCAGGCCGCCCTTACCGGCCATCTGGTGCTGTCGACCGTGCACACCAATGATGCGGCCGGAGCGGTGACGCGCCTGCGCGACATGGGGGTGGAGCCGTTCCTGCTGGCCTCGACCCTGCGGCTGGTGGTGGCGCAACGGCTGGTGCGGCGGCTGTGCCCGCATTGCCGCGAGGCCGAGGTCGCGGACAAGCCGACGGCGAAACTGGTCGGCATCAAGACCGGCAAGACCGTGTGGCGGCCGCGCGGGTGCGACGCCTGCGGACACACCGGCTATGTCGGGCGCACGGGCCTGTATGAAGTGATCCGGGTCGATGACCGCATCCGCCGCCTGATCGCGGCGGGCGCTTCGGAGGACGACCTGGCCGCCGCCGCCTTCACCGACAAGCACGGAACCCTGTCGGGCCGTGCGCGCGATCTGGTGCTGGAGGGCGTCACCTCGATCGAGGAAGCCCTTCGCGTCACCCGTCAGGAGACGACGGCGCCGGAAGAGGCGGCGGCCTGATGGCGGCCTTCGACTATGTGGCGGTGGACGACACCGGGCGCACGGTCACCGGCGTCCTGAACGCTCGCGACGAGGCGGCGGCGCGCACCGTGCTGGATCGCCGGCGGCTGATGACATTGCAGATCGGCCCGGCCAGCGCGGCCCCGGCCAAGGCGCGGACGGATGTCCGCGGCGGCCGTCTGAGCGCGCGCACCCTGGCCCTGACCACGCGCCAGCTGGCGGCCCTGATCGCCGCCACGCCGCTGGAGGAGTCGCTGCGTCTGCTGGCGGCCCAGGCCGAGCGGCCCAGCGAGCGGCGCATCCTGTCGGGCGTGCACGCCGGGGTGCTGGAAGGGCGGCGCCTGGCCGACGCCATGGCCAGCCAGGGCCGGGCCTTTCCGCCGCTGTACCGGGCCATGGTCGCGGCGGGCGAGCGCTCCGGCGCCCTGCAGCCGATCCTGACCCGCCTGGCCGACGGGCTGGAGCGCGACCAGCAGGTGCGGGCCAAGATCCTGACCGCCGTCATCTATCCGGCCGTGCTGGCGGTGGTGGCCTTTGGCGTCATCACCATCCTGATGACCTTCGTCGTGCCCAAGGTGGTCGACCAATTCGCCGACATGAACCAGGCCCTGCCGCTGCTGACCCGCGCGGTGATCGCAGTGTCGGACCTGATGCGGAACTGGGGCTGGCTGATTGTTCTGGCGGTCGCCGCCCTGATCGTCGCCGCCGGCGTTGCTCTAAGGCGGCCCGAACTGCGCCTGCGGTTCGATGCGGCGATGCTGCGGGCGCCGGTCATCGGGCGGCTGACGCGCGACATCCATGCGGCGCGCATGGCCCGCACCCTGTCCAGCATGATCGCGGCGGGCCTGCCGGTTCTGGACGGCCTGACCCTGACGGCGCGCACGGTGCCCAACCGCGCCCTGCGCCGCTCGACCGAGCAGATGGCTGAGGCGGTGCGCGAAGGCGGCGGCCTGTCGGCGGCCATGCGGCGGGCCGAGGTGTTTCCGCCGATCCTGACGCACATGACCGCCTCGGGCGAAAGCTCGGGCCGTCTGGAGACGATGCTGGACGGCGCCGCCGACTATCTGGAGCGCGAATTCGCGGCCTTCACCGCCGTGATGCTGACCCTGCTGGAGCCGGCGATCATCGTCGTCATGGGCGGGGTGGTGGCGGTGATCGTGCTGTCGATCCTGCTGCCCATCCTGCAGATCAACACCCTGGCCATGGGATGAAAACGATGTCCGACCGTACCTCTTCCTACCGCCCTCAAGCAGCAAGCCGCCGTGCGACGCGCGATAGGGCCAACAACCGCCCTCAAGAAGCGAGCGCCCGCGGCGCGAGCGGTAGGGCTAAGAGACAAGGCTTCAGCCTGGTCGAGCTGATGGTGGTGATCGTCATCATCGGCCTTCTGGCGACCGTGGTGGCCATCAACGTCCTGCCCAGCCAGGACCGCGCCATGGTCGAAAAGGCCAAGGCCGACATCGCCACCCTGGAACAGGCCATTGAGACCTATCGCCTGGACACCATGGCCTTCCCCACCGACCAGCAGGGCCTGCAGGCGCTGCGTCGCGCGCCCGCCGGCCTGGCCCAGCCGGACCGCTATCGCCAGGGCGGCTACATCCGGCGCCTGCCGAAAGACCCGTGGGGCAACGACTACCAGTACCGCCGCAACAGCACGCGCGGCGGCCAGTTCGACGTCTTCTCATACGGCGCCGACGGCCGCGAGGGAGGCGAAGGCGATGACGCCGACATCGGCAACTGGGACGCCTGACCACCGCCCTCAAGCAGCGAGGCTCCGCGAGCCGAGCGTTAGGGCGCAAACCTGCCCTCAAGCCGCGAGCGCCCGCGGCGCGCGCGATAGGGCCAGAACCTGCCCTCAAGCAGCGAGCCGCCGCGCGGCGAGCGTTAGGGCGAACAAACAAGGCTTCACCCTGGTGGAGCTGATGATGACGGTCGCCATCATCGGGCTGGCGGCGGGGGCGGTGGTGCTGGCCCTGCCCGATCCGCACCCCTCGGCGTCCCAGGCGGCCGAAGCCTTCGCCGCGCGCCTGGTCCGGGCGCGCGAAGAGGCGGTGCTGTCCAACCGGCCCACGGCGGTCGAGACGACGCGAGCGGGCTATGGCTTTTCCACCTATGACGGCCTGCGCTGGTCGGCCCTGAACGCGGGGCCGTTCAAGGCCCGGGAATGGGACGCGGCGGTGCGGGTCGATCTGGATCGGCCGCTGCGTATCGTCTTCGACCCGACCGGTGCGGCCGAACCGGCGCGCGTGGTGCTGAGCCGCGACGGCCACAGCCGCGCAGTGGTCGTGGACGGCGCGGGCGAGGTGTCGATCCGTGACTGATCGCGGCGGTTTCACCCTGCTGGAGGTTCTGATCGCCCTGGCCGTGTTCGGCCTGGCGGCGCTGGCCCTGCTGAACCTGACGGGCGAGAACACCCGGTCGGCGGCGCGGGTCGAGGCGCGGACCTGGGCCGGGATCGTGGCCGACAATCTGGCGGTCGAGGCGACCTTGACGCCTGCTCTGGCCGAAGGCGCCGCCGAGGGAACGACGCCTCTGGCCGGGCGCAACTGGCGCTGGACCCGCACCGTCGTTTCGACCGCCGTGGGCGACATCCAGCGGGTCGATATCCGCGTGTCCGACGACGACGGTCCAGCGGCCGAGCGTGTCGTGTTCCGGGGGCGGTCGTGATGCGCCGCGCGGGCTTCACCCTGGTGGAGGTTCTGATCGCCCTGGCGGTCTTCGCCCTGATCGGCGGGGCCGGGGCGCTGGTGCTGTCGCAGGCGGTGGACAGCCGGTTCGCGGTCAAGACGGCCTCGGACCGGATCGCCGAGATCCAGCGCGCCCGCGCCCTGATGCGGGCCGACATCGGCCAGGCGGTCGGCCGCCGCACCCGCACCCCCACCGGCCGCCCCCTGCCCCGGCCGATGGTCGCGGGCCAGGCGCCAGGCGAGCCGCTGCTGGTCCTGACGCGTGCAGGCTGGAGCAATCCGGGCGAAGAGGCGCGGCCGTCGCTGCAACGGGTCGAGTATCGTCTGGTCGAAGACCGGCTGGAGCGCCGCGCCTCGCGCTATCTGGACGGGGCGCGGCCGGGGCCGCCCCAGGTGCTGTTCCGCGGCGTGCGTCAGGCGCGGGCGACCTTCGTGCGCGACGGGGTCGAGGCGCCGGCCTATATCGTCTCGCCCGACCGACCGCTGCCCGACGCGGTGAAGATCAGCCTGACGCTGGACGGCTATGGGCCGGTGGATCAACTGTTTCTGGCAGGCCCGGCATGAGGCGGCCGACCGAGCGCGAGGGCATGGCCCTGCTGACCGTGCTGCTGATGGTGGCGGTGATGGCGGCCGTGGCGTCGGTGGTTCTGGACGACGTGCGCTTCTCGATCCGCCGCGCGACCAACGCCGAAATCCAGGCCCAGGCGCAACTGTACGCCGACGGGGCCGAGGCCCTGGCGCGGCGTCAGGTCGGGCGTCTGGTTTCGGCCAATCCGACCCGCACGCCGCTGCAACCCGACTGGAACGGACGGCGGCTGGATTTCCCGACCGACACCGGCGCGGTCAGCGCCGTAGTGCGCGACGGCCAGGGCTGTTTCAACCTGAACAGCGTCGTCTTCGGCCAGGGCGAGGATCTGATCGTCCAGCCCGAGGGCGTGGCGCAATTGGTGGCTCTGGGCCGGGCGCTAGGCGTGGCCGAAGGGCGGATGCGGGCGGTGGCCGACGCCTTGGTCGACTGGCTGGACGCCGACCCGGCCGTGCGCCCCGGCGGGGCCGAGGACGCGCGCTACGCCGGCATGGCCGAACCCTATCGCACCGGCGGGGTGCTGCTGGCCGAAGTCAGCGAACTGCGCGCCATCCAGGGGGTGGACGCCGACCTCTATCGCACCCTGCGGCCCCATGTGTGCGCCCTGCCGGCGGCGCGGCTGTCGCCTGTGAATCCCAACACCCTGACGCCGGACCAGGCGCCGGTCCTGGTCATGCTGACCCAGGGGCGGCTGGGTCTGGCCAGCGCGCGCGCCGTGCTGGCCAACCGACCCGCCGGGGGCTGGACCTCGGCCGACGCCTTCTGGTCGCAACCGGCCATGGCCGCCGCCGCCCCGACGCAGGAGGCGCGCGACCAGATCACCCTTCTGAACACCTGGTTCGACCTGCGCATCGAGGTGCAGCACGCCGGCATGCGCGTGGTCCGAACCGCCTTGATTTCGGTGACGCCCGACGGCGCCGCCCGCACCGCCATACGTCGCTGGACGCCTGAACAATGACCCTGAACCGATTGATCTTGTTGCCGGAATCCTCGTCCCTGCCCGCGCCTTTCCTGGTGTTCGACGCGGCCGGAACGGTGATGGAGCGCGGCCGCCTGTCGCTGGATGCGCCCCAGCCGCTGAATCCCATGCGCACCGTCGCCATCGCGCCGGGCGCCGATGTTCTGGTGCGCTGGCTTGACCTTCCGGCCGGCGGTGCGGCCCAGCAGCGGGCGGCGGCGCTGTGGGCGCTGAAGGACAAACTGGCGACCCGGCCGGAGCGGCTGACCCTGGCCCTGGGTCCGGTGACGGCGGCGGGCCAGCCGCGCCTGGCGGCCGCGGTCGATACGGCCCTGCTGGAGGCGTGGCGCGACCATCTGTCGGCCCTGGGCGCGCCGGCGGACGTGCTGTTTCCCGACAGCCTGATCGCGCCGGAGCCGCATGATGCCGAAGGGGCCACAGTCGTGACCCTGGGCGCCCACAACGCTGTGCGCCTGAACGGATCGGCTCAGACGGTTCAGGCCGATCTGGCGCCCCTGATCGTCGGCGAGCGGCCGGCGTCGATCATTGACGACGAGGCGACGATCCAGGTCCTGATGATCCAGGCGGCGCTGCGCCCGCCGGTCGATCTGCTGGACGCCGGACGCAAGGCGGGATCGGATCGCCGGGGCTGGCTGCGGGCGGCGATTCTGGCGGGGCTGCTGGTGATCTCGCCGCTGGTGCTGATCGGCGCGGCGGGCCTGCGCGACAGTCTGGCCGCCGACCGGGCCGAGGATCAGGCGCGGGCCGCCGCCGTCCAAGCCGCGCCGGACATGGCCGAATCCGACGACCCCGCCGCCGATCTGCTGGAGCGGCTGGAGACGGCCCCGCCCCCCGGCGGCGCCCTGAACGCCGTGGCGGCGATCAGCGCAGGCGTTGAAGGCGTGCCCGGCGCGGCGATCGACAGCCTGTCGCTGGCGCCCGACACCGGCCTGCGGGTCGGCCTGACCTATCCAGCGTTTCAGGATCTGGAGACCCTGCGGGCCGCCGTGGCGCCCATGGGTCTGGCCCTGACCGAACTCAGCACCATCGAAGACGAAGGCCGGGTCGTCAGCGATCTGGTCGTGGAGGCCGCCCGATGATCGGCGCGATTCAGGAATTCTGGCACGGCCGCACCCCGCGCGAACGGGCGATGCTGGCGGTCATGGCGGCGGCGCTGGCGGTCTTCGCGATCTGGCTGCTGATCGTGCGCCCGCTGACCGGCTGGGCCGAGGCGTCGGCGCAGAGGCGTCGGCAGGCCGAGACCGCCCTGGCCCAGGTGCGCGCCCTGCCGCCCGCGCCCGAACGGCACGATGTCGCGGGACTGGAGCCAACCCTGCGCACGGCGGCCCAGGCCCAGGGGCTGGACCCCACCCTGGCCATGTCGGAGGACGGCGGTCTGGGGTTCCGTCTCAGCGGCGTGGCCGCCGGGCCGGCCCTGCGCTGGCTGGCGGCGGTCAAGACCGCCTCGGGCGCCGAACCGCGCCGCCTGTCGATCACGTCTGAAGGCGAAACCGTGTCGCTGGAAGGCGCCTACTGAAGCGTCAGACCAGGCGGCTCTGCACCACGGCGGCGGCGATGAAGCCGGCGAACAGCGGGTGCGGCGCGAACGGACGGCTCTTCAGCTCGGGGTGATACTGGACGCCGATGAACCAGGGGTGGTCCGGCCGCTCGACCGTTTCGGGCAGGACGCCGTCCGGCGACAGGCCGGCGAAGCGCAGGCCCACGGCCTCCAGCGCCTCGCGATAGTTGATATTGACCTCGTACCGGTGGCGGTGCCGCTCGGAAATCGCGGTCGTGCCATACAGTTCGGCGATCTTCGATCCGGCCACCAGGGTCGAGTCATAGGCGCCCAGACGCATGGTGCCGCCCAGGTCGCCGCCCTGCTGGCGCAGCACGCGCTGATTGCCCTGCGTCCATTCGGTCATCAAGCCGACGACCGGCTCGGACGTCGGGCCGAACTCGGTCGATGACGCCTGGGGCAAGCCCGCCAGATGCCGCGCCGATTCGATCACCGCCATCTGCATGCCGAAGCAGATGCCGAAATAGGGAATGCGCCGCTCGCGCGCGAACCGGGCGGCCAGGATCTTGCCCTCCGAACCGCGCTCGCCGAAGCCGCCCGGCACCAGGATGGCGTGGGCGCCCTGCAGCCGCGCCTCGCAGGCCTCGCGGTCGCCCTCGAAGGTCTCGGCCTCGACCCAGTCGATATTGACCTTGATCCGGTTGGCCACGCCCCCGTGATGCAGGGCCTCGATCAGGGACTTATAGGCGTCCTTCAAGACCGTATATTTGCCGACCACGGCCACGGTGACCTCGCCGTCGGGGTTCAGGCGGCGATCGACGATCTCGGTCCAGCGCGACAGGTCCGGCGCCGGGGCGTCGGTCATGCCGAAATGGGCCAGAACCTCGGCGTCCAGCCCCTCGCTGTGATAGTCCAGCGGCACGGCGTAGATGTCGGCGCTGTCCATCGCCTGGATGACGCCGCTTTCGCGCACATTGCAGAACAGGCCGATCTTGCGCTTCTCGTCGGCCGGGATCGGCTGTTCGCAACGGCACAAAAGGATGTCCGGCTGGATGCCGATGGAGCGCAGCTCCTTGACCGAGTGCTGGGTCGGCTTGGTCTTCATCTCGCCGGCCGTCTTGATGAACGGCAGCAGGGTCAGGTGGACAAAGCACGACTGGCCGCGCGGCAGGTCCTGGCCCAGCTGGCGGATGGCCTCAAAGAAAGGCAGGCCCTCGATGTCCCCGACCGTGCCGCCGATCTCGACCAGAACGAAGTCGGCGTCCTCGCCATCGTCGGCGATGGCGGGCGTCAGGACGAACTGCTTGATCTGGTCGGTGACGTGCGGGATCACCTGGACCGTGGCGCCCAGATAGTCGCCGCGCCGCTCCTTCTCCAGGATGGTCGAATAGATGCGGCCGGTGGTGATGTTGTCGGACTTGGCCGCCGAGACGCCGGTGAACCGCTCATAGTGGCCAAGGTCCAGGTCCGTCTCGGCCCCGTCGTCGGTCACGAAGACCTCGCCGTGCTGATACGGGCTCATCGTGCCCGGATCGACGTTCAGATAGGGGTCCAGCTTGCGCAGACGGACGGTGTAACCGCGCGCTTGCAGAAGCGCGCCGAGAGCGGCGGAAGCGAGGCCTTTTCCCAATGAGGAAACCACGCCGCCAGTGATGAACACATAACGGGCCATGGGAGATCACCCTACCGCCGATTCGGCGGCCGTACGCTGGAGACTTTGAGGGCGGGAGAAGAAGCCGGGGATAACCGCCCCGGCCATGGTTACTGGGCCGCCGGCAGGCTGGCTTCCAGATCCTCCAGCGACGGCGTGGCCTTCTCGGCCGGGGCCGGTTGGGCGGGCGCTTGCGGCTGGGCGGCGGCGGGCTGTTGCTCATCCAGCGCCAGGGCGCCCACGGCGTCGGCGTCGACCACCGAACGGGTGGTGCGCGTCATATTGCCCGCGATCGTCAGGCCGATGGCCAGAACGAAGAACAGCGTCGCCAGGATCGAGGTGACCCGCGTCAGCAGATTGCCGGCGCCGCGCGCGGTCATGAAGCCCGAAGGCCCCCCGCCCATGCCCAGCGCGCCGCCTTCAGAGCGCTGCAGCAGGATCACCGCGGTCAGGGCGATCGAGACAAGGATCATGGCGACGAGAAGAATGGTCTGGAGCATGGCGGCTTACATGTGGGCGCGGGCGCGCCGATCAAGCGGCGGCCTCTATCATTGTTGCGTCGGCGGGGCAACGCGCCCCGCGCCAACGGCGATCAGACGGCCCGGATAATGCCCAGGAAGTCCTGCGCCTTCAGCGAGGCGCCGCCCACCAGCGCGCCGCCGACGTCCTGAACCGCCAGGATTTCGGCCGCGTTCGACGGCTTGACCGAGCCGCCGTACAGGATCGGCGCGGTCTTTCCGCCCTCGCCCAGCCGCACGATCATGGCGGCGCGGACGGCGGCGTGAACCTCGGCGATCTGGTCCAGTGTGGGCGTCAGGCCCGTGCCGATGGCCCACACCGGCTCATAGGCGACGGCGAAGGCGCGGCCCGCCAGGGTTTCGGGCAGAGAGCCGAACACCTGTTCCGTCACCACGCTCACGGCGTCGCCCGCCTCGCGCTGGGCCAGGGTTTCGCCGACACAGATGATCGGCTCCAGACCGGCGGCCAGCGCCGCCTCGACCTTGGCGGCCACATCGGCGTCGGTCTCGCCGAAACCCTGGCGGCGCTCCGAATGGCCCAGGATCACCAGACGCGCGCCCGCATCGGCCAGCATGGCCGCCGAGACCGAGCCGGTATAGGCGCCCGCCGCCTGGGCGTGACAGTCCTGTCCGCCGATCTCGACCGCCCCGTCCTTCAGGCGCCAGGCCATCTGGGCGATCAGGGTCGCGGGCGGGCACAGGGCCACGCGGCAATCGGCCGCCTGGGCTTCCAGCGCGGATTTCAGGGCGGCGGCTTCGTCCAGATCGGCGGCTAAACCGTTCATCTTCCAGTTGCCGGCGATCAGCTTCACGGTCTGTTTCATGGGGCCTGTCTAGGCCGCGGCGCCGCGCAAGCCAAGTTGCAGAAGGTCGCGCCGTCTTGCGGTCACAGGTGCAGCCCCTCTATAGGCACAGACGGCGATTTCCGCCGCGAGCCCAGGTTCATCGATGATCACCCATTTCCGCAATTTCGCCCGCTCCAAATGGGCCATCGGCCTGTTCGGCCTGCTGATCCTCAGCTTCATGATCGTCGGCTCGCAGATGGACGTCTTTTCCAGCCTGGGGGCCAAGAACGTCGTGGACGCGGGCAACCGCCACATGACGCCCGCGCGGTTCCGCGCCGATTTCGACCGGGTGCGCGAGAACCTGCAGGAACAGGCCGGACGGCCGGTTTCGACCCAGGACATGGTCAATGAGAATCTGCATGTCCGCTTCCTGGAAGGCCGGACCCGCGAGCTGGGCTTCCTGTCGTGGGCCTGGGATGCGGGCCTGCGTCCGGGCAAGGCGCTGATCGTCAAGAAAATCCGCGAAATTCCGGCCTTCTTCAATCAGGTGACCGGCCAGTTCGACCAGGCGCTGTACGAACAGACCGTGATGCAGCGCGGCGCCACGCCGGCCGAGATCGAACAGGACTTCCGCGACCAGGCGGCGGTCGAGCATTTCGGCGCCGCCCTGTACGCCGGGGCGCGCCTGCCGCGCATCTACGCCGCCGTTCTGGCCAACCAGGCGCGCCAGTCGCGCGACGGGCGCTGGTTCACTGTGACCCAGGCCATGGCCGGGTCGGCCGCGGCCCCGACCGACGCCCAGCTGACGGCCTATATGCAACGCAACGCCGCCCAGCTGCGCCGGCCCGAGTTCCGCATGGTCTCGCTGGTGCTGTTCTCGCCGGACCGCGCGCAACAGAATGCGGCCATCAGCGAAGACAAGATTCGCGAGCGCTTCGAGTTCCGCAAGGCCGCCCTGTCGCAGCCCGAGAAACGCAGCTTCGTCACCCTGACCGCCCCGACCCAGGACGTGGCCGCCCGCGTGGCCGCCGCCCTGAAGGCCGGCCAGTCGCCCGAAGAAGTCGGCCGCGCCAACAACATCCGTCCGGCCGTGTTCGACGCCTCGCCGCGCACCGCCCTGGGCGACCCGGCGGTGGCCGCCGCCGTGTTCGGCATGACCGCCGGCCAGGTGTCGGACCCGATCCAGGCCCGCGTCGGTTTCGCCGTGGCAAAGCTGAACTCGGTCACGCCGGGTCAGGACGTGACCCTGGACGGCGTTCGCGACGCCATCGTCGCCGAGCTGCGCCAGGAAGAGATGCGGGCCAAGACCTATGAGGCCGTCGAGGCCTATGAGCGCGCGCGCTCCGAAGGCAAGACCATGGCCCAGGCCGTGCAACAGGTGGGCGCGCGCATCATCCAGCTGCCGCCCTTCACCCAGGAAGGCCGCATGCCCGACGGCCAGCCGATGAATGCGCCGGAACAGGTTCTGACCACCGCCTATTCCCTGGGCAAGGGCGGCGAATCCGATGTCATCGACGCCGGTCAGGGCCAGTATTTCGTGATCCGCCTGGATGAAATCCGCGCCGCCCAGTTGCCGGCCCTGGCCGACATCCGCGGGCCTCTGGCCCAGCGCTGGACCGCCGAGGAGAACGCCCGCCTGCTGGCCGCCAAGGCCGACGAACTGGCCCGCCGCATCCGGGGCGGCCAGGACATCGCCGCCGTCGCCGCTTCGGTCGGCGCCAGCGTGACCACCCGCACCGGCCTGGAGCAATCCGCCGCCACCCAGGAACAGATCGGCCAGGGCGCCCTGGGCGGCCTGTTCGGCAACGGCCGAGGCCAGGTCTTCGTCGAGCCTCAGGCCAACGGCGCCACGGTCATCGGCCGCGTGGACGGCATCCACGCCGCCACCCCGGCCCTGGCTGCGCCCCTGGGCGAACAGGCCCGTCCGCGCCTGACCCGCGAATATATGGAAGCCTTCCTGGACCACGCCATGAGCATGGCCGCCAACCGCGTGAAGGCCCGCAACGATCCGGCCGTGGCGCTTCAGGCCCTGGGCATCGAGGCGCCCGCCGCCGCCGCGACCCCGGCCGCTCCCGCCGCCCCGGCGCGATGACCGACGATCCGCGCGGCGCCTTTCTGGCCGGCCTGACCGCCGGCCGGCCCCAGGTCGTCGTGCGGCGTCTGATCGACGATCTGGAGACGCCCGTCTCGGCCTTCCTGAAGGTCGGGCACGGCCGCCCCTACGCCTGTCTGCTGGAATCGGTGGAAGGCGGGGCGGTCAAGGGGCGCTATTCGATCGTCGCCCTGGACCCCGACGTGGTCTGGCGCTGTCGTGACGGCCGGGCTGAAACGGCGCGCGGCGCGGCGATCGCGCAAGGCCGCTTCACGCCCGAAGACGCCCCGGCGCTGGAGTCTCTGCGCGCCCTGATCGCGGCGGGCCGGTTCGATCTGCCCGACGATGTTCCGCCGATGGCCGCCGGCCTGTTCGGGGTGTTCGGATACGACATGGTCCGGCTGCTGGAGCCGCTGGGCGCGCCCAATCACGATCCGCTGGACCTGCCGGACGCGGTGCTGTGCCGCCCGTCGCTGGTGGCGGTGTTCGATTCGGTGCAGCACGAGATCGTCCTGGTCGCCGCCGCCTATCCCGACACGGGCGATGCGCCCGAAGCGGCCTGGGCCGCCGCCGTGGCCCGGCTGGACGCCTTTCAGGCTGCCCTGCGCCAGCCCCTGCCCGCCACCGCCGCCCCGACCAGCGGCGACGCGCCCGACGCGGTGCCCGACTTCGCCTCGGCCGTCGATCAGGCCGCCTTCGGCGCCATGGTGCAGCGGGCCCAGGATTACATCGCCGCCGGCGACATCTTTCAGGTGGTGCTGAGCCACCGTTTCGCCGCCGACTGGTCCGGCGATCCCTTCGCCTTCTATCGCGCCCTGCGGCGTCAGAACCCGTCGCCCTATCTGTTTTTCCTGGACGGCGGCGGCTTCCAGCTGGCGGGGTCCAGCCCCGAGATCCTGGTGCGGCTGAAGGACGGGCGCGTGACCATCCGTCCCCTGGCCGGCACCCGCCCGCGCGGCGAAACGCCGGAGGCCGACCGGGCGCTGGAGGCCGAACTGCTGGCCGATCCCAAGGAACGGGCCGAGCATCTGATGCTGCTGGACCTGGGCCGCAACGACGTGGGCCGCGTCTCGGCGCCCGGCTCGGTTCAGGTGACCGAAAGCTTCGTCGTCGAACGCTACAGCCAGGTGATGCACATCGTCTCGAACGTCCAGGGCCGGGCCGATCCGGCCATCGACGCCGTGGACGCCCTGCTGGCCGCCCTGCCCGCAGGCACGCTGTCGGGCGCCCCCAAGGTGCGGGCCATGGCCATCATCGACGAACTGGAGACCGAAAAGCGCGGCGTCGGCTATGGCGGCGGGGTCGGCTATATCTCGGCCGACGGTCAGGCCGACATCTGCATCGTCCTGCGCACCGCCCTGTTCGCCCATGGCCAGGCCTTCGTCCAGGCGGGCGCCGGCGTGGTGGCCGACAGCGATCCGGCGGCCGAATATGCGGAAACCGTGGCCAAGGCCCGCGCGCCCATGCGGGCGGCGGCCGAGGCCTGGCGTTACGGCTCGAACGGCTGAGAAACAGCGGCGGGCGCGCCGGTCACGCCCGGCCCCAGGATCACCGCCCCGGCCATCAGCACGGCGGCCGAGGCGCACAGACCGGCGGCGAACAGCGCGCCCCATGGGCTGGCGGCCCGCGCTTCGGGCGCGATCAGCAGGCTGCGGGCTTTGGCGACGGCGTCGGTCATGGCGGCGATTCCCCTTCGCCCCCGAATGTCACAGCCGGAAGGTTAACCAGACCTTTCCGCGCCATCAGCGCTTGGCGCGCCCGGCGGCCGGTCGTAAGACCGCCGGATGATCCTGGTCGTCGATAACTACGACAGCTTCACATACAACCTCGTCCACTACCTCGCGGAGCTGGGCGCGACGACGCATGTGGTGCGCAACGACGACCTGAGCGTCGAACAGGCCTGGTCGCTGAAGCCCCAGGCGGTGCTGCTGTCGCCCGGCCCGTGCGCGCCGGACCAGGCGGGCATCTGCCTGCCGCTGATCCAGACCGCGGCGGCCGACATGCCGATCCTGGGCGTCTGTCTGGGCCACCAGGCCATCGGCCAGGCGTTCGGCGGCGATGTGGTGCGGGCCAAGACCCTGATGCACGGCAAGACCTCGCCGATCGAACATGGGGGCCAGAGCCTGTTCGCCGGCCTGCCCTCGCCCTTCACCGCCACCCGCTACCATTCCCTGGCCGTGCGGCGCGAAACCCTGCCCGACGTGCTGGAGGTCACCGCCTGGACCGCCGATGGCGAGATCATGGGCCTGCGTCACCGCACGCGGCCGATCCACGGCGTCCAGTTCCACCCCGAATCCATCGCCACCGAACACGGCCACGCCATGCTGGCCAACTTTCTGGATCTGGCGGGCGTCGAGCGCCGGAAAGCCGCCTGAGGTGTCGGACGGGGTCAAGCCGCTGCTGGCCAAGCTGGTCGACGGCCGGGTGCTGACGACCGAAGAAGCGCACGCCTTCTTCGCCGCCTGTCTGAGAGGCGAGCCGACGCCGTCCCAAGTGGCGGCCGCCGTCACCGCCCTGCGCATCCGGGGCGAGACGGTGGACGAAATCGCCGCCTTCGCCATGGCCATGCGCGACGCGGCCCTGAGGCTAGACCACCCCTACGAAACCATCGACACCTGCGGCACCGGCGGCGACGGGGCGCACACCTTCAACATCTCCACCGCCGCGGCCCTGGTGCTGGCGGGCGCCGGCGTGAAGGTGGCCAAGCACGGCAACCGCGCCCTATCGTCCAAATCGGGATCGTCCGACGTGCTGTCGGCCCTGGGTGTGAACCTTCAGGCCAGCCAGGCGCAGCAGCTGCGGGCGCTGGACATGGCGAACATCGCCTTCCTGTTCGCTCCCGCCTATCACGGCGCCATGCGCCACGTCGGGCCGGTGCGGGCCGAGATCGGTTTCCGCACGGTTTTCAATCTTCTAGGGCCGCTTTCCAATCCGGCGTCTGCAAAGCGTCAGGTGATGGGCGTCTATGATCCGCGCCTGTTGGAGCCGTTGGCCCAGGTGCTGGGGCGGCTGGGCGCGGTGCGGGCCTGGACCGTGCATGGCCAGGGTCTGGACGAACTGACCACCACGGGTCCGACCGAGATCGCCGAATGGCGCGACGGGGCGGTGCGACGGTTCTCGGTCACGCCAGAGGATGCGGGCCTGCCCCGCGCCGACATCGCGGCCCTGCGCGGCGGCGATGCGGAAGAGAACGCGGCGGCGCTGAACGCCTTGCTGGATGGGGCGACCGGCGCCTATCGCGACATCGTGCTGTTGAACGCCGCCGCCGCCCTGCTGGTCGCCGATCGCGCCGAAGACCTGGCCCAGGGCGCGCGGATCGCAGCCCAGGTCATCGACGACGGACGCGCGCGGGCCGCTCTGGACGCCCTGGTCGCGGCCACCAACACCCCGGTCGAGGAGATCGAACCTTGAACGACATCCTGGCCCGCATCGCCGCCTACAAACGCGAAGACGTCGCCGCCCGCAAGGCCGCCCGGTCGCAAGACGCCGTCGAGGCCGCCGCGCGCCACGCCTCGCCCCCGCGCGGGTTCCGCGCCGCCCTGGAACAGGTCAATGAGACCGGCCGCACCGCCCTGATCGCCGAAATCAAGAAGGCCAGCCCGTCCAAGGGCCTGATCCGCGCCGACTTCGACCCGCCGGCCCTGGCCCAGGCTTACGAACGCGGCGGCGCGGCCTGCTTGTCGGTGCTGACCGACGGCGCCAGCTTCCAGGGCGACGACGCCTTCCTGACCGCCGCGCGCGAGGCGGTCGCCCTGCCCTGTCTGCGCAAGGACTTCCTGGTCGATCCGTGGCAGGCGGCCGAGAGCCGGGCCCTGGGCGCCGACTGCATCCTGATCATCCTGGCCATGGTGGACGACGGCCTGGCCGCCGAACTGCTGGCCGAGGCCGAGCGGCTGGGCATGGACGCCCTGGTCGAGACCCATGACGAGACCGAAATGGCCCGCGCCTGCGCCCTGGGGGCCGATCTGGTCGGGATCAACAACCGGTCGCTGCGCA
>NZ_CALMFB010000067.1 GCF_937863155.1 uncultured Brevundimonas sp. | reverse complement strand
TCGCGGCCCTCGGCGCCCAGTTCGGCCTGGGCGTCGATCAGATGGACCACGGCGTCCGCGTCCTGCGCCCCGGCCCAGGCCGAGGCGACCATGGCCCGGTCCAGACGCCGACGCGGGGTGAAGACGCCGGGCGTATCGACCAGCACCAGCTGCGCCTCGCCCGCCATGGCGATGCCGCGCACGGGGAAGCGGGTTGTCTGGACCTTCTGGGTCACGATCGAGACCTTGGACCCCGTCAGCCGGTTCACCAGGGTGGACTTGCCGGCGTTGGGCGCGCCGATCACGGCGACGAAGCCGGCGCGGGTGCTGGGGTTGGTCTCGGTCAAATGACGCCTTCTCGTTTCAACAGGGCCGTGGCGGCCGCCTTCTCCGCCTCCTGACGCGAACGCCCCTGAGCGGTCAAGGGTTCGACGCCATCGACGCGGACCTCGACCGTGAAGGTCGGGGCATGGTCCGAGCCGGTGCGATGGGTGACGGCATAGGTCGGCAGAGGGCGGCCGCGCCCTTGCGCCCACTCCTGCAAGGCCGATTTCGGGTTGTTGACGGCCGCCGGGGCCGGAGTAGCCAGCTCGTACGCCCAGGCGCGGTCGAACACGGCGCGCGCCGCCTCGATGCCGCCGTCCAGCCAGACCGCCGCCAGCAGCGCCTCGACCGCATCGGCGATCAGACCCGCCTTGCGCCGCCCGCCCGACTTGGTTTCGCCCGGCGACAGGCGCAGCGCCTCGCCTACGCCCAGCCGTTCGCCCACGCGCGCGCAGGCGGCCTTGTCCACCAGTCCATGCAGGGCCGACGACAGCCGGCCTTCGTCCGCCAGCGGATAATCGCGACACAGCCGGTCGGCGACCAGCAGGCCCAGCACCCGGTCGCCCAGGAACTCAAGCCGCTCGTTGTCCATCGGCCCGTGCGGTCCGGGCGGCGCGCCCTCGGCCACGCTGGCGTGGGTCAGGGCGCGCTCCAGCAGCTTGCGGTCGCGGAACGCGTGGCCCATCGCCTGGGCCAGGGCGGTGACCGCCTCGGCCCGACGGTCAGCCATCAATCCAGAACGGTGAAGAAGCGGCTGGGCCGGATGTTGGCGAACCAGGTCACCGGGTTCAGCAACGACGCGCCCGGCGTCCACGAGAACAGGATGATCTCGGCCTTGCCCACCAGATTCTCGGCCGGCACCAGGCCGACGCCGCTGTTGATGTCGTACCGGCTGTCGACCGAGTTGTCGCGGTTGTCGCCCATCATGAAATACATGCCGGCCGGGACCGAATAGACCTGGGTGTCGTCCACCGCCTGGCCGGGACCGAAGTCCTGGATGGTGAAGCTGCGGCCGCCCGGCAGGGTTTCGCGCAGGCGCGTCACCGGCTGGGGCCCGAACATGGTTTCGATCTGGGCCTGGCTGACGACCACGTCATCGACCGGCTGGTTGTTGATGTACAGGCGGTTGGCCCGCATCTGCACCGTGTCGCCCGGCATGCCGATCACACGCTTGATGTAGTCGGTCTTGTTGTCGCGCGGCAGCTTGAACACCGCGATGTCGCCGCGCTGGGGCGCGCGGTCCAGGATGCGGCCCTGGAACAGGTTCGGGCTGAACGGGATCGAGTGTTTGGAGTAGCCGTAGCTCCATTTGGACACGACGATATAGTCGCCCTCATAGAGGTTCGGCTCCATCGAGGCCGACGGAATGGTGAAGGGCTGGAACAGGAAGACGCGCAGCACCAGCGCGATCAGCAAGGCGAAGACGATGGTCTTGAAGATCTCGACCGTCTCATTGGCCGAACCGCCCGACGATTTGCCCTTCTTGCCCTTCTTGCGGGCCTTGCGGTCATAGATGGGCGCGGCGGCGGCGGGCGTGTCATCGAACGGCGCATCGCCGCTGTCGCTCCAGATCGGGCGACGATCCGAGGCCGCGGCCCCGACGGCGGCGGCGGTCGCTACCGCTGCGGCGGCCGCTGCGGCGCCGGCATGGCCGTCATCGTGGCCGTCGCTCACGGCTTCGACCGGCGAAGAGTCCTGGTGATCCGCGGCCGGTTCGGCGTCGTGGCCGTGATCGTCATGACCGGCGTGGTCCGAAGACGCATGGCCGTCGCTGACCGCCTCTACGGCCGACGGGACGTGGGCCGTGACGTCGGAGTGATCGTCATGCGCCGTTTCGGCATGGCCGTGATCGGCGTCGTGCGCGGGCTCATGCGCATGATCGTCATGCGGCGCGGCCTCGTGGCCGTCGCTGACGGCCTGGACCGCCTCGGGCGCGTGGGCAGGTTCGGGCGCCTGGTCGTCATGGCCGGCGTGATCGTGGCCGTGATCGTCGTGCGGCTTGTGCTCGTCGCTCATGTCTTGGTCCCCCGGCCGCTGCGCGCGGTCTTTCGGCGCGAAATCGGTATAGCGTGATTATGTCGCGGGCAAGACTTCGATCACCACGAAGGCGAGCGCATAGGGGTGTTCGTCGCTCAGCGTCAGATGGATTTCCGCCCGATGGTCCGGCGGGGTCAGCCGCGCCAGATGCTCGGCCGCAGGACCGGTCAGGGCCAGGGTCGGCTGGCCCGAGGGCCGGTTCACCACCCCGATGTCCCGCCAATAGACGTCGCGCCGCATGCCGGTGCCCAGGGCCTTGGCGCAGGCCTCCTTGGCCGCGAACCGTTTGGCGTAACTCCAGGCCGCATCAGGCTTTCTTTCCGAACGCGCTATCTCCAGCGGCGTGAAGCAGCGGTTGCGGAACCGGTCGCCGAACCGGTCCAGAGAACCCTGGATACGGCGGATGTCGCACAGGTCGGCCCCGACCCCGACGATCACGCCGTCGCCTCGTCCATCGTGTCGCGCATGGCCCAGATGACGGCGCCCAGACCGATGAACAGGGCCTCTCCGATCAGGAAATGGCCGATGTTCAGCTCCACGATCTCCGGGATGGCCAGAATCTCGCGCGCGGTGTCGTAGTTCAGCCCATGGCCCGCATGGACCTCCAGCCCCAGCGCCTGGGCCTGTTTGGCGGCCGCCGCGATGCGGGCGAACTCGGCGTCGCGCCCGCCGAACGGCAGGTGGCAATAGCGGCCGGTGTGAAACTCGACCACCTGGGCTCCCACGGCGGCGGCGGCGGCGACCTGTTCCGGCGACGGTTCGATGAACAGGCTGACGCGGCTTCCACCCTGGACCAGGGCCTGCACCACCGGGCCGATCCGCGCCTCGTGGCCCGCGACGGCCAGGCCGCCCTCGGTCGTCACCTCCTCGCGCCGCTCGGGCACCAGACAGGCGGCGTGGGGCCGGTGACGCAGGGCGATGGCCAGCATCTCGTCCGTGACCGCCATCTCCAGGTTCAGCGGCCGGTCGAACCGGCGGCACAGGTCCGTCAGGGCGGTGATGTCGGCGTCGGTGATGTGGCGGCGGTCTTCGCGCAGATGGGCGGTGATGCCGTCGGCCCCTGCCCCGATCGCCTCTTCGGCCGCCCGCACCGGATCGGGATGCCCCCCGCCGCGCGCATTCCGCACCGTGGCGACATGGTCGATATTGACCCCCAGGCGGACGCGGCGGGTCATCCCTTGGCCAACCTGCGGCTGCCCGGATCCTCGACCGGCAGGGCCGCCAGTTCGGGCGGCAGGGCGTCGGCCGTATAGGCGGGCACGTCCAGCGTCGCCAGCGCCACCAGCGGTACGCCCACATCGGCCCGGCCGCCCGAGCGGTCGACGATGCAGGCGGCGGCGACCACATCACCCCCCGCCTGGCGGATGGCGCCGATGCATTCGCGCGACGACAGGCCGGTGGTCACGATGTCCTCGACCATCACCACCTTCTGGCCCGGCTCGACATGAAAGCCGCGACGCAGTTTGAATTCTCCGCCCTCGCGCTCGACGTACATCGACGGAACGCCCAGGTGGCGCGCGGTCTCATAGCCGGGGATGATGCCGCCCACGGCGGGCGAAATCGCCACGTCCACCGGCCCGACCGCCGCGGTGATCTTGTCGGCCAGCGCCTGGCACAGCCGCGCGCACCGCGCCGCGTCCATGAACACCAGGTTCTTCTGCAGGAAGACCGGACTGTGCAGGCCCGAAGACAGCACGAAATGGCCTTCGCGCAGAGCGCCGGCGGCGCGGAACTCGTTCAGAACGTCATCGCTGGTCATGGCTTCCCATAGCCCCAGGGACCGGCGGAAGGAAAGCCGCCTATTCGATCGACTGGTGCGGCTTCAGCCCGCCGTCCAGCAGGCAGGACCAGACCTCCTCGGCGTCCTCGGCGAAGCGGAACAGGTCCAGGTCGCCCGGCGCGATCATGCCGTGCGCGATCAGTTCGTCGAAGCTGACCACCGAACGCCAGTACGCCTGGTCGAACAGGACGATGGGGATCGGCGGCGCCTTGTCCGTCTGGCGCAGGGTCAGGATCTCGAACAGTTCGTCAAAGGTGCCAAACCCGCCCGGAAACACCACCAGGGCGTTGGCCCGCATGGCCAGGTGCATCTTGCGCATGGCGAAATAGTGGAACCGGAACGTCAGCGCCGGCGTGGACCAGGGGTTCGGCTCCTGCTCGTGCGGCAGGGTGATGTTGAAGCCGATGGACGGCGCCCCGGCTTCGTGCGCGCCGCGATTGGCCGCGCCCATGATCCCCGGCCCGCCGCCGGTGGCGATGACATTGTCGCGCGGCTGGCCCGGCTGGCCGACCCGGGCGCCGCCGCGTTCCGAGGCGATGCGGCCGAACGCGCGGGCTTCTTCATACCAGCGGGCGTGGCGTTCGCCGCCCTCGGGCCCGATGCGGGCGCTGCCGAACACCACGATGGTGGACCGAACGCCCCAGGCGCGCAGGGCCTCTTCGGCCTTGGCGTATTCCATCAGGAAGCGCACGCCGCGCATGGAATCGCCCAGCAGGAAATCCTGATCCAGCGCCGCCAGTCGGTAGGACGGCGAGGCCATGTTGTCGGCGTTGGTCGGCGTGTCGCCGCTCATCCCTTCACCCGCTCGACCGTATCGACCGCAGGATTGGCGCGCAGGGCGGCGATGATGCTGGTGGCGTGTTTGGCGTCTTCCACCTCGACATCAATGTCCATGTCGAAGAAGTCCTGCTGACGGCGCGTCATGCCCAGGTTCAGGATGTTGCCGCCCGCCTCGCCGATCACGGTCGCCACCTGACCCAGCACGCCAGGCGCGTTTTGCATGGTGGCGCGGATGCGGACCGAACCCACCGCCGACTGTTCGGCCTGGGGCGTCCATTGCAGATCCTGCCAGACGCTGTCGTCGTCGGCGAATTCCGCCAGGCGGCCACAGTCGATGGTGTGGACCGTCAGCCCGATCTCGGGTTCCAGAATGCCGACGATGCGGTCGCCGGGCACCGGGGTGCAGCATTGGCCGAAATGCATGCTGACGCCGGGGGTCAGGCCGCCGCCGCGCACGAACAGCCGGGCCTTGTCCTCGCCGATGCGGCGCCGCTCCGGCCCTGCCTTCAACCGCCCTTTCAGCGCCGGGAACAGGGTCTCGGCCGCCCTGGACGGCGCCAGTTGCCCGCGCCCGATGGCCTCGAACAGATCGTCTTCCGACGCCGCCGCCAGGGTTTCCAGCACCGGCTTCAGCGACACCTCGGCCAGCGATTTCTCGGCCCGCGTCAGCGTCTGTTCCAGCGCCGCGCGGCCCAGTTTGATCAGCTCCTCGCGCTCCGACACGCGGATATGGCGCCGGATGGCCGAGCGCGCCCGGCCGGTGACGGTCAGATTGCGCCAGTCGGCGGGGATGTCGCGTTTCGGCCCGCGCACGATCTCGACCACGTCGCCGTTCTGAAGCTGGGTGCGCAGGGGCTTCAGTTCGCCGTTGATCTTGGCGCCCACGGCGGTGTCGCCGACCTCGGTGTGGACCGCATAGGCGAAGTCCAGCGGCATGCCGCCGCGCGGCAGGGTGATCAGGGCGCCCTTGGGCGTGAAGACAAAGACCTGATCCAGGTACATCTCCAGCTTGGCGTGTTCGACCCAGTCCTCGCCGCCCTCGCCGTGCTCGATCACCTGAACCAGATGGCGCAGGTTCTGCAACGGATCGCGCCCGCCGTCCTGCTCCATGGCCTCCTTGTCGAAGCCATAGGATTTGTTCTTGTAACGCCAGTGGGCCGCCACGCCGTCCTCGGCCACCCGGTCCATGACCTCGGTGCGGATCTGCATCTCGATGCGCAGACCCGACGGCCCGACCACGGTGGTGTGCAGGCTGCGATAGTTGTTCGACTTCGGCGTCGAGATGAAGTCCTTGAACCGCTCCGGCACCATCGGCCAGGCACGGTGGATGACGCCCAGGGCGCGATAGCAGTCATCCTCGGCCTCCACGATCACTCGGAAACCGTAGATGTCGGACAGGCTGGAGAAGCCCACCGACTTGCGTTGCAGCTTTCTCCAGATCGAATAGGGCGTCTTCTCGCGGCCGAAGACCTCGGCCTTCATGCCCGCCTCGACCAGGACACGCTGGACCTCGGCGGACACCCCGTCGATGGCGCGGCCATGCTCCAGCTTCAGCGCCTCCAGCCGCCGCTCGATGGCGGTCTTGGCCGTGGGGTTCAGATAGGTGAAGGCCAGTTCTTCCAGCTCGGACGCGATCGAATGGATGCCGATCGACCGGCCCAGCGGCGCATAGACTTCCAGCGTCTCGCGGCTGATGCGTTCGCGCTTTTCGGGCTTCACATATTGAAGCGTGCGCATGTTGTGCAGGCGGTCGGCCAGCTTGACCAGCAGCACCCGCACATCCTTGGAGATGGCCAGGATGAATTTGCGCAGGTTCTCGGCCTGGCGCGTGTGCTCGGCCTGAAGCTCCAGCCGCGACAGCTTGGTCACGCCTTCCACCAGCACGGCGATCTCTTCGCCGAACATCGAGGCGATGTCGTCGCGCGTGGCCGAGGTGTCCTCGACCACGTCATGCAGCAGGGCGGTGACGATGGCGGCGGTGTCCAGCCGATAGTCGGTCAGGATGCCCGCCACCTGGATCGGATGGGCGAAATAGGGATCGCCCGAGGCCCGCAACTGCGAGCCGTGCATCTTCATCGCATAGACATAGGCCCGGTTCAGCAGGTCCTCGTCGGCGGTGGGATCATAGGCGCGCACCGCCTCGACCAGCTCGAACTGACGCAGGACCTGGGTGCGCTTGGCGCCGGATACGACATCGCCGCCGACGGCGGGCGTCGACGGCGGATCGTTGCGGTTCGCAGCGGTCGGTTTCGGCGAAGCCTCTTCGGGCCGCGCCGGCAGAATGGTGACGCCTGTGCCGGCTTCGGCCGTCAGTAGCGCTCCTCCTGGCCGCCGTCGCGGTCGCTCTGCAGGGCGCGGATCAGCTCCTGCTCGGCCATGTTCATATGCTGGGGCTCGGCCAGCAGGGCCACGGTCTCGGCCTCGTCCTCGGCCTCGGTGCGCTCATCGACCCGTTGCAGGGTGGTGATGATGTTCTCGCGCAGTTCGTCGGGGACCACGGCGTCCTCGGCCAGTTCGCGCAGGGCCACGACCGGGTTCTTGTCGTTGTCGCGATCCAGGTTCAGCGGCGCGCCATTGGCGATATTGCGGGCGCGGTGACCGGCCAGCAGGACCAGGCCGAACCGGTTCGGCACCTTTTCGATGCAGTCTTCGACAGTGACGCGAGCCATGAAATCCTCGGGTGGCGCGGGGAGTGAACCCGGTAAAATATAGAGCGAAGACGCATTGTGCAATGCGGTGACGGCGGGATTTGGGCGATCAGATCGGCCGGGCGTCACGCCCCACGGTCGCCGCCTGCGCCAGAACCGTCGCCGTCCCACCCGTCGGATGCGGCCACTCCGGCGCGATCTGCGCCAGCGGCCCCATGACGAACAGCCGGTCCGCCGCGCGCGGATGCGGCAGGATCAGGCCGGCGAAATCGCCGTTCAGCCGGCCATAGGCGATCAGGTCCAGGTCCAGGGTGCGCGGGGCGTTGGGGCGGTCCCGCTGGCGGCCGAACGCCTGTTCGATCCGGCTCAGGGCGGCCATCAGGGCATGGGGATCATGCTGGGTCCGCACCTGCACCACGCCGTTCAGGAACGGCGGGTCGGCCGGATCGGGCCAGGCGGCTGAGCGCCACCACGACGACCGCGCAATTACATCGATCCCCTCGGCGCGGAAGCGGGCCAGGGCGGCCTCCAGCGCCTGTTCGCAATCGCGCCAGACCCCCTTGTCATTGCAGCCGAGGGCGACGAAGACGGCGTCATTCAATGCGCCGTCGCCTTCATATTCGCTGTCTACGGAACCGTTCATGACCTTCCATAACACCGACCGGCTGGCCCTGTTTATCGACGGGGCCAATCTTTACTCGTCCGCCAAGGCGCTGAACCTGGACATGGACTTCCGCAAGCTGCTGGACGCCTTCGCAGCCAAGGGGCAGCTGCTGCGGGCCTATTACTACACCGCCGTGATCGAGGGGGACGAGTTCAGCCCGGTCAAGCCGCTGGTCGACTGGCTGGACTACAACGGCTTCACCGTGGTGACCAAGCCGGTCAAACGTTACACCGACGCGCAGGGCCACAGCCGCACCAAGGGCAATATGGATGTCGAGATCGCCGTCGACATGATGGAGCTGGCGCCGCGGCTGGACCACGCGGTGCTGTTCTCGGGCGATGGGGATTTCCGCCGTCTGGTCCAGGCGCTTCAGGCCAGGGGCGTGCGGGTGACGGTGGTGTCCTCGACCAAGAGCCAGCCGCCCCAGATCGCCGACGAACTGCGCCGTCAGGCCGACGCCTTCATCGACCTGGCCGACCTGGCCGCCGACGTCGGCCGCCCGCGCGCGCCGCGCGACGACCGCTGATCGGAACGGCCACGCTGGCCCACTGTGGCTCGCCGGACACGCGAATCAGGTGGCGTATCGTCCCGCATGAATCTGGCGGAACAGTCCCTGCGACCCGACGTTTTTCGGCGGACAGGAGGTTGGGGATGTCCAGCAAGTCGAATTCGGTTTTCAGCCGCTCCGAGCGCCGCGCCGCGCTGTGGGCCGTGGTGCTGGCGGTGGCCATCGCCGTCTGCGGGATGATGGTCCAGAACAGCTGGGGCAGCCCGTCCCTGGGCGCCTATGCCGCCACGGCCCCGTCGGCCCTGCCCGGCGTCTTGGACGCGCGCCCGATCACTTAAGGCCTTATGCTGACTGAGTGCTGACCGTGCTCATCCCTCTCCCGCGAGCGGGAGAGGTGGCCCGTCGATCAGCGAAGCTGATCCAGGGTCGGAGAGGGGAGTCTTCGCAGGGGAGCAGACTTCCCCCATCGTCATGCGTCTCGCTGGCGCTCGACGACATGACACTTCCCCCGCAAGCGGGAGAAGGATTCATACTCAAGGCCGCTTTCAGCCCTTGTCGCGCATCAGCCGGGCCTTGTCGCGCTGCCAGTCGCGGGCGGCCTCGGTCTCGCGCTTGTCGTGGATCTTCTTGCCCTTGGCCAGGGCGATCTCGACCTTGGCCTTGCCGGCCTCGTTCAAATAGAGCTTCAGCGGAATGATGGTCTGGCCGTCGCGCTGGACCGCCCCGATCAGCTTGTCGATCTGACGCCGGTGCAACAGCAGCTTTCTCGGCCGGCGCGGCTCGTGGTTGAAGCGGTTGGCCTGTTTGTAGGGCGGGATGTCGGCGTTGATCAGCACGATCTCGCGCCCCTCGGGCGAGACATAGGATTCGGCGATATTGGCCCGTCCGTCGCGCAGGGCCTTGATCTCGGTGCCCAGCAGCTGAATCCCGGCCTCGAGATTGTCTTCCAGGAAATAGTCGAAGCGCGCGCGCCGGTTCTCGGCGATCAGCTTGGTCTTGGGCTTTTCGGCGGCCATCAGGCGACGCCGGCTTCGGCCATGGCGCGGTCGATGGCCGGGCGCACCTCGGCGCGGGCCGGAACCAGCGGCAGGCGAAGCTCCTCGGTGCACAGGCCCAGTCGAGACAGGGCGTATTTCGCCGGCGCCGGCGAAGCGTCCAGGAACAGCGCCTTGTGAAGGCCGATCAGTCGATCCTGCCACAGGCGCGCCGCCTCCAGATCGCCGGCCTGGACCGCGTCGTACAGGGCGACCATCCCCTCGGGCGCGACGTTCGAGGTGACCGAGATCACCCCGTGCCCGCCCGCCGCCTGATAGCCCAGCCAGCTGGGGTCGTCGCCCGAGATCAGGGCGAACCCCTCGGCGATATTGGCGCGCATCCAGCCGATCCGACCCAGGTCGCCCGTCGCATCCTTGATGCCCACGATGTTCGGGTGCGCCGCCAGGGCCGCGACCGTCTCGCTCGCCAGATCCACCCCGGTGCGGCCCGGCACATTGTACAGCAGCACCGGCAGTTGCACCGCCTCGGCGATGGCCTCGAAATGGGCCTGCAGCCCGGCCTGCGACGGGCGGTTGTAATAGGGGGTGACCACCAGGGCGCCGTCGGCCCCCACGGTCTTGGCGTGACGCACCAGTTCGATGGCCTTGTCCGTGGCCGACGCCCCCGCCCCGGCGATGACGCGGATGCGCCCGGCCGCGACCCGAACCGCCAGTTCGACGACGCGCTGATGCTCATCCGCATGCAGGCTGGCGCTCTCGCCCGTCGTTCCCATGGGCACGACGCCGTGCACGCCGGCGGCGATCTGACGCTCCAGCAGGGCGGTGAAAGCCGCCTCGTCCACGTTTCCGTCACGAAGAGGTGTGATCAGGGCGGTGATCACGCCCTTGAACAGGGGAGCGGTCATTGGAACAAATACAGCCTGTGTGGGTGGGCGCGACGCGCATTCGCCGGTACGCAGGAGGTTTAGGTCGGCGCCGCGCGCGCCGCAACCGATCAGAATGGGGATGATGCGCTTCATGATCGCGACGGCTCTGGCCACGGTTCTGGCGGCGACTGCGCCCCTGCCCCAATCGCTCAACAGCCAACCGACGGCCTATGTCGCCGCCCCGGCCTATCAGGGTCGCGTGCTGAGCGAGGCCGACACGGCCGCCTTCCGCCAGGGTCTGGCCGCCGCGCGCGCCCGCGATGTCGGCGGCGCCCGCATGGCCATGTCCCAGATCGGCGACCCCACGGCGCGCAAGCTGGTGGAGTGGGCGCTGCTGGACACCTCGGCCAACCAGCTGTCGCATTCCGAATTGGCCCAGGCGGCCCAGGCCATGGCCCGCTGGCCGCGCGGCGACGGGCGGCGCACGGCGCTGGAGGCCTCGCTGGACCTGGCCAATCCGGGGCCGGACGCCGTGCTGGCCCTGTTCGCCCAGACCCCGCCCAACAGCGTTCAGGGCGCCATCGCCCTGGCCGACGCCCTGGACCAGCGCGGCCGCCGGGCAGAGGCGCAGAGCCTTATCCGAGACTGGTGGCGCACCCGCTCGTTCGACGACGCCCAGCAGTCGCGCATCCTGAACCGCTGGTCCGGCGCCCTGACGACCGACGACCACGACGCCCGCCTGTCGATGCTGCTGCTGGGGCCGCACGGCCCGGCGACGCGCGCCATGGCGGCCATGGCCTCGCCCGAGATGCGGGGCGTCGCCCAAGCGGCCATGACCCTGCGCACCGCCTATTCGCCCGAAGGCGTGGTGGCGAATCTGAGCCCGGCCCAGGCGCGGCACCCGGCCGTGGTGCTGGAGCGGGTGCGCATCCTGCGCGCCGCCAACCGCCAGAGCGAGGCCTTCGCCCTGTTGTCGGCCCTGCCCGCCGCCCCCTCTCACAAGGAAGGGCAAGACACCCTGTGGCGCGAGCGGCGCAACTATTTCCTGGACGCCCTGCGCCTGGGCGATCCGCGCGCCGCCTATGACGCCATGGCCGGCCACGGCTTCCCGTCGGGCGACCGCAAGGTGGATGGCGAGTTCTTCGCCGGCTGGGCGGCCCTGACGCGACTGAACGATCCGGTCACGGCGGCGCGGCACTTCCAGGCCCTGCGCGAAATGTCATCGACGCCGATCACCCAAGGCCGGGCGCTGTACTGGCTGGGCCGGGCGGCCGAGGCGCGCGGCGACCGCGCCGCGGCCCAGGCCTATTACGCCGAGGGCGGGCGGCACATTCAGTCCTTCTATGGCCAGCTGGCGGCCGAAAAGGCCGGGGTCGCCACCCTGGTCCTGCCCGCCGATCCGCAACCCACGGCATCCGACGTCGCCCGCTTCGAGGCCGACGAAATGGTGCGCGCCCTGCGCATCCTGGGCGAGACGGGCGAGACCAGCCTGTATCGCGTCTTCGCCTATGCGCTGGACGACCAGCTGACCGAGCCGGCCGACTACGCCCAGCTGATGGACATGACGCGCGGCTATGGCGAGACCTTCGCCGCCATGATGATCGGCCGCGCCGCCAGCCAGCGCGGCGTTCTGATGCCCGAGCGCCAGTATCCGGTGCGAATGCCGCCGACCGTTGCCGGGGCCGCGCCCCTCCCCTTCTCACTGGCCATCACGCGCCAGGAATCCAGCTTCGACCCCCGCGCGACCTCGGGCGCCAATGCGCGCGGCATGATGCAGTTCCTGCCCGCCACGGCGGCGGCCGTGGCCCGGCGCCTGGGCATGCCCTATTCGGTCGAGCGTCTGTACGACCCCGACTACAATATGACGCTGGGGACCTATCACCTGGGCGAGACGCTCAGCGGCAGCGGCGGCTCCTATCTGCTGTCGGCGGTGGCGCACAATGCGGGCGCCGGGCGGATCAACATGTTCGTGTCGCGCTGCGGCGACCCGCGCGGCGGCCAGACCGCGCCCGAAGACTTCATCGAATGCGTGCCGTTCAGCGAGACGCGCGACTACATGATGCGGGTGCTGGAGAATATGGCCATCTACAAGGCGCGGCTGAACGGCGGTTCGGCGCCGCTGACGCCCTCGGCCGACCTGCGCGCGGGCGCGGCCGCCGGACCCCGCCCCTATGTGGCCGAAGCCGCCTCGGTCGAGGGGAACTAACCGCCCGCGATTAGTTTCGGCGCGCCGACAGCAGGGGTCCGTCCGGCCCCTGCACCCACTCGGCCGTCAGACCGAAGGCGCGGTCCAGATGCCAGGGCGAAAGGGCCTCCATCGGCGGCCCGTCGAACAGCACGTCGCCGTCCAGCATCAGCAGAACACGATCCGCATAGCGCGCGGCCAGGGTCAGGTCATGCAGGCTGACCATAACCCCGCGCCCGGCCTGCGCCTCCTGCCTCAGCCGGTCCATGACCAGCAGCTGGGCGTCCGGGTCCAGGCCGGCCACCGGCTCGTCGACCAGTAGCGCTCGGCCTGGCGCGACCAGGGCGCGCGCAAGCAGAACCCGCGCCCGTTCGCCGCCCGACATCTCGGCCACGCCCCGGTCGGCCAGGCCGCCGACGCCCAGATCGTCCAGCACCACGCGGGCGCGATCCACCGCCTGGGCCGGCGCCAGGAAGGGCGCGCCCAGGGCCGCCACCTCGACCGCCGGCATGTTCCAGGCCAGGCCGCGATCCTGGGGCAGATAGGCGGCGCGCTCGGCCCGCTGGCGAGGGTTCAGCGCGGCGACGTCATCGCCGCCCAACCGCGCGATCGCCCCCGGCCCGCCGATCGGCAACAGGCCCAGCATGGCGCGCAGCAGGCTGGTCTTGCCTGATCCGTTCGGTCCGCAGACGGCGACCACTTCTCCGGCCTGGATGCAGGCGTCGGCTTCGCGCAGAACGGTGCGGCCATTCAGAACCGCCGTCGCCTCCCACATCTCGGCCAGGATCACAGCCGCCACTCCCGCGCCGCGCGCCAGGCGATCAGGGCGAACAGCGGCGCCCCGACCAGGGCGGTGAACACCCCCAGCTTCAGCTCCTGATCCGTCGGCGTCATCCGCGCCAGCAGGTCGGCCGCCACCAGCATCAGCCCGCCCGCCAGGGCCGAGGGCAGCAGGATGCGCCCCGGATCACCCCTCACCAACGCCCGCACCAGATGCGGCGCCGCCAACCCGACAAAGCCGATCACTCCGGCCACCGCCACCGCCGCGCCCGTGGCCAAGGCCGCGCCGATCAGGGCCAGCAGCCGCAGCCGCGTCATCGACAGGCCGGACGTCGCGGCCGCCTCTTCGCCCAGGCTCAACATCCGCAGGCCCGGCGCCGCCAGGCTCGCGAGGATGGCCGACAGGGCCAGGGGCGGCGCGATCCACAGCACATCGTGCCAGCTGCGGTTCTGGACCGAGCCTAAGAGCCAGCTCATCACCTCGGCCGTGGCGATGGGTGATGGCGACAGGTTGAACACCAGGGCGGTCAGGGCGCCCGCGAAACTGGACAGGGCCACGCCGAACAGGATCAGGGCTTCGGGCTGGCGCACCCGCGCGGCGAACAGCACCAGCGCCCCGCCGCCGAGCGCCGACCCGCCCAGGGCCGCCATCTCGACCGCGCCGGGCGCCGCCGCCGCGCCCGCGACAATGGCCAGGGCCGCCCCCAGGGCCGCCGTCGCCGACACCCCCAGCACGCCCGGATCGGCCAGCGGGTTCCTCAGCAGCCCCTGCATCACCGCCCCGGCCAGACCCAGCGCCGCCCCGACCAGCAGGGCGCAGATCACGCGCGGCGCCCGCACGGCCCACAGCACCTCGCCCGGCCCAGACGCCGGATCGCGCATCGCCTCGGCCCACTGGGCGGGCGTCAGCAGGGTCTCGCCCATCAGCACGGCCAGCACGGCCGCAACGGCGATGCCCAGCCCCAGGCCGGCGATCAGCCCCGGCCGCCTCATGTCGCCTGGTCCGCCAGCATGGACGCCGCATCGGCCGCGAACCAGGCGGGGCAGGCCGTGACGGCGCCGGGCAGGCGCGCCGCCGTCCGCCCCTTGGCCGCGCGCATGACGACCGGATGGCGTCCCGCCCCGCGCCAGTCGGCCCGCGCCTGTTCGAAGAAGGCCAGGATGAAGCGCGTCGGCGGCTCCAGCGCGATCCGCTCCACGCTGACGGCGCCGAAACCGGGCGCGGGCGCCGCATTCTGATACCCCGCGGCCCTCAGTATGGCGTCGATCAGCACCCCCGGCCCGGCCGTGAAGCCGCCGGTGGTCAGATACAGCGCCCGGCCGCGCGGCCGTTCCGGTTTCGCGTCCTGCAGGCGGGCGTCCATCCGCGCGATCAGGGCCTCGCCCCGCGCCGTCTGGTCCAATGCGACGGCGACAGCGCGCACATTGGCCCGCACCCCATCGAAGTCCGTCGCGTCATTGATCGTGGTCACCCGCGCGCCGCGCCGATCCAGCGCGGCCAGCAGGCGCAGCTCCCCGCCCCAATAGCGGACCACCACATCGGGCCGGAACCCCACCGCCGCCTCCAGCGTCGGTCGCATCTGGCGCCGCCCGCGCGCCTGATCGCGCAGCCAGGAATCCGGGTCGTCGGCGCGGGGCGACAGGGCCAGTTCGGCGTCGGGCGCCAGGGCCATCACATATTGATCCGCGCACGGGTCCAGAGACAGCACCCGCAATGGTCGCGCCTGAACCGGCAGGGCGGCGGTCACCGCCACGGCCGCCAACGCCCAAACCCCTGTCCTCACGGCGTCAGCAGGCCGTCGAACAGGGCGTCCAGCAGGGTGCGCGTCAGCTGTTCGCGGTCCACCCAGTCGAAATAGGGTTTGGTGATCATCAGCGATACCACCCCATGACCGCCCGCCCACAGGGCCTGGGCCGCCGCCCGCGGCTCGGCCCGCAGGCGACCGGCGGCGGCGGTTTCGTCCACCACCTGCTGGAAGGCGGCGAACAGACTCAGGCCCACTTCCTGCGCCGCCGTCTGGGCGTCGCGCGCCTCCAGCGGGCGGGTCATATAGACCAGGCGATAGGCGTTGGGATTTTCGAAGCCGAACCGGACATAGCCTTCGATCATCGACCGCAGCCGCTGTTCCGGCGGAGCCTGGTCGGCCACGATGTGCCCCGTCGCCTCGGTCAGGGTCTCGAACGCCCCGCGACAGATCTCCTGCAGGATCTCGCCCTTGTCGGCGAAATGCATATACAGCGCCGTCGACGACAGGCCGACCTCGTCCGCGATCTTGCGGATCGTCGCGCCTTCATAGCCGTGCTCGACGAAGATGCGTTCGGCCGCGGCCAGGATCTCGGCGCGGCGCGAATGGCCTTCGCCCTTGGGCTTGCGTGTACGGACGGAACTGGCGGCGGTGTCGGTCAAATCAGGCTCCGGGCCTTGCGCGGCCTTCCATAGCGGCATTCGCCCCCCCGCGCCAACCGCTTGCCGGGCGCATCGCGGCGCCTTAGCCGTTGTCGGATGGGGGACGGGACGGATCAGGATGCGGGGGCGGCCCGGCTGGGACCGCCGTTCGAGGACAGCGCCGCGCGACTGGGCGCCACGACCGGTCAGGTGATGACATGGTCGGCGCTGGGCCTGCTTCTGATCACGGCCCTAGTCGCGGCGCCCGGCGGGACACTGGCCTGTCTGGTCGTGGGGATACAGGGGCTGTTCCTGCTGGCGGCCCTGTGGCGCGGCCTGCTGATCCTGGTCAGCCGGCGACCGCCGCCGCACCGCGAACGACCCGGCACCTGGCCGCGCTACACCATACTGGCGGCCCTGCACGACGAGGCCGAGGTTCTGCCGCAACTGGTCGAGCGCCTGTCCGAGATCGACTATCCGCCCGAGCGGCTGGAGTGTTTCCTGGTGCTGGAGGCCGACGACGACGCCACCATCGCCGCCGCCCGCGCCACGCCCCGGCCCCAGTGGATGCGGCTGCTGATCGCGCCGCCGGGCTATCCCCGCACCAAGCCCCGCGCCCTGAACCATGCGCTGGGCGTTTCGACCGGCGAGTTCCTGACCATCTATGACGCCGAGGACGACCCCGACCCCCTGCAAATGCGCGAGGCGGCGTCGCGGTTCGCCGACGATCCGGGGATCGGCTGCCTGCAGGCGCCATTGCGCATCCGGCGCAAGTTCAAGACAGCGGAACCCTCGCCCTTCGTGGACCGACAGTTCGCGGCCGAATATGCGGGCCTGTTCGAGGTCACCCTGCCCGGCATGGCGCGGCTGGGCCTGCCGTTTCCGCTGGGCGGCACATCGAACCACCTGCGGGTTTCGGCCCTGCGCGATGTCGGCGGCTGGGACAGCCACAATGTCACCGAAGACGCAGACCTGGGCTTTCGCCTGTGGCGGGCGGGCTGGCGCTCGGGCGTGATCCGCCGCCCGACCTATGAGACACCGCCGGGAACCCTGCGGGCCTGGCTGCCGCAACGGACGCGCTGGCTGAAGGGGTTCATGCAGACCTGGGGCGTGCATACGCGACGGCCGTCATTACTGGGCTGGCGCGGCATGGCGTCACTGTCGGTGACCCTGGGCGTTTCGATCCTGTCGGCCATAGCGCATGGGCCGGCCCTGGCCTGGCTGGTGTCGGCCCTGTTCCTGTCGGCGGTCGCGGGAGTGACGCCGCCGACCCCGGCGCTGGCGGTCGGGGTGCTGTTCGTCGGCGCGGCCATGGCCTGGATCACCACCTGGATCGGCGCACGCCGCGCGGGGGCGCCCTATGGCCTGGGCGACATGATCTCGGCCCCGGCCTATTGGTCGATGCTCAGCCTGGCCTTTGTTCACGCCGCCTGGCGGCTGGCGACCCAGCCGCATGCCTGGGACAAGACCCCGCACCTGCCCGACCGGCCGCTGGTGATCGAAGAGGCGCCGCAGGCCGCCTCTGGACGCCGGGCCGCCTGAGCGCCTATCCAGCCGCCCATGGCCCCCACCCTGTCGCCCAGCCCCGAAACCCTGATCACCCGCGCATGGCCCGACTACGCCCTGCTGGACAGCGGCGACGGGCGCAAGCTGGAGCGCTATGGCCCCTTCACCGTCGTGCGGCCCGAGCCCCAGTGTTTCTGGACCCCGCGCGACCCGGCCGCCTTCGACAGCGCCGACGCGGTGTTCGATCCGACCGGCGAGGACGACGACGGCCGTTGGCGCTTTTCGGGTCAGGCCATCGACGCCTTTCCCCTGGCCTGGAACGATGTGCGGTTCACGGGGCGGTTCACCCCCTTCCGGCACCTGGCCTTCTTTCCCGAACAGGCGGCCAACTGGGCCTGGATGGACGCCCGCGTTCGCCGGCTGGAGCGGCCGCGCATCCTGAACCTGTTCGGCTATACCGGCGTGGCCAGCCTGGCCCTGGCGGCGGTGGGGGCTGAGGTCACCCACGTCGATGCGTCCAAGAAATCCGTCACCTACGCCCGCGAGAACGCGGCCCAGTCAGGGCTTCAGGACGCCCCCATCCGCTGGATCGTCGAGGACGCCCGCAAATATGTGGCGCGCGAGGTGCGGCGCGGCTCGAAATACCACGGCGTCGTGCTGGACCCGCCCAAATACGGGCGCGGGCCGACCGGCGAGGTGTGGCGGCTGTTCGAGGATCTGCCGGGCCTGCTGAAGGATTGCGCCGCCCTGTTGGCCGATGATGCGGACTTCCTGCTGCTGAACGCCTATGCGGCGCGCATCTCGGGCCTGTCGCTGGCGCATCTGATGGCCGAGGCCCTGCCGGATCGCGGCGGGCGGATCGACTGGGGCGAACTGGCGCTGTCGGAAGACGGGCCGGACGCGCGGGCCATCGGCTTGTCCTTCTTCGCGCGGTGGAGCGCCTGATGGACGCGGTCATCACCTCCCTGACCAACGACACGGTCAAGTCGGTGCGCGCCCTGCACGCCAAGAAGGAGCGCGAGGCCACCGGCCTGTTCCTGGCCGAAGGGCTTAAGTTCATCGGCGAAGCCCTTGATCTGAAACACGCGCCCCAGATGTTGCTGGTGGGCCAGGACGCGCGGCCGCACCCGCTGCTGGACCGGGCGAAGGCGGGAACCCGCGCCGCCGGCGGCCGGGTCGTCACCGTCACCCACGCCATCCTGGAAAAGATCAGCCGCCGCGATAACCCCCAGACCGTGCTGGGCGTGTTCCGCCAGACCTATACGCCGCTGGACGCCATCAACCCGGCCGCCGCCCCCTGCTGGATCGCACTGGAGCAGGTGCGCGATCCGGGCAATCTGGGCACCATCATCCGCACCGCCGACGCGGCCGGATGCGGCGGGGTGATCCTGATCGACGACTGCGTGGACCCGTTTTCGGTCGAGGCGGTGCGCGCCACCATGGGCTCGGTCTTCGCCGTCACCATCAGCCGCGCCTCGTCCGACGAATTCCTGGCCTGGCGCGCCCGCTGGCCCGGCAGCGTGATCGGCACCCGGCTGGACGCCACGGCCGGCTATCGCGACGGCGCCGTGACCCGCCCCGCCCTGCTCTTGATGGGCAATGAGCAGGCCGGCCTGACAGACCGCCTGGCCGCCGCCTGCGACATCAATGTGAAGATCCCCATGCGCGGCCGCGCCGACAGCCTGAACCTGGCTATCGCCACGGGGATCATGGCCTACGCCCTGACGGAATAGCCCGTCAGGCCGGATGCGGCTCCAGCCGGATGTTCCGCACCGCGCGCCAGCCCGAGACGGCGTCGCCCTGCAGCCGGACGATGCCCGAGCCGCCCCGCAGCTCCTGCGCCGCGCGATAGGCGGCGTCGACGCGGAACTCTGCGTCGAACACCGCATCGTCGATATAGTAGGGCCGCCGCCCCGGCTCCTGAACGAACAGATGCACATGCGCGGGCATGGTCATGTCGGGATAAGGGGCGGGTTTGATGGTCTCGAAGCGATAGTCGCCCTCGGCGTTGGTCCGAACCCAACCGCGCAGCCGCCCATGACGGCGGCTCCATTCCGTTTCGTTCGAACCGTTGGCGTACAGTCCCTGGGCGTTGGTGTGATGGGCGTAGATCACCACGTCCGGCGCCGGCGTCACTCCATCGGCTGCATGGACACGACCTGAAAGGACCATCCGTTCGCCGGGTTCATCCGGTCCGGCCAGGGCCAACGACCACGGCAGACCCCGCGCATCGCGCTCGCCCGTCGCCTCGCACCCTTCGCAGAGATACAGGTTCGGGCGCACGCCGGGCGCATCCGCCGTCTGCGACCGCGAACAGGCGGCCGTCGCCGCAAAGGCGCCCGACAGGCCTGCGACGCAGAAGAGCCTTCTGTGCAGATCGCTCATGTCGCATCCTCCGCGAAAATCGTCAAAATCCTATCGGTTTTTGAACGCGAGAAAAAGCAGATGACACAGGCCGCAACGCCGCATGTCTGGAACCGTACGGCCAGGTTTCTTCACTGGGTCGTGGCGGTCCTGATCGTGGCCCAGTTCATCACCGGCTGGTCCAGCGAGAACGCCGAGACGCGCCAGGCGGAGCTCCTGTTCGGCCGCACCCATTTCCAGTTCGGCGTGCTGCTGGGCGGACTGATCCTGTTGCGGCTGCTGTGGCGTCTGTCGCACGTCGCACCGCCGCCGGCGCCGGGCGAACCGGTCTGGCGACGCAGAACGGCAGCTTGGGTGCATGGGCTGATCTATCTGGCCCTGCTGATCCTGCCGGTCACCGGCTATATCGTCTGGGTGCATATGAAGGAGGCCATGGACCTGTTCGGCCTGGTCACGGTTCCGGCGGTCTTCACGCCGACGCCAGACGACGAACGGCTGTGGGCCGGCGCCTGGTATGTGCATTTCTTCGCCGGCTGGATGCTGCTGGGCCTCGTCGCCCTGCATGTCGGCGCGGCGCTTTATCACCAGTTCGTGCTCAAGGACGGCCTGATCCGGCGGATGGGACGCTGATGTCCGCCGTCTAGGTTCCGCGCGGCTTGGCGCGGGTAGTCGGGTCGGCGTTGGCGGGGTCTTCGGGCCAGGGGTGGCGCGGATAGCGGCCGCGCATCTCGGATCGCACCGCCGCCCACGACCCGGCCCAGAAGCCCGGCAGATCCTTCGTCACCTGCACCGGTCGCCGCGCGGGCGACAGCAGGGCCAGGGTCAGGGGAACCCGCCCGCCGCCGACCATGGGATGCGTCTTCACCCCGAACAGTTCCTGCACCCGGATATCGACGCGCGGCCCGCCCTCGGCGCCATAGTCGATGGCCGCGCTGCCCAAGGGCGTCTCCAGCCGCGACGGCGCCAGCGTCTCCAGCGTCCGCTGCAAATCCCACGGGATCAGCGCGCGCAGTCCCTGCTCCAGCGCCGCATCGCTCAGGGCCGACAGGGCGTTCACCGCATCCAGCAGCGGATGCAGCCAGGTCTCGGCGGCCTGCGTCAGCCCGGCGTCCGACACATCGGGCCAGGCTGGGTCCAGGCCGTGCAGGAAGCTCAGCCGCGCCCTTAGCGCGCCCGAGCGCTCGCCCCATTTCAGCGCCCCTGGTCCCTTGTCCGCGAACTCGGCCGCCAGGGCTGCGGTCACCGCCGCCCGATCCGGCGCGCCGATGATCTTTTCCGACAGGGTCAAAGCGCCGATCCGGCGCAGGCGGCGCAGGGTCAGGCGGCCCGAAGGCTCGCGCGCCACCCGGTCCTCCTCGACCACCAGAGGCGCCAGTTCGGTTTCCAGCAATGTCTCGTCCAGCCGGGCGGCCAGGCGGATGCGGTCGCTGGCCTCGCCGCCGCCCAGTTCGCCGACCGCCAGCCAGGGCTCCCGCGCCAGCGGATCGTGCGGGTCCAGATGCGCCCCGCGCCCGGAGGCCAGCAGCACTTCGCCCGCCTTGCCGCGCGCCCGTGCGATCCGTTCGGGGAAGGCCACGGCCAGCAGGGCGCCGGGATCGACATGTCCGCCCGTCCCGCCGCCCGCCGCCCGCGCCCAGCGGTCGATCAGCGCCCCCGCATCGCGCGCGCGCGGCGACCGATCGCGCTCCAGCCCCCTCAACCGCTCCACCAGATCCGTGTCGTTTCCGCCCAGCCCCGGTTCCGACAGCACCGCCGCGATGCGCGCCCCCAGTCTGGCGTCGCCTGCATCCGAAGCCGTGGCGACCAGATGCGCCAGTCGCGGCGACAGCGGTATGCGCCCCAGCCGGCGCCCGTGCGGCGTCAGGGCGCCCGCACCGTCCAGGGCGCCCAGCCGCCCCAGCACCTTGCGCGCCTCGGCGAAGGCGCCGGCGGGCGGCGGGTCCAGCAGGGCCAGGCCATCGGCCGACATCGCCCCCCACCGCGCCAGGTCCAGCGCAAGACCGGTCAGGTCGGCCTCCAGCATCTCGGGCCGCTGGCGCGGGACCAGGCCCCGGCTCTGTTCCTCATCCCACAGGCGATAGCAGACGCCGGGTTCGACGCGCCCCGCCCGGCCCCGCCTCTGCTCGGCCGAGGACCGGCTGACCCGCACCGTGGCCAGGCGCGTCAGGCCGCTGGCCGGATCGAAACGCGGCACGCGCGACAGGCCCGAATCGATCACCACCCGCACGCCTTCGATGGTCAGGCTGGTTTCGGCGACCGAGGTGGCCAGAACCACCTTGCGCCGCCCCGGCGCCGCCGGCTCGATGGCGCGATCCTGCTCGGCCTTGTCCAGAGCGCCATACAGGGCGACCACATCGACGGCGGGGTCGCGCAACCGCTCCATCAACCGTTGACGAACACGGTTAATCTCGCCCTGCCCCGGCAGGAAGGCCAGAATGGAGCCGGTCTCCTCGGCCAGGGCGGTCAGGCAGGCCCGCGCGGCCGCATCCTCGATCCGCACCGCCGGATCGCGGCCCAGATATCGCGTCTGAACCGGAAAGGCCCGGCCCTGGGCCTCGATCACCGGCGCCGCCTCGCCGTCCGGCCCGGCCAGCAGCCGCGAGACGCCGGCGATGTCCAGCGTCGCGGACATGACGATGATCTTCAGATCGTCGCGCAGCACCGCCTGGCTTTCGCGCGCCAGGGCCAAACCCAGGTCGGCGTCCAGGCTGCGCTCATGGAACTCGTCGAACAGCACCGCCGCCACGCCTTCCAGACCCGGATCGTCCAGGATCATGCGGGTGAAGACGCCCTCGGTGATCACCTCGATCCGCGTCTGAGGCCCGATGCGGCTTTGCAGGCGCGTGCGGTATCCGACCGTTTCGCCGGTCGCCTGTCCCAGAGTGCGGGCCATCCGCTCGGCCGCCGCGCGCGCGGCCAGTCGTCGCGGCTCCAGCAGCAGGATCCGCCCCTCGCCGCGCCAGGGCTGGTCCAGCAAGGCCAAGGGAACCACGGTCGTCTTGCCCGCCCCCGGCGGCGCGGCCAGCACCACCGCCGCGTGGTCCGCGACGGCGCGTTTCAACTCATCCAGGACGGCGTGGATCGGCAGCATCGCCCTGCGCTCTAGCCGCAACGGGGCCGTTCACGAAAGCGTCGTCTGAGGTTCACCAAATGGAAACCGCGTTGCGCGCGGGCCTTTGCGCCGCTAGCGTCGCGCCCGAAGCGGCAGAGGCCGCTGTTTTTTATCGGGAGGGGAACCCCATGTGGCGCGTTAAGTCGCTAGACGCGATCCTGGCCACGGCTGAGAAAAAGTCGCTCCATCGCTCGCTAGGCCCTGTGCAGCTGACGCTGCTGGGCGTCGGCGCGATCATCGGCACCGGCATCTTCGTTCTGACCGCCGCGGCGGCCCAGAAGGCCGGTCCGGGCATGATGTGGAGCTTCGTCATCGCCGGCGCCGTCTGCGCCGTCGCGGCGCTCTGCTATTCGGAACTGGCCTCGATGGCGCCGGTGTCCGGCTCGGCCTACACCTATACCTACGCCGTGATGGGCGAACTGCTGGCCTGGACGGTCGGCTGGGCGCTGATCCTGGAATACGCCGTGGCGGCCTCGGCCGTGTCGGTGGGCTGGTCCGGCTATGTGCTGGGGCTGATCGAGAACGCCCTGGGCTTCGACTGGCCAGACATGCTTCAGGCCGGTCCGACGTGGAGCATGAACGGCTTCATCCCGTCGCCTGACTTCTCGGCCGGCATCATCAATGTGCCCGCGATCATCGTGGCCCTGTCGGTGACGCTGCTGCTGATGATCGGCACGACGGAATCGGCCCGCCTGAACGCCATCCTGGTGGCGATCAAGGTCGCCGCCCTGACCGCCTTCATCGTGTTGACGCTGCCGGTGCTGCAAGCCGACAACTTCACGCCCTTCGCGCCCAACGGCCTGTTCGGCACCTCCTCGGGCATGGGCATCGTCGGGGCCGCGGCCTCGATCTTCTTCGCCTATGTCGGCTTCGACGCCGTTTCGACGGCGGCGGAAGAGACCAAGAACCCGCAGCGCAACGTGCCCATCGGCCTGATCGGTTCGCTGGCCATCTGCACCATCTTCTATCTGTTCGTCGCCGTCGGCGCGATCGGCGCCATCGGCGCCCAGCCGGTGCTGGGCCTGGATGGTTCGGCGGTCCAGCCGGGCTCGCCGGGCTTCGTCGCCGCCTGCGCCCTGGCCGAAAACGCGAACCAGCTGGTCTGCTCGAACGAGGCCCTGGCTCACGTCCTGCGCGAGATCAACTATCCGGCCGTCGGCAACGCCCTGGGCACCGCCGCCATGCTGGCCCTGCCGTCGGTCATCCTGATGATGATCTTCGGCCAGACGCGCATCTTCTTCGTGATGGCGCGCGACGGCCTGCTGCCGGCCAGCTTCGCCAAGGTGCACCCCAAGTGGAAGACGCCCTACATCGTGACCCTGTTCACCGGTATCGCGGTGGCCATCGCCGGGGCGCTGTTCCCGGTCGGCCAACTGGCGGACATCTCGAACTCGGGCACCCTGTTCGCCTTCTTCATGGTGTCGATCGCGGTGCTGATGCTGCGGATCAAGGACCCGAACCGTCGTCGTCCGTTCAAGACGCCGCTGGTGTGGATTCTGGCCCCGCTGTCGGCGTTCGGCTGCGCCTTCCTGTTCTGGAACCTGCCGCATGACGCCAAGATGGTGCTGCCGATCTGGGGCGGCATCGGCCTGGTGGTCTATCTGCTGTACGGCATCCGCAAGAGCCACGTCGGCCGCGGCATCGTGGATGTGCCGGAACTGGATCCGAATGCGCCCCAGCAGCCGGTGCCGCCCATGCCGGGCGCCCCCACGCCGGGCAGCAAGGACGAGAACTGATCCCTCGTCCCTGATCCTGAACCAAGGCCCCGGAGAGCGATCTCCGGGGCCTTTTTCCATTCAGCGGCGCATCAGCAGGCCGAGCAGCAGACCCGCGCCCAGGGCGTAGAGGCCCGCCCGCACCGGTTCCGTCTGGATGGCCGTACGGGTCCGCTGGACCCTGCGCGCGGCCCACAGGCGGCTGCGGGCGACATCCTGGCGCACGGCGGCGCGCAGGCGTTGCGCCGGCGCACGGGCCTGACCTTCCAGCAGGATACGGTCGGCCGCGCGTTCCAGAACGCGGCTGGGGCGGTCGAAGCCGTCGTCGATGATGTCGTCGGCTACGGGCGCGGAAGCATAGGTCTGGGGCATGGGTCTGTCCTGGATTGAGAGGGCGCACCGACAACCCATGCGGCCGCGAGCCGGTTCCGCGACCAACGGCCTCAGGCCCGGATCGGCCGGCGCTGCGCAGCGTTCTTTCCGTTCAGGAGAAACGCCATGACCTATATCGAGCCCACCCCGCCCGGCGCGCCCCAGCCCGAGGTCGATCCGACCCCGTCGCCGGTTCCAGAGATCACCCCCGACGAAACGCCTCATGAAGTGCCGCCGCTACAGCCCGGCGGCGGCGGCCCGGGCGATTCCCGACCGCACGACCACGGCTGAGTCGCTGAAAAGTCAAACCGTTCGCCGGACGGGGAAATGCCATTTCGTCCGGAACCTGAAGCATTGCACGGGGTTCAGAACAGCAACCGACGCCCCGTAACCAAAGGAGCCTCCGATGGCCGAAGGACAGACCACCCGCGCTTCCGGCGTGTCCAAGCGCGGTTTCGCCTCGATGGACCCGGAACGCCAGCGCGAGATCGCCCGCAAGGGCGGCGCCAGCGTCCCCAGCGAGAAACGCAGCTTCTCGCAGGACCGCACCCTGGCCGCCCAGGCCGGCCGCAAGGGCGGCGAGGCCTCGCATGGCTCGCGCACCCGTGCGCCCAATGAGGATCAGGCCGAGACGCCGCCCCGACCGGGCATGTGATCCGATCCGAAAGTCAGAAGGGCGGCCGGTCCGCACCGGCCGCCCTTTCTCATGGCCTCAGCGCACCGGGCGCCCGCCGTGCTTCGCATACTCCAGACGGGCGATGGCGCGGTTGTGCACCTCGTCCGGGCCGTCGGCGATGCGCAGGGTGCGGGCCATGGCGTACATTTCCGCCAGCGGCGTATCGCCAGAGACGCCCGCCCCGCCGAACGCCTGGATGGCGTCGTCGATGACCTGAAGCGCCATGCGCGGGGCCGCCACCTTGATCTGGGCGATCTCGGAGCGGGCGTTCTTGGCCCCGGCATGGTCCATCATCCAGGCGGCCTTCAGCACCAGCAGGCGGCACATTTCGATGTTGGTGCGCGCCTCGGCCACGCGCTGCTCCCATACCGAATGTTCGGCCAGCGCCTTCCTGAAGGCGGTGCGGGTCAGAAGCCGCTGGCACATCAGCTCCAGCGCCCGCTCGGCCATGCCGATCACCCGCATGCAGTGGTGGATGCGGCCCGGCCCCAGGCGTCCCTGCGCGATCTCGAAGCCCCGCCCCTCGCCCGCGATCAGGTTCGCCGCCGGCACGCGCACATTGTCCAGCACCACCTCGGCATGGCCGATCGGCCGCTCGTCATAGCCGAACACCGACAGCATCCGCTCGATGCGGAAACCGGGCGTGTCGACCGGCACGATGATCTGCGACTGCTGGGCGTGGACGGCACCGTCGGGGTCGGTCTTGCCCATGACGATGGTCACCGCGACGTTCGGATGGCCCATGTTGGTCGACCACCATTTGCGGCCGTTGATGACATAGTGGTCGCCGTCGCGTTCGATGCGGGTTTCGATATTGGTGGCGTCCGAACTGGCCACCGCCGGCTCGGTCATCAGGAAGGCCGAGCGGATGTCCCCGGCCATCAGCGGCGTCAGCCAGCGCGCCTGCTGCTCGGCGTTTCCATACAGGTGCAGCACCTCCATGTTGCCGGTGTCCGGGGCGTTGCAGTTGAACACCTCGGCCGTCCACAGATGCCGCCCCATCATCTCGGCCAGGGGCGCATACTCCATGTTCGTCAGGCCCGCGCCATGTTCGCCCGGCAGGAACATGTTCCACAGACCCGCCTGACGCGCCTCGGACTTCAGCGCCTCCATCACCGGCGGCTGGCGCGTATGATCCCGGTGCACCTGGGCCCAGTATTCGGCCTCACGCAGCAGAACCCGCTCGTCCAGAAAGCGCCGGACGCGATCCTGCCAGGCCAGGGCCTTGTCGCTGTGCTGGAAATCCATGGGGCGCTCCTGTGGGGTCGGGTCAAAAAGAAAACGGCGCGGTCACCGTGAGGCGCCGCGCCGTTCAAGGCCTTGAGTCAGATCAAGCGCATCAGCGCTTCAGCAGCGGCGCCAGCTTCTGGGCGATCATCATGTCGCCGGCGATCTTCAGCTTGCCCTGCATGAAGGCCATCATCGGGTCCAGCTGACCCTGCGACAGGGCCAGGAAGTCGTCCCACGAGATCGAGACGGTGGCGTCGGCCGGCTTGTCTTCATTGGTCACCGAGTTCGGCGTCGAGGCGCCGTCGATGAAAATCTTGCCGATGTCGCCGAGGTCCAGCTTGACGGTCTTGCCTAGGCCGGCGTCGTCGCCCACGGCGGCGCGGATTTTTTCAGTCACTTGAGCCAGATCGACCATGGACGTTTCTCCTGGAAAAAGGGGTCTGGATGAGGACGTAGCCCCCCGCCCGCCCGGCGCCAAGATCACGTCGCGGAAACCTCAGTGCGACGATGCGTCCGAGGGGGCCTGATCCCGATCGTCCGTCATGCGCTGACGCATCTCGCGGTCGCGGCGTTCGGCCTCGACCCGTTCGCGCCACGCACGGCGGGCGTCACGTTCCGCCTCCCAGTCAGGGCGCGGGGCGTCAAAGCCATAGCCGCGGTCTTCACGCCGGATCTCCGGCGGGGCCGGTTTCTCGTGACGCGGCGCGGACGAACCGAAGATGCGGGTGAACCGCCTCAGCAACGGGGTCGATTCCTTCGGCGTGTCGGCCGGTTCGACCTCTTCGTCGCTGACGGCCGGCGTCGCCGGCGGCAAATCGCCGGGCTGGAAGGCGTCGACCAGGGTTCCGACCTCCATCACCGGGCCGGCGATCAGTTCCGGCTCGACCGGCTGGACCACTTCGATGCGGATTCTCTGGTCGGTCGGAATATCGGCCACGGCGTCACCGCCCGTCGCCCGCATCAGGCCCAGAACGCCCAAGCCCAGAACACCAAGACCCAGCAGAACGACCGCCCCCGCCGCGGCGCCAAGCCGCCAGTCCAGCCGCAGGCGGGACACACGGTCGCGCACGATGTCCACGATGCGGGTCAGGGCCTGACGATCCATGCCGACACAAAGCCGATAATCCATGTCCGCATCAAGACCGGCCTTTACAGCGTTGCGGCGCGCGCCCGGATGGCGTCATATCCGCCCCGTTCAGTTTCCAGAGGGGTTTTCGCGTCCATGTCACGTCTGCTCGCCGCCGTCTCCGCCCTGTGCCTGCTCACGGCCTCTGCTCCCGCCCTGGCTCAGGACGTGGATCGCGTCGCCATCAACCGCATCATCGACCAGGGCCAGAATCACAGCGAGGTGATGCGCACCGCCGCCCACCTGACCGACCGGATCGGCGGGCGCCTGACCAATTCGCCCCAGATGCGCGAGGCCGAACGCTGGGCCCAGCAGCAGTTCCGCGACTGGGGTCTGTCGAACGTGCGGGCCGAGGGGTTCGAGTTCGGCCGCGGCTGGTCGATCGTCAGCTATGAGGCGCGCATGACCGCGCCGCGTCCGCTGCAGCTGCGGGTCATCCCGGTGGCCTGGACGCCCTCGACCGACGGACTGGTCGACGCCCCGATCATCGTCGCGCCCATGGCCAACGCCGGCGATTTCGAGAAGTGGCGCGGCAAGCTGGCGGGCAAGATCGTGCTGATCTCGCGTCCGACGCCGGCGACCGACCCGACCCAGCCCGCCTTCCGCCGCCTGACCGACGACGACCTGCGCGGGCCGGGCAATTATCCGCAGCCCAACTATTCCCCCGCCGCCATCGAGCGCCAGCTGCGCGACGGCGATTTCGCCGAACGCCTGGACGCCTTCCTGGCCGAAGAGGGCGTGCCGGCCTGGGTGCGGATGTCCTATCGCGACGGCGGCCTGGTGCATGGCGCCGGCTATTCCTACCGCGTCGGCGCCACGCCGCGCGTGCCCGGCTTCGAGATGGCGGCCGAGGACTATCGCCGCCTGACCCGCCTGGCCATCGCCGAGACGGCCCCCGCCCTGCAACTGCGCAGCGAGGTCCGCTATCACGACGAAGACGTCAACGCCTACAACATCTTCGCCGAGATTCCGGGCACGGATCGTTCGGGCCAGTATGTCATGGCCGGCGCCCATATGGACAGCTGGGTCGCCGCCGACGGGGCCCAGGACAACGCCGCCGGCACCGCCGTGGTGATGGAGGCGGCCCGCATCCTGCGCAGCCTGGGCGTGCGGCCCAAGCGCACCATCCGCTTCGCCCTGTGGAACGGCGAGGAACAGGGCATCCTGGGATCGCTGGCCTATGTCGACCGGCATCTGGCCACGCGTGCGCCGTCCCAGGACGAGCGTTGGGCCGCCCTGCCCGCCAACCGCACCTGGCGTCACCGCTGGCCGATCCAGCCGCGCCCCGGCTATGCCGACCTGACGGCCTATTTCAACCTGGACAACGGCTCGGGCCGCATCCGGGGCATCAACGCCGAAGGCAATGTCGCGGTGGCCCCGATCTTCCAGGACTGGCTGGCCCCGTTCGCCAGCATGGGCGCCACGGGCGTGTCGCTGCGCAACTCGGGCGGCACCGACCACGTCTATATGCAGGCCGTGGGCGTGCCGGGGTATCAGTTCATCCAGGACCCGGTGGATTACAGCAGCCGCATCCACCACAGCAGCATCGACAGCTATGACCACCTGCAGGCCGAAGACCTGCGTCAGGCGGCGATCATCATGGCGACCTTCCTGCTGAACGCGGCCAACCGCGACGAGCCGCTGCCGCGCATGCCGCTGCCGACCCAGCCGACCCAGACCGACCCGTTCGAGGCGCCCTGATCCCTGCGGCTGGCGCCCGCAGCGACGCGGGCGTCAGCCGTCGATCATCTCTTGCAGATAGACGGCCATCTTGGCGGCCATGCGCCGGCATTGGGCGTCGTCCATGCCATAGCCGCCGGTGACCTCGCGGCCGATGGCCATGCCCATGATGAAGCCCGCCGCCAGTCGCGCCTTGACGGCGGCGTCGTCGCCCCCGACCCATTCGGCGAACGGGCCATGGATGCGCGTATTGGCGCCGCGCTGGACGATCTCCATGCCCTTGGCCGACGAGATCGAGCGCAACAGGATCATCAGCGCCTTCAGCTTGTCCTCGTTCTTGGGCTGGAAGATCACCTCATTGGCGATGTGTTCCCCAAAGTTCTCTCGCGGCACCGACAGCATCAGCTGGCTGTTGTCGCAACTGTCCAGAACCGCCTCGAACAGGTCTTCCTTGGATCCGAAATAGCGGGACACCAGGGCCGCATCGACACCGACGTCGCGCGCCACGTCGCGCATGCCGACCTCGTCATAGCTCTGGACCGCGAAACGCTCGCGCGCCGCGTTCAGGATGGCGGCGCGCGTCGCCTCGGCATTGCGCGGTCGGGGGGCGGGACAGAACAATTCAGGCGGACTCCGAAATAACCACAGTTGCAATATGGCTATGTCAACAGGCGTTGACAAGCGGAGCAACGCTCTCCATTAAGTCACCACACGTTGACTAGCGGCGCCCTCCCCATTGGCGGCCGGTCGGCGACAAGAAGGGATTTCTCCTCACATGCGCACCGCCAAAGTCGTGGTCGCGTCCGCCCTGATGGCGGTCGCGCTCCAATCCTGCACCCAACCCAGCGAGGCCCAGGCGCCCCCCGCGCCGGCCGTGACCGTGGCCACGCCGCTGGTTCGCCAGGTCCAGGACTGGGATGAATTCACCGGCCGGTTCGAGGCGACCCAGAGCGTCGACGTGCGCGCCCGCGTGGGCGGCTACATCTCTGGCGTTCACTTCCGCGACGGCGACTATGTGCGGCGCGGCCAGCTGCTGTTCACCCTGGACGCCCGCCCGGCCCAGGCGGCCCTGGCGTCGGCGCGCGCGTCCCTGGCCCAGGCCGAGGCCCAACTGACCCTGGCCCGCGCCAATCTGGCCCGTTCGGAAAGCCTGCTGGCCGCCCAGGCGGTGTCCCAGGCCGAGGCCGACGCCAATCGCGGCGCCGTGGCCCAGGCCGAGGCCGCCGTGGCCGCCGCCAACGCCGCCATCCGCGCACGCCAGCTGGATGTCGAGTTCACCCGCGTGACGGCCCCGATCTCGGGCCGCATCTCGGACCGCCGGGTCGATCCGGGCAATCTGGTCGGCGGCGGATCGTCGGCGGCCGACATCCTGACGACCATCGTGTCCAGCGCGCCGATCTATTTCGTCTTCGAAGGCTCCGAAGCCCTGCTGCTGAAGTACCAGCGCCAGGCCCGTCAGGGCGCCGCCCCGATCGAGGTGCGCCTGCAGGATGAAAGCGATTACAGCCGCACCGGCCAGCTGACCTTCACCGACAATGCGGTGGACGCCGCCTCGGGCGTGATCCGCCTGCGCGCCTCCATCCCCAACGCCGACGGCTTCCTGAAACCCGGCATGTTCGGCCAGGCCCGCCTGGCGGGTTCGGGAACCTATCAGGCCATGCTGGTGCCCGATGCGGCCATCGCCACCGACCAGGCCCGCCGCGTGGTGCAGGTGGTCGCCGCCGACGGCTCGGTCTCGGCCCGCCCGGTCCAGACCGGCCCGCTGGTCGATGGCCTGCGCGTCATCCGCTCGGGTCTGGAAGCCACCGACCGCGTCATCATCGCCGGCGGCCAGCGCATCCAGGCGCCGGGCATGAAGGTCCAGGCCAAGGCCGGGCAAATCCGCCCGACCGCCCAGCGCTCCGCCGCCCCGGTGACCACCCCGGCCCCGGCGTCCAGCGCCACCTTCGCCAACAGCCTGTCGTCGGGCGACTGAGACCCAGATGAACATTTCCCGCTTCTTCATCGACCGGCCGATCTTCGCGGCCGTGATCGCGGTGTTCATCACCCTGATGGGGGTGTTCGCCTATCCGCTGCTGCCGCTGTCGCAGTACCCGGAGATCGCGCCGCCGACGATCACCATCAACACCGCCTATCCCGGCGCCTCCGCCGAGACGGTGGCCGAGACCGTGGCCGCCCCCATCGAGCAGGAGGTGAACGGCGTCGAGGGCATGCTGTATCTGTCGTCGTCATCGACGTCGGACGGCGGCGTGTCCATCACCGTCACCTTCCAGCCGGGGGTCGATCTGGATGACGCCCAGGTTCTGGTCCAGAACCGCGTCGCCCTGGCCGAACCGCGCCTGCCCGAACAGGTCCGCCAGATCGGCGTGACCGTCAACAAGGCCGAAAGCGGCTTCCTGATGATCGTCGGCCTGACCTCGCCGGGCGAGGTGCTGGACAACGACTACATCGGCAATTTCGCCAACTCCCAGCTGCGCGACCGCCTGCTGCGGATCGAAGGCGTGGGCAACGTCCAGGTCTTCGGCGGCGGCAACTATTCGATGCGGGTCTGGATCGACCCGGGCAAGGCCGCCGCGCGCAATCTGACGGCCCAGGAAATCGTCGGCGCCCTGCGGGCCCAGAACGTCCAGGCCGCGGCCGGCGCCATCGGCCAGCCGCCCTTCGCCACCAACGCCGCCGCCTTCCAGCTGCCGGTCCAGGTGCAGGGCCGCCTCAGCGACCCGGACCAGTTCTCGGACATCGTGCTGAAGACCGACGCCGAAGGCCGCGTGACCCGCGTGCGCGACGTGGCGCGTGTCGAACTGGGCGCCCAGGATTACGGCATCAAGGGCTTCTTCGACGGCCAGCGCGGCGTCGGCATCGCCATCGTCCAGCAGCCGGGCGCCAACGCCCTGGCCACCGCCGAGCGGGTGCTGCATGAGGTCGAGACCCTGCGCGCCGAACTGCCCCAGGGCATGAATGTCTCCATACCCTACAACCCGACCGAATTCGTCGCCGCCTCGGTGGAGTCGGTTCAGCACACCCTGATCGAAGCCATCTTCCTGGTCGTGCTGGTGGTCGTGGTCTTCCTGCAGACCTGGCGCGCCGCCATCATTCCGATCGTGGCCATTCCGGTGGCCCTGGTGGCGACCTTCGCGGTCCAGCTGATGCTGGGGTATTCGATCAACTCGCTCAGCCTGTTCGCCCTGGTTCTGGCGGTCGGCATCGTGGTCGATGACGCCATCGTCGTGGTCGAGAACGTCGAACGCTACATCCGCGAGGGCCTGACCCCGCGCGAGGCGGCCTATCGGTCGATGCAGGAAGTGTCCGGCGCCCTGATCGCCATCGGCCTGGTGCTGGTGTCGGTGTTCGTGCCGACCATGTTCGTGCCCGGCATCCCCGGCATCTTCTATCGCGAGTTCGCCATCGTCATCTCGACGGCGGCGGTGGTGTCGCTGCTGGTGTCTCTGACCCTGTCGCCGGCCATGGCCGCCCTGCTGCTGAAGCCGCACAACCACGAGGCGCCGCGTCGGCGTCCGGGCGTTCTGGGAACCCTCCTCTACTATCTGGGCGAGGCCGGACGGCGCTTCAACGCCGGTTTCGACTGGCTGTCCGACCGCTATGGCCGTCTGACGGCGCGCCTGGTGCGGATGGTCGCCATGATGCTGGCCATCTATGTCGGGCTTCTGGCCCTGACCGGCTGGCGCCTGATCGACACGCCCTCGGGCTTCATTCCCGAACAGGATCAGGGCTTCCTGATCGGCGTGGTGCAGCTGCCGCCCGGATCGTCGCTGGAACGCACCGAAGCGGTGATGATGCGCGCCAACGAGATCATCTCGTCCACCGAAGGCGTCGATGGCGCCGTGGCCTTCGCCGGCCTGGACGGGTCCAGCTTCTCGTTCGGCTCCAACGCCGCGACCCTGTTCATCCGTCTGGACGACTTCAAGGAACGCAAGACGCGTGAATCCGCCGCGGCCGCCCTGGCCGGCGCCATCACCGGCGCCACCGCGGGCATCGAGGAAGCCAACATCTTCGTCATCGCCCCGCCCGCCGTTCAGGGCCTGGGCAACGGCAACGGCTTCCAGCTGATGGTTCAGGACCGCTCGGGCCAGGGCTATCGCGCCCTGGAAGGCGCCACCTTCGCCATGATGGGCGGCGCGGCCCAGATGCCCGACCAGGTGCAGCAGGTCTTCTCGACCTACAACACCGGTTCGCCCCGCATCGCGGCCGACATCGACCGCGACCGCGCCCTGATGATGGGGGTCCAGCCGTCGTCGGTGTTCGACACCCTGGGCATCTATCTGGGTTCGTCCTACGTCAACGACTTCAACTATCTGGGCCGCACCTTCCGCGTCACCGCCCAGGCCGAGCCGTCGGCGCGCGACGACATCGCCGACATCGCCAATCTGAAAACCCGTTCGGCCACCGGCGCCATGGTGCCGATCGGATCGGTCGCCACCCTGCGTGAAGACTCAGGCCCGGCCCGCGTCGTGCGCTACAACCTGTTCCCGGCGTCCGAACTTCAGGGACAGCCCGCGCCCGGCGTTTCGTCCGGCCAGGCGCTGGGGGCCATGGAAGGCTTGGCGGCCAACGCCCTGCCCGAAGGCTTCTCGTACGAATGGACCGGCCTGGCCCTGCAGGAGAAGCAGGCGTCCGGCGGCGCAGCCATGGTCTTCGTGCTGGCGGTGGTGTTCGTCTTCCTGGTGCTGGCCGCGCAATACGAGGCCTTCACCCTGCCGCTGGCGGTCGTTCTGATCGTGCCCATGTGCATTCTGGCGGCGATGATCGGCGTCAATCTGCGCGGACTGGACAACAACATCCTGGTCCAGGTCGGGCTGGTGGTTCTGATCGCCCTGGCGGCCAAGAACGCCATTCTGATCGTCGAGTTCGCCAAACAGGCCGAGGAAGAAGGCCTGAACCGCTGGGACGCCGCCGTGCGCGCCGCCCAGACGCGCCTGCGTCCGATCCTGATGACCTCGTTCGCCTTCATCTTCGGCGTCGTGCCGCTGATGCTGGCGACCGGGCCGGGGGCCGAGATGCGTCAGTCGCTGGGCACAGCCGTCTTCTCGGGGATGCTGGGCGTGACCTTCTTCGGCCTGATCTTCACCCCGGTCTTCTATGTGATCTGTCGCTGGATCGCGTCGAAGATGCCGCATGCGCCCGACCGCGAGCGCACCATTCCGACGACCGAGGGCTTCCCTCCGCACGACGGTCCCGAACCCGAGACCGCGCCGGCCGCCCCGCGTCTGGGAGACGCCTGATGACCACCCCTCGTTCCTACCGCTTCCTGACCGCCAGCGCCGTCGCCGCCCTTCTGACGTCGGCGTGCGCGGTCGGGCCGAAGGCGCCCGACGCCACCCTACCCCCCGCCGCGTCGGGCGCCTTCATGGGGGCCTCGACCCCCGCCGTATCGGCCGCCCAGGCCCGCGACGACTGGTGGCGGCTGTACGCCGACCCGGTGCTGGACGGTCTGATCGAACAGGCCCTGGCCGAGAACAACGACCTGGAGGCCGCCGACGCCAATCTGCGCCGGGTCCGCGCCGCCCTGGGCGAGGCGCGCAGCGGCCGCCTGCCCTCGACCACGGTCAACGCCGCCGCCAACCGCAGCCGCGCCTCGGCCGCCACCGTGCCCGGCCTGCCTGCGGGCCAGAAGGCGCCCGAGGTCGAAACCTATGACGTCGGCCTGGACGTGGCGTACGAGATCGACCTGTTCGGCAGGGTCGGATCGTCGATCCGCGCCGCCCGCGCCGATGCGGACGCCGCCGCCGCCGCGCGAGACGTGGTGCGCGTCACCGTCGCGGCCGAGACGGCCCGCGCCTATGCCGACGCCTGTTCGGCCAACGCCCAGATCGCGGCGGTCGAGCGCACGCTGCAGCTTCAGACCGAAACCGCCGGCCTGACCCAGCGTCTGCTGGATGCCGGAACCGGCAACGGCCTGGACGTCGCCCGCGCCCGCGCCGTTCTGGACCAGACCCGCGCCGGTCTGCCGCCGCTGCGGGCCCAGCGCGACGGCGCCCTGTTCCGACTGGCGGTCCTGACCGGCCGTCCGCCCGCCGAGGCGTCCCAGGCGGCCCGCGCCTGTGCTGCGCCGCCGCGCCTGAACCAGCCGATCCCGGTGGGCGACGGCGCCGCGCTTCTGGCCCGCCGACCCGATGTGCGCCAGGCCGAACGCGCCCTGGCCGCCGCCGGCGCGCGCGTCAATGTGGCCACCGCCGACCTGTTTCCCAGCATCCGCCTGGGCGGCGGCTTCGGCGCCACGGCTCTGGACAGCAACGGCCTGGGCGACAGCGAGAATTTCCGCTTCAGCGTCGGCCCGCTGATCAGCTGGTCCTTCCCCAACATCCTGGCTGCTCGCGCGCGGATCAAACAGGCGGGGGCCGCTTCGGACGCTGCTCTGGCCACCTTCGACCAGACGGTGCTGACCGCGCTGCAGGAAACCGAGACGGCTCTGGCCAACTACGCCAGCGAACTGGACCGCAACGCCGCCCTGAAGGCCGCACGCGATCAGGCCGCCACCGCCGCGCGCCTGTCGCGCCTGCGTTTCGACGCGGGGGCCGACAGCTTCCTGACGGTGCTGGACGCCGAACGCACCCTGGCGGGCGCCGACGCGCAGCTGGCGTCGTCCGACGCCCTGATCACCACCTACCAGATCGCGGTGTTCAAGGCCCTGGCCGGCGGCTGGGGCGAGTAAACGGCGCCTGAGAGACCGCCCGCCCTCGCGCGGGCGGGTCAGCCCTCGATCTCGACCACCTCGACCCGGGCGCCGTTCAGCACCAGGGCGATTTCGCCGCGTTTCAGCTTCAGCGCATCCTCGCCGAACAGCTGACGGCGCCAGCCGCTCATGGCCTCGACCGGCGCATTGTCGTCCAGGGCGATCTTCTCCAGGTCGGCGACATTGGCGATCAGCTTGGTGGCCACGCCGGCATTGTCGCTCTTGGCCTTCAGCAGCACCTTCAGCAGTTCGACCACCGACGGCGGCGCCGGCTGGCCGTGGGCCGGCCGTTCCAGCTTGGGCGCATGGGCTTCGGGGTCGGCCAGAACGCGCGCCAGCTCGGCCGTCAGCTCCTGGCCCAGGCGCGAGCCGCCGAATCCCTTGGGCACGGACCGCAGGCGGTTGAACGCCTCAGCGTCGGTCGGCGCCTGGGTGGCGATCTCGTCGATGGCCTCGTCCTTCAGGATGCGTCCGCGCGGCTGGTCGCGCTCCTGGGCCGCGCGTTCACGCCACACCGCCGTGGCCTTGAACGCCGCCAGATATTTGGCCGCATATTTCTTGGGTTTCAGCCGCTTCCAGGCGTTTTCGGGATCGGTGTCATAGACGGCCGGATCGGTCAGATCCTCCATCTCGGCCGTCACCCAGGCCAGCCGCCCGTCCCGGGCCAGCCGGTCGCGCAGCTTGGGATAAAGGGCCGCCAGATGGGTCACATCGCCCAGGGCATAGGTCAGTTGCGCATCCGACAGCGGGCGGCGGGCCCAGTCGGTGAAGCGGCTGCCCTTGTCCACCTCCTGGCGCAGCATCTGGCGCACCAGGGATTCATAGCTGACCTGATCGCCGAAGCCGGCGGCCATGGCGGCCACCTGGGTGTCGAACATCGGCGTGGGCATGGCCCCCAGGCGCACGAAGATCTCCACGTCCTGCCGGGCGGCATGGAAGACCTTCAGGATGTCGGGGTTGCGCAGCAGGTCCAGGAAGGGCGTCAGGTCCAGCCCCTCGGCCAGCGGGTCGATATTGCCCGCATCGGTCGCCGAGGCCGCCTGGATCAGGCACAGCTTGGGCCAGTATGTCGTCTCGCGCATGAACTCGGTGTCCACGGCGATGAAGGGCGCGCCCGCCAGTCGCTCGCAGAAGGCGATCAGGGCGTCATTGGTGGTGATCGGCGTCATTCGGATGCTATAGCCCCGACGCCGCCCCCTGTGACAAGTGCGCGCATCACATTTCGCGGCGATTTAGGCGCTTCGGGCGTTCAGACCAGCTGGCGCCTCTGAACCAGCCATGCCGATCCGCCGGCCAGAATCAGACCGAACAGGATCATTCCCCATTCGGACAGCGTCGGAACGGTGTTGACCGCCAGAAGGCTGACATTGTCATAGTTGGTCTGGGCGCCGCCGACATTGCTCAGGCGCACCGTAAGCGGCTGTCCGATCAAGGGGCTGCCGACGGGCGCGACCCAGGTGACCGTGCCCATGGTGAAGACGCCGGCCGTCGTGGCCACCGCCTGGGAAGCGACCAGGGTTCCACCGATCACATCACCATCCACAACCGTCCCGCCGGCCCAAAGCTCCAGCGTCGGGCTGTTGGCCGGGTTGTCCGTCCGCTGGCCGAACGCCGCCGATGCGGTGTAGGCCTCTTGGGCGACGACGGTTTTCGCGGTCTGCTGGGCGATCGCCGCAGTACCGCCGTTGGTATAGCCCCATTGATCCCCGTACGGCGTCGGAAGCTGGCCGATCTCGTAGGATACGCCATAGCCGCAGCACCCGACCGTCAAACCGGACCATCCGGGTATGGTGTTCAGGGTCGCATTGCCCGGGGCCAGCGCCGGATCCTCAAAACTGGGGTTGGCGATATGATTCTGCGCCACGGCGGGTCCGGCCACCAGCACAAGAGCGAGCGCCGCCGCGATTGCGGACCATGGCGACAGCATTTTCATTTTGTGTTCCCCACACGGCGGTCGCTAAACATCCCTGAGGGACTCCAACCGCTTATCGATCACCGTCATGGCACAACGCTTCTTTTAGAGGAACCGAAAGTTTAGAGCCTATAGCGGCCCCGCCTCTGGCCTCGTGGCCCTACTCCGTGCCAATAGCCCGCCATACGTCCGCAAATCAGGTTCCGCCATGACCCTCCCGTCCGACGATGCGCTGAAGAACGGTCTGACCTATGCCGACGCGGGGGTCGATATCGACGCGGGCGAGATGCTGGTGGACGCCATCAAGCCGCTGGCCAAGTCGACCCGGCGGCCGGGCGCCGAGGCGTCGCTGGGCGGGTTTGGGGCGCTGTTCGACCTGAAGGCCGCAGGCTTCACCGATCCTCTGATCGTCACCACGACCGACGGCGTGGGCACCAAGCTGAAGATCGCCATCGAGACGGGCCGTCACGACGGCGTGGGCGTCGATCTGGTCGCCATGTGCGTCAACGACCTCTTGGCCCAGGGCGCCGAGCCGCTGATGTTCCTGGATTATTACGCCACGGGCAAACTGGACGTGGACGCGGCGCGCCGCGTCGTGGCCGGCATCGCCGAGGGCTGTCGCCAGGCCGGCTGCGCCCTGGTGGGCGGCGAAACGGCCGAAATGCCCGGCATGTATGCGGGCGGCGACTATGACCTGGCCGGCTTCTCGGTCGGGGCGGTCGAGCGGGGGCATGTCCTGCCCTATCTGGATCGTCAGTCGGCGGGCGACATCATCATCGGCCTGGCCTCGTCCGGCCCGCACTCGAACGGCTATTCGCTGGTGCGCAAGATCGTCGAGGCCTCGGGCCTGACCTGGGGCGACGATGCCCCCTTCGCCAAGGACCGCACTTTGGCCCAGGCGCTGATGGAGCCGACGCGAATCTATGTGAAGCCAGTGCTGCCGCTGATGAAGGCGGGCCTGATCAAGGGCGCGGCCCACATCACCGGCGGCGGCCTGATCGAAAACCCGCCGCGCTGCATCGCCGAGGGGCTGAACGCCGCCTTCGACTGGGACGCCTGGCCCCTGCCCCACGTCTTTCAGTGGCTTCAGGAGACCGGCGGCGTGGCGGACCACGAGATGCGCCGCACCTTCAACTGCGGCGTCGGCTTCATCCTGATCGTCAGCCCGGAGAACGCCGAGCCGGTGCTGGCCGCCCTGCTGAACGCGGGCGAGGCCGCCTTCGTCTGCGGTCAACTGACGGCCGCCTGATCCGTGCCGACGCGCGTCGCCGTCCTGATTTCCGGCGCCGGGTCGAACATGGCGGCTCTGATCGAGGCGTCACAGGCCCCCGATGCGCCATTCCGCATCGCCGTGGTGGTGTCGAACCGCCCGGATGCGGCCGGCCTGGCCCTGGCGGCGGATCGAGGCGTCCCGGCCGTCGCCATTGATCATCGCGCGTACGGTCAAGACCGTGAGGCGCATGAGCGGGCGGTGGATACGGTTCTGGCGGACCATGACGTCCAGGTGGTGGCCCTGGCGGGCTATATGCGCCTGCTGACGCCCTGGCTGGTCGGGCGCTGGGCCGGGCGGATGCTGAACATCCATCCCAGTCTGCTGCCGAAATATCCGGGTCTGGACACCCACGCGCGCGCCCTGGCGGCCGGCGACACCCAGGCCGGCTGCACCATCCATCTGGTGACCGAAGGCGTGGACGAAGGCCCGATCCTGGCCCAAGCGACCGTGCCGACCGAACCGGACGACACGCCCGAAAGCCTGGCCCGGCGGGTGCAGACGGCGGAACACGCCCTCTATCCGCAGGCCCTGGCCGACTTCTGCCGCCAGCGGACATGACAACGGCCCCGCGGTCACCCGCGAGGCCGTTTCGTGTCTAGGGCGCCGACTCAATTAAAGCCTAATGAAATCAGTGACACGCTAACCTCCGCTCATCCCCGCGAAAGCGGAGATCCAGTTCTTTGCCGCGCAGGAGGTCTGGGATCGTCATTCGTGGGCCGACGGCAGAGCGTATCGCCCAAATCACTGGGTCCCCGCTTTCGCGGGGATGAGCGGTATTGAGTACAGACCCTAGTCGGATCGTTTAGCGCGGACGGTCCGGCGTCGTCGCGGCGCCCGCCACGGCGCCCACGGCCGCCCCGGCCACGGTCGCGCCCGTATTGCCGCCGATGGCCTGACCCGCCAGGGCCCCGCCGATGGCGCCGGTGGCGGCGCGTTGCTCCATGGTCGTGCCGCAGGCCGAAAGCGCCAGCGCGGCGGCGGCGATCGGAGCCAGTTTGAAAATCGTCTTCATGGTCAATCTCCCTGTCGGTCCGACACAGGAACGTGCCCGCCCACACGCCGTTCCCGCATCTCGACCCGCCAGACGGCGAGCATCAGACACACGACCACGCCCGCCGCCGCCCACAGCGCCAGCCCGCCGAACCGGACGAAGGCGGCCGCCCCCAGCGCGCCCCCGGCGCACAGGCCCGCCCACAGCGCCAGATAGGGCCACCAGTCCCAGCGCGGGCCGCCGTGCAGGGCGGTGGCGATCCGCTGGCCCGCCTTGACCAGGGCGCCGGTCATATAGGTCAGGCCGACGCCGACATCGCCGTCACGCTGGAACACCGCATTCTCGACCCCCATGGCCAGGGTCACGGCGATCATGGCCGCCTCGCGATGACCGGCCGTGAAGACCGCCGCCGCCATCAACAGCAGCGCCGCCTCGACTGCCAGAACCAAGGCCCGGCGCCCCTCGCCCGCCCGGCGCGCCACCGTGGCGCCCACGATCACCCCGACCACGAACAGGACGATCAGCCCCAGCGCCGTCAACGCCGCCGCCCCGCCGCCGCCCGCGATGGCGACGCCCAGCCGGGTCGTATTGCCGCTCATGAAGGAGACGAAGAAGCCGCCCAGCGTCAGAAATCCGACGGCGTCGACATAGCCCGCCAGCGCCGACAGCGACGCCGCCAGCATCACCCCCTTGCGCCCATACTGCTTCATGCGGCCTGTCTCACCCGTCCGGCGCCGGGCCGGAATACGAAAACGGCCGGATCATCGCTGATCCGGCCGTTCCGATGCAATGATCGGGGATCGATCAGCCGACGATCTGGTCGTCGGTGAAGAACTGGGCGATCTCGATGCCGGCGTTCTCCAGGCTGTCCGAGCCGTGGACCGAGTTTTCACCGATCGACAGGGCGAATTGCTTGCGGATGGTGCCTTCGGCGGCCTGTTCCGGGTTGGTGGCGCCCATGACTTCGCGATAGGCGGCCACGGCGTTGTCGCCTTCCAGAACCTGGACCACCACCGGCTCGGCGGTCATCTGGCCGACCAGTTCGCCGTAGAAGGGGCGTTCGGCGTGGACTTCGTAGAATTTCTTGGCCTGGGCCTCGGTCAGCTTGACGCGGCGCTGGGCCACGATGCGCAGGCCGGCGCCTTCGATGACGGCGTTGATGGCGCCGGTCAGGTTGCGACGGGTGGCGTCGGGCTTGATGATCGAGAAGGTGCGTTCGGTCATGGGAGCGACTTCTTGTTGGGAGATTGAGGGTCGCGGGCTTATAGCGACGGCCTTCGTCATTTCCAAGGCGTCCCTAACGCTCGCGGCGCGGCCGCTCGCTGCTTGAGGGACGACAACAAAGCGCAGCTCCGTTCGCCATGCTTAAGATCACCAACCTGACCCTCAACGCCTGGGGCCGCCAGTTCCTTGAGAACGCCTCCGTCAGCCTGCCGCCGGGCGCCAAGGTCGGGCTGGTGGGCCGCAACGGCATCGGCAAGTCGACCCTGTTCAAGGTGATCCTGGGCGAACTGGTCGCCGGGGGTGACGAGGTCAGCCTGCCCAAGACCGCCCGCATCGGCTCGGTGGATCAGGAGCACCCCGCCACGCCCGTCAGCGTGCTGGAGACCATTCTGGAGGCCGATGCCGAACGGCACGACCTGATGACCCGGCTGGAGACCGCCGAGCCGGAGGAGATGGGCGAGATCTGGGCCCGGCTGATCGAGATCGACGCCGACGCCGCCCCGGCCCGCGCGGCCGAAATCCTGGTCGGTCTGGGGTTCAGCCAGGAGGACATCCATCGCCCGATGGCCCATTTCTCTGGCGGGTGGCGCATGCGCGTGGCCCTGGCGGCGGCCCTGTTCGCCCAGCCGGACATGCTGCTGCTGGACGAACCGACCAACTATCTGGACCTGGAAGGCGCCCTGTGGCTTGAAGCCCGGCTCAAGAAATATCCGGCGACGGCCCTTATCATCTCGCACGACCGCGAGATGCTGAACGAGGTCTGCACCCACATCCTGCACCTGTCGAACCGCAGGCTGGAGCTTTACACCGGCAACTACGACACCTTCGAAAAGACCCGCGCCGAGAAGCTGCGCCTGATGGAGGCCAACAAGGCCAAGCAGGACGCCGAGCGCGCCCACCTTCAGAAATTCGTGGATCGCTTCAAGGCCAAGGCGTCCAAGGCCACCCAGGCCCAGTCGCGGGTCAAGAAGCTGGAGAAGATGCAGCGGATCGAGCTGCCGCCTGAAGAACGCGTGGCGCCCTTCGTTCTGCCGTCGCCCGAACGCCCCCTGCCCCCGCCCCTGATCCGGCTGGAGAAGGCATCGGTGGGCTATGAACCCGGCAAGGCGGTGCTGAAGCATCTGAACCTGCGCATGGACCTGGACGACCGCATCGGCCTTCTGGGCGTCAACGGCGCCGGCAAGTCGACCTTCGCCAAGCTGATCGCCAAGGCGCTGGACATCCAGGCGGGCGAGTTCCACCGCGACGGCAAGATGCGGGTAGGCTGGTTCCACCAGCACCAGATCGAGGCCATGGACCCGACCGACACCCCGCTGGAGATCATCCGCCGGGCCATGCCGGACGCCTCCGAAAACAGCCGCCGCAGCCGCCTGGCCCAGTTCGGCCTGCCGTTCGAAAAGCAGGAGACCAAGGTCGACAGCCTGTCGGGCGGCGAACGCGCGCGCCTGCTGCTGAACCTGGTGGCCATGGATGCGCCGCACATCCTGATCCTGGACGAACCGACCAACCACCTGGACATTGACAGCCGCCGCGCCCTGCTGGATGCGCTGAACGAATATACGGGCGCGGTCATCCTGATCACCCACGACCGGTCGCTGATGGAGCTGGTGGCCGACCGGCTGTGGCTGGCGGCGGACGGCACGGTCAAGCCGTTCGAGGGCGACATGGACGACTATGCGAAATTCGTCCTGGACCGCGCCAAACAGGCCGGCGTCGTCCGCCCGGCCCAGCTCAAGCCCGACGAGCCTGAACCCGCCGCTCAAACCGCGAGCGATAGGGGCGCCCCTCAAGCAGCGAACGCCCGCGGCGCGAGCGATAGGGGCAAGAAAGCCACCGGCCCCTCGCCCTCGACCCTGCGCCATGCGGCCAGGAAGGCCGAAGAGACCATGGCCCGGCTGGCGGCCGAGGTGGCGCGCATCGACGACGACCTGGCCCAGGCCGCCGTGTCCGACCCCAAGGCGCTGGAGGGTCTGACCCGCGCCCGCGCCAAGACCCAGGCCGATCTGGACGCCGCCGAGGCCGCCTGGATGCAGGCCGAAGAAGCCCTGGCCGACGCCCTGTGACCCGCCCCATCACCTTCAGCCGTGAAGAGATCGCCGCCCTGACGCTCCGGCTGCAGGCCTGGTTCCGCGATGAATATGAGGTCGAACTGGGCGCCCTGGCGGCGCAGATGCTGATCGACTTCCTGGCGCGCGAGATGGGACCGGCCTTCTACAATCGCGGACTTTATGACGCCCAGGCCGTGCTGGCGGGCCGGCTGGACGAGATCAACGAGGCGATCCTGTCGCTGGAGCGACGCGGTTAGACCCAGGCGTTTCGCCCGCATTGTTCCCGCACCGTCAACGGCCTATCTTGATCGCATGAGTATGCGTTGGAACCCGGACAGCTGGCGGAACAAACCCGTGGTGCAGATGCCCACGGACTATCCGGATGCGCGCGCCCTGGCGGCGGTCGAGGATGAACTCAGCGCCATGCCGCCCCTGGTCTTCGCGGGGGAGGCGCGCAAGCTGACCGAACGCCTGGCCCAGGTCGAGGCGGGCGAGGCCTTCCTGCTTCAGGGCGGCGACTGCGCCGAAAGCTTCAAGGAATTCTCGACCGACAACATCCGCGACGCCTTCCGCCTGATCCTGCAGATGGCGGTGGTCCTGACCTTTGCGGGGCGCAAGCCGGTGGTGAAGGTCGGCCGCATCGCCGGCCAGTTCGCCAAGCCGCGCTCGTCCGGGCTGGAGACCATCGGCGATGTCACCCTGCCCAGCTATCGCGGCGACATCATCAATGGCATGGCCTTCACGGCCGAGGACCGCCTGCCCGATCCGCAGCGGCTCTTGAAGGCCTATCACCAGTCGGCGGCGACGCTGAACCTGCTGCGCGGCTACGCCAGCGGGGGGTATGCCGACCTGTACAACATCCATCGCTGGACCCTGGGGTTCGCGGGCGACAATGCCTATGGCGCCCGTTATCGCGACCTGGCCGACAAGATCGGCGAGGCCCTGGCCTTCATGGAGGCGGTGGGCGTGACCCCCGCCACCCACCCCGACCTGGCGCGGGTCGAGGTCTTCACCAGCCATGAGGCCCTGCTGCTGAATGTCGAAAGCGCCCTGACCCGGCTGGACGGATCGACCGGCGAATGGTTCGACACCTCGGCGCACATGCTGTGGATCGGCGAGCGGACGCGCCAGCTGGACGGCGCCCATGTCGAGTTCATGCGCGGCATCCGCAATCCCATCGGCGTCAAATGCGGCCCGACGCTGGAGCCGGACGAACTGCTGCGCCTGATCGACGCCCTGAACCCCGACAACACCCCCGGCCGCCTGACCCTGATCGGCCGGTTCGGCGCCGACAAGGTGGGCGACCGCCTGCCCGGCCTGATGGCGGCGGCAAAGGCGCACGGCAAGCGCGTCGTCTGGTCGATCGACCCGATGCACGGCAATACGCTGAAGGCGGCCAACGGTTACAAGACCCGCCCCTTCGACCGCATCCTGGCCGAGGTGCGCAGCTTCATCGACGTGGCAGAGGCCGAGGGCGTGCACCCTGGCGGCGTCCATCTGGAGATGACCGGCCAGAACGTCACCGAATGTCTGGGCGGCGCCCAGGCGGTGACCGAGGACGACCTGTCCAGCCGTTACCACACCCATTGCGACCCGCGGCTGAACGCCGATCAGGCGCTGGAGCTGGCTTTCCTGGTGGCCGAACGTCTGAAGGCGGGGCGCCAAGCGCGCTCGGCCGCCGCATGACCCACGTCGAAGGCGCGCCCGAAGACACCGCGCCGCCCACGGTGCGGGGCCGTGTCGCCTATCAGGGCGCGCCCGGCGCCTTCAGCCACGAAGCCTGCCTGCGCCTGCGCCCCTGGGACACGCCGGTCGGGTTCGCCACCTTCGAGGACGCCATTCAGGCCATGCTGTCCGGCGACTGCGGCTGCGCACTGATCCCGGTCGAGAACGCCATCATCGGCCGGGTCGAACCGGCGGCCAGCCTGGTCGAGGCCCTGGATATGGAGCCGATCGCCGAGGTGTGGCGCCCGATCCGCCTGGCCCTGATGGCGCCGTCCGGCGCACGCCTGGCCGACATCCGCACGGCCGAAAGCCACCCCGCCGCCCTGGGCCAGTGCGTGCACACCCTGGCCGCCATGGGGCTGACCGCCGTCGAGGCGTTCGACACCGCCGGTGCGGCCCAGGCCGTGGCCCAGGCGGGCGACCGCACCCGCGCCGCCATCGCCCCGCTGGGCGCGGCCGAAGCCTATGGCCTGTCGATTCTGCGCAACGATCTTCAGGATTCGGCCGACAACCGAACGCGATTTGTCCTGTTGAGCGCCGAGGCGGGTTGACGCGGCACGATCCATGCGCGATCCGGGATGCAGGATCGCCGAACGATCCCAACGGAACCGGACCCATGTCCACGCTGCGCGCCACCGTCGAACTGAACACCCGCTCGCGCGCGACCGCCCTGTATTTCGGCTTTTACGGCTTTCGATACGCCGGCTGAGGCGTCCGGGCGCGAACGCTCCTGACAGTCTCGCCGGCGACCGCTTCGACCGAAGCGGCTCCCCGCCCTGCATCGAATTCCGTCTTCCGAAAGTCCGCTTCCCATGTCTTCCCCCGCCCGTATTCAGCAGGTCTGGCCCCAGGCCGCCGACATCACGCCCGAGCAGATGGCCCTGGCGGCCCTGCGGCACGAGATCGATCTGGTCGACGACCAGCTTCTGGCCCTGTTCGAGCAGCGCCTGCGCCTGGCCGAGCGTGTCGGCCGCGCCAAGGACGCGCCCGCCGGCCCGCACACCAAGCTGCGCCCTGACCGCGAACAGGCGGTGATGGCCCGCATGCTGGATCGCTGCGCACCCGACAACGCCGAGGCGGTGGGCCAGCTGTGGCGCGAGATCGTCGGCTGGGGCCTGGCGCGCCAGGGCGTGCAGAAGGTCCAGGTCTGGGCCCCGGTCGATCCGGCCCGCGCCTTCGACGGCGCCCGTCGGCGGTTCGGCGCGGCGGCCGACATCCGCACCGCCCACACGCCCGAGGCCGCCCTGGCCTTCGCCGCGTCGGAAGGCGGCGTCGCCGTCCTGGCCGTCAATTCAGGTGATCCCTGGTGGATCGGCCTGCGCCGGGAATGGGACAGTCTGACGGTCTTCGACGGCTTCGGCGGCGAAACCCCGACCGCCCTGGCCGTGGCCAAGATCGACCCCGCCGCCCTGCCCGCCGGCCGCCGCGTGGTGGTCAGCGCGGGCGGCGACGCCGGCGACGGCGCGGGCGCCCGCCGCTGGGGCCTGGCCA
>NZ_CALMFB010000066.1 GCF_937863155.1 uncultured Brevundimonas sp. | reverse complement strand
GGATCTTCCGCGTCGATGTGGTCGAAATGTATCCGCGCGCGGCCAGCGCCTATGCGGCTGTCGGCGCCCGGGTGAACCCCACCGGTCTGGATTTCGAGGCCGTGGGCGCCCGCACCCTGACGGATGATCCGGGCGTGGTCATGGTGTCTGGCGCCCTGCGCAATGTCCGCGACCGCGAGATCGTGGCCCCGCCGGTGCGCGTCGCCCTGCTGGACGCCCACGGCGCCGAGGTGGGCCACAGCATCGTGCGCATCGACGCCGCGCCGGTGCTGCCGGGCAAGGTCCAGGGCTTCGCCGTGCGCATCAACGATCCGGGCGGCAAGGCGGCTGGGGTGGGGGTGGATTTCGTGCTGACGGCGCCCGAACCGACGGCCCAGACCGCATCGGAGCCCGCGCCCCGTCCGGCCGCGCGCCGGCCCCAGGCGGCGGTCGAGGCGGGCCTGCGACCCGCGGTCAGCACGGTTCCGGTCGCGCCCGAGGGGGCGCCGGTCGAGGCGACGCCGCTCGACACGCCGGGGCCTGAGGCGCTATCCGCCCCGCATCATGGCTGACGCCCTTAAACCCACCGTCCTGCTGTCCGAAGCCGAGGTGCGCCGTGTCGTCGAGGACATGGCGGCCCGCATCGCGCCGATGATCGATGACGAGACGGTGGCGGCGGTGCTGCTGACTGGCGGCCTGTGGTTCGCCGCCGACCTGACGCGGGCCCTGGCGCGGGTCGGGCGCAACGTCCGCTTCGACGCCCTGTGGCTGGCCTCCTATGGCGACGACAAGACCAGCCGGGGCCGCATCGAGGTGCGGGCCGGCTTCCAGCGGCCGATCCAGGGCCGCCGTGTCCTGATCCTGGACGATGTGTTCGACACCGGCCTGTCGCTGGCCGAGGCGGTTCGCATCGCGCGCGATGCGGGGGCGTCCGATGTCCTGACCGCCGTCTTCGCCCGCAAGCCCTGGCCGCTGCCGCGGGCGCCTGAACCGGACTTCGTCGGCTGGGAGGCGCCGAACCGCTTCCTGGTCGGATATGGCCTGGACCATGCCGGGGCCCTGCGCGGCCTGCCCGACGTCTGCGCCCTGGACTGAACGCCTCCCCCTTTTCGAAGGCTGAAGAACGCCCCCGCATGACGGGTTGAGCGAACACGATTCAATATCTGGTTTCTGTGGACAGGGTGATTCGCATATCTTGCGGCTATTAAGAGCTGGTTTACGATTAGTGGTGGGCGTTGGGCGCTGAAGCGGCTGTCGGACCCCACATGTTGAATCATCTCGCCGGGAGGGCGCCATGACCGCAGGTTGGACCGAAGATCGTGTCGGCACGCTGAAGAAGCTGTGGCTGGAGGGCCAGTCGGCCAGCCAGATCGCCAAGGCCCTGGGCGGGGGCGTCACCCGCAACGCCGTGATCGGCAAGGTGCACCGCCTGGGCCTGTCGGGCCGGGCCACGCCGTCGCAACCGGCGCGCACCACCTTCCGCACGACCCGGCCCCGTCCGGCCGCCGCCGCGCCCCAGGCCCCGTCGGCCCCGCGCCGGATCGAGGCGGCCCAGCCGCGTCCGGCCGCCGCCCCGCCGGTCCCGGCCCCCATGCCCGACCTGCCGGGCACGGCCACGGTCATGACCCTGGGCGCTCACATGTGCAAATGGCCGATCGGCGACCCCTCGTCGCGCGAGTTCAGCTTCTGCGGCCGTCGCGCGTCAGAAGGCGTCTATTGCGTCGAACACGCCCGCGTCGCCTATCAGCCCCAGGTCAAGCGCGGCGGCAAGGACGGCGCCTCGGAGCTGGCGCGCAGCCTGCGGCGGTATATTTAAGAGCGCTATGTTCGCGACGCGGTCGCTCACGACTTGAGCGCAGGGCTTCGCCCTCACGTCTCGAGGGCCCGAGAACTGAGCAGAAAAGGCCCTCAAGCCGTGAACGACCGCGCGGCGAACGATAGGGCAAGAAATACGGCGTCATCTCGCCGTAACGGACGCCCCCTAGAGGGGCCGCCTTCCCTCTCGCTGGTCGCGCTCGCGGCCGGCGGGACTTCAGGGGGCGAGGCTGCGGTTCTCCGGGTTGACGCAGCCTCGACCGCCTATTCCGACACCAGACGCCCGCCGCCCTCGGGCCCCGGCTGCGAGGCGGGCGGGGTGTCCGACGACGGCGTCTCGTCCCGGTCCGGCAGGTCCGGCGGCCCGCGCCGCAGCGGTCCGCTGATCCAGCACAGGGCTAGGGCCGCGCTCAGCAGCAGGCCGTTCAGGGCGAACGGCGCCGCCTCACGCCAGGCATAGAGGGCCACCCCCGCCACCGGCGGCGCCAGGAAGCTGAGGCCCGCGATCGACATGATCAGCCCGGCCACGGCTCCCTGTTCGCCCGGTCCGACCGACAAGGACGCCCCCGCCGTGAAGCCTGGCCGTGCGAACCCCAGCCCCATGGACACCAGGGCGTATCCGACCACCACGCCATGGAAGCCCGGCGCGGTCAGGCTGACCAGATTGCCGGCCAGGGCCAGGCCGGCGCCCCAGCGCACCAGGTCGCGCGGCTGCATCTTCAACAGGGGGATCAGCCCCCACTGGACCATCAGCGTCCCGGCCGCCCCGGCGAACAGGGCGATGGCCACGAAGGGCTGGGCCTGGTCCAGGCCGACGCCGGTGGCGGCCAGTTCGTCGATGACATGGAAGCCCAGCACCGAGATGTTCACCGCCTGGGCGCCGGTGACCAGAAGCCCGAACAGCAGATAGCCGCGCAAGCGCGGATCCTTCCACAGGCCGCGATGCGCCACCCCTTCGGCCGGGGTCGGAATGCGCGTCACCTCGCCGCTGGGCAGTCGCTTCCAGACGACGACCAGCACCACCACCGCGATCAGGGCGAAGGCGTAGAGCGGCCCCGCCAGACCCACGACCGGCAGGATGAACAGGGGCGCCAGCACCGGCCCGATCACCGTGCCCAGCCCTTGCGCCGAGGCCAGCAGCGACAGGGCCTGGGTCCGCCCCTGGGCCGTGGTGCGGTCCGCCACATAGGCCTGGGACGCGATCGGGGCGGCCGAGCCGAACACGCCATACAGGCTGCGCGCCGCCGCCATCAGGGCGAAGGCCGCCAGCGGCGCCATCCAGCCCTCCAGCCCCGCCGTGGCCGCCGCGCCGAAGCCGGTCATGGAGGCGATGAAGCCGGTCAGTCCGATCAGGATCACCCTCTTGCGCCCCAACCGGTCCGACAGGCGCGCCCAGAAGGGGGACGACACGGTCCACATCAGGGCCGAAACGGCGAAGGCCCCCGCCACCAGGGTGTCGGCCAGACCAAACTGGCGCCCGATGGCCGGCAGCACCGACTGCAGCCCCATATTGCCCGCCGCGGCGATCAGGCTGACCGCGAACAGGATGACGAAGGCGGGAGAGGTGGGGTTCATCTCGCTTCGGACAGCCGCTCCATAACCGTGTCGATCACCCGGCGATAGACGCGGGCCAGGGCCTGGATCTCGGCGACCGGGGCGCGTTCGTCGACCTGGTGCATGGTCTGGCCGACCAGGCCCAGCTCCAGCACCGGGCACAGGGCCCGGATGAAGCGGGCGTCCGAGGTGCCGCCGGTAGTCGAGGCCTCGGGCCGTCGCCCCGTCTCGGCCTGGACCGCATCCTGCACCGCCTCAACGAACGGCCCGACGGGGGTCAGGAAGGCCTCGCCCGAGCACAGATGCTCCAGCTCGATCCGCAGGCCCGACGCCGCCTGTTCGGCCCCTGCCTCGCGGTTCAGCCAGTCGATCAGGCCGTCGCCCGTCTGGGCCGGATTGAAGCGGATGTTCAGCCGCGCCCTCGCCTCGGCCGGGATCAGATTGGTCGCCGGATTGCCCACGTCGATGGTGGTGATCTCCAGGTTCGACGACTGGAACTCGGGATAGCCGTCGTCCAGCCTGTGCGCATCCAGCCGCGCCAGCAACCGCGCCATCACCGGAACCGGATTGGCCGCCCGGTCGGGATAGGCGACGTGCCCCTGTTTGCCGTGCACGGTGATCCAGCTGTTCAGCGAGCCGCGCCGGCCGATCTTGATCATGTCGCCCAGCGCCTGCTGCGACGAGGGTTCGCCGACCACGCAGGCGTCGATCACCTCCCCCTCGGCCATCAGGGCCTCGACCACCCGTTTGGTGCCGTGCAGGGCCGGGCCTTCCTCGTCGCCGGTGATCAGCAGGGACAGCGACCCCTCCGGCTCGCCCTCGTTCAGCCGTTCAGACACTGCGGCCACCCAGGCGGCGATCCCGCCCTTCATGTCCACGGCGCCGCGCCCATACAGCACCCCATCCTTCACCTCGGCCTCGAACGGCCCGGCGGTCCAGGCGCTTTCGGCCCCGACCGGCACCACGTCGGTGTGGCCGGCGAAACAGAGATTGGGCGAGGCCGTTCCGCGCCGGGCGTACAGATTCTCGATGCCCTCGAACGGCATGCGGCGACAGGCGAAGCCCAGGCCGGTCAGAACCTGCTCCAGCACCTCCATGGCGCCGGCGTCGATGGGGGTGACGGACGGCCGGCGGATCAGGTCGCGGGTCAGTTCGACGGGGTCGATGGGGGTGACGGATGCGCCGCTCATGAGACTATGCTTTAGAGGCAGCCTCCCCGCGCGAGAAGCCCATGCCGAAGATCGACCGCGACGCCGCCCCGACCGGCCACGGCACATCCTATCCCGAACCGTTCGACGCCCCGTGCCGGGCGCGGCGGCGCTGGCGGCTGGGCGATGCGGCGGGCCTGAGCCAGTTCGGGGTCAATCTGCTGCAACTGCCGCCCGGCGCCTGGTCCAGCCAGAGGCACTGGCACGAGACCGAGGACGAGTTCGTCTGGGTCGTGTCGGGCGAGGTGGTGCTGGTCGAGACCGACGGCGAAACCGTGCTGGCGGCCGGGGACTGCGCGGGCTTCAGGGCCGGGGTCGCCGACGGCCACAGGTTGGAGAACCGATCGGACGCCCAGGCCGTCGTGCTGGAGGTCGGGACGCGCAATCCGACGGGCGACGGCGCCGACTATCCCGACATCGACATGATCCTGCCGCGCGGGGCGGATCGCTATTTCCACCGCGACGGAACGCCCTATCCCAAACATGACCGACGCACCTGAGGCGCCCCCGCCCATCACCCCGCCGGTGGCCCAGGCGGCCGCCCATGGGTCCAATCCGTGGAAGATGAACGACTTTCGCCTGTTGTGGGCGGGGCGGCTGACGGCGGTGCTGGCCATTCAGGTCCAGTCCTCGGCCCTGTTGTGGCAGGTGTACGAGATCGCTCGGCGCGACCATCCGGTCGAACAGGCCAGCCTGTATCTGGGTCTGGTGGGGCTGGTGCAGTTCATCCCCCTGCTGGCCCTGACCCTGCCCGCAGGGGAAATGGCCGACCGGCGCGACCGCAAGACCACCGTGGCCGCCTCCATCGCGGTCGAGGCCCTGTGCGCCCTGGCCTTTTTGGGCATGGCCCTGCACGGCTCGCCGCCGTTGTGGGGACTGTTGAGCGTCGCCTGCGTCTTCGGCGCCTGCCGCGCCTTTCTGGCCCCCGCCAGCCAGGCCTTCCTGCCCATGGTGGTGGGCCGCCCCGCCCTGCCGCGCGCCATCGCGGCCCAGTCCATCGCCTTCCAGACCGGGGCCATCGCCGGCCCGGCCCTGGGCGGGGTGATCGTGGGGGTTTCCACCCCCCTGGCCTATGGCGTCTCGCTGGGCATGTTCATTGTCGGGCTTCTGGCCTTCCTGCTGATCAAGACCAGCGGCCGCCCGCCGACGCCCGAGGCCGCCTTCGGCCGCTGGCAGGCGGTGCGCGAAGGGCTGAAGTATGTCTGGACCACCAAGGTGGTTCTGGGCGCCATATCGCTGGACCTGATCGTGGTTCTGTTCGCCGGGGTGGCGCTGCTGACGCCCATCTTCGCGCGCGACATCCTGCATGTGGGGCCTGAAGGGTTCGGCCTGCTGCGCGCCGCCTTCGGGGTCGGGGCGCTGCTGATGGCGGTCTATCTGTCGCGCTATCCCATCGTGCGGCGCGGGGGGCTGTGGATGTTCGGGGCGGTGGCCCTGTTCGGGATCGCCACCCTGACCTTCGGCCTGTCCAAGGTGGTGTGGATCAGCGCGGCGGCCCTGTTCGTGGGCGGCGCGGCCGACATGATCAGCGTCAACATCCGCCAGACCCTGATCCAGCTGTCGACGCCGGACGGGATGCGCGGGCGGGTGTCGTCGGTGTCCATGCTGTTCATCGGCGCCTCCAACGAACTGGGCGAGGCCTATTCCGGCGTCATGGTGCGCCTGCTGGGCCCCATCGGCGCGGCGGTGTTCGG
>NZ_CALMFB010000065.1 GCF_937863155.1 uncultured Brevundimonas sp. | reverse complement strand
GAAGACGGCGCCTGGATCGACTCGGGCGAGAACGACAACGCCATCGTCCAGACCCTGACCCGCACCCCCGGTTCGCTGGGCGTGTTCGGCTATTCCTTCCTGGAGCAGAACCTGGACACGGTGAAGGCCGAGACCATCGACGGCGTGGCCCCGACCCTGGACACCATCGCCGACGGCTCCTACCCGCTGGCGCGCAGCCTCTACATCTATGTGAAGAAGGCCCACATCGGCGTGACGCCGGGCCTGCTGCAGTTCGTGCAGGAGTTCGTGTCGAACGGTTCGGCCGGGCGCGACGGCTATCTGGAAGATCGCGGTCTGGTGCCGCTGCCGGCGGACCAGCTGGCGGCCCAGCAGGCGGCCATCCAGGCCCAGACGGTGATGGCCCGCCCGCAATAGGGCGCCGCCGGCTGCGGCGAACAAACCGCTTGGAAACCGCGCGGGGGCGCGCTAAGTCTTGCTGCGTCTCCCGCCTCTTCGCCGCGTTCCGGGCCTGTCGCCTGGACATGAGCGTTCGGGGTCTGCGTCGGCCTGATCCCTGATCGGGCGCCACGCGGGCGGCATGGCTTTCACCGGCATTTCGACACGGGGATCGGCCCCGGCGACCGGCGAGCGCGGCTATCAAACGGTACGTCTTATGAGAGATTTCAAGGGCATGAAGCGCCAGCGTGGGCGCAACCGCAAGCCCGGCGGCGGCAACGGCGCCAACAGCGCCAATCCGAACCGCTCGTGGGATTCGCAGGGGCCTGAGAACATCAAGGTCCGCGGCAACGCCCAGACGGTCTATGAACGCTATATGCAGCTGGCGCGCGATGCGGCGTCGGCCGGCGACCGTGTTCTCGCCGAAAACTATCTGCAACACGCCGAACATTATTTCCGCGTCCTGCGCGCGCTCCAACCGGCGCGCCCGGTCAGCGAGATCGCCCAGCGCGAACTGTCGAACCAGGGCTTCGACATCGATTTCGAAGACGAATCCGGCGCCCAGGCGGCCGCCTTCCTGGCCGCCCAGCAGGCCGCCGAACGCCAGGCCCAGCAAGAGGCCGACCGCGCCGCCGCCCGCGAACGCGGCGAGGCCGAACCGGCCGCCGAGAACGGCGAACGCGCGTCGCGCGACCAGCGCGATTCGCGCCGCGACCGCTGGGAACGTCGTCGTGAGGAACGCAACAAGCGCATCGCCGACGGCACGGCCACGCCCGAGGATCTGATCGAACGCGACCGCGACGAATACCACGACCGCCGCCGCGAGGAGCAGCGCCAGCGCCGCGAAGCCGAAGACGCGGGCGATGAATCCGCCGCCTCCGAGGCCGCCCCGGCCCAGGACGCCTCGCCCCAGGACGCCGGTCTGTCCGATGACCAGCCGCCGCTGGTGGCCGAACGCCCGGCCCGCCGGTCGCGCACGCCGCGCACCGAGGACGCTGAACCGGCCGCCGCCCTGCCGGGCTTCCTGACCCGCTCGGCCACGCCGGTGGATTCGGACGCCGAAGACGCCCCGGCGGCCAAGCGCCGCGCGCCGCGCCGCAAGGCCGAGGCGACGTCCGCCGAGGACTGATTACGGCCTGAAACCATCCTTCACCACGACACAACTCCTGATTGTCATGATGGCGATCGGGAGGATGTCCGATGCTGGTGCTGATGGGGGTGATCGCCCTGGCCCTGTCGATGGGCTGGGCGGGGGTCTGGCTGGCGCTCAGGGCGCGGACGCAGGCGCGGCGGCATCAGACCATGGCCCGCACCCTGGAAAGCCAGGTGGCCGAACGCACCGCGCGGCTGGCCCTGGCGCTACAGGCCGCCGACGAACAGGCCGCCGCCCTGGCCGCCGCCGACCGCATCAAGTCCGACTTCCTGGCGGCCATGAGCCACGAACTGCGCACGCCCCTGAACGCGGTGATCGGTTTCGCCGAACTGATGCGCATCCATGCCGCCAGCGAACCCCTGACCTTTCGTCAGCGTCAGGCGGTGGATCAGATCCTGGGCGCCGGGTCGCGGCTGCTGGCCCTGATCGACGAGGTGCTGGACCTGGCGCGGCTGGAGGCCGGAACCCTGAATGTCGCGTGCGAGCGGGTCGACCCGCATCTGGTGGCGCGCCAGGTCTGCGACGCCTTCCGTCATGAGGCCGAACAGAACGGCGTCGGCATAGAGGCGCCGCCGCCCACCGCCGGCCTTGGCGTCCAGGCCGACCGCACGCGCCTGCGCCAGGTGCTGACGCAACTGGTGTCCAATGCCGTGCGCTACAACCGGCCCGGCGGCCGGGTGCTGGTCGAGGTGCGCCAGGACGCCGCCGCCGTGACCCTCGCCGTGCGCGACACCGGCCCCGGCGTGCCGCCCGAGCGGATGGCCGAACTGTTCCAACCCTTCAACCGCCTGGGCCGCGAAGGCTCCGCCATCGCCGGGGCGGGGGTCGGGCTGATCGTCGCGCGGCGCTTGGCCGAGGCGATGAAGGGCCGGCTGGAGGCGGATTCGGTCGTGGGCGAAGGCTCGGTCTTCACCCTGCGTCTGCCGCCGGCGCGGGCCGTCTCGGCGCCGGTGACGGCCTCGCCGCTGCCGGACCTGACATTGCCGCCGGCGACGGTGCTGTATGTCGAGGACAATCCGTCCAACGTCGCCCTGATGCGCCATGTCGCCGCCGCTCTGGGCCCGCTGCAGGTGCATGTGGCCGAGACGGGCCGTGACGGCCTGATGCTGGCGCGCGACCTGGCGCCGGACGTGATCATCCTGGACATCGCCCTGCCGGATATCGACGGCTATGCGGTCAAGGCGGCGCTGGACGCCGATCCGCTGACGGCCGCCATACCGGTGCTGGCCCTGTCGGCCGGGGCCATGCCCGCCGATCTGCGCCGGGGACGCGAGGCGGGCTTTCATGCCTATCTGACCAAGCCGCTGGACATACCGGCTCTGGCCCGCGCCCTGTCCCAGGTGCTGGCCCGGCGCGGCGACGTCGCGGCCGCCTGACCGGCTGGGACATCGACGGGTGAGACGCCCCGTCGCGGCGAACGCGCTTGACGCGGCGGTTCCGGCAAGGCCCAAAGACGGGGTGATGCGAAACGAAGGAGCGTGCATGACCCGTCTGCTCGCCGGCCTGGTTCTGACGCTGGGCGTCGCCGCCTGCGCCTCGACCCCGCCGCCGCCCGCGCCGCCGCCGCCGCCGTCTGCGCCTGGCGGGACCGTGCTGCGCGACTGGCGCGCCATCATCACGCCGTCGGATCAGGACCGCTACAACCGGCGCGACGCCGCCTGGTCGCTGGCCCTGCAACAGGCCGGGCGGCAGAGGGGCGAGGGCGACCTGACGGCGCTGGGCGACCTGATCCAGCCGCGCGTCGCCCGCACGCCCGTCGCGCCCCCGCCGGGCGACTATCGCTGCCGCACCGTCAAGCTGGGATCGCAGGGCGGCGAGGATGGCCTGGGCTATGTCGTCTATGGCTGGTTCGCCTGTCGCATCGAACAGACCCCCAACGGGCTGAAGTTCAGCAAGCTGACCGGATCGCAGCGTCCTTCCGGCCTGCTGTTCCCCGAGACTGCGCGCCACATGGTCATGCTGGGGTCCATGGCCCTGGCGTCCGAGCCGGCGGCCAACTCCTATGGCCGGACGCCGGACCGCGACATGGTGGCGGTGCTGGAGCGGGTGGGCGAGGCGCGCTGGCGCCTGGTCGTGCCGTGGCCGCGCAATGAATCGAACCTGGACCTGATCGAACTGGTCCCGGCCGGTTGACCGGGGGCGGCCGGGGCGTCAGCCTGAACGCACAACGCAACACGGGAGTTTGGCCATGAGAGCCTTGGGAGCCTGGGGCATATTGGCCCTTCTGGTCGTCGGCGCCATCGTGGGGGTGCTGGTCGGCCTGCCCACCTATAATGTCTACGCCAAGCAGATGGCGGGGCGCGCGGCCTATGAGCAGGCGGTGCAGGACCGCCGCATCCGGGTGCTGGAGGCCCAGGCGGCGCTGGATTCGGCCAAGCTGACCGCCCAGGCCGAGATCGAGCGGGCGCGCGGCTCCAACGAGGCGAACCGCATCATGGCCGACGCCCTGGGCGGCCCCGAGGCCTATCTGCGCTGGAGCTATATCAACATGCTTCAGGAAACTGCGGGCAAGGAAGGTCGCCAGACCATCTACATCCCCACCGAAGCCGGCATGCCGATCCTGGAAGCGGGCCGCCGGGCGCCCTAGGCGAAGGCGGTGCGGCCGTCATGAGCGGGCCGGTCCGCGACGTCGCCGTGATCGGCGCCGGGCCGGCGGGGCTGGCCGTGGCCCTGATGCTGGCCCGGCAAGGGCGGCGGGTCGTGATCCACGAACGCTTCGAGGCGGCTCGTCCGGTCGGCGCGGGCTTCATGCTGCAACCCACGGGCCTGGACGTGTTGGACCGGCTGGGCCTCGGGCGCGGGATCGAGGCCGTGGGCGCGCCGATCAGTCGTCTGTTCGGGCGGGACGCACGGCGGGGCCGGGTGGTGCTGGATGTCCGGTATGACGCCCTGTCGCAAACATCGGGCGCGCTGGGCGTGCATCGGGCGGCGATCTTTCAGACGCTGCATGACGCCTGCATGGCTGAAGCCGTCGATATGGTCACGGGCTGGGACGCCGTGGCGGCGCACGACGGGCGACTGACCGCGCGCGACGGGCGCGTTTCGGCCCGGTTCGACCTGGTGGTGGACGCCTCGGGCGCCCGTTCGGCCGTGGCGGCGGACCTGGCCGCCAGTGGTCCGTTGCGACGGCGACGAGATCTGGCGTGGGGCGCCCTGTGGACCACGACGCCCTGGCCGGGCGCGCCGTTTGATCCGGCGGCGCTGGAACAGGTCTATCGCGCCGCCGACCGCATGATCGGCGTGCTGCCGTGCGGGACGGCGCCCGGTTTGGACATGCCGCTGGCGACCTTCTTCTGGAGCCTGAAGCCCGCCGATTACGAGGCCTGGCGCGCGGCCGGGCTGGACCGGTGGAAGGCCGAGGTGCTGGGTCTGTGGCCGCAGGTCGCGCCGGTGCTGGACGCCATCACCGACCCTGAGGCCCTGACCCTGGCGCGATATGGGCATCATACCTTGGATCGGCCGGCCGCGCCGCGCCTGGCGGTGATCGGCGATGCGGCCCATTCCACCAGTCCGCAACTGGGTCAGGGGGTGAACATGGCCCTGCTGGACGCCCAGGCCCTGGCCCACGCCCTGGTGCAGCATGTTGATCTGGATGCAGCCCTGGGCGCCTATGTCGCGGCGCGACGGCTTCATGTGCGGCTGTATCAGGCGCTCAGCCTGGCGTTCACGCCCTTCTATCAGGCGGACGGGCGTTTTCTGCCGTGGGTGCGCGACCATGTGCTGGGGCGTGTGGCGCGCCTGCCGTTCGCTGACCGGTTGTTGGCGGCCACGGTCGGGGGTCTGCTGCTGGACCCCCGCCCACACCGCTAGAGCGAAATCGGTTCAGTTGGACGCAGGTCCAACTGAACCCAGATCTTCGCTCCAGAGAATTCTGGACCATTGTTCTGGGTTCAGTCGGAACCGACTGAACCGAAAATGGTCTACGCCCGCGTCAGCCGCAGGTCCTGATAGTCGTAGCTGAAGTCGATGTCGGGGCTGACGCCCTTCATGGTGGCCGACACGGGCGCGCCGCCCTGGATCACGAAGGTGACGAAGGCGTCCTCTTCCCTCTTGTCGGGGAAGCGGGTGCGGAAGGTCTCGCCGTCATACGGCTCCAGCCAGCCTTTCAGGGCCGGGGTGCGGCTGAAGGCCAGCCACAGGCCGGTCTTGCGGTTGCGGCCGCGCCCCTCGGTGCGCTGTTCGATGGTGATGTCGCCATACCAGGGGTCGCGCCAGGTTCCGGCATAGGCGTCCAGCGCCAGGGACGGCGCCGCGCCCGCCGCCTGTTTGGCGTCGATCTCGGCGGCGGCGGCGATGGATTTGGCGTTCCCCTCGTCACGCAGACGCACCGAATCCGCGATCCAGTCGAAACCCGTCTTGCCCATGACGATGTCGGCCAGGCCCGACCGCAGGGCGCGCAGCAGGAAGCTTTCCTCGGCGTTGGTGAAGACGCTGATCCCCGCCTCGCGACCCGGGATCAACAGGGTCGCCGAAATGCCGCCGGGCGAGCCGCCGCCATGGCTGATCAGCCGCTCGCCGCGATAATCCTGAACCGCCCACCCCATGGCGTAGGTGCCGGCGATGGCCCGGCCGGGCAGTTCGGCCGTGGGACCGGGCGAGGAGCTGGAGATGACATTGGGCCGCCACATCTCGCGCGCGGCGGCTTCAGAGAACAGGCGCGACCCGTCGGGCAGGCGGCCCAGCGCCAGGCGCAGCTTCATCCATTTGGCCCAGTCCGCGGCGCTGGAGCAGAAGCCGCCCGCCGCCCCGGCCGCGTCCCAGTTCCAGATGCCGGCGATGCTGTCGGCCAGCAGGGTCATATCGCCCTGATAGCGCAACGGCGGCCCGACCCGACCGTGCGGCAGGGCGGACTTCGCCGGGTCGGCGCGGCTGGTGAAGGGCACGGTCTCGGTCATGCCGACCTTGTCCAGCACGCGGGTCTGGATGAAATCCTCCCACGACTGACCCGAGACGTGGGCGATCACCTCGCCGGCCACGACATACATCAGGTTGCAGTAGCGATAGCCGCTGCGGAAGCCATGCTCGATCGGCACGCGCGGCACGGCGGCCATGATCTCGGCGCGGCTGCGGTCGCTGTTGGGCCAGAACAGCAGGTCGCCGGCGCCCAGGCCGAAGCCGGCCCGGTGGCTCAGGGTGTCGCGCACGGTGATGCGTTCGCCGATGAACGGGTCCGACAGGGTGAAGCCGGGGATGTAGGTCGCCACCGGCTCGTCCCACTTCACCTTGCCCTCGTCGACCAGGATGGCCAGGGCGGCGGCGGTGACGTTCTTGGTGTTCGAGGCGATGGCGAACAGGGTGTGCTGATCCGCCGGCGTCGCCGCGCCCTGACGCCGGACGCCATAGCCGCGCGTCAGCACATCGCGGCCCTCGCGCACAATGGCGACGGAAACGGCGGGCTGGTCGGGGAAGGCGGCCATGGCGCGCTTCACGAAGGCGTCGGCCTGTTCGGCGATGGCGGCGTCGTCCGGCGCCGCCTGACGCGCCAGGGCCGGGGCGGGCGCCACGGCGGCGCCGGCCGAGGTGAACAGCGCCGTGCGGCGGGTCAGACGGATGGACATGGCGGTGCTCCCGAAAACCTGGTCACCAAAGGCTAGCACGTCTGCGGAACCCGCCTAGAGGCGACGACGCCAAGGCGGGTTGCATACCAATACGCAAGACAGCAGCCCTTCAATAAAGGCGAAAAATGGAAATTCGCATGAAGAAGAAGTAACTCGGGCCTATCGCCGGACGCTGATACTTGAAGGGGCAAGAGCGGGGCGTTCGGGGGAACGGGTCGTCCCGTGCGTATTTCAACGCTTGCTCAGGTTTCGCTCATGCCTTCCAGCCTGTCGTCCGATGACGGTGCGCACGGCAAGGACGGCGCCGGGGCCGGCCTGTCGATCGGGAACTCGACCATGAAGACCTCTACGCGCAACGTCCTGCTGCTGGGCGCGGCCCTTGGCGCCCTTGCGGGCCCCAGCCTGGGCCAGACCGCGCCATCCCAGCCGGCGCCCACGACCGCGCCGCGCCCCGCGCCGCCCGCCGGTCAGACGGCACCGGCCCCTCAGACCCCGCCGGCCCCGGCCGAGGGTCAGGCGGCGACGGTCGAGAATGTGACCGTCACCGGCCGCGCCAACGACATCCGCACCTCGATCGATTCCACCAGCTACAGCGTGGCCGAAGACCTGCAGTCCGCGACCGGCACTCTGGCCGACGCCCTGCGCGGCGTGCCCTCGGTCGAGGTGGACCCCGAAGGCAATGTCACCCTGCGTGGCGACGCCAATGTCACCATCCTGGTCGACGGCCGCCCCTCGGCCATGTTCGAGGGTCAGAACCGGGGCCAGGCCATCCTGCAGTTCCCGGCCGACCAGTATGCCCGCATCGAGGTGATGACCAATCCGTCGGCGGCCTATCGGCCCGACGGCTCGGGCGGGGTCATCAATCTGATCACCAAGCCGGCGCGCGTGCGCCCCGGCGCGACCACCACCGGATCGGTGCGCGTCAACGTCGGCACCAACAGCCGCTATAACGGCGGCGCCAGCATGGTCTACAACCGCGACCGCCTGACCCTGAGCGGCGATGTCTCGTACCGCAGCGACACCTTCCTGCAGGAAATGACCAGCGAACGGTCGCGCCGGGACAATCTGACACCCGCCATGCTGGATTCGCGCAGCCGCTTCGACGTCTCTGCGCCGTCCGAAAACCAGTTCGCCCGTCTGGCGGCCGAATACCGGCTGAACGATGCGGTCCAGCTGACGGCCGAGGTGCGCGGCGGCAGCTTCTCGGGCGAGGGGTTCGGCGATTCCCTGTACGAGTTCGACAATGCGGCCGGCGCCCTGGCCTCGTCCTATCGTCGCAGCGGCATCGGCGGGCCGGACGGATCGTTCAGCGGCGCCACCGCCCGCGTCCTGCGCCGCTTCAACGACCAGGGCCACGAATGGTCCAATGAGATCCGCCTGGACCGTTTCGATTTCGAGATGAACCAGCGGGTCCAGTTCGACTATCTGCTGCCGCCCGGTCCGTCGCAGTTCGAGATCCTGAGCAACGGCAATGACAACCGCAACCTGGGCTTCACCAGCGCCTATGTGCGGCCGATGCAGAACGGCGCCCGTCTGCGCCTGGGGTTCGAGGCGGATTCGGCCGACCTGACCCTGACCGGCCGCGTCGCGCGCGGGCCGTCGTTCGGCGCCGTGGTGGTGGACCCGCTGGTCACCAACCGTTTCGAGATCGAACAACAGACCCAGGCGCTCTACGCCACCTATGAACGGCCGTTCGGCAAGCTGACGGCCCAGTTCGGCCTGCGCGGCGAACGCACCAGCCAGGACCTGAATCAGGTCACCAGCGGCATCCGCCTGTCGAACGACTATTCGCGCCTGTATCCGACCCTGCACCTGGGCTATGCGCTCAGCGACGATCAGACCCTGCGCGCCAGTTTCAGCCGCCGGGTCCAGCGGCCCCAGGGCGCCGATCTGAACCCCTTCCTGATGTACCAGGACCCGATCAACTACCGCTCGGGCAATCCCGACCTGAAGCCGCAGGAGACGGATTCGTGGGAGGTCAGCTGGCAGCGCCGGGTGGACCAGACCTTCCTGCAGGCGACCCTGTTCTATCGTGACACCTCCGGCGCCTTCACGCCGGTGACCACCGACATGGGCAATGGCGTCTTCCTGACCCGGCCCGAGAACCTGGGCGCGCGCACGGCCGTGGGGCTGGAGCTGGTGGCCAACGGCCGGCTGCATCCGACCCTGCGCTACAACGCCAGCCTGACCGTCTCGGAACAGGACGTCGACGCCGCCGGCCTGATCGGGGCGCAGGATCGGTCGGGAACCTCGGTCGGCGGCCGTCTCAGCCTGAACTGGCAGCCGACGCCCCAGGACTTCGTCCAGGTCTCGGGCCTGTGGACCGGCGACACGGTGCTGGCCCAGGGCACGCGTGAGGCCAACGCCCTTTATAACCTCGGCTATCGCCGCAAGCTGTCGGACAAGCTGTCGCTTCAGGTCACGGTGCGCGACGTGTTCGACAATTTCCGCAATGTGACCATCGTCGACACGCCCGACCTGTATGATCGCACCGAGATGCTGTTCGGCGGGCGGATGGCCTTCATCGGCCTGACGTGGAGCTTCGGCAACGGGCGTCCGCGCCCGGAACAGTTCGACTTCTCGACCGGACAGCAGGGCAACTGACCGCCGGGGGCCCCGGCCCCTTGCGTGGCCAATCGGACACACCCACCTGAGGCCGGAAGCGGACGGCGCGTTGCTTGCACATGAGGGCGCGCCGGTCCCGCAATCCGCCTGATCCGGGGATGTCCGAACCATGAATCTCGACCTCTATTCCGACCGCGCCAAACAGGCGGTCCAGTCGGCCCAGTCGCTGGCCCTGGCTCGCCGCCACCAGCAGTTCGCACCCGAACACCTGCTGAAGACCCTGCTGGAGGAACGCGACGGCCTGGCGCGGAACCTCATCACCGCCGCCGGCGGAAACGCCGCCGCCGCCGATCAGGGCGCAGAGGCGGCCCTGGCCAAGCGCGCCCAGGTCTCGGGCGGTTCGGGCCAGCTGTATCTGGACGGCGACACCGCCCGCGTCTTTGCGGCCGCGGAAGGCGCCTCGAAAAAGGCCGGCGACGCCTTCGTGACCACCGAACGGCTGCTGGCCGCCCTGGCCCGCGAAGGGGGCGCGGCGGCCGACGCCCTGAAGACCGCCGGGGTCACGGCCGACAAGCTGGACGCCGCCATCGCCGATCTGAGGAAGGGCAAGACCGCCGACAACGCCGGGGCCGAAGACGCCTATGACGCCCTGAAACGCTACGCCCGCGACCTGACCCAGGCCGTGCGTGACGGCAAGGTGGACCCGGTCATCGGCCGCGATGAAGAGATCCGCCGCACCATCCAGGTCCTGGCCCGCCGCACCAAGAACAACCCCGTCCTGATCGGCGAACCCGGCGTCGGCAAGACCGCCATCGCGGAAGGCCTGGCCGCCCGCATCGTCAACGGCGACGTGCCCGAAAGCCTGAAGGACAAGAAGGTGCTGGCGCTGGACATGGGCGCGTTGATCGCCGGGGCCAAATATCGCGGCGAGTTCGAGGAGCGGCTGAAGGCCGTGCTGAACGAGGTCACCGCCGCCGAAGGCCAGATCATCCTGTTCATCGACGAGATGCACACCCTGGTCGGGGCCGGCAAGGGCGACGGCGCCATGGACGCCTCCAACCTGCTGAAGCCCGCCCTGGCGCGCGGCGAACTGCACTGCGTCGGCGCCACGACGCTGGATGAATACCGCAAACACGTCGAAAAGGACGCCGCCCTGGCCCGCCGCTTCCAGCCGGTGATGGTCGAGGAGCCGTCGGTGGAGGACACCGTCTCGATCCTTCGCGGCCTGAAGGAGAAGTATGAGGTCCACCACGGGGTGCGCATCTCCGACAGCGCCATCGTGGCGGCGGCCACCCTGTCGAACCGCTACATCACCGACCGCTTCCTGCCGGACAAGGCCATCGACCTGGTGGACGAGGCCGCCAGCCGGGTGCGCATGGCCGTGGATTCCAAGCCCGAGGCCCTGGACGAGATCGACCGCCGCCTGGTCCAGCTGAAGATCGAGCGCGAGGCGCTGAAGAAGGAGACCGACAAGGCCTCGGTCGCCCGCCTGGAAAAACTGGAAGACGAGATCGACGCCCTGCAGGGCCAGTCCGACGATCTGACCGCCCGCTGGAAATCGGAAAAGGACAAGGTCGGTCAGGCCGCCCAGCTGCGCGAGACCCTGGACCGCCTGCGCGCCGAACTGGCGACGGCCCAACGCAACGGCGACCTGGGCCGGGCGTCCGAGATCGCCTATGGCCAGATCCCCCAGCTTGAAAAGCAACTGAACGACGCCGAGGCCGCCGAGGACGCGGCATCCGGTTCGCCCCTGACGCCCGAGGTGGTCGACGCCGAACAGATCGCCGCCGTCGTCAGCCGCTGGACCGGGGTGCCGGTTGACAAGATGCTGGAGGGCGAGCGCGAAAAGCTCCTGACTATGGAGGACGCCCTGCGCGGCCGCGTCGTCGGTCAGGACGAGGCCCTGAGCGCCGTCTCCGACGCCGTGCGCCGGGCGCGCGCCGGCCTGAACGACCCCAACCGTCCGCTGGGCAGTTTCCTGTTCCTGGGGCCGACGGGCGTGGGCAAGACCGAGCTGACCAAGGCCCTGGCCGCCTTCCTGTTCGACGATGACGCGGCCATCACCCGCATCGACATGAGCGAATATATGGAGAAGCACTCGGTCAGCCGCCTGATCGGCGCCCCTCCGGGCTATGTCGGCTATGACGAGGGCGGCGCCCTGACCGAAGCCGTGCGCCGCCGCCCCTATCAGGTCGTGCTGTTCGACGAGGTGGAGAAGGCCCACCCCGACGTCTTCAATGTGCTGCTGCAGGTGCTGGACGACGGCCGCCTGACGGACGGTCAGGGCCGGGTGATCGACTTCAAGAACACCCTGATCATCCTGACCTCCAACCTGGGGTCCGAATACCTGGCCAACCAGCCGGAGGGTCAGGACGTCGAGGTCGCGCGCCCCCTGGTGATGGACCAGGTCCGCGCCCATTTCCGGCCCGAGTTCCTGAACCGCATCGACGAGATCATCCTGTTCCGCCGCCTCGGCCGCGAACAGATGAGCGGCATCGTCCGCATCCAGCTGGCCCGGCTGGAGAAACTGATGGCCGACCGCCGCCTGACCCTGTCGCTGGACGACAGCGCCCTGGCCTGGCTGGCCGACCGCGGCTACGACCCCGTCTACGGCGCCCGGCCGCTGAAGCG
>NZ_CALMFB010000064.1 GCF_937863155.1 uncultured Brevundimonas sp. | reverse complement strand
ATGGACGACAGACGGCGTCGCCCGTCGCGGGCCACGTCGCTGGCGGCGCCCGCCGCCTCGAACACCGTCAGAAGCTGTTTGCGCGCGGCCTGGTCGTTCCAGTCACGGTCGGCCGCGACGATGGCCAGCAGGCTGTCGGCCGCGCCCTTGAAATCGCCGGCCGCTGCCTGGGCCTGGGCCAGGTCGAAGCGCGCCTGATGGTCGTTCGGATCGGCCGCCAGCCACGATTCCAGCGCCGCCGCCTCGCCCGCCGGGGCCGAGGACGCCAGGGCCAGCTGGGCGCGCAGGCTGACCACCGCCGGCTCCTTGGATTCCGCCGGGGCCATGGCCAGGGTCTGGCGCGCCTGGTCCGCGTCGCCGCCGGCCAGATAGACCCGCGCCAGTCCGGCGATGGCCTTTTCATTCTCAGGCTCGATCGACAGGACGTGGGCGAAGGCCTGGGCCGCTCCGCCGTAATCGGCCAGACCCAGCGATTCCTCGCCCAGGCTCAACAGTTGTTCGATGTCGGAGCTGGCGCTGGTTCCGCCGGTCAGCTTGTCGATGAAGGCCTTGATCTGGCTTTCCGGCACCGCGCCCTGAAAGCCGTCGACCGGCTGGCCGTTGACGAAGGCGTAGACGGTGGGGATCGACTGGACCCGCAGCTGGCCCGCATAGGCCGGGTTGGCGTCGACATCGATCTTGACCAGCTTCACCGCCCCCTGCGCCGCGCGCACGGCCTTTTCCAGCATGGGCGTCAGCTGGCGGCACGGTCCGCACCAGGTGGCCCAGAAGTCGACGATGACCGGCTGGGTCTTGGACGCCTCGATCACATCGGCCATGAAACCGGCGTCCGAGCCATCCTTGATCAGGTCGTCGGGCAGGCGGGTCGGGTCGGCGAAGGTCATGAAGGCTCCTGCGGGGGATAAGGCTCTCAACGCGGCAGGCGACAGATGGTCCCGTCCGCGCCGCTTCTCAAGCCTGAAGCGTGTCGAAGTCGATGACCATAGGGTCGCGCCCCAGGGCCGACAGCACCTGTCGGAACGCCGCCTGGTCCAGGGCCGTGGTGGCGGTGTTGATCAGGGGATGGAAGTTGACGATATCCGCCTCCCACAGGCGGCGGTCCAGCACGAAGGTGACGCGCCGGTCTGCGTCGTTGATCAGGCCCAGAGCGGTGACCGAGCCGGGGCGCACGCCCAGCGTCTCCCACATCAGGGCCTCATTGCCGAACGACAGCCGGTCCGAACCGATCACCCTGGGCGCCCGTTTCAGGTCCACCAGAGTGTCCTGCCGCGCCGAGATCAACCACAGGCGGCCCTTCTTGTCCTTCAGGAACAGGTTCTTGGTGTGGGCGCCGGGCATGGCGGCCTTCAGCTCCAGCCCCTCCTCCACCCGGAAGACGGCGGGATGACGATGGGTGACATGGTCGATCCCTTTCGCCTCCAGCCAGGCCAGCAGGGCGTCGGGATCATAGGCGGGCGTGGGTTCGATCATGGGGGCTTTGACGGGCGGGCTTTGACGGGGATGCGGGCGCGGGGATAGGGAGGATCAGTCCCTGTCGATACCTTTCGGAGCGCCGCCTTGGAACTGGAATGCTATCCGATGATCCCCCAGCCGCCGGACCTGGTGCCCGGCCGGCAGTCGCGCGACTGGATGGACGCCTTCGCCAGCCGGCACCCCTATCGCTGCCTGCCGCTGAACATGGCCAATACGACCGGGTGGGAGATCCTGTGCCCCTATGGCTTCACCGCCGAATGGACCGGCGGCCCCCGACAGGAGGACATCACCATCACGCCCGACCGGCCGGTGCCGGACCTGAAGACCTTTGTGGTGTCGCACTTTTCGCGCGGGGTGCTGACCATGCATCCGCAGTATCTGTTCCGCACGCCGCCGGGTTGGGGCCTGATGGCTTCCGGCTCGCCCAATCACGTCAAGGACGGCATCCAGCCCCTGGTCGGCCTGATCGAGACCGACTGGCTGCCGTTTCCCTTCACCATGAACTGGATCTTCACCCGGCCGGGACGAATTCGTTTCGACAAGGGCGAACCCTTCTGTTTCATAACCCCGCTGGAACACCGCAAGGTCGAGGGCTTCCAGCCGGTGATCCGGTCGCTGGAATCCAACCCCGTCATGCACGGACAGTTCGAGGCCTGGAACCGCCAGCGGACGGATTTCAACAAACGCCTGGCGGGCGGCGACCCGGACGCGGCCAAGGAAGCGTGGCAACGTTTCTATTTCAAGGGCGAGCTGCCGGAAGACATGGGCAATGCGCCCGAGACCCACGTCAACAAGCGTCGCCTGAAGTCGCCGCGCGTGGGCTAGAATGAAAGAGGCTCCGCTGAACCTGCATCCAGCGGAGCCTCGAACAGGGCTTAAATCGCGCCTACTGGCCGCGCGGCACCCGGCCGCTCAGGTTCTGAACCACATCGCGCGCGTCGAAGGCGTTCGGGTCGCTGGCCGGCTTGGCGCCGCGGCCCACCACGATCTCGGTCGAGGCCTCGAAGCGGTCGATGCGGTGGATGTCGACGTCGCGGTCCCAGAAGGGATTGGCCGAGCTCCACACCCCACCCCGGTAATAGCGCCAGTAGGGGCTCCAGTAGCGGTAACGGGCCGACATCGGATTGGACATGGCGGTATAGCGGCTGTCGACGTCGGTGGCGCGGTTGACGGTGGTGAACCAGTCCCCGCCGCTCTGGACCGTCAGCTCGGCCGCCCGCAGCAGCAGGCCCATCTCCACCTGCTCGCGCGAGGTGACCGAATTGCCCGAAAAGGTGACGCGATAGCGGTCGCGTTCGACCTGCTGTTCGGAATAGCCGTAACGCGAACCCTGGCCCGCCGGGCCGTAGGGCGTCGCGGTGGCGCAGGCGGCCAGCAGCGCGCCGGCCGCGACCAGGATCAGGGCGGGGCGAACAAGACGAGGCATGGGGCAGTCTCCTGTTGGAGAAACGACGAAGATCGATCTTCTCAGGTGAACGGTAGCTGAACGCCGCGGTTCCGGCGCCCAGCAACCCTCTGTCTCTTCAACCTAATGTCGCCCGCGCCAGGATCAAGCCGTCGCGGCGTCGCATCACGCCCGGCGGCCGTCGCGCCGCGCCAGAACCCGCAGACGCAGGGCGTTCAGCTTGATGAAGCCTTCCGCGTCGCGGTGGTCATAGGCCTGGACGCCTTCTTCGAAGGTCACCAGATCCTGATCGTACAGGCTGTCGGGGCTTTCGCGGCCGATCACCGTCGCGTTGCCCTTGTACAGCTTGACCCGCACCACGCCGTTGACGCGCTGCTGGCTGTGGTCGATGGCCGCCTGCAGCATCTCGCGCTCGGGGGCGAACCAGAAGCCGTTGTAGATCAGGTGGGCGTATTTGACCGCCAGCTCGTCCTTCAGATGCATGGCCCCGCCGTCCAGGGTGATGGACTCCATGCCCCGGTGCGCGGCCAGCAGAATGGTCCCGCCCGGCGTCTCATAGACCCCGCGCGACTTCATGCCGACGAAGCGGTTCTCCACCAGGTCCAGGCGGCCGACGCCATTGTCGTGGCCCAGGCGGTTCAACTCGGTCAGCAGGGCGGCCGGCGACAGGCGTTTGCCGTCGATGGAGACCGGGTCGCCCTTTTCAAAGCCGATCTCGATGACCGTGGCCTTGTCGGGGGCGTCTTCGGGGCTGATGGTCCGCTGGTGCACGAACTCGGGCGCCTCGACCGCCGGATCCTCCAACACCTTTCCTTCCGACGACGAGTGCAGAAGATTGGCGTCGACGCTGAACGGCGCCTCGCCGCGCTTGTCCTTGGAGATGGGGATCTGGTGTTTCTCGGCGAAGTCCAGCAGGGCCTCGCGGCTGCGGAACTCCCATTCCCGCCAGGGCGCGATGACACGGATGTCCGGCTCCAGGGCGTAATAGCCCAGCTCGAACCGCACCTGGTCGTTGCCCTTGCCGGTCGCGCCGTGACAGACGGCGTCGGCGCCCATCTGGCGGGCGATCTCGATCTGGCGCTTGGCGATCAGCGGCCGGGCGATCGAGGTGCCCAGCAGATACTGGCCCTCATAGACCGCATTGGCGCGGAACATGGGGAAGACATAGTCCCGCACGAATTCCTCGCGCAGGTCGTCGATGAAGATGTTCTCGGGCTTGATGCCCAGCTTCAGCGCCTTCTCCTTGGCCGGGGCCAACTCCTCGCCCTGGCCCAGGTCGGCGGTGAAGGTGATGACCTCGGCGCCGTATTCGGTCTGGAGCCATTTCAGGATGATCGAGGTGTCCAGACCGCCGGAATAGGCGAGGACGACTTTCTTCGGGGCGGCTTTCGACACGGCGGTATCCTTGGACCAACGCGGGGAGGCGGTTCGCGCGCTTAAAGGGCCACACGCCCCCATATGCAAGGGCCAGAATGGGGCGAAAGCCGCATCAGCCCCGCATCAGCCGGCGGCACAGGTCGTCCAGCTGTTCCAGACTGGAATAGACGATGTTCAGTTCGCCCTTGCCGCCCCGGTCGGTCAGGGCGACCCGCAGGCCCAGGGCGTCGGACAGATCCTGCTCCAGGGCCGCGATGTCGGCGTCGCCTTCGGGCCGGACCGCCGTGGTCTTGGCGGTTTTCGGACCTTCGGCCGACCGCCGGGCCAGGGCCTCGGCCTGGCGCACATTCAGCCCGTCCTTCAGCACCGCCTCGGCCAGAGCGGACGGATCGCGCGCCGTGATCAGGGCGCGGGCGTGACCGGCCGACAGCCGGCCCTGCGACACATGCTCCAGCACATCGTCCGGCAATTGCAACAGGCGCAGGGTGTTGGCCACGTGACTGCGGCTCTTGCCCACCACCCCGGCCAGGGCGTCCTGGGTGCGGCCGAACCGTTCCATCAGCAGGCCATAGGCCTGGGCCTCCTCGACCGGATTCAGGTCGGCGCGCTGGACATTCTCGATGATGGCGACCTCCAGAACCTCGCGGTCGTCCATCTCGCGCACCACGATCGGTACGCTGGTCAGACGCGCGCCTTGGGCGGCCCGCCAGCGGCGTTCGCCGGCGATGATCTGCCAGACGCCGTCCTCGCCCGGCTGGGGCCGGACCAGGATGGGCTGCAGCACCCCCTTGTCGCGGATCGAGGCGGTCAGCTCCTCCAGCTCCTCGCGGGCGAAAACCTTGCGCGGCTGGTCGGGGTTGGGTTTCAGGCTCTCGATCGGAACCGTCTGCACGCCCGCCGGGGCCACTGCCCCACCCTCGGCCGCCACCGGCTCGCCCAGCAGGGCCGACAGACCGCGCCCCAGACCTCTTTGACGTTCAGACACTTGCATGATTCCGTTTCATTCAGGCGGCGCGGCGCAGCCGTTCGCGCGCCACCACTTCGCGCGCCAGCCGCAGATAGGCCTGGCTGCCCGCGCATTTCAGATCATAGATCAGGGCCGGCTTGCCGAACGACGGCGCCTCGGACACCCGAACATTGCGCGGGATCACGGCGTCATAGACCTTGTCGCCGAAATGGCTGCGCACATCGTTGGCGACCTGGCCCGACAGGGCGTTGCGCCGGTCGTACATGGTCAGGACCAGCCCCTGGATCTCCAGCGCGGGGTTCAGGCTCTGGCGCACCATGTCGATGGTCCGCATCAGCTGGCTGAGGCCCTCCAGGGCGAAGAACTCGCATTGCAGCGGCACCAGCACCGCATCGGCCGCCGCCATGGCGTTCAGCGTCAGCAGGTTCAGCGACGGCGGACAGTCGATCAGCACATAGTCATACCCGGTCTGACCGGCGCCCGTCGCCGCCAGGGCGTCGCGCAGGCGGTACGAACGCCGGTCCGCCTGGCTCAGCTCGATCTCGACGCCGGACATGTCGGCGTCGGCCGGCACAATGGACAGACCCGGTACGGCCGTTTCGACCGCCGCATCGGCGATGGAGCGGCCGTCCACCACCACATCATAGATGGTCACCCGGCGTGTTTCACGTGGAACACCCAAGCCCGTGGAGGCATTGCCCTGGGGGTCCATGTCGACGATCAACACCCGTTCACCGATGGCGGCCAGGGCGGTGCCCAGATTGATGGCCGTGGTCGTCTTGCCCACGCCGCCCTTCTGGTTCGACACGGCCAACACCCGCATCGGTTTGGATTCAGCGGACACGTTTCAGATTCCCGATGCTGACGATACGGCCCCGCGCGTCGCTGACGGACGGCAGAACTTCCGCCTCGAAACGCCAGGATTTCCACGCCTGGGTCAACTCCGCCTCGGCCTTCTCTCCCTTCAGGAACAGGCCTTGTGCACCACGATCGAAGCACGGCTGTGCATAACCCAGCAGGGTCTCCATCGCCGCCACCGCGCGGGCGGTGACGATGTCCACCGTCACCCGCTGTTCCTCGGCCCGCCCCCAGATCACCGTGGCGGGCAAGGCCAGCTCGTCGACCACCGCCTGAAGGAATTTGCACCGCTTATTCAGGCTATCGATCAGCCAGACATGGGCGTCCGGCCGCCCCTTCAACAGTATGGCCAGAACCACGCCGGGAAACCCGGCCCCCGCCCCCAGATCAGCCCAGGTCAGGGCGTCCGGCGCATGATCCAGCAGCTGGGCGCTGTCCAGAACATGCCGGTTCCAATAGTCGGGCAGGCTGGCCGGGCCGACCAGATTCATATGGGCGTTGGCCGTCTCCAGCCTTTGGCGAAAGGTCTCCAGATCGGCCATGACGGCGTCGGAAACCCCGGTGCGGGCCTGGAAGCCCGCCGCATCCAGAAGGGCGGCTTCGGTCATCAGGCCGCGACGCGCCCGCGTTTCACATGGCCCATCAGGGCCGTCAGGGCGCCCGGCGTCATCCCTTCAATGCGGTTGGCCTGGCCCAGGGTGCGCGGCCGGATCATCACCAGCTTCTCGCGCAGTTCATGCGACAGGCCGGCGATGGCGCCATAGTCGATGTCGGCGGGCAGGATCAGATCCTCTTCGCGCGACAGGGCGGCGATGTCGGCCGCCTGGCGGTCCAGGTATCCGGCATATCCCGCCTCGATCTCGACCTGTTCGCGCACGGCCGCGCTCCAGGTCGCGATGACCGGCTGGTCCGCCTCGAACACCGACAGATCCACGCCGGGATAGGCCAACAGGTCGCGGATCGAGCGGCGCTGGCCGTCATTGTTGACGGCGATGCCCAGGGCCTGCGCTTCGCGCGGCGTGAAACGGGTCTCGCGAACCACGGCGCCCGCGGCTGCCAGTGCGTCGGCCTTCGCCTGGTAAGCGTCGCGCCGCTCGGCCCCGACCAGACCCGCATGGACGCCCAGGGGGGTCAGCCTCTGGTCCGCATTGTCGGCACGCAGCGTCAGCCGGTACTCTGCCCGGCTGGTGAACATGCGGTAGGGCTCGGTCACGCCACGTGTGACCAGGTCATCGATCATCACCCCGATATAGGCCTGGTCCCGGCCCAGGATCAGCGGATCGCCGCCGCCGGCCGCCCGCGCGGCGTTTGCCCCCGCGATCAAACCTTGAGCCGCCGCCTCTTCATAGCCCGTGGTGCCATTGATCTGGCCCGCCAGCCACAGGCCGGGCAGGCGCTTGACCTCCAGCCCCGACGTCAGCTCGCGCGGGTCCACATAGTCGTATTCGATGGCGTAGCCGAAGCGGAACACCTCGACGCTCTCCAGGCCCGGAATGGTGCGCAGAAATTCCCTCTGCGTCGCCTCTCCGACCGACGTCGAAATGCCGTTCGGATAGACGGTGGGATCATCCAGCCCCTCCGGCTCCAGGAAGATCTGGTGGCTGGTCTTGTCGGCGAAACGGACCACCTTGTCCTCGATCGACGGGCAGTATCGCGGCCCCCGCCCCGACAGCTTGCCGCCATAGACGGCGCTTTCGCCCAGACGCTCGGCGATGATGCGGTGGGTGTCCTCGGTCGTGTGGGTGACGCCGCAGGCGATCTGGGGAACCGTGATCCGGTCGGTCAGGAAGCTGAAGGGCACAGGCTGATCGTCCGCCGCCTGCATCTCCAGCCGGTCCCAGGCGATGGTGCGCCCGTCCAGCCGCGCCGGTGTCCCGGTCTTCAGCCGGCCCATCATCAGGCCGGTTCCATACAGGTCCGCCGCCAGGCCGGTGGAGGGGGCGTCCCCCTCCCGTCCCGCCGCCCGGCGCTCGTCGCCACGATGAATGACGCCGTTCAGGAAGGTGCCGGTGGTCAGCACCACCGACGCGGCCGTCAGCCGCCGACCGTCGGCCAGTTCGACCCCGGCCACGCGGCCGCCATCGCGGATCAGACCCTCGGCCATGCCCTCGACCAGGGTCAGATTGGGCGTGACCGCCATCTCGGCCTGCATGGCCTGGCGATAAAGTTTGCGGTCGATCTGGCTGCGTGGACCGCGCACGGCGGCGCCCTTGGACCGGTTCAGCAGGCGGAACTGGATGCCCGCCCGGTCGGCCAGACGCCCCATGACGCCGTCCAGGGCGTCGATCTCGCGCACCAGATGGCCCTTGCCCAGGCCGCCGATGGCGGGGTTGCAGCTCATTTCGCCGATTGTCGACAGCTTCTGGGTCAGCAGCGCCGTCCGGGCGCCCAGACGCGCGGAGGCCGCCGCGGCCTCACAACCGGCATGCCCGCCGCCGATGACGATGACGTCGAAGGAACTCATGGCGCGCACATAGGCGAAATGGGCCCGAAACGCCACCTGAGCCGCTGTTTCACGTGAAACATCACTTGCCGATGCAGAAGCTGGCGAAGACCTCGCCCAGGATCTCCTCGACGCCGATCTCGCCCGTTACCCGCGCCAGGGCGTCATTGGCCCGGCGCAGATCGTCGCCCGCCATTTCGGGCGCCCGGTCCAGCAGAGCGCCCGCGGCACTCAGGGCCGTCAGCGCCTCCTGCAGCCGACGCCGGTGCCGTTCCTGGGTCACGGCCGGGAAGTCGGCGCCGGACAGGTCTCGGGCCAAGCGCGCGGCGATCCAGTCATGCAGGCGATCCAGCCCCTGCCCCGTCGAGGTGCTGAGGCTCAGCGTCTCATGTCCCGCGACCTGGGGCGCCTCGCCCAGATCGGCCTTGGTCAGGACTACCAGATCATCGGCCTGCGCATAGTCGGCGGCCACGCCCGGCGCATCGCCCGGCGCCCGCACCCACAGCCGCAGATCGGCAGCCTCAGCCCGCGCCCGCGCGCGACGCACCCCCTCGGCCTCGACCGGATCGTTACTGTCGCGCAGGCCAGCCGTGTCCGACAGGGTCACCGCATAGCCCCCGATGACCAGTTCGGCGTCCAGAACATCGCGGGTTGTCCCGGCGATGGGGGTGACGATGGCCGCCTCGCGCGCCACCAGGGCGTTGAACAGCGACGACTTGCCAGCGTTGGTCTCGCCGATCAGGACGATGCGATAGCCGTCTCGCACCCGCTCGCCTCGCCGCGCATCGGCCAGGGCTGCCTCCAGCCGCGCGATCAGGCCATCCAGGATCGGCCCGGCCGACCGCGCCAGATTGTCGGGCGTCTCTTCATCGGGAAAATCGATCTCGGCCTCGACCAGGGCCAGGGCGCGGAGCAGATCGGCGCGGAACCCGGCATAGACATGCGACAGGGCGCCGCCTAGCTGGCCCAGGGCCTGGCGCGCCTGTCCTTGCGTTTCGGCGTCGATCAGATCGGCCACCGCCTCGGCCTGGGCCAGGTCCATCCGGCCGTTCTGGAACGCGCGCTGGGTGAACTCGCCCGGATCGGCCGGTCGAAGCCCCAGGGCCAGGAGAGCGCGCGACGCCGCCTCGACCACCGCCCGGCCGCCATGCAGTTGCAGCTCGGCGCAGTCCTCGCCGGTGTAGGAGGCCGGGGCAGGAAACCACAGCACCAGCCCCTGGTCGATGTAATCGCCGCCATGCGCAAGGTCGCGCAGCATGGCCAGGCGCGGCTTCAGGCGAGCGACCCCGAGCGCCTCCAGCGTTCTTTCCGTATCCGGCCCCGATATGCGGATGACGGCGATCGCCCCCCGGCCCGGCGGCGTGGCCAGGGCGAAGATGGTGTCGGTCATGGCAATCCTCGCACAACAGGGAGGAGCGCGGTCACTACGGCTTGCCGACGCCGGTGACGGCCGATTCCATCAGACGGCGGAACTGGTCCTGGGCCTGAAGGCCGAAGCTGGTCCAGGTCTTCATCAGCTCTTCGGGCTGCATGGCGGCGACATTGGCCTGCATCCGCTTCTGCATCTCGGCCACCATGGCCTCGTTCAGCGGCGCCACATCCGGCAGGCCCAGAAAGGCCCGCGCCTCTGCCGGGGTGCAGTCGACTTCCACGTTGACCTTCATAGGACGGCTCCTCTGTCTTCGCCCTGTTTCACGTGAAACAGGGGGGCCCTCAAGCAGCGAGGCTCCGCGAGCCGAGCGTTAGGGCCAAAATTATGTATTCATGCTCTGGAAGAAGTCGGCGTTGTTCTTGGTCTGACGCAGCTTGTCGAGCAGGAATTCGATCGCGTCCTGCGGACCCATGGGGTTCAGGATGCGGCGCAGGACATAGGTCTTGGTCAGCTGATCCTTGGGCGTAATCAGATCTTCCTTGCGGGTGCCGGACTTCAGCACATCGATGGCCGGGAAGATGCGCTTGTCGGCCACCTTGCGGTCCAGCACGATCTCGCTGTTGCCGGTGCCCTTGAACTCTTCGAAGATCACCTCGTCCATGCGGCTGCCGGTGTCGATCAGGGCCGTGGCGATGATGGTCAGGCTGCCGCCCTGTTCCACATTGCGCGCGGCGCCGAAGAAGCGCTTGGGCCGCTGCAGGGCGTTGGCGTCGACGCCGCCGGTCAGCACCTTGCCCGACGACGGCACGGTGGCGTTATAGGCGCGGCCCAGGCGGGTGATGGAGTCCAGCAGGATGACCACATCCTTCTTGTGCTCGACCAGGCGCTTGGCCTTTTCGATCACCATCTCGGCCACAGCGACGTGGCGCGACGCCGGTTCATCGAAGGTTGAGGCCACGACCTCGCCCTTCACCGTGCGCTGCATGTCGGTGACTTCTTCGGGGCGTTCGTCGATCAGCAGGACGATCAGGAAGACTTCGGGGTGGTTGGCCTCGATCGACTTGGCGATGTTCTGCAGCATGACCGTCTTGCCGACGCGCGGCGGGGCCACGATCAGGCAGCGCTGGCCCTTGCCCAGGGGGGCGACGATGTCGATCACCCGGCCGGACCGGTCCTTCAGGGTCGGGTCCTGGATCTCCATATGGATCCGCTCTTCGGGATAGAGCGGGGTCAGGTTGTCGAACAGAACCTTGGTCTTGACCGCCTCGGGGTCTTCCAGATTGATCGTGTCGACCTTCAGCAGGGCGAAATAGCGCTCGCCCTCGCGCGGAGCCCGCACGGCGCCGTGCACCGTGTCGCCCGAGCGCAGGCCGAAGCGGCGGATCTGCGACGGCGACACATAGATATCGTCCGGCCCCGGAAGATAATTGGCGTCCGGGCTGCGCAGGAAACCGAAGCCGTCGGGCAGGATCTCCAGCACCCCGTCGGCGATGATCTCGACCTCTTCCTCGGCCAGGGCCTTGAGGATCGCGAACAGCAGATCCTGTTTGCGCAGGTTCGAGGCGTTCTCGACCTCCAGACCCTCGGCGAAGGCGACCAGGTCGGCCGGCGATTTCTCGTTAAGTTCGGCCAGGGTGATGCGGCCGTTGGGAACGATGGGTTCGCCGTCGTCGTCCTCGTCGGCTTCCTGATCGATGACGATCTGGTCGGCGGCCGTGGTGTCGGCGTCGAAAGTCTCGGCTTCCAGGGTCTCCGTTTCCGGGGCGGTCGGGTCGGTGTCGCGGACGTCGGTCATGGATGTCTTCATTCAGGCGCACGCCCGAACGCTCGCACCAAGCGAGGTCGAGACGGCTGGCGATTCATGGCCTTGCGGCCGGCAGGAAGGGCGATGGTCTCCGCCTCGGCTTCGAGAGAAGGGAAGCGGCATCGCTGAGAGAGGGGGACCGTCCGGCGGAACGCCAGGACCGGTTCGAGCGCAGGCAAACCACGCCCGCCCGTTCGGGTCAAGCATGAGGTCGTCTGCGCCCCATCAGGCGCTCAAGCCGGGAGACGCCGCGCGTCGACCGATAGCGCCTTAAAAGGCCCATTCCGTCGTGACGGCGATCACCATGACGATGGCGATCAGGAAGGGGATTTCATTGGTCATGCGCCAGAAGCGGCCCGAACATTTCGACGTCCCGGCCAGAATCTTCTTCCTCTGGCCCGCCAGGAAACCGTGCCAGGCCGACAGGGCGAACACCCCCGCCAGCTTGACGATCATCCACGGCTGATGGGCCACGCTCCAGTCCGCGCCATAACCGCTGCGGATCCACAGAAGCCAGCCGCCAAACACAAAGGCGGCGATCATGGCCGGATTGACGATGATCCGCAGCAGCCGCACCTGCCACAGGCGCAACAGGGCGCGCATCTCGGACCGCAGCGGCTCGGGCTTGTCGGCCTGTTCGGCGTCATAGGCATAGAGGCGCGGCAGGAACAGCATGCCGGCCATCCAGGCGATCACCGCCAGAATGTGCAGGCCGCGCACCAGATCATAGTCCATCACGCCGCCTCCTTGCGACAGCTGCCCCGGACCGGGCAGGCCGCCCATCGTCCTTCGCAGCCGGGACCGTGGGGCGAAACCCCGTCGCGGTCCAGCGCCTGGATCACCGCCTGTTTCAGGGTCTCGATGAAAACCGGCGTCACCCCCACGGCCGGAACCCGCAGATAGGGCGCCACGCCCAGCCGGTGCGCCAGTTCCGCATATTCGATATCCAGCTCGACCAGGGTCTCGATATGTTCGGACACGAAGGCGATGGGGGCCACCACCACGCCGACGCCGTCGGCCGCCGCCTGTTCGATCGCCTCGGGCGTCGACGGCCCCAGCCATTTCAACGGCCCGACCCGGCTCTGGTAACAGACCTGCCAGTCCACCAGACCCGCCGCCACGGCGATGGCTGTGGCCGTGGCCTCGACCTGTTCCTGATAGGGATCGCCCCGGCCGGTGATGACCCGTTCGGGCACGCCGTGAGCCGAGAACAGCACCCGCACGGGCGCCTCGCCCGCCTGGGCCAGGGCCGCCTTCACCCCCTCCGCCTGGGCGGCGATCCAGCCTTCGGCGCGCGGATAACAGCAGACCGCATGTTCCCGGCCCGGCCCGCGATAGACCTCGCGCCAGCGTTTCAGCGACGACTGGGTCGTGGTGGTCGAGAACTGGGGATAAAGCGGCAGCAGGACGACCCGATCCGGCGCAAAGGCCTGAACCTCGGCCGCCGCCTGTTCGGTCAGAGGGTTCCAGTAGCGCATGGCGATGAAGACGCCGATCCGGTCGTCCGGCCGAGCCTGTTTCAGCACCGCCGACAGGGCCGCCGCCTGGGCGCGGGTTTCGGGCAACAGGGGCGAGCCGCCGCCCATCAGCGCATAGTTGGCCTGGGCGCCCTTTTCCCGTCGTGCCGCGATCAGCCGCGCCAGGGGCCGCCGCACCAGGGCCGGCAGGCCGATGATGGCCGGGTCGCTGAACAGATTGGCCAGAAAGGGTTTGACCGCCTGGGGTCCGTCCGGCCCGCCCAGGTTGAACAGGACGACGGCGATCCTCTGCCCGACCGCCCCGGTCATCCCGCCCCGATCCGCTTCAGCGCCTGTTCGACATGGGCGATGGGCACGTCCGGCAGGATGCCGTGACCCAGGTTGAAGATCCACGGCCCGTCGTTCCAGGCCGCCATCAGCTGATCGATGCGCCGGTCCAGCATCGGTCCGCCCGCGCGCAGCAGTAGAGGATCCAGCGCCCCCTGGATCGGCCGGATCGCCTGGACCCGGCGGCCAACCTCCAGCGGACAGGCGGTGTCCAGCGCCACGCCCTGCACCCCCGCCTGGGCCGCATAGTGTTCGGCCAGGGCGGCCGAGCCGCGCGGGAAGCCGATGATGGGCACGGTGACGCCCAGTTCTCGCGCGCGGCGCACCAGGGCCTGATGCGGGGCCAGGACCAGACTGTGGAACAGATCGTCCGGCAGGCCCTCGGCCCAGCTCTCGAAGATCTTCAGCACCTGGGCGCCGGCGTCCTGCTGCATCTTCAGATAATGGGCCGTCGCCTCGACCAGCACCTCCAGCAGGGCCGCGACCTTGTCGGGTTCGGCATAGGCATAGGTGCGCGCCTGCGCCCGCTCGCCCTTGCCGATCGTGCGAGCCTCGCCGTCCAGCATATAGGTGGCCACCGTCCAGGGCGCGCCTGCAAAGCCGATCAGCGCCCGTTCCGGCTCCAGCGCCGCCCGGACGATCGACAGGGTCTCGCCCACGGCCTTCAGCGCCTGGCCGGCGGCTGGCGCCCGGTCGCGCATGGCGGCGATCTCCGGCAGGGCGCCCAGACGCGGCCCCTCCCCCGCCTCGAACCAGACCTTCTGACCCAGGGCGCCGGGGATCAACAGGATGTCGGCGAAGACGATGGCCGCATCGAAGGGGAACCGCCGCATGGGCTGCAGGGTCGCCTCGGCCGCCATCTCGGGGTTCAGGCAGAAGGCGATGAAGTCCGGCGCCTGGGCGCGCAGGGCGCGGTATTCGGGCAGGTAACGCCCGGCCTGACGCATGAACCACACCGGCGGCCGGGCCATCGTCTCGCCGTTCAGAACGCGGATCAGGTCAGGCGTGCTCATCGCCCGGCTGATACGGTCCCCGGCCGCATGGCTCAATCCCTATTTCAGATCAAAGAAGAAAAGAGAGATGGAAGTAGTCGGTAGGGCGCGGGACGGCGGGGAGAACTGGGGCCTGATCCAGAGGCCCGACGGCGTTCTGCACAGGATGCGCCCTGTCATGGAACGGTCATCATGACGCCTGTCGAAACCGGGGATAAGCGTTAAGAAAGTCTTAATCCGCCGCCGTCCCAGCCTCCTCGCCGCCTGGGCGCCGTTAGGGTTTCGTTAACCTTCTCCCCAGCCGAGATTGGCCGGCTTTTGGGCCGGGGGATGAACGGGGGTCGAACCGGGCCGATCTTCCCGCCCGATCCACACTCGCGAGCCGCCCTGCCTGTCGCTATGCTGATCGGCGCCCAGGGAAGCGATCCGCTTCTCACAGACCATCCACAGGATCGGCCCATCCCCGCATGACGCCCGCCAACCCCAATCGTCCCGGCCCCGCCCGTCCCGGACCCGCGCGGCTGGCGACCTATTTCCACGTCCATCTGGTGTCGGATTCCACCGGCGAGACCCTGAACGCCATGGCCAAGGCGGTGACGGCCCGGTTCGACGGCGTCATCCCCATCGAGCACATCTACGCCCTGGTCCGGTCGGACAAGCAGATGGAGCGGGTGCTGGAAGAGGTGGCCGCCGCCCCCGGCGTGGTCCTGCACACCATTGTCGACCGCGATCTGCGCGAACAGCTGGAGGAAGGCTGCCGGCGTCTGGACATGCCCCAGATCGGGGCGCTGGACCCGCTGGTCGGCGCCCTGTCGCGCTATCTGGGCGCGGCCCTGTCCACGCGCGTCGGCGCCCAGCATGCCCTGGACCACGACTATTTCGAGCGGATCGCGGCCCTGGACTTCGCCATGGCCCACGACGACGGCCAGGGCGCGACCCAGGATCTGGAGGCCGCCGATGTGGTGCTGTGCGGGGTCAGCCGCACCTCCAAGACCCCGACCTGCATCTATCTGGCCCACCGGGGCATCCGGGCGGCCAATGTCCCCCTGGTGCCGGGCCAGGAGGACGGCGAACGTCTGACGGCGCTGAAAAACCCGCTGGTGGTCGGCCTGACCGTGTCGCCGGACCGTCTGGTCCAGATCCGCCGCAACCGCCTGGACGGGCTGAACGCCAGCCGCGCCTCCAGCTATGTCGACCATGACGCCGTGCGCGACGAGACGGTCAAGGCGCGCCGGGCCTTCGAGCGGCGCGGCTGGCCGGTCATCGACGTGACCCGCCGCTCGGTCGAGGAGACGGCCGCGGCCATCATCAACCTGTTGAGCGAGCGCCGCAGCCGCAGACTGGCCAGCCACTGGTGACCCACGCCCCGCTGATTCTGGCCTCGGCCAGCGCCGCCCGCCGCGCCATGCTGGAAAACGCCGGCGTGGCGTTTCAGGTGCAGGTCGCCGATGTGGACGAGGGCGCGGTCAAGGCCCGGTTCGACGCCGCCCGCGCGGCAGAACTGGCGCAGGAACTGGCGGCCGCCAAGGCCCTGGCGGTGTCCGAGCGGACACCCGGCGCCTGGGTGCTGGGCGGGGACCAGACCCTGGCCTTCGACGGCGCCCTGATCTCAAAAGCGCCGGATCTGGGCGCCGCGCGCGCGCGTCTGTCCGCCATGCGGGGGCGGCCGCATCAGCTGCACTCGGGCGCCGCCCTGGCGCGGGACGGCCGGGTGCTGTGGTCCGGCGTCGATACGGCGACCATGCAGGTGCGCGATTTCAGCGACGGCTTCCTGGACGCCTATCTGGCGGCTGAAGGGACCGCGCTGCTGGCCTGTGTCGGTTCGTACAGGCTGGAAGGTCTGGGGTCGCAGCTGTTCGACCGGATCGACGGCGACTATTTCACCGTCCTGGGCCTGCCGCTGTGGACAGTGCTGGACCAGCTGCGTCGTCACGGGGTGATCGCGGCATGACGATCCGGGCCGGCGTCGCGGGCCGTCCGATCGGCCATTCCCTCAGCCCGGCGATCCACGGCGCCTGGATCGAGGCCGCCGGTCTGGACGCCCACTACGGCGCCCATGAACCCGTCGATGAAGACGCGTTCGTGGACCTGCTGCGACAGGGCCGGTCCGGCGCCCTGGCCGGACTGAATGTGACCGCGCCTTATAAGGAAGCCGCCCTGGCCGCCGCCGATCAGGCGACCGAGACGGCCAGGGCCGTCGGGGCGGCCAATCTGCTGCTGTTCCGCGACGGCCGCATCCAGGCCGACAGCACGGACGGCGAAGGGCTGATGCTGGCTCTGGCCGAACAGGCGCCGGGCCTCAGCGTCCTAGGTCAGGCGGTGGTGATCCTGGGGGCCGGGGGCGCGGCGCGAGCGGCGGCCCATGCCCTGGCCCAGGCCGGGGCGGCGGTGCGCATCGTCAACCGCACGGCCCAGCGCGCCGAACGCCTGGCCGCCGACATTGGCCCGGCGGTGATCGTCAGCCGCAGCCCCGAGGCGTTCGGCGATGCGGTTCTGGTCGTCAACGCCCTCAGCGCCCCGCCCGATCTGGATGTGGGCCCGCTGGAGACCGGGACGGTGGTCATGGACATGACCTATCGGCCGCTGGTCACGCCCCTGTTGGCGGCGGCGCAGGCGCGGGGCCTGCCGACGGTGGACGGCCTGGCCATGCTGATCGGCCAGGCGCGACCGTCGTTCCGCGCCCTGTTCGGGGTCGAACCGCCGCCCGCCGTGGACGTGCGGGCGCGGGCGCTGTCCATCCTGGGAGAGGCGCCATGATCGTTCTGGGCCTGACCGGCTCCATCGGCATGGGCAAGTCCACGACCACGGCCCTGTTCCGCGACGCCGGCGCCTTCGCCTGGGACGCCGATGCGGCCGTGCATGCGCTTTACGCCAAGGGTGGCAAGGCGGTCGAACCGGTCGGCGCCCTGTTTCCCGGGGTGGTCGTCGATGGGGCTGTGGACCGCACGAAACTGGCCCGCGCCCTGGGGTCGGACGCCGCCGCCTTCGCGCGGCTGGAGGCGGCGGTGCATCCTTTGGTGGCCGAGCATCGGCTGGACGATCTGGCCGAGGCCGAGGCGGTGGGCGTGCGCCTGGCGGTGCTGGACATTCCCCTGCTGTTCGAAAACGGCCTGGAGGCCCTGGTGGACGCGGTCGTGGTGGTGACGGCCGATCCCGAGGTGCAGAGGGCGCGGGTCCTGGCCCGGCCAGGCATGACGCGTGAACGGCTGGACGCCATCCTGACGCGCCAGACGCCCGACGCCGAAAAGCGCCGCCGCGCCGACTTCATCATCGACACCGGCCACGGACTGGAGGCGGCGCGCGCGGCGGTGGCGGATATCGTGGCCACCGTGACCGATCCCCTGTGGACGCCGCCGCGCCGCAGGCTTCACCCCGGCGCCGAACCGGCCCAATAAGGGGTCATGGCCCGCGAGATCGTTCTGGATACGGAAACCACCGGCTTCGACCCCAAGACGGGCGACCGGCTGATCGAGGTCGGCTGTATCGAGATCGAGGATCTGCTGCCGACCGGGCGCACCTATCATACCCTGGTCAATCCCGAGCGGCTGATCCCCCCCGGCGCCATCGCCGTGCACGGCATCACCGACGACAAGGTGCGCGATGCGCCGAAATTCGCGGCGGTGGTCGATGACCTGCTGGAATTCATCGGCGATGCGCCGATCATCGCCCACAACGCGTCGTTCGACCGGAATTTCATCGATTTCGAGTGCGCCCAAGCCGGTCGTCCGGCGCCCGAGCGCGACCGCTGGATCGACACGCTGCAACTGGCCCAGAAGCGGTTTCCGGGCATGGCCAATTCGCTGGACGCCCTGTGCAAGCGGTTCAAGATCTCGCTGGTCGAGCGGACCCTGCACGGCGCCCTGATCGACGCGCGTCTGCTGGCCGAAGTCTATCTGGAGCTGAAGGGCGGCAAGGAGCGGGCGCTGGACCTGACCGCCGGCCCGGCGGCGCGCGCTCAAGCGTCGGCCCAGGCGGCGGGCGGCTATCCGCCCCGCCCGCGCCCGCTGGCGCCCGCCTCGACCGAGATCGAGCGGGCCGCCCATGCGGACTTTCTGAAACGGACGCTGAAGGACGGCTCCCTATGGGCCGCCCACGGCGTGGTGATCGATCAGGCCTGACCGGGCTCGGCCGGGCTGCGGGCGATCTGCTCCTGGCGCGACATATAGATGGCGGCGAAGTCGATCGGGTCGATCAGGAAGGGCGGATAGAAGCCGCCGTCGCCCGTGGCGCGCGAGATCACTTCGCGGGCGTAGGGGAACAGATAGCGCGGGCATTCGATCAGCAGCATCGGCTCGATGTCCTGTTCGGACACGCCCGACAGGGCGAACAGGCCGCCATAGACCAGCTCGACCTGGAAGACCGGCTTGCCGTCTTCGCTGGTCGATTTGACCGACATCTTCAGGTCGACTTCGAACAGGCCGTCGGGCCGCCCTTGCGCGCCCATTTCGACACCCATGTCGATCTGGGGCTTGCCTTCCAGACGCAGGCTTTCGGGCGCGCGCGGGTTCTCGAACGACAGGTCCCGGACGTATTGGGCCAGGATACGGAAGCCCGGACCGGCCGGCTGGCCCTGTTCGGGCGCGCCGGCGGGCGGGGTGTCGGCGGGCGGATTGGCGGGCGGCGTGGCGTCGGTCATGTCGGAACTTTGGGCTGTGTTCGGCCGGAGGGCGCGGTGAAACGAGGCGTGGCGACTAGCACGGGGCGGCGTCACGCCGCAACGCCGCGCCTTGCGTCGGGCGAGACGGGCGCCTAATCCTGAAGGCGACGCTCGGCCCTCTCGCAGCCCCTGGACGCCCCTTGCCCACGCATTTCTCCATCGTCGTCTTCGCCGTGATCGCGGCTTTCGTGCTGTTCCAGCTGTACAATGTGCTGGGCAAGAAGGTCGGTCGCCAGCCGCAGGAGGACGCCAAGACCCCCGTTGCGGCGGGCCCCGGCGCGCCCGCAGACGGCGCCCCGCGCGCCCCGGCCCTGGATGCGGCGGCTCTGGCGGCGGTGGCTGGACTGAAGGCGCGCGATCCGTCGTTCGATCCCGCCCGCTTCCTGGACGGCGCGCGCCAGGCCTATGAGACCATCGTGCGCGGTTACGCCGCCGGCGACCGCGAGGCCCTGCGCCCGCTGCTGACCCCGGCGGTCATGACCTCGTTCGAGGCCGGGATGGCGGCGCGTGAGACCCGCGGCGAGACCGAACAGGTCGAATTCGTCCATCCGCCCCGCGCCGATCTGGAGGTCGCCACCGCCGAGGGCGAGCGGGCGGTGGCCAGGGTGCGGTTCCTGGCCGAGCTGCGCAGCCGCCTGACCAAGGGCGAGGCCGAAACCGTGGACGAACGCCGCACGGCCGAAAACTGGACCTTCGAGCGCGCCCTGGGCGCCGCCGATCCCAACTGGGTCCTGGCCCGCGTCGAGCCGGCGTCGGCGTGAGCCGCCTGGGCGGCCGGTTCGTCGCCCTGGCCCTGACGGCGCTGGCGGCCGGTTGCGCCTCGACGCCCAGACCCAGTCCTTCGCCCTCACCCTCACCCGCGCCATCGCCCGCGCCGCGCCCCGAGCCGGCGCCGCCGGTGCGGCCGGTCGCGCGCACGGTTCCGATGGCCGCCCTGCCCGGCTGGGATCAGGAGAACCACCTGGCGGCCCTGTATGCCTATGCGGACGGCTGCCGTGTCGGGCGCGAGGCGCAAAGCCTGTGCGACCAGGCGCGGGCCATGATCACACGGGGCGCGCGCCTGCCGACCCCGACCGAGGCGCGGGCCTTTTTCGAACAGAATTTCGACGCCGCCCCGGCCGAGACGGCCGATGGCCGCCCCGGCCTGCTGACCGCCTATTTCGCGCCGGAATATCCCGCCCGTCGCGCCTGGTCGCCCGAGTTCGACGCCCCGGTCCTGGCCCGGCCCGCCGATCTGGAGCGGGTGGACGGCCGTTTCATGCGCCGCCGGGCCGACGGATCGATCGCGCCCTATGACGACCGCGCGGCCATCGAGGGCGCCGCCCGTCCCGAACAGGCTATCGCCTGGATGCGGGCCGAAGACCTGTTCTTCATGCAGATTCAGGGGTCCGGCTATCTGACGTTCGAGGACGGGGGCCGCGCCCGCGCCGCATACGCCGCCGACAACGGCCTGCCCTTCACCGGCATCGCCCGGCCCATGGCCGACCGGGGCCTGCTGCCCCCCAACGGGACCAGTGGAGAGGCCATCCGCGCCTGGCTGGCCGCGCGCCGGGGGGCCGAGGCGCGGGCCGTCATGGCGCTGAACCCGCGCTACATCTTCTTCCGCATGGACCCAGACGACGGCGGCCAGCCGAACGGGGCGGCGGCGGTTCCCCTGCCCGAACGCCGGGCCATCGCCGTCGACCCGGCCTCGTGGCGCTATGGCGACGCCGTGTGGATCGAGGCGGACGGCGGCAATCTGATCGGCGCGCGCGCCAGCTATCGCGGCCTGGTCATGGCGCTGGACACCGGCTCGGCCATCCGTGGGCCGGTGCGGGCGGACCTGTATCTGGGCCGAGGCGAGGCGGCGGGGCTGGAGGCGGGGGCCGTGCGCCACCCCCTGCGGATGTGGCGGCTGGTCCCCAAGCCCTGACCTGAGATTTTAGTGCCGGAACACCCGCACGCCGGTGAAGGCCATGGTCAGGCCCGCCTCGTCGGCCGCCGCGATCACCTCGGCGTCGCGCATCGACCCGCCCGGCTGAATCACCGCCGTGGCCCCGGCGGCGGCGGCTTCCAAGAGACCGTCCGCGAACGGGAAGAAGGCCTCGGACGCGCAGGCCGAGCCTTGGGCCAGCGAATGGGCCAGACCCTTGGCTTCGCCGGCCTCCCTGGCGCGGATGGCGGCGATGCGGGCGGAATCCTTGCGGTTCATCTGGCCGGCGCCGATGCCGGCCGTCTGGCCGTCCTTGGCGTAAACGATGGCGTTGGACTTGACGTGCTTGGCCACCACGAAGGCGAACAGCATGTCCTGGATCTCGGTCGGGGTCGGCTGGCGTCGGGTGACGATCTTCAGGTCCGCCGCCGTGATCCGCGCCGTATCGCGCGACTGGACCAGGAAGCCCCCGGCGACCGAGCGGAACACCTGACCCGCCGCCAGCGGATCGGGCAGGCCATCGGTCAGCAGCAGGCGCAGGTTCTTCTTGGCCGCGAACACGGCCTGGGCCGCCTCGTCGGCGCCCGGCGCGATGACCACTTCGGTGAAGATATCGGTGATCAATCGTGCATCGGCTTCGGTCAGGGGCCGGTTGACCGCCACCACCCCGCCGAAGGCCGAGACGGGATCGCATTCCAGAGCGCGGGCGTAGGCCTCGGACAGATCATTCCCGACCGCCACGCCGCAGGGGTTGGCGTGTTTCACGATCACACAGGCCGGCGCCTCGAACTCGGCCACCAGCTCATAGGCGGCGTCGGCGTCGGCGATGTTGTTGTAACCCAGTTCCTTGCCCTGAAGCTGGCGGGCGTTGGCGACGCCGGGGCGGGTTTCACTGGTGCGGTAGAAGGCCCCGGCCTGATGCGGGTTCTCGCCATAGCGCAGGGTCTGGGCCAGGGCGCCGGCGATGGATTTGCGCGCCGGGGCGGCGTCCTCGACCTGACCGGCGAACCAGCCGGACACGGCGGCGTCATAGGCGGCGGTGCGGGCGAAGGCCGCGGCGGCCAGACGCTTGCGCTGGTCCAGCGTCGTCCCGCCCTGCGATGCGGCCTGGGCCACCGCTTCGGCGCTGGCGCGATCAACGCAGACGGCGACATAGCCATGGTTCTTGGCGCCCGAGCGGATCATGGCCGGGCCGCCGATGTCGATATTCTCGACCGCCGCCTCGAAACCGCCGCCCGAGGCAACGGTTGATTCAAACGGATAAAGGTCGATCCAGACGATATCGATCGGGCCGACGCCATGGTCGGTCATGGCCTGGGCGTGGGCGGGGGCGTCGCGCACGCCCAAGAGGCCGCCATGCACCACCGGATGCAGGGTCTTGACCCGGCCGTCCATCATCTCCGGGAAGCCGGTCAGATCGGCGACGTCCCTGACCGGCAGGCCCAGGGCCGCGATGGCCGCCCGCGTGCCGCCGGTCGACACCAGTTCGACCCCCGCCGCATCCAGGGCGCGAACGACATCCTCCAGCCCCGCCTTGTCGGACAGGGAGATCAGGGCGCGGCGCGGCGCCACGCGGTCGGGCGCGGGCGGAAAATCGGGAGCGGCGGGCATGGGAGATGTCCGTGAGCTGAAATTGGGGAGGCGCGCGGCGCGTCTAGCATCCCCGGCGTTTCAGGTCACCCCGGCCGACGCATCGGCAATGGCTCAGCTTGCCGATGCGTCGGCCGTCTGCGACAAAATCGTGTTTGGGGAGCGTTGGAATGTTCAGACAGCTTTCGGTTATGGCGGGCCTGGCGCTCGCGATCGTTCTGGGCCTGGCCCAGCCTGCGGCCGCTCAAGTGACCATCAGCAGCAATGCGACAGGGGATGCGGCCAGCTTCAACGATTCCTTCCCCATGCCGGGCGAGGTCGTGCGTCCGCCCTATCTCGGCAATCTGTCGCAGTATTCGGTTTGGATACAGCGCGGATCGGCGACCCTGTTCGTTCGGCCAGTCATTTATGAGTGGGACAATCTGGCCCCGACGGGTGCGCCGGTCTGGACCGGGCCGGTAACCGAAATCACCAGCCCGACCTTCACCGAGACGTTTTTCACGCCGAATGTGTTTCTGGACCCGACCAAGAATTACTGGCTGGCGGTCGCTCAGGTGAACCCTGGCGAGTTCGGTCTTCTGGACGCCGGCATCGCCGATAATGACCCGAACGGCTATTATGCCTATCGCCGGGCGGCGACGGCCGATTGGGGCCGGTCGCTGGGGGGCGAACTGCATTTCAGCGCCGTCTTCGATGCGCCGCCCGGGCCGTCGCCTATTCCCACTCTGAGCGAATGGGCCATGATCCTGTTCGCTCTGGCTCTGGCGGGCGGCGCGGCGTGGCGGCTTCAGCGCCGGTCCCGAGCGGCCGCCTAGAGCGAACGGGTCTAGGCCGGATCGCCCGGCGCGCCGGCGGGGCTCAGTTTCCAGCGGATCTTGCTCTCGGCGTCGGTGCGGGCCGAGCCGCGCACCACGATCTGCAGCGACCGGCGTGTCAGGCCCTCGTCGATATGGACGCTGGGCTCGATGGCCACGTCCGGCCCGTCGGTGCGGAACCACCAGCCCCGGCCCGAGGCGCCGCGCAGCAGGATCGACCGCCGGTCTCGCGCCAGGGACGCCGACACCCCCGGCTCCAGCTGGAACCGGATCGCATAGGGGGCGGCGATGGCGCGCACCACCTTGTCCTGGCCCGGCGCGGGATGCAGCCGCTCTTCGGCGCGCAGTTCGTCCAGCCGCTGATCCAGATACAGCCGCCGCTGGTGCAACAGGCCGTGGGCCGCGGCCCAGCCGTCATGCTCCATCTCCAGCCACAGGGCGCCGTCGCCCTCGCGCGCCTCGGCTTCCACATGCAGGGCGCGGCCGACCAGGCGGGGCCCCAGCAGTTCGGCCTTCCAGCCGCCCAGAGGTTCGGCCGTCGAATGTTCGCCCAGGGTCAGGGTCGAATGACCGGGCGTCAGCCGCAGACCCTGACGCTCGGCCGCGCGCGGGGTCCAGCCGCAGCCGGTGATCAGCCGATCGCGTCCACAGACGATCTCCAGCGCCAGCGGCTGGGCGCAGGCCGCGCCGGCCCAGGCCCCGCGCGGCGGCGCGGCCGTATCGGCCATCACCGTCAACAGCGGGCTGCGCAGACGCACGAAGCCGCCGATCCGATCCAGGCCCGCCGTCACGCCCGGTTCGAAGGCGCCGTCGCCGACGTCTTCCTGGCTGCGGGCGGCGGCCACGCGCGCCGCGCTGGACGGCCCACCGCCGTGGAAGGTCGCCAGCCGGCCGTCCGGCAGGGCCAGGATGTCCAGGGCGGCGGTCAGGCGGTTTACGGCCTCGGTCACCGGCGCGGGCGTCGGCTCCGACAGCTGGCCCAGGGCGTCGTCCAGCGTCAGCAGGTCCAGAAGCAGCTCCAGGCCCGCTTCCGGCGCGTGAGAGGCGTGGGCGCCGTCGGCGGCCACCGTCTGGCGCAGGGCGCCGCCCAGACGCGCCAGAGCGGTCTTGCGCAGACGGACGCCGGGCGACCCGCCCAGCACGCATCCGGCCACGGCGGCGGCGGTCAACCGCTCGGCCCGGCCCGCCGTTCCGCCCGGCGGACGCAGCAGCTGGCGCGCCTGACGGCCCAGGATGTCGGCTAAACGCTGACGCTCGGCCTCATCCGCCACCTGCCCCATGCGGCGGGCGGCGGCCGACAGATTGAACACCCGCCGCGCCAGGATTTCCGGCCCCCAGGCGAAGGGGGACCAGCGGGCGAAGGTCTGGCCCCAGGCCAGGGTCAAATCCAGCGCCTGACGCGCGCCCCGTTCGCCCTGCAGCATCAGGCTGGGCAGCCAGGCGAAGGCGTGCAGTTCGACGGCGAAGGCGCGGCTGGGGCTGGGCCGGTTCCAGGGGTAAGCCCCGGCCTCGATGTCCTGGCTCAGGCCCGCCAGGGTGAACCGGCCCGACAGGATCGCCTTGCCCGCCGCCGGATCGACGGGTCGGAAGTCGCGCGGGGTGGCGGAAAAACCGGTGGCGCGGCGCCCCTTCAGCGTCAGGGCGTAGCCGGGTAGGCCATAAAGCTCGATCCACAGCTGGCGCGTCAGCATCCGTCCGGCCAGGGCGGGCCACAGGCCCGGCCCCGTCGTCGCCCCGCCTGTCCGCACCGGGGTGCGCACCGGCGCCCCGTGCAGGCCCGGAATCTGGCCCGGCCCGACCGAGGGCGTCTCGCGCGCGAACGGACCCATGGGACTCATGCCGGGCGCTTCAGCCCCGCGATATTGGCGCCATAGGCGTCAGGCCCGCCCCGGAACACGGCGGTGCCGGCCACCAGGGCGTCGGCCCCGGCTGCGACGCAGGCGGCGGCGTTGTCGACGGTGACCCCGCCATCGACCTGCAGATGCGCCGACGACCCGGCACGGTCCAGGATGGCGCGGGCGCGGGCGATCTTGTCCAGGGCCGAGGGAATGAATTTCTGGCCGCCGAAGCCCGGATTGACCGACATGATCAGCACCAGATCGACCAGATCGACCACATCTTCCAGGCTCGACAGCGGCGTGCCGGGGTTGAACACCACCCCCGCCTTGGCCCCCAGCTCGCGGATGGCGCCCAGGGTGCGGTGCAGGTGCGGCCCGCTCTCGGGATGGACGGTCAGGATGTCGGCCCCGGCGTCGCGATAGGCCTTCAGCCACGGATCGACCGGCGCGACCATCAGATGCACGTCGAACGGCAGGGACGTATGCGGCCGGATGGCCTTCACGATGTCGGGGCCCAGGGTGATGTTGGGCACGAAATGCCCGTCCATCACATCCACATGCACCCAGTCGGCGCCCGCCGCCTCAAGCGCCCGCACCTCCTCGCCCAGACGGGCGAAGTCGCTGGCGAGGATCGACGGACAGATCAGGGGCGTGGCCATGATCCGGGGATAAGGCGGGTCGCGCCGGGGGGCAAGGCGACTTGGAGCAGCAGCCCATCCGTGTTCTACACTTGTTCCATGAATGACGACGATGATTCCATCACCGACCTGTCCGGCGTCGAACCGGTGCGCGTCTATGAAGATGGCGACACCGGAGATCGCTTCCTGATCTACAGCACGGCGGCAGGGGTCCGCGCCGAGCTGAAATTCGACGGCGAGGCGTTATGGATGACCCAGGCCCAGATCGCGCAGATGTTCGGCCGGGACGTCTCGGTCGTGTCGCGCCACATCGCAGCGATCCTTCAGGAAGGTGAGCTCGAGGGCATCCCCGATTTGCATTTTTTGCAAATTAAGGGGCCGGCCGGACGCAGCGTCACCGCCTACAGCCTCGATATGGTGATCTCGGTCGGTTACCGGGTGAGTTCCGCACAGGCGACCCTGTTTCGGCGATGGGCGACGGCGGTGCTGGTCCGGTTCGCCACCAAGGGCTTTGTCGTCGATACCGAGCGGCTCAAGTCGGGCGGCGAACAGGATCGCATCGCCGAACTGCGCGAGATCATCCGCGACATCCGCAGTTCGGAAGCGAACGTCTATGCTGAAATCCGTCAGATATGCGCCTTCTGCCAGGACTATGATCCCAAATCTGAACGGTGGCGCGAGTTCTACCGGAACACCCAGGCCAAGCTCTGCTACGCGGTGACGAACCTCACGCCGGCCCAGGTCATCATTTCACGCGCCGACGCCGGACAGGACAACATGGGCCTACAGGTCTGGTCGGGTGACGCGGTGAAGTCTGCGGATGTGACGATCGCCAAAAATTATTTGAGGCCGCCGGAGATCAAGGAGCTTAACCGCCTGACCGACATTCTGTTGTCGATTTTCGAGGATCAGCTGGAGATCGGGCGGCTGACCACGATGGCTGAGGCGGAGATTCTGCTGGACCGACAGTTGCGCCAGTTGAATCGCATCCCCCTGACCCACGGCGGCGAAGTGAGCAAGGATCGCGCGGATCACGAGGCGCGTCGCCACTACAAGCTTTTCGACCAACGACGAAAAGCCGCCGAAAAGGCTCGTGTGGATCAGGAGTATGCAGACCTTCGGAAACAGTCCGAGGCCCTGCCCAAGCCCAGTCGCCGCAAGCCGAAACCTTAACCGACGCGCTCCAGCCGCGCGGCGAAGAAGCCATCCAGGCCGCCGTGTTCGGGCCATTGGCTGGGCAGGAGGCGCAGCCAGCCTTCGGGGGTCAGGGCCTCGGGCGGGGCGCCGATGGCGGCGGGGTCGGCTGGAACGGTGCGGAAGGCCGGGTTGCGGCGCAGGAAGGCCAGCACCTGGGTCTCGCCCTCCTCGCGCTCCAGCGAACAGGTGCAATAGACCAGCCGGCCGCCGGGCTTGACCCGTTCGGCCGCCGCATCCAGCAGGCGGTGCTGAACATCGGCCAGCTTGGCCACCTCGGTCGGGCGGGTGGCGCGCAGCGCCTCGGGATTGCGGCGATAGGTGCCGGTGGCGGTGCAGGGCGCGTCCAGCAGAACGGCGTCGAAGGTGCGGGCGTCGTCCCAGTCCTCGGCCGGAACGGCGATGACCTGGGCGTCCAGCCCCGTGCGAGCCAGATTGGCCGACAGGCGTTTCAGCCGCGCCTCTGACCGGTCCAGGGCCGTGACGGCGGCCCCTGTCGCCGCCAACTGCAGCGTCTTGCCCCCCGGCGCGGCGCACAGGTCCAGCACGGTCTCGCCGGCGCGCACGTCCAGCAGCCGGGCGGGAACGGCGGCGGCCGCGTCCTGAACCCACCAGTCGCCGGTGTCGAAGCCAGGCCATTGGGCGATGTCGCCGCGCCGCCCGGTGCGCACCGTACCGCCGGGCAGAACGAAGCCGTCCAGCGCCTGGGCCAGGGCGGCGGCGTCTGCACCGGGCTTCAGGCTCAGATCGGTCGGCGGTTCGTCGCGCCCGGCCAGGGCCAGGCCGATCATGACCGGCTCGCCATAGGTCGCGCGCCAGCGGGCCGCGATCCAGTCGGGCAGATTGGCCTCGGCCGTGGTCAGGCCCGGCCCCTCGCGGCCGATGGTGCGCAGCACCGCATTGACCAGACCCTTGTACGGCCGGGTCTTGGCGTCGCGTTCGGCCAGCTTCACGGCGGTGGAGACAGCGGCGAAGGCGGGCGTCTCCAGCACCAGAATCTGGGCCAGGGCGATGCGCAATATGGTCACCACCTGATCGTTGGGTCGCGCCTTCAGCCGGCGGTCCAGGATCTGGTCGATCTCGCCCAGGCGGCGCAGGGCGGCCATGGCCACGGCGCGGGCGAAGGCGCGGTCGGCCGGCGGCAGGGACGCCACCTCGCGGAAGGCCAGGGCCTCGTCCACGCCGTTGCGCTTCTCCAGAGCCGCGTTCAGCAGCACGCCCGCGGCGATGCGGGCCTCGACCCCGACCTCGGGGCCTTCATCGACACGCGGCGTCGGCTCGCGGCGCGGGGGACGCGGCCCGCGCGCCTTGTCGGCCATGCGGCGGCCACGGGCGTCGGAGTTGGTTCCGGGGCGCGGCGGACGGCTCAAACCGACACCTGCGTGCCCATTTCGACCACGCGGCCGGGCGGGATGTGGAAGAAGTCGGTCGGGTTGGCGGCGTTTCTCATCAGGAAGATATACAGCCGATCCTGCCACAGGGGCATGCCCTGACGCGCCGACGGCACCAGCGAGCGGCGGCCCAGGAAGAAGCTGGTCGACATGATGTCGAACTTCAGCCCCTGTTTGCGGCACAGGCCCAGGGCGCGCGGGATGTTGGGCGTCTCCATGAAGCCATAGGTGACGACGATGCGCTTGAAGTCGTCGCTGACCGGTTCGAAGGCCACGCGCTTGGCCTCCGGCACGCGCGGCCGATCGGCGGTGCGGACGGTCAGGATGATGTTCTTCTCGTGCAGCACCTTGTTGTGCTTGAGGTTGTGCATCAGGGCGACGGGCGCGACCTCGGGGTCGGACGTCAGGAACACCGCCGTGCCGGGCGCGCGATGCGGCGGCCGGGCGCGTAGCATCTCGATCAGATCGCCCATCGGCAGGCTGTCCTTGCGCGTCTTGGCCGCCAGGATCTGCGACCCGCGCACCCAGGTCCACATGACCAGCACCAGCCCCCCGCCCAGCACCAGCGGCGCCCAGGCCCCCTGCGGGATCTTAAGCAGGTTGGAGCCGAAGAAGGCCGCATCGATGATCAGGAAGGGGGTGATGGCCACGATCGAAAGCGGCAGGCTCCACTTCCACAGCCGCCGCACGATGAACCAGGCCAGAAGACTGTCCACCAGCATGGCCCCGGTCACCGACACCCCATAGGCGCCCGCCAGCTGGGACGACGACGGGAACATGGCCAGCAGCAGCAGCACCCCGACCAGCATCAGGCCGTTGACCGTGGGCACATAGATCTGGCCCGCCTGGCTCTCGCTGGTCTGGCGGATGGTCAGGCGCGGCAGAAGACCCAGCTGCACCGCTTGCTGGGTCAGGGAGAAGGCGCCGGTGATGACCGCCTGGCTGGCGATCACCGTGGCGCAGGTGGCCAGCATCAGCACCGGCCAGTAGATCGCCTGGGGGATCATCTCCCAGAAGGGGTTCACCCGCGCCGAAGGATCGCTCAGCACCAGGGCGCCCTGGCCCAGATAGTTCAGCATCAGGCACGGCAGGATGAAGGCGACCCATCCGAACCGGATCGGCGCCTTACCGAAATGGCCCATGTCGGTGTACAGCGCCTCGGCCCCCGTGACGGCCAGGAAGACGCTGCCCAGCACGATGAAGCCCATGGGGCCGCTGTCGAACAGGAACATCAGCCCATAGTGGGGCGACAGGGCCCGCAGCACCGACGGATCGTCGAAGATGTGCAGCACCCCCAGGCCGGCCATGACCAGGAACCACACCGCCGTGATCGGCCCGAAGAAGCGCGCCATGCTGGCCGTGCCGCGCGACTGGACCAAAAACAGGGCGATCAATATGCCCGCCGCGATCGGCAGGATGAACGGGTCCAGCCCGCCGTTCAGGCCCGGCGCGTCGCCCAGCCCCTCGACCGCCGACAGCACCGACACCGCCGGCGTCAGAACCCCGTCGCCATAGAACAGCGCCGCCCCGCACACCCCCAGCAGGAAGACCAAGGCCGACCGCCGGCCCAGAGCGTGCTGGGCCAGGGCCATCAGCGCCAGGGTGCCCCCCTCGCCCTTGTTGTCGGCCCGCATCAGGAAGACGACGTATTTGACCGTCACCACCAGGAACAGCGCCCAGAACACCAGCGACAGCACCCCCAGCACCGCCAGATCGTCGGCCCCGCCGCCGCGCGAATGGGCCAGGGCCTCGCGCAGGGCGTAGAGCGGGCTGGTGCCGATGTCGCCGAAGACCACGCCGATGGCGCCCATGGTCAACAGCCAGAAGCCGCCATGGCCGTGACCGCCGGCCTGCGGCGTCGGTTCGGTGGGGGCGGCGGGCGGGGCGGCCTCGTCGCGGGCGTCGGGCCCGGCCATGCGGTTTCTCCAGGCGTCGCCGGGGAGGGGCGGGCCCATCAAGAGCGGCGGGCCTTTAGACCCTTTCTGCGCCCCGTTCAATCGCGCGGCGGGGCGCTGGGGTTCCGGCGTTTGTGAATCCGGCGCCGAACGCCTAAATTGAAGCCAGAAACGCCATGTCCGACAGCCAACGCTTTCCCGTCGCCGCCCACGCCCTGGCCTATCTGGCCCACAAGGGCGCCTATGGTCCCGCCCAGGCGGCGCCCAGCGCGGTGCTGGCCGCCTCGGTGCCGACCAATCCGGTGGTGATCCGGCGCGTCACCGCCATGCTGGCCAAGGCGGGGCTGATCGCCACGCGGTCCGGCGCGTCTGGCGGCTCATGGCTGTTGCGCAAACCCGAGGACATTCGGCTGGACGAGGTGCTGCGCGCCGTCAACGGTTGCGCCCACCTGGGGTCGCCGCCTGCGGGGGCCAAGGGCTGTCCGGTGGGCGAGCATATCCCGCGCCAGGTGGCCAAGGCCCTGACCGCGGCCGATGCGGCGGCGGCCGACGCCCTGAACCGCATCACCATCGCCGATCTGCTGGCGGCCGATCCGGCCAGTCTGGCCGGGATCAAGGTTCCGGCTTGAAGCGCACCGTTCTGATCACCGGCGCCTCGGCCGGCATCGGCGCCGATCTGGCGCGCGAATGCGCCCGGCGCGGTCACAACCTGATCCTGACCGCGCGGCGCGAGGCCCCGATGCAGGCCCTGGCGGCTGAAATCGCCGCCGCCGCGCAGGTGACCGTGCTGGTGGAGGATCTGGCCGATCCCGCCGCGCCCCGGCGTCTGGCCCAGGCGGTGGCGGATCGCGGTCTGACGGTGGACGGCCTGGTCAACAATGCGGGTTTTTCCCGCACCGCGGGCTTTCTGAATACCGACCCGGCCGATCACGCCGCCATGGTGCGGGTCATGCTGTCGGCGCCGGTCGAACTGGCGCGGATCTTCGCGCCAGGCATGGTCGAGCGGGGATACGGCCGCATCCTGAACGTCGCCTCCCTGGCCGGGCGCATGCCGGCGACCGGCGGCGACACCCTGTACGGGCCGATCAAGAGCTTCCTGATCAAATGGTCGCAAGGCCTGCATCTGGAAATGGCCGGGACCGGCGTGCATGTCACCGTGCTGAACCCCGGCTACACCCTGACCGAGTTTCACGACGCCAACGGCACCCGCGACCAGGTGTCGGCCGCCTATCCCGGCTGGATGTGGATGCGGTCGCCCGATGTGGCCCGGATCGGCTGGGCGGCGGTCGAGGCGAACCGCGCGGCGGTGACGCCGGGGGTCATGAACAACATCCTGGGCGGCCTGGTCAAACACCTGCCTGACGGGATGGCGCTGAAGATGGTCGGCGGCCACGCCAAACGGCTGGGCCGGGTCTAAGGCGTCCAGCCTGGCGCGGGTGGCTAGTGCCCGCCCTGCGGATAGGGGGTGGTGACGCCCGAGCTGATCATGCCGGGCAGGGCTTCGGACAGGCCGATCAGGATGAACTGGATGGCCAGGGCGCACAGGATCAGGCCCAGCACCCGCACGATGATCGACATGCCCACATCGCCCAGGATGCGGCTGATCGGCCCGGTCAAGGCGAAACACAGGAAGGACACCGCCGCCGCCGCCGCGATGGCGATCACCCCCGCTGCCGTGCCCGCCGGCCCGACCTTTTCGGCCTCGCCCGCCTGGATGATGATGGTCGAGATGGCGCCCGGCCCGATCATCAGCGGAATGGCGAAGGGCACCACCAGCCGCTGGAACCGCCGCCGGGCGTAACCGCGCACGTCCATGGCGTCATGGGCGGCGTCGGAATCGGTGAAGGACTTCAAGAAGTCCTCCCGCGTCATGTCCAGGCCCAGCAGCAGCAGCAGAATGCCGCCTGCGATGCGGAAGGCCGCCAGCGAAATCCCGAAGAATTGCAGCAGGCTCAGGCCCGTGAAGAAGAAGAAGGCCAGAAACGCCGCCACGAAGACGCAGATCAGGGCGGCGACCGACAGCCGTTGCCGGGTGCTGGCCCCGGCGGTGGCGGCGGCGAAGATGGGGATGTTGCCGATCGGATCGACCAGGGCGAACAGCGCCACGAACAGGTTGACCCCCAGATCGACCGCGTCCATGACCTGCCCTCGCCCTCAAACCGAATTGCGTCGAACTGCTTAGCCGTTCGGCGGGAGCCCGTCGATGACCTCGCCGCTGCTGAATGACCCGCGCCTGATCGTCGGGCTGGACCTGCCCTCGGTCGAGGTCGCGCGCGACATGGTGGATCGCATCGGCGATGTGGTCACCTTCTACAAGGTGGGGCTGACCCTGCTGGCCCGGCCCGGCGGCGTCGCCTTCGCCCACGACCTGCGGGCGCGGGGCAAACAGGTGTTTCAGGACTGGAAGCTGCATGACATCGGCGCCCAGGTCGAAGGGGCCGCCCGCGCCGTGGCCGACGGCGGCTGCGACCTGCTGACCGTCCATGCCGAGCCTCAGGTCATGACGGCGGCGGCCAGGGGTGCGGCCGGGTCGGGGACGAAGGTTCTGGCCGTCACCGTCCTGACCAGCCTGTCGGACGACGATCTGAAGGCCATCGGCTATGGCGCCACGGCGGCCGAACTGGTGGCGCGGCGGGTGCATCAGGCGCTGGACTGCGGCGTCGACGGCGTGGTGTCCAGCCCGCTGGAGGCGGCGGCGGCGCGCGCGGCGGCCGATGCGGCGGGACGGCCCGACTTCCTGATCGTCACCCCCGGCGTGCGGCCGGCCGGCGCGGACCTGGGCGATCAGCAGCGGGTGGCGACGCCCGCGGCCGCCCTGACGGCGGGGGCCAGCCATCTGGTCGTGGCCCGGCCGGTGATCGCCGACGCCAGCCCGATGATGGCCGCCGCCCGCATCGCGGCGGAAATGAGCGAAGTCCGCCTCAGGGCTTGAGCAGGGCGGTCGAGGCGGCCTCCAGCCGCGTCTCCAGCTCGGCCATGAACTCGGCCCGCTTCAGCCCGGCCGGAATGGGCGGCAGGAATTCGAACACCACCAGCCCCGGCCGCCGGATGAAGCCGTGCGCGGGCCAGTGCACGCCCGAATTGGTCGCCAGCGGCCAGCAGGGGCTGTCCAGGTCGCGATAAAGAGCGGCGATGCCGGGCTTGTAGTCGGGGGCCGCGCCCGGCGCCTGGCGGGTGCCTTCGGGAAAGATCAGGATCTGCCGGCCCTCTGCGTGGCGATCGCGCGCCTGGCGCACCATGCCTTTCAGCGCCTTGGAATGGGCCGAACGGTCCACGGCGATCATCCGTGTCTTCCAGGCGAACCAGCCGAAGAAGGGCAGGGGCATCAGCTCCTTCTTCAGCACGAAACAGGGGTCGTCCAGCATGGCGAAGGGCGCCACCACGTCCAGCATGCCCTGGTGCTTGCCCGCGATCAGGGCCGAGCCGGTCGGCCGATGCTCCAGCCCGCGCACCTCGACCCGCACCCCGGCGATCCAGCGCAGGCCGAACAGCACGAACCGCGACCACAGCTTGATCACCCCCATGGCGTAGCGGTGGGGCATCAGCAGCGCCGGCGACAGGCCGACCGCATAGATCACCATCGACAGATACAGCCACAGGGTGAAGGCCAGCGAACGCAGAACGATCACGGCCGCGCGCCCGCCTTGACGCCCGCCTTTTTGGCCGCCGCCTCGAACGCGGGCTGGGGATCGACCGAGCCGCCGGTCAGCCGCCGCACGCCCTCGCGCACCAGAACGGCCAGATACTTCATGTATTCCAATGTCATGCGCCGCGCGGTGACGGCGGCCCGCCACCAGCCGCTGTCGTCCAGCGACGGGGTGGACACCGCATAGGGCGTCAGCTGCACCCCGCGCGCGGCCGAGCGGATCTCCACCAGGCTGCGCGGCATGTGATAGTCGGACGTCACCACGATCAGATGGTCATAGCCGCGCGCCCGCGCCCAGGCGGCGATCTCCTGGGCGTTGCCGGTGGTGGTCTCGGCCTCGAACCCCAGATCGACGCAGCAGTTGAACAGCCGTTTGGACCCCGGCGTCAGGGCGCTGAGTTCCTGGCGGCGCACCTCGCGGTTGACGCCCGAGATCAGCAGCCGCTTGCCCTTGCCCTGTTCCAGCAGCCGCATGGCGACATTGACCCGCTCGGCCGACGGTCCGGTCAGGGCCACGATGGCGTCGGCGCGCGCCGGCTCCTCGGCAGGCGTCAGGCCGCGCACCCGCTCGGCGAAGGCGAACAGCCCCACCAGCCAGACCAGGGCGACGATGCCGATCAGGGCCAGGAATTTCATCGGTCCTTCCTACCGCCGGGCGTGGCGGGGGCCAAGATCGCTCAGCACGGCGATTCGCGCCGCGACAAGCGCCACCGTAGCGGCGATCAGCGGGATCGGCGAGAGCAGCATCAGGTCGCTCCACGCCACCGGCAGGGCGGGGGTCAGCCCCTCGGCCCCGCCCAGCAGCCGCATCCCCGCCAGCAGGAGCGCCGCCGTTCCGACCCCGCCTGCGCCCGCGCCCGCCGCCAGCAGGCCATAGCGGCGCATGAACAGGGCCGCGATCGCCCCGTCGGTCGCGCCGTTCAGCCGCAGGGTCTCCACCACCGTCCGATTGGCCGCCAGTCCCGCGCGCGTCGCATAGACCACCGCCGCGCCCGCCGCTCCGGCCGTCAGCAGGAAGGCCGCCGCCGCCAGAGCGGTGATCAGAGCCGCCGCCCGCTGGACCTCGCCGCGCCACTGGGAATGGTCGTCCACCGTGGCGTCCAGCCCCGCCTGGGCCAGGGCGCGGCTCAAGGTCGCGATCCCGGCCGGCGCCTCGGGGTCCAGCCGCACCGTCACCAGCATGGGAAGGGCCAGGTCCGGCAGGATGGCTTCGCCCAGCCAGGGCCGCAGCAGGGCCTCGGACGCGCGCCGGTCCAGGGCCTCGGCCTCGGCCACCCCGTCCACGCCCGACAGAACCTCGGCGGCGCGGGCCGCGGCGGTCGCCTCGGTCTCATTGGCGCGGGGCCGCACCTGGACGGTCGCTTCGGCCCGCAGCCGCCCGGCCCAGCCGTGCGCCGCCCGGTCCGCCGCCAGTCCGCCCGCGCCCGCCAAGCCCGCCAGCAGGCACAGCACGGCGATGACCGCCGCCAGCCATGGCTCGCCCGCCGCATCGCGCGGCAGAAGATCGGCCCGCCCCAGACCGGTCCGCCCCAGATCGGCCCCCCGTCTCATGCCGCCGCCTCCAGTCGCCCGCCGCTCAGGCGCAGCACCGTCGCCCCCGAACGCCCGGCCAGATCCTGGTCGTGGCTGGCGATCAACAGGGTGGTCCCCTGGCGGTTCAGGGTCTGGAACAGGCGCAGCAGGCGCTGGGCCATGGCGGCGTCGACGCTGCCGGTCGGCTCGTCCGCCACGATCAGTTCGGGCCGGGCCAGCACCGCCCGGGCGATGGCCAGCCGCTGCTTCTCGCCGCCGGACAGGGCCGGGGGCTGCGCCTCCAGCCGGTCGCCCAGTCCGACCCAGGCCAGCATTTCGCGCACATCCCCGGCGTAGTCGGCCGCCCGATCCCCCGCCAGCCGCAGCGGCAGGGCGGCGTTGTCGAAGACGCTGAGGTGATCCAGCAGGCGGAAATCCTGGAACACCGCCCCGATACGGCGGCGAAATCCGGGCAGGGCGGCGCGCGGCGCCTGGGTCGCATCCTGTCCGAACAGGGTGATTCGCCCCTCGGTCGGCCGTTCGGCCAGGGTCAGCAGCTTCAGCAGGGTCGATTTTCCCGCCCCCGACGGCCCGGTAAGGAAGTGGAAAGAGCCGCGCGGCAAAATCAGGTTAACGTCCCGAAGCACCTGGGGCGCTTCCGCATAGCCGAAACCCACGCCGTCCAGTCGGGCGGTCGGGGTCGAAGCGGCGGTCGCGGCGCGGCGGGTTTCGGGCGTCATCGGGTTTCAGCTAGGTTCAGCGGGGCCGCCGCGCGCCGCACGGGAGGGGGCGTTACGCCTCGCAGTCAGCCGCCATGATACTGACCTGCCCCGCCTGCGCCACCAGCTATTTCGCCCCCGACGACGTGATCGGCCCGATGGGGCGCAAGGTCCGCTGCCAGTCCTGCGGCGAAACCTGGAAGGCCTTGTCTGAAGACCCGCTGGAGCTGACGGCCGCCGCGCCCGCGCCCGGCTTCACGCCCCGGCCCGATCCGAAACCCGAGTTCGAGGGGGATGCGGACCCCGAAGCCCCGAACGAAAACCTGGCCGAAACCCCGGCGCCGGAACTGCCGCGCGCCTTCCGCGCCCGGGCCGAACATCAGCGCCGCCTGCGCCGCGCCGCTGCCCATGGGGTGACCTGGGCCGGTCTGGCCAGCGTCTTCGTGGGCCTTCTGGCCGCCGGCTGGATCTTCCGCGTCGATGTGGTCGAAATGTATCCGCGCGCGGCCAGCGCCTACGCCTTCGTGGGCGCCCGTGTGAACCCCACCGGCCTGGATTTCGAGGCCGTGGGCGCCCGCGCCCTGACCCACGATCCGGGCGTGGTCATGGTGTCTGGCGCCCCGCGCAATGTCCGCGACCGCGAGAT
>NZ_CALMFB010000063.1 GCF_937863155.1 uncultured Brevundimonas sp. | reverse complement strand
CACCTTGCCAAGGTGAGGGTCGGGCGTTCGAATCGCCTCGCCCGCTCCAGTCGAAGCATGAAAGGGCCGGTCGCAAGATCGGCCCTTTTGCTTGGAGCGCCCTCGCCTCAATGCGCGGGACTGTGCCGGTGGCCGCCAGTCAGCAGGCTGCGGATCAGGAAGAAGACCGCGATCACCACCGCATAGCCTAGGAACAGCGCCAGGGTCATCATCCAGAAGCCCAGCGTCAGCAGCGCCGGCAGGGCGAAATCGCCGCCATCCAGCACCGGGCGCACGGCGTTGACGATGTGATGCACCAGGGTCGCCCCCAGGGCCGTGGCCCACAGGCGGCTCCAGGCCGGCATCACCAGGGCGGCGATGACCGCGATCAGCAGGCCCGTCACCTGATTGACCCCGTCGAACCCGGCCTGGGTCAGGCCGAACAGCCCACCCACCAGGGCGCCGATCTGATCGAAAAACGCTTCCACGCCACACCTCCTTGAAAATGCGGGTCAAGCTTGACCGCGAAGAAGGGTTAACGCGGGTCTCCGAAGAAGGGTTGCGTCAGCGGCCGGTGGAGCCGAACCCCCCGGCCCCGCGCGCGGTGTCGTCCAGGGTCTCGACCTCGGCCACCGTAGCCTGTTCGTGCCGGGCGATGACCATCTGGGCGATGCGTTCGCCGCGCCGGATCACGAACGGCTCCTGGCCCAGATTGGCCAGGATCACCCCCACCTCGCCGCGATAGTCGCTGTCGATGGTGCCCGGGCTGTTCAGGCAGGTGATGCCGTGTTTCAGCGCCAGACCCGAACGGGGCCGCACCTGGGCCTCATAGCCCGGTTCCAGCGCGATCTTCAGGCCGGTGGGCACAAGCGCCCGCGCGCCCGGCGCCAGGGTCATCGGCGCATCCTCGGCCACGGCCGCGCGCAGATCCATGCCCGCGGACCCGACCGTCTCATAGGCCGGCAGAGCCAGGCCTTCGGAATGGGGCAGGCGCTGGAGACGCAGGGTGGTCATTCAAACCTCTCGGAAATGCTCGGCGATGCGGGCGGCCAGGGCGCGGGCCACGGCGGCCTTGGACTGGCGCGGCCAGGCGTCCTCGCGCCCGGAACGGTCGATCAGGGTCACGGCGTTGCCCTCGGCGCCGAACACATCGTCAGACACGTCATTGGCCACGATCCAGTCGCATCCCTTGCGCGACAGCTTGGCCCGAGCGTTGGCGATCAGGTTTTCGGTCTCGGCCGCGAAGCCGACCACCAGGGCCGGACGCTGCGGCCCCGGCGCCGACAGGCCGGCCAGGATGTCGGGGTTCTCGATCAACCGCAGGGTCGGCGGCCCGCCCGGCGCCTTCTTGATCTTGCCCGAGGCCACGCCGTCCACGCGCCAGTCGGCCACGGCGGCGGTCAGAACGGCGATGTCGGCCGGCAGGGCGGCCTGGACCGCCGCCTGCATGTCGCGCGCGCTTTCGACGGCGATGCGCGTCACACCGGGTGGGGCGGTCAGGGCGACCGGCCCGGACACCAGGGTCACCTCGGCCCCCAGCGCCGCCAGGGCGCCGGCGATGGCGTAACCCTGTTTGCCGCTGGACCGGTTGGTCAGGCCGCGCACCGGATCGACCGCCTCGAACGTCGGGCCGGCGGTGACCACCACGCGGCGCCCGCGCAGGGGTTGACCCGCGCCGCCCGCCAGCCGGCTTTCGATGGCGTCCAGGATGGCGGCCGGCTCGGCCATGCGGCCGGGGCCATATTCACCACAGGCCATCTCCCCCTCGTCTGGCCCGACCCAATGGAAGCCCGTGCCGCCCTCGAACCCGTCCAGTCGCGCGACATTGGCTACGACCGCCGGATGGCCCCACATGCGCACATTCATGGCCGGAGCCATCAGAACGGGCTTGTCGGTCGCCAGCAGGGTGGTCGACGCCAGATCGTCGGCCATGCCGTTGGCCGCCTTGGCGATCAGGCCGGCCGTCGCCGGCGCCACGACCACCAGATCGGCCCAGCGCGACAGTTCGATATGGCCCATGGCCGTTTCGTCGTCCGGCGCGAACAGGCTTTCGCGCACCGGATGGTTCGTCAGGGCCGCCAGCGACAGGGGGGTGACGAAGGCCGCCCCGCCGGCCGTCAGCACGGCCCGCACCTGGCCGCCCGCCTTGCGGATCAGCCGCACCAGCTCCAGCGCCTTATAGGCGGCGATGCCGCCGCCGACGATCAACAGGACCTTGCGGCCATCCAGCGCGCCCATACTCATGGCCATGGGTTTAACCGCCGCGCGTGTCAGCGTCGAGGCGCCGGAAAGGAACCCAACCAGGAACATTGCATGAACACCAAACCTGTGCCTAGATAACGTCGGTGGGTCAGTTCGGGAGGGTGACATGACCAAGGGAATTCTGGCGTCCGCGTTTGTTTCGATCCTGGTCCTGGCGGCCTGCGAACGGTCTTCGGCCGTTCAGACGCGCGACCGGGCGGCCGATGCCGGAACGGTCGAGGCGCCCCAGGCCCTGGCCGCAGTCACCGAGGCCGAACCTGCGGCGGAGGCCAGGCCCGCCGTCACCGCCAATCGCCGCGAAACGGTCGATGCCAAGATCGAGCGGCTGTACCGGCGCAACGGGGCCGATTTCGGCGCGCGGTCGCCCGAGGATTTCATGGCCAAGGTGCGGGCCTTCACCACCACGCCGCCGCGCGACGCCGAGACGGCGAAACGCCCCAACGGCGACACCCTGATCTATCAGGCCTCGACCAACACCTTTGCGGTCGTCGCCCGCGACGGCACGCCGCGCACCATGTTCAAGCCCGACGACGGCCCCGCCTATTGGGCCGAACAGAAGGAACGCGCGCCCACGTTCGGGCGGCGTCGCAACGGCGGCGATCAGGAATAGGCCGGTCTCAGTCGTCTTCGCCGGAGGCGCCGGCCATCTCGCGCACCATCTCCAGCACCAGCTTCTGCTTGCGCACCGGCAGCGCCGGAACCAGGCGGGCGATCTCTATGGTGTGGCGGGTGGCCGGAAAATCATGCTGGAACGCCGGGGCGTCGCCCTCGGCCATGCCGGGCTGGGCGTCCGCCAGGCCCTGGAAGAAATAGTCGATATCGACCTTGAAGAAGCGGGCGATGTCCCACAGCTTGGACGCCGAAATGCGATTGGCGCCCTTTTCGTATTTCTGAATCTGCTGGAAGGTCAGGCCCAGGGCCCGGCCCAGGTCGCTCTGGTTATAGCCCAGGCTGATCCGTTTTTCGCACACCCGGCGCCCGACATGGCGATCGACCGGATGGGGTCCGTTATCCCCGGCGCCTCTGGGCATCAGCGGTATCCCACCTGCTATTGCGATGACACAACGCTTGATGTGCGCGCGAACGCTCGTCCTGTCACGAAAAATCGCCTAAATATAGCAACGGTTGCCGATTCGGGGATCTTAACCGACGCCGCGCAACCGCCTCCACGGCGCCGCCGGCGCCAGGCCCAGAAGCGTCATCAGCCAGAACAGTCCGTCCCCGATCCGGCCATAAAGGGTGATCGCCGCCGGACGCGACAGGCGCGCGTCGATCACCCCGGACTGGCCCGACGCCAGCCGGTGACCGCCGACGATCCGACCCCACGGATCGATCAGGGCCGACACCCCCGTGGGCGTGGACCGCGCGATCGGCAGGCCGGTCTCGATGGCGCGATAGCTGGCCAGGTTCAGATGCTGGATGGGCCCCGAGGTCGCGCCGAACCAGGCGTCGTTCGAGATGTTGACGATCCAGTCGGGCCGCCCGGCCGACCCCGGGGTGAAGCCGGGATACAGGCCCTCGTAACAGATCAGCGGCTGCACGCGCGGTGCGCCCGGCACGTCGATGGGCGCGGGGCGGGGTCCGGCGCTGAAATCGGCCGGCACATGCACCAGACTGCGCACCCCCAGCGCGCTCATCATCCGACCCAGCGGCAGATATTCGCCGAACGGAACCAGCCGGTGCTTGTCATAGACGGCGGCGATGCGCAGGCCCGGCCCGCCCTCGTCGTTCAGCACGAACAGGCTGTTGAAATAGCGGGCGCCGCCCTCGGCCGACGCATCGGCCTGGCCCCGGCTGAGGCCCATGATCAGGCTCTGGCCCGGCTGCATGGCGCGCGACAGGGCGACCGCCTCGGCCGAACCTTCGCCCAGGAAATCGGCGGCGGTCACCGGCAGGGCGCCCTCTGGCCAGATGACGATGTCGGGTCGTTCCGCCCCCGGCTGAACCGTCAGGGCCAGATAGCGATCAACGATGGATCGATAAGCGTCGGGCGACCATTTGTAGTCCTGGTCGATGTCGGCCTGGACGATGCGGATCAGGGTGTCTGTCGGCTGAACCTTCGCCTGATGCAGACGCACCATGCCGCCCGCGACCAGCAGGATCAGAGCCCCTGCGCCCACGCCCGCCGCGATCAGGCGCGGGCGACGCTCGCCCGCGACCGCCAGAGGCCCGAACGCCGAAACCGCCGCCACGGTGACCAGGCTCAGACCATAAACCCCCGCCACGGCCGCGAACTGCGATCCCGCCGACCCGGCCTTCCAGGCCGCGCCCGCCGGGTTCCACGGAAAGCCGGTCAGCACATGGCCGCGCAGCCATTCCATCAGGCCGAACAGGACAGTGAAGACCAGCACCCGCGCCATCCCTGGGGGAGCAAACCGGCGATACAGCGCCGCCGCCGCCGCCCAGAACAGGCCCAGCCCCATGGGCAGCAGGCTGGCCGCGAAGGGCGCCATCCACGCCTGGGCCGGATTGACCAGAAACGCCTCGGCCACCCACCAGCAGCCGATCAGGAAATAGGCGAACCCCGCCAGCCACCCCATCCAGGCGGCGCCTCGCACCGTGCCCGACCGCTCGGCCAGCAGCATCAGCAGGGGGTATCCCAACAGCCCCGGCAACACCCCGAACGGCGGATGCGCCAACGCTGTCGCCGCCCCGGCCGCCAGCGCCAGGCCGATGCGCGACCACCGCGCCGTCAACCCTTGCTCGAACCGTCCGCTCATCGTTCACCTGCATAGGGGTCGGCCACGCCCAGGGTCGCCAGTATGGCGCGCTCCTCGGCCTCCATCGCCTCGGCCTCGGCGTCGTCCTCATGGTCCCGGCCCAGCAGGTGCAGAACGCCGTGCACGACCAGATGGCTCAGATGATCGGCGATGGTCTTCCCCTGTTCCGCCGCCTCGGCCGCGCACACCCCATAGGCCAGCACCAGGTCGCCCCGATGCGGCCGCGCCGTCTCGGGCGCCGGAAACGACAGCACATTGGTCGGCCGGTCCTTGCCCCGGAACCGGGCGTTCAGATCCTGAACCGCCGCATCATCAGTCAGCAGCACAACCACCGCCCCGCCCGCGTCGTGCAAGGCCGCGGCGGCCGCAGCGACGACCCGCGCCTCGACCTCAGGAACGATCTCCCAGGCGTCGTCCTCGATCTCGATTTCTATGACGGGCGCGGTCACCGGCGATCAGTCCGCGTCTTCCAGGTCGGGCGCGGGGCGGCGCTGGGCGGCGTCGGCGTCATAGGCGCGCACGATCCGTTCGACCATGGCGTGACGCACCACGTCCTCGGCCCTGAACGTCTCGATCCCCACGCCCTTGACCCCGTCCAGGATGCGCAACGCATGGGCCAGGCCGGAATCGCGCGGGTTCAGCAGATCGACCTGCGACGGATCGCCGGTCACCACCATGCGCGAGCCTTCGCCGATGCGAGTCAGCACCATCTTCATCTGCAGGCGCGAGGTGTTCTGGGCCTCGTCCACGATGATGAAGGCGTGGCTGAGCGTCCGTCCGCGCATGAAGGCGATGGGGGCGGCCTCGATCTCGCCCTTGTCGCGGCGGCGGCGCACCTCGTCCGGCCCCAGGATGTCGTCCAGCGCCTGCCAGATCGGCGCCAGATAAGGGTCGACCTTCTCGTTCAGATCACCGGGCAGGAAGCCCAGCTTCTCGCCCGCCTCGACCGCCGGGCGAGTGACGACCAGCCGGTCCACCTGGCCACGCCGCAGCAGGGACGCGCCATAGGCCGCCGCCAGAAAGGTCTTGCCCGTGCCCGCCGGGCCGACGCCGAAGCTCAGTTCGCACCGCGCCAGGGTCTCCAGATAGCGCGCCTGGGCCGCCGTCTTGGGCACGATGGCGCCGCGCCGTCCGACCGGCAGGGCCACCGATCCGGCCGGGGTTTCGGCCACCGGCGCATCGGCGCGGGCGGCGGGCATGGCCCGGCCCATGACGGCGCCCAGGGCGGCGCGGACGTCGGCCTCGGTCACCTCGGCGCCCATGGCGGCGCGCGAGGCCAGGTCTTCGATCACCCGCCGCGCCTGGCCGCGATCGCGCGCCGAGCCGTTGACCGAGACCCCCGCGCCGGGCTGTTCGATCAGCACCTTGAAGGCGTCCTCGACCAGGGCGATGTGGCGGCTGGCCGGGCCGACCACGGCCGCCAGTTCGACCGCGTTCAGCGGGATGAAGTCGGTGTCACGCGCCATCAGGCGGCCGCCTCGGCCGGGGCCGCCAGGACGCCGGTCAGACTGTTCTGCTGTCCGCTGAGGATCGTCACCGGCACGATCCGGCCGATCAGGTGACGGGCGTCCTCGACATGCACCGACTGCAGATAGGGCGAGCGGCCGATGGCCTGCTGGCGATGACGGCCGATCTTTTCGAACAGCACCGGCAGGGTCTTGCCCGCCTGGCTTTCGTTGAAGGCGACCTGCTGCTGAATCAACTGTTGCTGCAGGGCGTGCAGGCGCGCCTTGGCGACGTCGGTCGGAACCTGGACCGCCATGGTTGCGGCGGGCGTGCCGGGGCGCGGCGAATAGATGAAGGAGAAGGCGCTGGCGTAGTTCACCCGCGCCACCAGATCCATGGTGTCCTCGAAATCGCGGTCGGTCTCGCCGGGGAAGCCGACGATGAAGTCACCCGACATGGCCATGTCCGGCCGGGCCTGACGGATGCGGTCGATCAGCTCGAAATATTTCGTCCGGCCGTGCTTGCGGTTCATCAGCCGCAGAATGCGGTCAGACCCCGACTGAACCGGCAGGTGCAGATAGGGCATCAGGGCGTCCAGATCGCCATGGGCGGCGATCAGTTCGTCCGACATGTCGTTGGGATGGCTGGTCGTATAGCGGATGCGGTCGATGCCCGGAATCTCGGCCAGGGCATAGGCCAGCCGCGCTAGGGTCGACGGCTTTCCGTCCGGCCCTTCGCCGTCATAGGCGTTGACGTTCTGGCCCAGCAGGGTCAGCTCGCGCACCCCCTTGTCGGCCAGGGCGCGCGCCTCGGCCAGCACCGCCGCCACCGGCCGCGACCATTCGGCCCCGCGCGTATAGGGCACGACGCAGAAGGTGCAGAATTTGTCGCAACCCTCCTGCACGGTCAGGAAGGCGGTCACCCCGTCCACGCCACGGGCCGCCGGCAGGGCGTCGAACTTGTCGACCGGGGCGAAGTCGGCGCCGATGCGCTCGCCCCGTCCGCGCGCGGTGCGCGTCAGCAGCTCCGGCAGCTGGTGATAGGCCTGGGGCCCGACCACCAGATCGACCGCCGGCTGGCGGCGCATGATCTCTTCCCCCTCGGCCTGGGCCACGCAGCCGGCCACGGCGATGGTCATGGCGCCGCCGCGGGCGTCCTTCAGCTCGCGCATCTTGCCCAGTTCGGAATAGACCTTCTCGGCGGCCTTCTCGCGGATGTGGCAGGTGTTCAGGATCACGAAGTCGGCGTCTTCGGCCGTATCGGTCGGCGCATAGCCCAGCGGGCGCAGGACATCGGCCATGCGCTCGGAATCATAGACGTTCATCTGACAGCCGTAGGTCTTGATGAACAGGCGCTTGGTCGCGGCGCCGGCCGTCGTGTCGGCGGCGTGGTCCTGAGTCTGGGTCATGGGCGATCTTTTAATGCGCCCGCGCCCGTCGCGCCACTTGCCGTCGCCAGAGGCTTCAACCGGTCGGACCCGCGTCGTCCTCTTTGCGATGGCGGCGATAGATCAGGCCCTCGCGCTCGCCCGGCTCGGCGCCGGGGATGGCATGGCCGTAAAGCTCCAGCTTGTGCCCCACCAATTCGAAGCCCAGCCGTTTGGCGATCTCGGTCTTCAGCCGTTCGATCTCGGCGTCGAAGAATTCGATGACCTCGCCGGTCTTGGTGTCGATCAGGTGATCGTGGTGGTCGTCGCCGGCCTCTTCATAGCGGCTGCGCCCGTCGCCGAAGTCGTGCTTCTCGACCACGCCGGCCTCTTCGAACAGGCGCACGGTGCGATAGACGGTGGCGATCGAGATGTGCGGGTCGATCGACGAGGCGCGGCGATACAGCTCCTCGACGTCGGGATGATCCTCGGCCGCCGACAGAACCCGCGCGATCACGCGCCGTTGTTCGGTCATGCGCATGCCGCGCTCGGCGCACAGTTGTTCGATCCGGTCCATGGGTCGCAAGGATAGGCCGCGTCCCCCGCCTAGGGAAGCCCGCAAAGGTCGCGCGCCAGCATCAGGGCGTCGATCCGTCCGCCCCCGGACGACGGATAATAGCCGCGTCGCCGACCGACCTCGGAGAAGCCGCAGCGGGCGTAAAGGGCGCGGGCGGCGGCGTTGTCCTCGGCCACCTCCAGGAACAGGCGCGCGGCGCCCTGGCCGGCGGCGCGACCGGCGGCGGCCTGCACCAGTCGGGCGCCCCCCCCCTGCCGACGCGCCTCGGGCCGCACGGCCAGGGTCAGGATCTCGGCCTCGTCGGCCACGACGCGGATCAGGATGAAGCCGTCCTCATCCCCCTCGGCGAAGACGCCCGGCTGGGCCAGCAGTTCGGCGATGGCGGCCGCGCTCCACGGCGCCGCAAAGGCCGTGGCGTGCAGATCGGCCAGGGCCTGGGCCGTGAACTCGCTCATGTCGTCGTGCGCGGCGCGCCAGGGCGGCGGGTCGGCGGCTTGGCGTCCGGCGCCCGCAGATAGATCGGCCGGGGCGGGAAGGCGTGGGGATCGGCGGCGAGGGTCAGTTGCGCCAGCGCCGACAGGTCCGGCGCCGCCAAGGGCAGAATGTCAGGCCTGTCCAGGCCTTCGCCCACCAGGGGGGCGCCCGACCCCACCAGGCGCAGGCCCGGCCCCTGATCCGCCGCCAGGGCGCGCGCCTGATCCAGGTTTAGGGCCTCGGCCGGGCCTTGGGCCGCCCCGTCGCGATAAAGCCGCGCATAGACCTGGCTCCGCCGCGCGTCGATGGCCGCCATCACCGCGCCGTCCGCCGCGACCGACGCGGCCAGGGCGTCCAGGCTGGAAATCCCGATCACCGGCCGGTCCAGGGCCGCGCCCAGCCCTTGCGCGAACGCCAGACCCACCCGCAGGCCGGTGAAGGATCCCGGCCCGGCGGTGACGCCGATGCGATCCACCGTGTCGAAGCCGACGCCCGCCGCCTGCATCAGATCGCGCACCAGGCCGGCGATCCGCTCCATCCCGCCCTGCTCCATCGGCCGCGCCAGCGTCGCCACGGCGGCCTCGCCGTCAAACAGCCCCGCCTGGCAGGCGTTCAGGGCGGTGTCGATGACCAGAAACCGGCTCACGCCCTCGCCTCCGCTGCCGTCAGGCGGCCAGGGCCTGCACCAGTTGAACCAGCGCACGGCGCACCGGCGCCTCTTGTATGCGGGCAAAGGCCGCCAGCATGCCGCGCGCTTCGCGGTTCAGAGGCGGGGCGTCCCTGTCGTGCGATGGGGGCTCGGCGGGGTCTGGAAAGAAATCGGCCACCGGCGCCCCCAGGACCCCGGCGATGCGATGCAGGCGCGAGGCCGAGACACGGTTCAGGCCGGACTCGTATTTCTGAAGCTGCTGAAAGCTGACGCCCACCGCGGTCGCCAGCCGCGCCTGCGACCAGCCCAGGGCGGCCCGACGAGACGCGATCCGAGCGCCCACGGCGCGATCCACGCCATCGGCGCCTCTTGTTGCGCCCCTGGTCATCAAGCCGTCCCCCGACTGCCTTTGCTTCGTCGCCGGGCCTATCTACAATGAAACGCTTTTGATGGCAATATTTATGTTTCATCAGGCGTCAAAGCGTCCCACCACGGCGGACAGGGCGGCTATGCGATCCACAGAAACACTTTCGCTGTCGCCCACGCCTGACAACAATGAAACATTCGCGTCCGTACGGCCGCCATACAGTCGCACCAGCCGGCGTCCGTCCGCCATCTGCACCAGACAGCCCTGGCCTTCGCGCGGCGGCTGTCCGGGGCGATAGGCGATGGTCACCCCTGCGGCCGCCCAGGGCGCCATCTCGTTCGTCGTCAGCACCATCAGGCGAACATCGGCCGGCAAGGCCGGGCCGCGAAAGGCCGCACCAGTTGATTCCACACCGGGAGCGCGCTGCGGCGATGAAACGCTTACGTCTGCTTCCGGCTCCAGCTTCAGCATCAAGGCTTCGGGCGTGGCGTCCAGGGCGCCGGTCAGGCGGCGCTGGATGTCCGGCCGGAACAGGCCCGACCGGCGGCCGGATTCATACAGGCCCCAGCCCTGACTGGTCATGCCGATGCGGGCGCCGGCCTCGGCCTGGCTCAGTCCTTTTTCGCGGCGCAACTCGGCCAGGGCGTCGCCCAGGCGGCGGACATCATCGTCTGTGGTGAAGCGGACCATGGCCCATCATGACCCAAGCCGCCGATGTGCGCGAGGACAAATCCGTTTCAGCCCGCCGTTTCAGGCCGTCACAGGGTCTGTTCGACCCGCTCCACCTCGGGGACATAGTGGCGCATCATCTGCTCGACCCCGGCCTTCAGGGTGGCGGACGACGATGGACAGCCGGCGCAGGCGCCGCGCATCTGCAGATACAGGGTTCCGGTCGCCTCCTCGAAGCGGTCGAACAGGATGTCGCCGCCGTCCTGGGCCACGGCGGGGCGGATGCGGCTGTCCAGCAGCGCCTTGATCTCGGCCACGATCTCGCTGTCGTCCTCGGCGGCCGCCGCTTCCACCGCCACGACATCGACCAGGGGCGCGCCAGAGGCGAAATGGTCCATGATGGCGGTCAGGACGGCCGGCTTCATCTCGGCCCACGACGGCCCTTCGGCCAGGCGCGTGACGGACACGGCCGCGGCCCCAAAGAAGACCCCCGCCACTCCGTCGATGGCGAACAGCGCCCGCGCCAGGGGCGAGGCCGCCGCCGCCTCTTCGTTCGGATAGTCCAGCGGCCCCTCGGCCGACACCAGCCGGTCGGGCGTGAACATCACGACGTTCGGGTTCGGGGTGTCTTCGGTCTGGATGAACATGGCCGTCAGATGCGCTCTGGAGGCCCGAGGCGCAACCGTCTCCCTCCCCTTTATGGGGAGGGTGGCGCGCCAGCGCCGGGTGGGAAAGTCTGCCCGCGTCGCCCCACCCGTCTGTCGCTTCGCGCCATCCACCCTCCCCACTTCGGGGGAGGGAGAATTTTTCGCGCTCAAGCAGCGAGGCTCCGCGAGCCTAGCGTTAGCGCAACAAGATCAGGCCAGATCCTCGATGTCCTTCTCGGTCAGCTCGCCCGGCACGATGGTGACCGGCAGCTTGCGCCCGCCGAAGGCCGCGCCGTGCTTCAGGACGGCCGACACCAGCGGCCCCGGCCCACGCGCGCCCCCGGCGGCGGCCAGGACCATGATCTTGATGTCGGGATCATCGCCCACGACTTTGCGGATCGCCTCGACCGGCTCGCCCTCCTCGATCAGGAACAGGGCCTGGGCGCCCGATCGCTCGGCCGCCTCCTGGCCCAGTCGCGACAGCAGGGCCTCGGCCTCGTCGCGCTGCTGGCGCTCGATCTCTTCGCGCACGCCGGACCAGTGCTGGTCCGTGCCGGGCGGAATGACCCGCAGCAGGGCCACCCGACCGCCGGTCGAGCGGGCGCGGCGGCAGGCATAGCGCAGGGCCGCGTCGAACTCCGGGCTGTCGTCGACGACGACCAGGAATTTTCTCACGGCCCCGCCCATATGCGCGCCCTTATCCGACCAGGGACGCCAAGGCGCGGATGGCGCCGTTGGCGATGGTCAGCTTGGCGAAGGTCCAGCCCGCGCCCGAGGCCTCGATCTCGTCGACCGAGGCGCGGATGGCCTCGACCTCGGCCAGGCGCGGCCCGATCCAGGCATCGACGGCGGTTTCGGCCGCCGCCTCGCTGGCCCCCGCCGCGACGCTGGTGGAGGCGGCCACCGCGCGGGTGAGGTCGCGTTGCTCGGTCATCAGATCCTCGATCAGGCGGCGCACCGCCAGCCGGTCGAAATGATCGCCCGAGGACACGCGGCCCGCCGCCGACCGCAGACGGTCGAAGTCGAAGGCGGCGCCGACCTGGTGGTACAGCATGGCCATCGACGGTTCGTCCCAGCCCGCCTCGCGCGCCAGATCGCCGATGTCGGCGGTGGCCACCAAGGGCCGCAGCATGGCGAAGTCGCGGGCCAGATCGGCCGGGGCGCCCAGGGCTTCGAACGCCTGGACCCGCTCGTCCAGCCGCGCGGCCTCATAACGGCTCAGCACCCCGCCGCCGGCGGCGCGCAGGGCGTCCGCCGCCGGGCGATAGGCGCCGATCAGCCCGTCCACCGTCGCCCCGTCACGGGCCGCGCGCTTGGACAGCCAATAGGTCTGGCGCCGCAGCACGGTGGCGATCTCGGCGTACAGGGCCATCTGGGCCTCGGCCGGGATCTTCAGGTCCAGGGCCGAGACGGCGTCCCAGGCCTCGTCCAGACGGAACACCTGGCGCGCCGCCTCAAAGGCCACGGTCATGGCCCCGGTGTCCACCTGGGCCGACAGGCGCAGGCGTTCGGGGAAGGTGGCGCCGCACATGTTGACGATCTCGTTCGACAGCACGGTCGAGATGATCTCGCGCTTCAGACGATGCCGCTCCATGTCGGTCTCGTACTTCGCCAGCGGACCGGGGAAATAGCGCACCAGGGTGCGGTGGAAGAAGGGATCATCCGGCGCCGTCGTGGCCACGATGTCGTCGAACAGCTCCAGCTTGGAATAGGCGGTCAGCACCGCCAGTTCGGGTCGGGTCAGCGCCTGGGCCGAAGCCTTCATCTCGGCCAGCTTCAGATCGTCGGGCAGCCCTTCGACCTTGCGGTCCAGTTTGCCCTTGGCCCCCAGCCACTGCATGAACCGCTGCTGGGCGTCCAGGGCGCCGGGCCCTTCGGCCTGTTGCAGGCTGAGCGCCAGGGTCTGGTCATAGTTGTGGGCCAGGACCTTCAGGCCGACTTCGTCGGTCATGGAGGCCAGAAGCGCATTGCGGTCCGCGGCCTTCAGCGAGCCGGCGGCGATGGCGGCGCCGGTCAGGATCTTGATGTTGACCTCGTGGTCCGAGCTGTCGACGCCGGCCGAGTTGTCGATGGCGTCGGTGTTGATGCGCACGCCGTTGCGCGCGGCCTCGATGCGGCCCGCCTGGGTCATGCCCAGGTTGGCCCCTTCGCCCACCACCTGGGCCCGCAGTTCGGCGCCGTCGATTCGGATGGCGTCATTGCCCTTGTCGCCAGCCTGGGCGTTGGTCTCGTTCGCGGCCTTCACATAGGTGCCGATGCCGCCGAAATACAGCAGCTCGGCCTCGGCCCGCAGGATGGCCTGCATCAGGGTCGCCGGATCGACCGAGGCGGCCTCGATGCCCAGCAGTGCCTGGATTTCCGGCGTCAGGTCGATCGACTTGGACGCGCGCGGGAAGACGCCGCCGCCGGCCGAGATCAGCGCCTTGTCATAGTCCTGCCAGGACGAGCGCGGCAGTTCGAACAGGCGTTTGCGCTCGGCCCACGACGTGGCCGGGTCCGGGTTGGGGTCGATGAAGATGTCGCGGTGGTCGAAGGCGGCGACCAGCTTGGTCGCCTGACTGAGCAGCATGCCGTTGCCGAACACGTCGCCCGACATGTCGCCGACGCCGACCACGGTGAAGGGTTCGGACTGGATGTCCTTGCCCATTTCGCGGAAGTGGCGCTTGACCGCCTCCCACGCCCCGCGGGCGGTGATGCCCATGACCTTGTGGTCATAGCCGACCGATCCGCCGGACGCGAAGGCGTCGTCCAGCCAGAAGCCGTAGTTCGCCGAAATGCCGTTGGCGATGTCCGAGAAGGTGGCCGTGCCCTTGTCGGCGGCCACGACCAGATAGGGATCGTCCCCTTCCCAGCGCACGACGCGTTCGGGCGGGATCACCGACCCGTCGGCGCCGATGTTGTCGGTGACGTCCAGCATGCCCGACAGGAAGGTGCGATAAGCGCGGATCGCCTCGGCCTGGATGGCGTCGCGATCGCCGCCGCGCGGCAGGCATTTGGGATAGAAGCCGCCCTTGGACCCGACCGGCACGATGACGGCGTTCTTGACCTGCTGCGCCTTGACCAGGCCCAGCACCTCGGTGCGGAAGTCGTCGCGGCGGTCGGACCAGCGCAGCCCCCCGCGCGCCACCGGGCCGAAGCGCAGGTGCGCCCCCTCGATGTGCGGCGCCCAGACGAATATCTCGCGGAACGGCTTGGGCAACGGCAGGTCGTCCAGCTCGCGCGAGGCGATCTTGATCGAGATGTGCGGCTTGAAGCCGCCGTCGGCCGTGGTCTGATAGAAGTTGGTGCGCTTGATCGCCTGGATCAGCAGCATCAGGCGGCGCAGCACCCGGTCGTGGTCCAGCGCCTTGACGCCCTGCAGCAGGGCCAGACCCTTGTCGACCAGTTCGGCGGTCGCCGCCTCGCGGTCCGCCACGCCGGCATCGGGATCGAATTTGGCCGCGAACAGCGACAGCAGCACCCGCGCCATGTCGGGATAGTCGCGCAGGGCTTCTTCCTGAACCGCCTGGCTGGGGTCCAGGCCCGTCTGCTGACGGTAACGGGCCAGGGTGCGCACCAGGGCGGCCTGACGCCAGTCGACGCCCAGCTCAAGCACCAGGCGATTGAAGCCGTCGCTTTCGGTGCGGCCGTCCCAGACGGCGCCGAAGGCGGCCTCGAACGGCCCCTGGATGTCGCCGAAGGTCAGAAGATCGCCGCGCGGGTCTTCCAGCAGGAATTCATGGACATGGATTTCCGCGTCGCCGGTGGGACGGATGGCGTGGCCCCATTCCTCCAGCGTCTTCAGACCCATGTCGGCCAGGATCGGCAGCACGTCCGACAGGGGCACGGCCGACCCGCGCCGGTACAGCTTGAACCGGAATTGCAGAGGGCTGTCGTCCGCCGTGCGGAAGGCGCGCACGGCCACCGGCTCGCCGCCGTCCTTCTGGCCCGTGGCGTTCAGCCGGTCGATCGACAGGAAGTCGCGCACCGCCTCGGCCGCGTCATAGCGGTCGCGATAGCCGGCGCCGAAGGCTTCGGCCCATTTGGCGCTGGTCGGCCCGACCGCCACCTCATCGACGTCGGCGTCGCGCAGGGCGCTCTCGAACCGGTCGACCCAGCCGCGCCCCGCCTCGGCCACGCGGGCCTCCAGCGCGACGGGATCGGGGGTCGGATGGTTCCCCGCCTCGACGCCGATGATGTAGTGGATGCGCACCAGCGGCTGGTCCGACAGCTGCGGATACCAGGCCGAGACGCGCCCGCCCCAGGCCTCGGCCAGGATGCGGCCGATGCGCTGGCGCACCGACACGTCGTAGCGTTCGCGCGGCACATAGACCAGGACCGAGGCGAAGCGGTCGAATGGGTCCACCCGCGTGAACAGGCGGATGCGCGGCCGATCGTACAGGTGCAGCACGCTAAGCGCGATGGACAGCAGCTCGTCCTCGCTGATCTGGAACAGCTCGTCCCGGGGATAGTTCTCCAGGATGTTCTTCAGCCGCTTTTCATTGTGGCTGCCCGGCGCCTTGCCCGCGCGCTTCAGGGCGTTGGACACCTTGCGCCGCACCAGCGGCACCTCGGACGCGGCGCGGTCATAGGCCTCGGCCGTGAACAGGCCGACGAAGCGGGTTTCGCCCGACGGCTTGCCGTCCGGCCCGTACCGCTTGACCCCGATGTAATCCATATAGGCGCGGCGATGAACGCGCGAGCGGGCGTTGGCCTTGGCCACGGTGACCGGATCGCCCAGGTCCAGCTGGCGCTTCATCTGTTTGGTCAGCACGGCGGGTTCGCTGGCCCGGCGCAGCACGGTGCGGTTCGGGTCGCGCAGGACGCCCAGACCCTCGCTGGCCTGCGACAGCGGCGCCTCGGCCTCATAGCCGCCGTCCTTCGTGCGCGGGTATTCATAATCGCGCGCGCCCAGGAAGACGAAATGATCGCCCTTGAGCCAGCGCAGGAACTCGGCCTGTTCCTTGACCACTTCGGCGTCAACGGTTGACGCCGAGGACTCCAACTGGGCCACCGACCGCTTCATCAGCTCGACCATGGCCTGATAGTCGGCCACGGCGGCGCGCACGTCGCCCAGCGCCGCCGACAGGCCTTCGCCCAGGGCGTCGCGACGTTCCTGCGGCAGGGGGTCGATCACCACCAGGATGACGGATTCCTGGCCGCCCGCCTCGGGCGTCACCGGGTGGAACAGGGCGCGCACGGTCACGCCGGCGTCGGCCAGCTCGCCCATCACGCTGTCGACCAAGAAGGGGCTGTCGTCCTGGATGATCTGGACCAGGTCATAGGCGCCGCGTCCGGCGCCGGCGCTGAGCGGACGCACGGTGATCTGAGCGGGGGCGCCGCAGGGGCGCGCCTCGGCCGCGGCCCAGGCCTCGGCCAGCAGGGCGGCGAAGGCTTCGACGTCCAGTTCGGGCGTCTCGTCGGCGGCGTAGTCCTCGTGCGCCTGGGCGGCGAACAGGCCTTGGCGGTCGTCCAGGGCCTTCTGGCCCAGCGTCCGCGCCATCGTCATCCTCAGCGACTCCAGATCAACGCTCTGGGGCGGGACGGGGCGCGGGTCAGCGGCGGACATGATGTGCAGGCTCTTCAGACACGGCGCGACGTCGCCGCCCTTGCTGACTAGGCCAGAGCAACGATCCGGGGAAGCCGGAAAAGCCATGTGACCGGCGTTCACCTGCGCCACGGCGGCGCGAGCGACGCCAGAAACGACAAGGCCGCCGGGCGCGGGGCGCTCGGCGGCCTGGCGGGCCGGCCTCAGGAGGGGAGGGGAAGCCGGCGCTCGCTGAACGGGGGGCCGTGGGGGGAGGGGGAGGCCCGCGCCGTCTGAACAAGAGATAGGGCGCCCGTCGCCCGCTTCAAGACGTCACGATGACGACGAACCCTTGCGGGGCCGCGACACGGCGCCGCGCCCCTTGGCCGGGGGTTTGGCGGGGGCCTTGGCAGGCGTCTTGGGCGCCGGCTTCGCCTCGGTCCGCACGCCCTTGATGGGATCAGCGTCAGCATAGGGTTCGCCGTCGCCCGACAGCAGGATGGCCATCCAGCGCGACCCCTTGAACTCGGCCAGCACGGCCATGGCCATGACCGCCAGCGGCGTGGACAGGAACATGCCCACCACGCCCCAGATCTTGCCCCAGAAGGCCAGGGCCAGCAGCACCACCACCGGGTCGATGTTCTGATTGTCGCCCTGCATGCGCGGCTGGATCAGATTGCCGCTGATGAACAATATGGCCTGTAGTCCGACCAGCAGGATCAGAGCGGGCCAATAGGTCGGGAACTGCACCAGGGCGAACAGCGGCGGCGCCAGGCCGGCCACCGCGCCGCCCAGCACCGGAATGAAGCCGACGATGAAGATGACGAAGGTCCAGAACTCGGCGTTCTGAAGCCCCACCACCCGCATCAGCACCCAGGCGGCGGCGCAGATCATGACCCCGGTCACCGTCTGAACCCACAGATAGCCCTCGACTCCGCCGCGCACGCGCTGGAACACCTCCATGGCCTCGGAGCGGTTGTCGCGGTTGGGGAACATGCCGACGATCTTGCGACGGAACCCGGCCTGGGACGCCAGCAGGAACCCCAGATAGACCATGACGAAGAAGGCGCCGGACATGATGCCCTGGGCTTGGAAGGCCAGCTGGGTCAGATAGCCCCTCAGATCGATGCCGGCGATAAGCTCGGCCGCTGTCGGCGGCGTCTCCATGCCGATCAGACGCGAGAGGTCTCTCAGAACCTGGTCCAGCCTCGGGCCGATGTTGGCGCTGACGCCGGACGCATCGGTGAAGAAGCCCGCCGCCCCATCGACGATGATCCAGATCGAGGCGATGAAGCCGGCCAGCACGACCAGCAGGGCCGCGATCCCCGCCCAGCGAGGACTCAGTCCCGCGCGCGCCTCGATCGAGCGCTTCACCCCGTCGATCATGATCATCAGGAAGATGGCCATGGCCAGGGGCGTCAGAATGTCCCGCAGCCAGTAGACGGCGGCCCCGCCCGCCACCACGGCGATCAGCACCAGGGCGTTGCGGGCGACGGTCGAGGTCGGGACGGCGATGGCGGGTTTCATGGCTGACGTTGTCAGCGCCCGTTTCGGTTCCGTCAATCGCCCGCAAACACAGACGAAACCGGGCGCATCGCGCGGTTGCCGGAACATCCGGCGATGAACAGCGCTTCATCGGGCCGCCGGAATATGGTCTGGCTGGCGTCATCACCTCGCCCCGTCGCCGGTTCATCGTGGCGGCTGGACCAACCGTAAGGATGCGGAGCCCTTTATGACCCTGTCTCGTCGCGATCTGACGTTCGGCCTGCCGGCCGCCGCCGCCCTTGCGGGCCTGTCCGGCCCGGTGCTGGCGCAAAGCGGTCTGTCCGCCGACGACCAGGCCGTTCTGGCCCGCGCCCAGAGCTATCTTCAGGGCCTGACCTCGGCCCAGGGCGAGTTCACTGAAACCGGCCCGGGCGGCCAGGTGCGTCGCGGCCGTTTCTGGCTGCAACGGCCCGGCAAGATGCGGTTCGAGTATACCGAACCGGCGGGCCTGCTGGTCGTCTCGGACGGATCGAACGTCATGCGCTACGACCCGCGCCTGAACGTGTTCCGCCAGGTGCCGTTGGGCCAGACCCCGCTGTCGACCTTCCTGGCGCGCAATGTGCGGCTGGACCAGGGGGTGCGGATCGACCGCATCACCCGCATGGCGTCCGGCGCCTTCGCCATCACCGCGCGCGACAGCCGCCGCCCCAACGAAGGCTCGGTCATCCTGGCCTTCGCGGGCGAACCGCTGCGGCTGCAGGAATGGACGATCACGGACGCCCAGGGTGGCCGCACCCGCACCCAGCTGACCTCTCTGGCGCCGGCGTCCGGCCTGGCGGCCAACCTGTTCCAGTTGCGGGATCCGACCCGCCGTCCGGGCCGGAACTGACCTGCGCCGCCGTGTTCCGCTGGACACAGGCGGATTCGCCTGCGAGGCGCATTGACGTTTTTTCGCAGGCGTGGCAGTTTGAACACAGGACAGCGGCGGCTGTCCGACCGCTACGGATTCATCCCCCTCCCGGCGGCGAGAGAGAAGACCTATAGCGCCCGGCCTCACCGCCGGGCGCTTTTTTATGCCCAGAGCTTGAGTCCAGGCCGCGTCGGGTCGAGAAGGCGCAAGCCTTCTGACCGCGGCCAAGGAATAATGACTCTTCGCATCGCCACCTGGAACATCAACTCGGTCCGCCTGCGCATCGACCAGGTGGCGCGTTTCGTGGCCGAGCGGTCGCCCGACGTCCTGCTGTTGCAGGAGATCAAGTGCACCACCGACCAGTTTCCACGCGCGGCGTTCGAAGCCATGGGGATGCCTCACCTGCGGGTCGCGGGCCAGAAGGGCTGGCACGGCGTGGCCATCGCCAGCCGGTTGCCCATCGCCGACAATACGACGCTTGAAGTGTGCAAGCTGGGCCACGCCCGCTGCGTCTCGGCGCAGGTGGCGGGGGTGGAGATCCAGAATTTCTACATTCCGGCGGGCGGCGATGTTCCCGACCGGGCGCTGAATCCGAAATTCGATCACAAGATGGATTTCTACGAGCGGCTGACCGCCGAGGTGGCGCGACGCGACCGGGCCGCGCCCCTGGTTCTGGCCGGCGACTTCAACATCGCGCCGGGCGAAAACGACGTCTGGAACCACCGCTACATGTCCAAGATCGTCAGCCACACGCCGATCGAGGTCGAGACCCTGACCCGGCTTCAGGACGCGGGCGGTTTCGCAGACGTGGTGCGCGACGCCTTTCCCGACCCGCAGAAGCTGGCGTCGTGGTGGAGCTATCGCGCCCAGGATTTCCGCAAGTCGAACCGCGGACTGCGTCTGGACCACATCTGGACCTCGCCGGGCCTGACCCCGGCGGTGGCGAAGGGCTCGGCCCGCATCCACGACGACGTGCGTGAATGGGACCGCCCCAGCGACCACGCCCCGGTGACGGTGGACCTGGACGTCTAGGTCAACAGGCTATGGCCCGTATGTGACCTGCCTCTGCATAGGCGAGAAGAGGTCGGTCTCGTGTGACCAGCGTCCAGCCGTGGATCCGTGCGGTGGCCGCGATAATCCGATCAGCAGGGTCTCTCAAGGTTTCCGATCGAGGAAGGAAGGACGCCCCAACCAGAATGGCCGGATCCATGGGAGCGAGCGTCAGACCGGCGGCGAGCAACTCTTCGAACCAGCGCAGGGGATCGATCGAAAGGGCATACCGTCCTCTAGCGACCAATTGACCGACTTCCCAGGCGGTGATCGGCGAAAGATGGATCGCCTGTCCTTCAGCCTCGGCCCGAACCAGAGCCTCGGACGCTTCAGACGCCAGAGACATGGCGGGTGTGGAGAGCCAAAGCGCGGCGCAGGTGTCGAGGATCAGCGGCCCGCTCATGCGCGTTCGGCGTCCCAGGTCTCTCCAGAGGGCGCGGTGACGTCGACGCCGTCGGGAAGGGTCACGGTTCCTCCCAGGCGGTTGCGGATTCGCTCGATGATATTGAGACGGTTCGACGACGTTGTTTCCCCACGCCCTTGCGTGTGACGAACCCGGCGGAAAACCAGTCGCTCCCTGCCGATATCGACGCGCTCCGTCTGGAAGCCCGCCTCCAGCCAAGCACGGGTCATGACGTTGTTGGACGGATTATTGCTCCACCACGCCGGGTATTGTTTGGACGCCGGCAGCGACACGCCCAGAACCTTCTCGATCTCGGCAAAGGTCATGGGAACCTCGGCCGTGGAACGATCAGCGAGATAACGGGTCAGAGGATCGTACTTGCCCATAGCGGAATCTCCTGTGCGAAAAACACAGAAAGACTACTTAGTGTTTTTTAGTGTGTCAACTAAGGCTGCAGCCGATAGCCGCCCGCGTCGGTCAGCAGCAGGCGGGTCTGGCCCGGCTCGGGCTCGATCTTCTGGCGCAGGCGATAGATGTGGGTTTCCAGCGTGTGGGTGGTGACACCGGCGTTATAGCCCCACACCTCGGTCAGCAGCTCTTCGCGCGACACCGCCTTGGTCCCGGCGCGATAGAGGTATTTCAGGATGTTGGTCTCTTTTTCCGTCAGCCGGATCTTGCGGCTCTTGGGGTCCAGCAGAACCTTGGCCGCGGGCCGGAACTCATAGGGGCCGATGGCGAAGACGGCGTCTTCGGACTGTTCATGGCTGCGCAGATGGGCGCGGATGCGCGCCAGCAGAACCGCGAACCGGAAGGGCTTGGTCACATAGTCGTTGGCCCCGGCGTCCAGCCCCATGACCGTGTCCGTCTCGGACCCCTGGGCCGTCAGCATGATGATGGGGGTGGAGACACCGCTCTGCCGCAGCAGGCGACACGCCTCGCGTCCATCCATGTCGGGCAGATCCACATCCAGCAGGATCAGGTCGGCGCGCACCTCCTGAGCCTGTCGCACCCCGTCGCCGGCGGTGGCGGCCTGGACGGTGCGGAACTCCTCGTTCAGCGCCAGCTGCTCGGCCAGGGCTTCGCGCAGGTCGTTGTCGTCGTCGATGATCAGCAGGGTCTTGGGCGTGGGCATGGGGCAGAGAATGGCGACCCGCGCCGCCGACGCAAGGCGCAAGGACGACAATTCCGACGTCTAATCAGCCGAAACCGCCATCGAGGGCGGCTGTCGCCCACCGAACAGCGCCGTTCCCAGCCGCACATGGGTGGCGCCGTGGGCGATGGCGGCCGGATAGTCGCCGCTCATGCCCATCGACAGCACGCCCAGGCCCAGGTCGCGGGCCAGATCGCGCATCAGGGCGAAATGGGGCGCAGGGTCCGCATCGTGCGGCGGAATGGCCATCAAGCCCTCGACCATCAGACCCTCGGCCCGCGCCAGGGCCAGCAGGGCGGCGACATCCTCCGGCGCGGCCCCGGCCTTCTGGGGTTCGCGCCCCGTGTTGACCTGGATCAGGCAGCGCGGACGCCGCCCCAGCCGTTCGGCGGCGCGGGCCAGGGCCTGAACCAGTTTCGCGCGATCCAGGGTCTCGATCACGTCGAACAGAGCCACGGCGTCATAGGCCTTGTTGGTCTGCAGCGGACCGATCAGGCGCAGTTCCAGCCCCGTCCGATCGCGCCCAGTCCAGCGTCCTTGCGCCTCCTGCACCCGGTTCTCGCCAAAGACCGTCTGGCCGGCCGCCAATATGGCGTCGATGGCGGCGGGTTCCTGCGTCTTGGTGACGGCGGTCAGGGTGACGGCGCCCACTTCGCGTCCGGCCTGGGCGCAGGCGGCGTCGATGCCGGCCCGCGCCCGGATCAGGCGCTGGGTGATGGACGCGGCGGATGCGGCGGGCGAAGAAGCAGGCATGGACCAGATGGGCGAAGACGCGCGACGGCTGTGGGATGCGGCCCAGGCTCTAAACCGACGCGCGGCGGCTGTCAGCCCGGCGGCCGGGCGCCTGCCGTCGCTGCTGTTCTTCACCGACCCCGAACGCACCCCCCGGCCGTGGGAGACGGCGGCGCGCCTGCCGCCCGGCGCGGCGGTGGTGTTCCGGGGCTTCGGGCGCGACGACGCCCTGGATACAGCCAGGCGACTGGGCGAGGCGACGCGGGCGCGTGGCGTGCGCCTGCTGATCGGGGCCGATGCGGATCTGGCGGATCGGATTTCGGCCGCCGGCGTGCATCTGCCGGCGCGAATGGCGGGCGAGGCGGCGTCGCTGCGGCGCGATCGTCCCGACTGGATCATCACCACGGCCATTCATGAGGCGGCGGCCGGTTTTCCCCTCGACAGTCTGGACGCCCTGGTCGCCTCGCCGGTGTTTGCGAGCGTCAGCGCCTCGGCCCGGCCGGCGATGGGGTTAGACGGTCTGGCTCGGGTTCTGGCCCTGGGGGTTGCGACCTATGCCCTGGGCGGGATCGACGCGCGAACGGCCCAGGCGCTGTCAGACAGCGGCGTGTGCGGCCTGGCGGCCGTGGGAGCGATCCGGGACGCCTTCGCGCCCTAGAATTTGAAGATGGATTCCAGCCGGACGCGCGGCGGGGCGCGGTCGGATTCGGCGGCGCGGGCCGGATCGGCGCGCGGCGTGGCCAGACCGGCCGAGGCGCCGACCTGGAACCGGGGGCTGAGGCGATAATAGGCCCCGGCCTGGACATCGCCCCATTCGGTTTCGCGACCGACGGGCTGGTTCATGTTCAGGTCCACGCCCCAGCGACCGCTGTCGATCCAGCGCAGGCTGCGGCGCGCGGTGGGCGCGGGCGCCGGCCGTTGGGCCGCGGCGGCCTCGGACAGGTTCAGGGTCGAAGTGGTCGCGCGCGATTGCGCCAGGGCGACATCGGCGAAACCGATCAACCCGGCCAGAGCAAACGCGGCTGCGACGACGCCGTAACGCATGTCCAATCCCTGGGCGGCGCCTGGACGCGGCGACCGCCATCTTCACTGGAAACCTAAGACACCGCATGCGGGTCCGGTCAATCGAACACCGCCGGACGATGCGGGTTCCCGGCGATTGCGGGCCTCGCCTGTGGCGCAAGCGTCACGCGAAACCGCCCCGCCAGGGACTCGCCTGAGGCGAGAGCGGGGCTATACGGCGGCCCGGGCGCGGCTTCGCCTTGTCATCGCCCCTTTTCGCCGTGTTATAGAGCGCTTCTGCGGCGCTCGGGCGACGCGGCGTCCCTGAGCGACGCCCCTGGCCCGACGCGTGCTTTCGAACGGAGACGGCTTTGATGGTTCCCACTCCCCGCGCGGCCCGTGTCGCCGCCCTGGCTCTGATCGCGGCGTCCGGCCTGGCCCTGGCCAGCTGCGGCGGCGGTCCTCGTCTGCCCTTCTCGGGCGGCGGCGCCAGCCGGACCCCGGCGGTCCAGACGGGCATCGGCGTCAACGCCTTCCTGTGGCGCGCGACCCTGGACACCCTCAGCTTCATGCCGCTGCTGAACGCCGATCCGTGGGGCGGGGTGGTCAACTATGACTGGTACGTGAACCCGCAGACGCCGAACGAGCGGTTCAAGGCCACCGTCTTCATCCTGGACACCCGCCTGCGCGCCGACGCCCTGAACGTGTCGGTGACCAAGGAGGTCAAGGACGCCACGGGCAATTGGGTCACCGCCCCCGTCGCCGCTCAGACCGAGACGGACCTGGAGAACGCGATCCTGACCAAGGCGCGCCAGCTAAACCTCGCGCACGCCAACTGATCGCCCTCTCCGCCTAACGCCTCTTCGGGCCTGATCCCTGAGGCCAGCTTCAGGATACGCCCCCGTGGCCCGCTACGAGCCCAAGACCGCCGAACCCCGCCAGCAGGCCCGCTGGGCGGCCGCCGACGCCTTCGTCACGCCCGAGACCGGTCGGCCGAAATACTATGTGCTGGAGATGTTTCCCTATCCGTCGGGGAACATCCACATGGGTCACGCCCGCAACTATGTGATGGGCGACGTGGTGGCCCGGTTCAAACGGGCGCGCGGGTTCGACGTGCTGCATCCCATGGGCTGGGACGCCTTCGGCATGCCGGCCGAGAACGCGGCCATGGAACGCGGCGTCCACCCCGGCGACTGGACCTGGTCCAACATCGCCGCCATGCGCGACCAGCTGAAGCTGCTGGGCCTGTCGCTGGACTGGAGCCGCGAGTTCGCCACCTGCGACCCGGCCTATTACGGCAAGCAGCAGGCCTGGTTCCTGGCGCTGTATCGGCGCGGCCTGGTCTATCGCAAGGATGCGGTGGTCAACTGGGATCCGGTCGACAACACCGTGCTGGCCAATGAGCAGGTGATCGACGGGCGCGGCTGGCGCTCGGGGGCCCTGGTCGAGAAGCGCAAGCTGAACCAGTGGTTCCTGCGCATCACCGACTATGCCGACGACCTGATCGACGGGCTGAAGACGCTGGACCGCTGGCCCGAGAAGGTCCGGCTGATGCAGGAGAACTGGATCGGCCGCTCCAAGGGGCTGCAGATGACCTGGGCCTGGGCCGGCGAGGCGCCCGCCGCCTCGCCCGAGGGCCTGGAGATCTACACCACCCGGCCCGACACCCTGTTCGGCGCCAGCTTCATGGGCATCGCCCCGGACCACCCGATCGCCAAACAGCTGGCCGAGGCCGACCCCGCCGTGGCCGCCTTCGTCGCCGAATGCCGCAAGGGCGGCGTCAGCCAGGCCGAGATCGAACAGGCCGAGAAGATCGGCTGGAACACCGGGCTGAAGGTGATCCACCCCTTCACCGGGGCCGAAGTCGGCGTCTGGATCGCCAACTTCATCCTGTCGGAATACGGCACGGGCGCCATCTTCGCCTGCCCCGCCCACGACCAGCGCGACCTGGACTTCGCCCGCAAATACGACCTGCCGGTGATCCCCGTGGTGCGGCCTGAAGGCGCCGGCGATGATTTCGACGTCGCCGATGAAGCCTATGTCGGCCCCGGCGTGCTGTTCAACTCCGACTTCCTGGACGGCCTGGACATCGAGGCGGCCAAGGCCGAGGCGGTGCGGCGCATCGAGGCGGCCGGAACCGGCCAGGGCGCGACCATCTATCGCCTGCGCGACTGGGGCGTATCGCGCCAGCGCTACTGGGGCTGCCCCATCCCGGTCATCCATTGCCCGGCTTGCGGCCCGGTCGAGGTTCCGGCCGACCAGCTGCCGGTGGAACTGCCGCACGATGTGACCTTCGACGTTCCGGGCAATCCGCTGGATCGCCACCCGACGTGGAAGCATGTCGACTGCCCGTCCTGCGGGGCCAAGGCGGTGCGCGAGACCGACACCCTGGACACCTTCGTCGACAGTTCCTGGTATTTCGCCCGCTTCGCCGACCCGAAGGCGGACGCGCCGATCAACCGTCAGGCCGCCGCCCACTGGCTGCCGGTGGACCAGTATATCGGCGGGGTCGAGCATGCGGTGCTGCACCTGCTGTACGCCCGCTTCATCAGCCGCGCCCTGACCGACGCCGGCCTGATGGATGTGAAGGAGCCGTTCGCGGGCCTGTTCACGCAAGGGATGGTGGTGCACGAGACCTATCGCCGCCCCGACGGCGCCTGGGTCGAGCCGACCGATATCGAGATCGTCACCGTCGACGGCGCCCGCCAGGCGCGCCAGCTGTCCACCGGCGAGACGGTGGCCATCGGCGACATCGAGAAGATGTCCAAGTCCAAGAAGAATGTGGTCGCGCCCCAGGACATCATCGACAGCCACGGCGTCGACGCCGGCCGCCTGTTCGTGCTGTCCGACAGCCCGCCCGAACGCGACGTGCAGTGGTCGGCCGGCGGGGTCGAGGGCGCCGGCCGCTTCGTCCAGCGCGTCTGGGCCGAGTTCGACGCCTATGATCCGGCCGTGCCCGGCGACGCCGACCAGAACGCCGCCCTGCGCCGCGAGACGCACAAGGCCATCAAGGCCGTGACCGAGGGGGTCGAGGGCTTCCGCTTCAACTCGGCCATCGCCAAGCTGTACGCCTTCCTGGCCACGGTGAAGGCCCATGGCGCGGCGGGCGGAGAGGCGCGGGCCGAGGCCCTGTCGGTGCTGGCGCGCCTGATCGCCCCCTTCACCCCTCACCTAGCCGAGGAGGCGTGGAGCCGCCTGGGCCGCGAGGGCATGGTGCTGGACGCGCCCTGGCCCGAATACGATCCGGCCCTGGCCGCCGACGACGAGGTGATCCTGCCGATCCAGATCGGCGGCAAGCGCCGCGGCGAGATCGCCATGCCCCGCGGCGCCGACAGCGCGGCGGTCGAGGCGGCGGCCCTCGCCAATCCGACGGTTCAGGCCTACCTTGCCGCCAATGGGCAATCGGTGCGCAAGGTGATCGTGGTGCCGGATCGGATCGTCAATCTGGTGGTCGGCTGATGCGGGGGCTGGCGTCCCTGCTGCTGGTCGGCTCGGTCGGCCTGGCGGGCTGCGGCTTCACGCCCCTGTATGCCCAGGGCGCGGCGGGAACCGACGCCTCGCGCATCGCGGTGCACACGCCCGACGACCGGCTGGGGTATCGCCTGCGCGAACAGCTGGAGGACGCCCTGGCCGTCAGTCGGTCGGCCGCGCCCCTGCATCGTCTGGACCTGAAGGTCGAAAGCGCGCGCCGTCCGCTGGGCCGCCGCATCGACGACACCGCCAGCCGCTATGAGCTGACCGTGCGGGCCGAATGGACGCTGACGCCCCTGGCGGGCGGCGAGGCCATGACCGGGGTGGAGACGGCGACCGTCACCTATGCCGCCGCCGACCAGCCCTATGCCGCCATCGCCGCCCAGCAGGACGGCGAAGACCGCGCCGCCGCCGATCTGGCCCGCCTGCTGCGGCTGGATGTCCTGAGGGCGCTGTCGGGCCGGTGAGGACGGCCCGCAAAAATCCTCCCCCGCCGGGGGAGGGGAACCGCGAAGCGGTGGAGGGGGCCAACCCCAGAAGCTCCAGCCTGTGTTCTGCCCCCTCCACCATGCGGCGCATGGTCCCCCTCCCCCGAGGGGGGAGGATCAGATGAACCTCTCAAAGCGTCCGGAAATAGATCGTTTCCTGAAATCGCCCGATCCGTCCGTGCGGGCGGTGGTGATCCACGGCAAGGACCGCTCGGGCGTGGCCGAACGCGCCGAGATCCTGTGCCGGACCGTCACGCCGGACCTGAACGACCCGTTCAACGTCACCCTTCTGACCGACGCCGACGTGGACGGCGATGAGGCGCGGCTGGAAGAGGCCCTGACCGCCCTGTCGATGATCGGCGGCCGACGCCTGGTGCGGGTGCGGCTGACGGCGGAGAAGGCGTCGGTGGACAAGCTGCTGGCCGGGGCGCTGAAGACCCATGCGGCGGGGGGCTTCAACCCCGACGCCATGCTGGTGATCGAGGCCGGGGGCCTGGGCCGCGACTCGGCCTTGCGCAAGGCGGCGGAGGGCACGCCCGGCGCGGCGGGCATCGTCTGCTACGAAGACGAGGTCGGCGACATGGCGCGCATGACGCGCGAGGCCCTGGCCGCAGACAAGGTGGGCCTGACCTCCGACGCCCTGGAACGGTTCGTGGCCCGGCTGCCGCGCGAACGCGGCCTGATGCGCCAGGAGATCGAGCGACTGGCCCTGTATATCGGCCCCGGCTCGGGCCGTTCCATCGATGCGGACGAGCTGGATCTGCATCTGGGGGTCGAACCGGACGCCTCGCTTCAGGATGCGGCGCTGCAGGCCTTCGGCGGTCGGGCCGCCCCGGCTCAGGCGGGCCTGCGCCGGGCGCTGGCCGAAGGGGAATCGGCGGTCATGGCCGTGCGCCAGGCGGCGCTGCACCTGGGCCGCCTGCGTCGCATCGGCGTGCTTCAGGCCAATGGCGCGGGGGCCAAGGAGGCGGCCAAGGCCGCCGGCGTCTTCTGGAAACAGGAGGCCGAAATGCTGCGTCAGGCCCGAAACTGGAGCCTGGACGCCCTGGACGAGGCGTTGGACAGCATCAACACCGCCGATGTGGCGACCAAGACCACCGGCTCGCCCGACCATCTGATCGCCGAGCGCCTGCTGCTGGAGATCGCGGGCCGGGCCCGGAGATTGGGGCTGTAGCGTCCTTCTCCCCTTGCGGGAGAAGGTGGCAGCCGAAGGCTGACGGATGAGGGGTCGCACCGAAGGTGGCCGCCCCCGGAAGGCTGAAGGTCAGGTCCGAGAGACCCCTCATCCGACCTCGCTGCGCTCGGCCACCTTCTCCCGCAAGGGGAGAAGGATCGGGTCAGCGCCGCTTCATCCCGCCCAGCACGCCGCGCAGGATTTCGCGGGTCAGGGTCGATCCCGCCGTGCGCAGCACCGATTTGGTCAGGGCCTCCATCGGCGTCTGGCGGTTCGAGGCGCGGGCGCGGGGGGCCGTGCGGGCGGCGGCGCGTTCGCGGGCCAGGCGGTCGCGTTCGGCGGCGCGGGCCGCGGTCTGGGCCGCCTTTTCCGCCTGGGCGTCGGCCTTGGCCTGGGCCTTGGCTTCGGCCTCGGCCTCTTCCTGCGCCTGGGCGTCGGCGCGGGCCTTCAGATCGGCGGCCTGGGCGTCCTCGCGCCGGCCGGTCAGGATCTCGTGCGCCGACTCGCTGTTGACCGGCGTGTCATACAGGCCGCGCACGGGGCTGGCGGCCAGGGTCTGGGCGCGCTCGGCGTCGGTGGCCGGGCCCAGGCGCGACTCGGGCGGACGGATGCGGGTGCGGGCGACCACGCTGGGCGCGCCCTTTTCGTCCAGGATTGAAACCACCGCCTCGCCCACGCCCAGGGCCTGGATGGCCTCGGCGGTGTTGAAGGCGGGGTTGGCGCGGAAGCTTTCCGACGCCGCCTTCAGGCCGCGCTGTTCGGCGGGGGTGTAGGCGCGCAGCGCATGCTGGATGCGGTTGCCCAGCTGGGCCAGGACGCTGTCGGGAATGTCGGCCGGGTTCTGGGTGATGAAATAGACGCCGACGCCCTTGGAGCGGATCAGGCGGACGACCTGTTCGACCTTTTCCAACAGGGCCTTGGGCGCGTCGCGGAACAGCAGGTGGGCTTCGTCGAAGAAGAAGACCAGGCGCGGCTTCTCCGGGTCGCCGATCTCGGGCAGCTGTTCGAACAGTTCCGACAGCAGCCACAGCAGGAAGGCGGCGTACAGGCGCGGGCTGGACATCAACTTGTCCGCCGCCAGCACATTGACCTGGCCCCGGCCGTCCAGGCCCGTCCGCATCATGTCCTCCAGCCGCAGGGCCGGTTCGCCGAAGAAGGCCTTGCCGCCCTGTTGCTCCAGCTGGAGCAGGGACCGCTGGATGGCGGCGATGGAGACGGGGGCGACATTGCCGACCTCGCGGCCGATCCGCTCGGCGTTCTCGCCCACATAGGCCAGGAGGCTGCGCAGATCGTCCAGGTCCAGCAGCAGCAGGCCCTCCTGGTCCGCGACGTGGAAGGCGACCGACAGCACGCCCTCCTGCACCTCGTTCAAGTCCAGCATCCGCGCCAGCAGCAAGGGGCCGATCTCGCTGACCGTGGTGCGGATGGGGTGGCCCCTTTGCCCATACAGATCCCAGAAGACGGTCGGGGCGGCGCGCGGGTTCAGCGTCAGCCCCATGTCGGCGGCGCGGGCCAGCAGTTTCTCATTCGGCGATCCGGCCTGGCTGATGCCCGACAGGTCGCCCTTCACATCGGCGCAGAAGACCGGCACGCCGGCGTCCGAAAACCCCTGGGCCATGATCTGCAGTGTCACCGTCTTGCCCGTGCCGGTGGCGCCGGCCACCACGCCGTGCCGGTTGGCGCGGTCGAAGCGCAGCACCTGGGGCTGGGCGCCGTCGTCGGCCAGGCTCTGGCCCAGGAACAGGCCGGGAAGGGCGGTGTCGGTCATGAAGCGTGGTCTCCTTGCCCCCCATGCTTACCCCAGGTGGCGGTGCAGGCTCCAGAGGGTCATGTCGGCGCGCGGTCGGGACGGTCGGATGGGCTGGCGCGCGACGGAAACGCCGATTACGACCGTTGAACAACCATCTTTTGGGGGAGAAACGCGGATGCGGACGCTGCAATGCTGGACGGCCATCGGCCTGGTGATGGGATTCATGCCCACCTCGGCCCAAGCTCAGGCCCAGGCTCTGGCGCCGACCCAGACCCCTGCGGCCGCCGAACGGCCCGCCCCCTATCGCCAGCCGGCCGCCGTCCTGGCCCGTCTGGGCGATGTCGCCATCGCCATGAATGCGCCGGGTCTGGCGCCGGGCCGCACCGACTTCACCAGCCAGGCCGAAATGGAGGCGCATCTGGCGGCCATCAAGGCGCGGGTTCCGGGCGTCTATCTGGGATCGCTGGGCCGCACGGCCCAGGACCGCGACATCCCTTGGCTGGTCTTCACCGCCGAGGGTCATCAGGACATCGACGCCATCGCCCGGCTGGACCGGCCGGTGGTCTGGCTGATCGGCCAGCAGCACGGCAATGAACCGGCCGGCGGCGAGGCCATGCTGGCCCTGGCCTCGGCCCTGGCGGATGGCGAGTTCGCGGCCCTGCTGGACCGGATCACCGTGGTCGTCGTGCCGCGCGCCAACCCCGACGGGGCCGCCGCCTTCCAGCGCCGTACGGGCCTGGACTACGACATGAACCGCGACCACCTGATCGCCACCCTGCCCGAGACGCGTGGCGTTCAGACGGCCATGACCCGCCTGCCGCCCGATCTGGTGGTGGATGCGCATGAGTACGGCGCCACGGGGCCGCTGCGCCGGTTCGGGCGCCTGGCGGCCGCCGATCAGACCATGCTGGACGCCACCCATGCCGCCGTGCCGGCCGAGGTCAGCGCCCTGGCGCGATCCGCCTTCCTGCCGGCGATGGCGGCGCGGCTGGAAGGATCGACGCTGAGTTCGGCGGTCTATCTCAGCGGCATGCCGCCCGCCGGCCCCCTGGTGACCGGCGGCACGGCGCCGGGGATTTCGCGCAACTACTATGGCCTGACCGGCGCCATCTCCATCCTGCTGGAATCGCGGGCGGGCGGGGATCGCGACGCCTTCCAGCGCCGCGTGGCCAGCCACTATCTGGCGGCGGCCGGGGCCATGGAGGCGGCGGCGAACGACCCCGCCGCCCTGCGCCGCACGGTGGCCGACGCCCGCGTCGCCCTGGCCGCCAGTCAGGAGCCGGTGGCGGTGGTGTTCGAGCCGGAGGTTCTGCCCGCCGAACTGCATCTGATGGACGCCCAGACGGGTGAACCCAGCGTCGAGGCGATCGAGCTGCGCGATTCGCGCCATCTGCGTGTGACCGAAAGCCGTCCGCGTCCGCGCGGCTATCTGCTGGCGCCCGAGGCCGCCTCGGCCATCGAGGCGCTGTCGATCAAGGGCGCGCGCCTGTGCGCCGCCCGGCCGCAGACGCTGGAGGTCGAGGCCTTCGACGTCACCCGCACCCAGCCCATCACCCGCGCCACGCGCGAGGCCAGCACCCTGACCGGCGCGCTGGAAGTGCGGCTGGAAACCCGGCGCATCGCAGTGGCCGAAGGCTGGCGCTGGGCGCCGATGGATCAGCCCCTGGCCTCGGTCATCGCCGCCTCGCTGGAGCCGGATTCCGTCGGCAGCCACGTCCACGTCGGCCTGATCCCGGTCGGCGAGGACCGGACCGCCCCGGTCTATCGCGTCATGGGCGCCCCCGCCGGCGACTGCTGAACCTGCTGACGCGCGGCGGGGATTATCGGCGTTGCCGCACGTCCCCGCCCTCAAGCCGCGAAAGACCGGATCGTGAGCGTTAGGGCAAGAAACCCGCCCTCAAGCAGAGAGCGCCCGCGGCGCGAACGGCAGGGCAAAAAGCAGCGAGCGACCGCGTCGCGAGCGTTAGCGCCCTAAACAATGGGCGGCGGACCGGCCAGGACTTCGCGCTTGCCGGAATGGTTGGCGGGGGTGACCACGCCTTCCTTCTCCATTCGCTCGATCAGGCTGGCGGCGCGGTTGTAGCCGATCTGCAGCCGGCGCTGGACATAAGAGGTGGACGCCTTGCGGTCGCGGGTGACCACGGCCACGGCGCGGTCGTACAGGTCGTCGCCAGACCCGCCGCCGCCCTCGCCGCCGCCGAAGTCGTCGCCGCCTTCGTCTTCATCGCCGCCGTCGGTGATGGCCTCCAGATAGTCGGGCGAGCCTTGCGCCCGCAGATGGGCGCAGACCTGTTCGACCTCGTGATCCGTCACAAACGGACCATGCAGGCGGGTGATGCGGCCGCCGCCGGCCATATAGAGCATGTCGCCCTGGCCCAGCAGCTGCTCGCCGCCCTGTTCGCCCAGGATGGTGCGGCTGTCGATCTTGGACGTGACCTGGAAGGAGATCCGGGTCGGGAAGTTCGCCTTGATGGTGCCGGTGATGACGTCCACCGATGGGCGTTGCGTCGCCATGATCAGGTGGATGCCGGCGGCGCGGGCCATCTGGGCCAGACGCTGGACCGCGCCCTCGACGTCCTTGCCCGCGACCAGCATCAAATCGGCCATCTCGTCCATCACCACGACCAGATAGGGCATGGGTTCGGGGCGGATCTTCTCGCTCTCGTAGATCGGACGCCCGGCGTCGTCGAAGCCGGTCTGGACCGTGCGCTCGAAATGCTCGCCCTTGGCCTGGGCCTCGCGCGCGCGCTCATTATAGCTGGCGATGTTGCGCACCCCCAGCTTGGACATGCGGCGATAGCGGTCCTCCATCTCGCGCACCGTCCATTTCAGGGCCACGACGGCCTTCTTGGGATCGGTGACGACGGGGCTGAGCAGGTGCGGAATGCCGTCATAGACCGACAGCTCCAGCATCTTGGGGTCGATCATGATGAAGCGGCACTGTTCGGGCGTCAGCTTGTACAGGATCGACAGGATCATGGCGTTGACCCCCACCGACTTGCCCGATCCGGTGGTGCCGGCGATCAGCAGGTGCGGCATGCGCGCCAGGTCGGCGACATAGGGTTCGCCGCCTATGGTCTCGCCCAGGGCCAGGGGCAGCAGGTGCGCCGGCTTGTCGTATTCGCCGGACGCCAAGAGGTCGCGCAGATAGACCGTCTCGCGCTTCACATTGGGCAGTTCGATGCCGATGGCGTTGCGACCCTGAACCACGCTGATGCGACAGGCGCGGGCCGACATCGACCGGGCGATGTCGTCGGCCAGGGCCACGACGCGGCCATGCTTCACGCCGGGCGCCGGGACCAGTTCATACAGGGTGACGACGGGGCCGGGGCGTATCTGGTCGATCACGCCGCGCACGCCGAATTCCTGCAGCACGCCTTCCAGCATCTTGGCGTTCTGCTTCAGGGCGTCCTCGTCGACCGAGGCGGCGCGGGTCTGGGGCTTGGCCAGAATGCCCAGGGACGGCAGGTCGAAGCCGCCCTCTGACCCGCCGAAGTCGAAGGCGGACTGGCGGTCGTCGACCTTGCGGGCTTTCGGCGTCTTGGCGGCGGCCACCTTGGGCTCGACCTCGGCCGGGCCGCGACGCGCGGCGGGCGCTGAGGAAACAGGGGCCGGATCGTCTTCCCACGGCGGCAGGTCGTCGGTCTCGACCGAACCCTCGTCGGCCTCGGTCGGCAGGTCCAGCCGGGCGCGGCGCGGCGCGGCCGCCTTGGGCCGGGGCTTGGGCGCGGGCGCCGGACGCGGGTCAGAGGGGGCGCGGCGCCAGGCGGCGGCGTCCGACACGTCCGAGACCCTGAGGCCGATGGCGTAACCCAGGGCCCACAGGCCCGCGACGGCGAAGACGGCGCACACGACCCAGCGCGCGCCCGGCAGGCCCAGGGCCGACAGACCGCCGGCGCACAGGCCCGCCACGGCGTCGCCCCACAGGCCGCCCAGGCCGGACGCCAGGGGCCAGGCCGCCGCCGGGGGCGCCGCCGACAGGGCGCCAGCCAGGATCAGCACGCCCAGGGCGGCCGATAGGGTCTTCAGCGGCGTGGGCTTCAGCCGCTCCATCATCATGTCGCCCAGGGCCAGGGCCAGGCCGAAGGCGCCGGTGACCAGGGCGGCGATCCAGGCGGTCAGGCCCAGCGACTGCATGGCGATGTCGGCGAAGACCGCGCCCGAACCGCCCAGCCAGTTGGTCGGCGGCTGGCTAGAGGCCGCGTTCCAGCTGGGGTCGGCCGGATTCCACGACGCCATGGCCGCCAGCAGCAGCGCCGCCAGCAGGGCCTGCAGCATGCCCCGGAACCGCACGGCGACCGGCGCGCCCCACAGGATGCGGGCGCTGATCCAGGCCTGGCGGCCGAGGGCGAGGGCGGCGGACATGGGCGGCGAACGCTCCGATGAAGACAGGTCTCGGACCCATCATCGCCCGCACAGGGTTAAGGGGTTGTTCACCACGGACGGCGTCCGAAGCGATCTGTTGCGACGACCCGCCGCTTTACCTGGCCCGTCGTCGGCGCGATGAAGGGCCATGAGCAGCGAACGCTACGACATCGTCATCGCCGGGGCCGGATTGGCGGGAGCCAGTTTCGGCCTGGCCGCGGCCCAGGGCGGGCTGAAGGTGGTCATGGTCGATCCCCAGCCGTTCGACGCCCAGCTGGCCCCGACCTTCGACGGACGATCGACGGCCATCGCCTTTTCCACCTTCCGCATGCTGGACGCCCTGGGCCTGGGCGACAGTTTGCGACCGCACGCCTGTCGGATGGATCGCATCCTGGTGACCGACGGCCGCCGCCCCGGCGCGGCCAGCGCCCCGCCCTCGCCCGCCTTCCTGCGCTTTGACGCCGACGAGATCGCCGATCGCACCGATGGCGAGCCCTTGGGCTATATGATCGAGAACCGCCGCATCCGCGCCGCCCTGGCCGAGGCGGTGGCGCGCGCGGGCCTGGACGTGCGGGCGCCCGCCAGCGTCGCGGCCGTCGAAACCGACGCCGGACGGGCCACGGTGGTGCTGGGCGACGGATCGCGGCTGTCGGCGCCGCTGGTGGTCGGGGCCGAGGGGCGCGGCTCGCGCGTGCGGGCGTCGGCGGGCATCCAGACCCTGGGGTGGGGCTATGGCCAGTCGGGCGTGGTGGCCACGGTCGGCATGGACCGCGACCACGGCAATGTGGCGCACGAATATTTCCTGCCCGACGGCCCCTTCGCCATCCTGCCCCTGACCGACCGGCGCGCCAGCCTGGTCTGGACCGAAAGCACCCGCAGGGCCGAGGCCCTGAAGGCCGCGTCGGACGACGCCTTTCACGCCCATCTGATGCGGCGGTTCGGCGACTTCCTGGGCGCCGTGACGGTGCAGGGGCCGCGCTTCGTCTATCCGCTGTCGCTGTCGCTGGCCGAACAGCTGACGGCGCCGCGCATCGCCCTGATCGGCGACGCGGCCCACGGGGTGCACCCGGTGGCGGGCCAGGGGCTGAACATGGGGCTGAAGGACGCCGCGGCCCTGGCCGAGGTGCTGATCCAGGCCGCCCGCAACGGCGAGGATATCGGCGCCGAGACGGTGCTGGACCGCTACGCCCGCTGGCGCCGGTTCGACAATACGGCCCTGGCGGCGGGGTTCGACGCCTTCGTGCGGCTGTTCTCGAACGACATCGCGCCGGTGCGGCTGGCGCGCGGCCTGGGCCTGGCGGCGGTCAACCGCATCGCCCCGCTGCGCCGCGCCTTCATGCACGAGGCGGGCGGGGCGACAGGCGACCTGCCCAGATTGCTGCGGGGCGAGCGGGTCTGAGACCCTGCCGGATCAGTCGAGCGTCCGCGCCTCTTCCGGCAGCATGATCGGCACGCCGTCGCGGATCGGATAGGCCAGTTTGGCGCCCTTTGAAACCAATTCGTTTCGGGTCCGGTCCCAGGTCAGGGGGCCGCGCGTGACCGGGCACACCAGAACCTCCAGCAGGCGCGGATCGACTGTGACCGGGGTGTTGAAGGCGTCGCTCATGATCTGACCTTGTACCGGGCGCGTGCGCCACGCGCCAGACTACTGGATCAGGCCGTCGTCGTCCGAAGACGCCGCATCGATGCGCAGCAGGGCCGCCAGGTCGGACGCCCGGGCCCAGATGTCGGCGGCCTCCAGCAGGGCCTGTTTCTCGGCCGCCTCGAACGGCAGGGCCATGGTCAGGCTGTTGACCAGGGCCTCGACCGGCGCCCCCTCGGCCGCGTCCCAATCGACGTCCAGGCCGCGATGAGTCAGATAGCGCCGCAGGGCGTCCAGAAAGCCCGGCCGGTCGAAATCGCCCTCGCCTTCCGGCGGCGTCAGATCGGCCTCGAACGGGGCGAAGGCCGCCCGCACCTGACGATAGGGGGTGCGCCCGTCCAGTTCGGCCACCACGCGAAAGCGGCACACGCCGGTCAGGGTGATCAGATACCGGCCATCGGACGTCTCGGCGAAACTGGTGATCCGCCCGGCGCAGCCGACGGCCGACAGGGCCGGCGCATCCAGCGACGGCCCCGTGGGCTGGATCATGCCGATGATCCGGTCCCCGGCCATGGCGTCATCGACCATGTTCAGATAGCGCGGCTCGAAAATGTTCAGCGGCAGTTGCCCGCGCGGCAGCACGATGGCCCCGGCCAAAGGGAAGATCGGGATCACCTGCGGCAGGTCCGACGCCTTCACATAGCCCTGGGCCACGCGGGGGACTCCGTCAGGAAAAGAGAATGGACGACAGACGGCGTCGCCCGTCGCGGGCCACGTCGCTGGCGGCGCCCGCCG
>NZ_CALMFB010000062.1 GCF_937863155.1 uncultured Brevundimonas sp. | reverse complement strand
CGATCGTGCCAATGTTGCAGTGCGGCTTAGTCCGTTCGAATTTTTCCTTGGCCATTTCTAGCTCCTTTGTCCCCCAATCGGGGTCCTCGTCTGGGGGTTAAGTTTTAGGCGTACTTCTTGATCACTTCGTCGGCGACGTGTTGCGGCACCGGCTCGTAGTGGTCGTACTGCATGGTGAACTGGGCGCGGCCCTGCGACATGCCCCGCAGGGTGTTCACATAGCCGAACATGTTGGCCAGCGGCACGAAGGCGTTCACGACGACGGCGTTGCCGCGCATGTCCTGCCCCTGGATCATGCCGCGACGACCGTTCAGGTCGCCGATGACCGAACCCAGATACTCTTCCGGGGTCACGACCTCGACGGCCATGATCGGCTCCAGCAGCTTGGGCCCGCCCTTCTCGCGCAGTTCCTTGAAGGCCGCGCGCGAAGCGATTTCGAACGCCAGGACCGAGGAGTCGACGTCGTGGAAGGCGCCGTCGATCAGGGTGGCCTTCAGGTCGATCAGCGGGAAGCCGGCCAGCAGACCGTTTTCCTTGGCCGACTTCAGGCCCTTTTCGACGCCCGGGATGTATTCCTTGGGCACCGAGCCGCCGACGATGGCGCTTTCGAAGACGAAGTCCGAACCCGGCTCGCCCGGCTCGAACACCAGCTTGACGCGGGCGAACTGGCCCGTACCGCCGGTCTGCTTCTTGTGGGTGTAGTCGATCTCGGCCTTGCGGCTGATGGTCTCGCGATAGGCCACCTGCGGCGCGCCGATGGTCGCCTCGACCTTATAGGTGCGCTTCAGGATGTCGATCTTGATGTCCAGGTGCAGCTCGCCCATGCCCTTCAGGATGGTCTGGCCCGACTCGTGGTCGGTCGAGACGGTGAAGGACGGATCTTCCGAGGCCAGCTTGGCCAGGGCGACGCCCAGCTTTTCCTGGTCGGCCTTGGTCTTGGGCTCGACGGCGATTTCGATAACCGGCGCCGGGAACTCCATCTTCTCCAGGATGACGGGGTTCTTGATCGGGTCGCACAGGGTGTCGCCGGTGCGGGTTTCCTTCAGGCCGGCCAGGGCGACGATGTCGCCGGCATAGGCTTCCTTGATGTCCTCGCGGTTGTTCGAGTGCATCAGCAGCATGCGGCCGACGCGCTCTTTCTTGTCGCGCGACGAATTCAGCAGGCCCATGCCCGTTTCCATCTTGCCGGAATAGATGCGGCAGAAGGTGATCGAGCCGACGAAGGGGTCGTCCATGATCTTGAACGCCAGAACCGACAGGGGTTCGTCGTCCGACGCCTTGCGGGTGATCGGCTCTTCGGTGCGGAAGTCGATGCCCGGGGTCGGCGGGATGTCCACCGGCGACGGCAGATAGTCGACCACCGCGTCCAGCAGCGGCTGCACGCCCTTGTTCTTGAAGGCCGAGCCGCCCAGGATCGGATAGAAGGCGCCGGTCAGCACGGCCTTGCGGATGCACTTCTTCAGCGTCTCGACCGACGGCTCATTGCCTTCCAGATAGGCTTCCATCGCCTCGTCATCCAGTTCGACGGCGTTGTCGATCAGATACTGGCGGGCGGCGGCGGCCTTCTCGGCCATGTCGGCGGGGATTTCGCGCACGTCGGGGTCGGCGCCCACGGCGTCGGTTTCCCAGACCAGGGCCTTCATCTCGACCAGGTCGATCACGCCCTTCAGGTTCACTTCCGAACCGATCGGCAGCTGGATCGGCACGGCCTTGGCGCCCAGGCGGTCGCGGATCGACTGGACCGAGGCGTCAAAGTCGGCGCCGATCTTGTCCATCTTGTTGACGAAGACGATGCGCGGCACGCGGTATTTGTCGGCCTGGCGCCAGACGGTTTCGGTCTGCGGCTCGACGCCGGCGTTGCCGTCCAGCACGGTCACGGCGCCGTCCAGAACGCGCAGCGAACGTTCGACCTCAATGGTGAAGTCCACGTGGCCGGGAGTGTCGATGATGTTCAGCCGCTTCTCTTTCCAGAAGGCGGTCGTGGCGGCCGAGGTGATGGTGATGCCGCGTTCCTGCTCCTGGTCCATCCAGTCCATGGTGGACGCGCCGTCGTGCGTCTCGCCCATTTTGTGGTTCTTGCCGGTGTAGAACAGGATCCGCTCGGTCGTCGTCGTCTTGCCCGCGTCGATGTGGGCCATGATGCCGAAGTTGCGGTAGTCTTCGATTTTATGCGTGCGGGGCATAGGAGAGTGCCTTGCGGTCAAACGGCCGCGTCAGACGGCCTCGGAGGGATGTTCGGATAAGCGGGCGCGGGCGATTTAGCTCAAACCGCCCGCGCCGGATAGTCACGTAGATAGGAACCGAAGACGGCCCCTTGAAGGCGTTACCAGCGGTAGTGGCTGAAGGCGCGGTTGGCTTCGGCCATCTTGTGGGTGTCTTCGCGCTTCTTGACCGCGGTGCCGCGGTTGTTCGAGGCGTCCAGCAGCTCGGCGGCCAGCTTTTCGGTCATGGTGTTTTCGCCGCGGTTGCGCGCGGCGTTCACCAGCCAGCGGATGGCCAGGGCGCGACGACGGTCGGGGCGAACCTCGACCGGCACCTGATAGGTGGCGCCGCCGACGCGACGCGACCGGACTTCGACCGACGGGGCCACGTTTTCCAGCGCGGTGTGGAAAGTGGCGACCGGCTCTTGGTCCTTCTTCTTCTCGGCCAGGATGTCGAAGGCGCCGTAGACGATGTTCTCGGCGACGGCCTTTTTGCCTTCGTACATGACGTAGTTCATGAATTTGGTGACGATCAGGTCACCGAATTTGGGATCCGGCAGGACTTCACGCTTCTGGGCGCGGTGACGACGGGACATGGATGTATCCTCTTGAATCTATAGGGCGCGCAGGGCGGATTACTTCGGACGCTTGGCGCCGTAGTGCGAACGGCGCTGCTTGCGGTCCTTGACGCCTTGCGTGTCCAGCACGCCGCGCAGGATGTGGTAGCGAACGCCGGGCAAGTCCTTGACGCGGCCGCCGCGGATCAGGACCACCGAGTGCTCCTGCAGGTTGTGGCCTTCGCCGGGGATGTAGCACACGGCTTCATAGCCGTTCTTGGCCAGGCGGACCTTGGCGACCTTACGCAGAGCCGAGTTCGGCTTCTTCGGGGTCGTGGTGTAGACGCGGGTGCAGACGCCGCGACGCTGGGGCGAACCCTCCAGGGCCGGCACCTTGTTACGGGTGGGCTTGGGCTTGCGGGGCTTGCGCATCAGCTGGTTGATCGTAGGCATTCGATACCGTCTCGACTTCTGTATGGAGGCGTGTGCCTTTCGGCCGGGGCGCCTCATGGACCTTCTTCTGAACGGGGAGCCTTCCCCGCCCGGGTTGCCTTTGCGAGACCGGAACGCCGCCTCAAACAGAAAAGCCGGAACGGGCGCTTTGGCCGTTCCGGCGGGCGCAGCCCGTCCGTTCGATTGTGACGATCAGGACGGCCGCCGAAGCGCCCATCTCGAAAGTGCGCGCCGTTTACGCGCTGAGGGGCCCAAGGTCAAGCGCAGCGCAAACCCCGGAGCGGCCTGCATCCAGCCGCATTAAGGCCACGCTTGCCCCGTCCTGTGGCCCGGTCAGGGGAGAGACGCTTGCCGAACATCGACTGGGCATGGCCGGACAGGGCGCCTTGGGTGAGGGCGCCGCGAGTTCGACGCGCGGCGATGGCCGGCGTGTCGCTGGCGCTGCATGCCGCCGTTCTGGGCTATATGGCGCTGCGGACGTTCGATGTTCCGGTTTCGCCGCCGTCTTCGCCGGTCGAGCGCCTGATCCCCCTGGACCTGACGCCACGCCCGCTTCTGCGCGATGAAACGCCACGAACGCCGGCCCAGGCTGCGATCGCCGAGACGTCGGTCGCCCAGGCGTCGTCCCCTGCCCTGACCGCACCATCCTCCGCTTCAACCGGCGCGGCGATTGTCCGACGCAAGGATGAAGAGGACCAGACCCCTTCGGCGCCTTCGGCCCGGCTGGCCGCCCCTGCCCCGACCGGCGCGCCCGCCGGCGACGCCTGGCGGGTTCGCCCCGAAAGCCTGGGGGACGCCGTCGCCCGGTCGCTGCGGCAGGGCATTCCCGGCTGCCGCATGTTGCGGGGTCAGATGGGCGCGGCCCAGCAGGCGGCCTGCGACACGGCCTTCAACGAGGCAGCCGCCCGCGCGGCGCCGATCCAGGGAACGGGCAACCCGGAACGCGACGCCCGTTTCGCCGCCGAGGGCGCGCGTGAAATGCGCCGCTATGAGATGATGCGTCGTCCCCTGTCCGGCGGGGTCGGGGTGGTGGGGCCGGGCGACTGTCCCGGCTCGAACTTCGGCATGGGCTGTGCGGGCGCGCATCTGCCCGACGTGCCGGGCATGGACATGCGCCAGGGCGCCACGACCACGCACAATCCCTCGCAGCGGGCGCCGTAGACTTTGGGAGTCAGGCCGCGCGGCTGACGGCGAAGTCGGCCAGTTGCTCCAGCGCCGTGCGCCATTCGCCGGCCGGCAGAACCTCCAGCGCCGTCTTGGCGGCATCGGCGTAGTCGCCCGCCACATCCAGGGTCGCGGCGATGGCGCCCGAGGCGACGACCAGTTCGCGCGCACGCTCGAAATCCGCCTCGGTGCGCTGGCCCTGGGTGATGGTGCGCTCCCAGAAGGCGTCTTCGGCGCCGCGCGTCTTCTGGACCGCCAGCAGAAGCGGCAGGGTGGCCTTGCCCTCGTTGAAGTCGTCGCCCGCGTTCTTGCCCAGGGCCGCCGCCGCGCCGCCATAGTCCAGGGCGTCGTCCGCAAGCTGGAAGGCGATGCCCAGGTTCAGCCCATAGGCGCGAAGGGCCTGAACCGCCGCTTCGTCGGCCCCCACGCCCACGGCGCCGGATTCGGCGGCGGCGGCGAACAGTTCGGCGGTCTTGGCGGTGATGATCGTCAAATAGGTGTCGCGGTCCAGGTTCAGGTCGTGGGCGCGGGTCAGTTGCAGCACCTCGCCCTCGGCGATCACCCCGGCGGCGCGCGCCAATATGCCCAGGGCGCGCAGGGAATCGGTCTCGACCATCAGCTCGAACGCGCGCGCGAACAGGAAGTCGCCCACCAGAACACTGGTCGGGGCGCCCCAGATCAGATGCGCCGCCACCTTGCCGCGCCGCAGCTCGGAGCCGTCCACCACATCGTCGTGCAGCAGGGTGGCGGTGTGGATGAACTCGACCGCCGCCGCCAGCTTGCGCGCCGGTTCGATGTCGTCGGCCGCCCCCACGGCCCGCGCGGCGGCCACGGTCAGCAACGGACGCAGGCGCTTGCCCCCCGCCGCGATCAGGTGTTCGGCCAGCTTGGGGATCACCGGCACGGGCGACTGCATCCGCGCCACGATATGGGCGTCGACCGCCGCCATGTCGGCCTGGGCCAGGCGGACCAGGGCCTCGACATCGCCCTTGTCACGGGCGGCGGGGCGGGCGGCTGCGTCCAAGATGGATACTCGTTGCTGGGGTGGAGGTTTCAAGGGGCGCTCTTGCCCCTTTGCGACGCGGCGCACAATGGTGAGGGCGCCATGAAGGGTCAAGTTAAGTGACGGTCACGGAACCGCCGGTCGAAAATGCGTTGCTGAACGGCCGGGTGCGTTTGCGCCAGCCCACGCGCGGCTATCGCGCCGGGATGGATGCGGCCGTGCTGGCCGCCGCCGTCAGGGCCGGGCCGGGGCAGCGGGTGATCGAGGCCGGATGCGGCGCGGGCGGCGCCCTGTTCCAGATCGCGGCGCGCTGTCCCCACGCCCGGCTGATCGGCGTCGAGCGCGAAGCCGAGGCCGCCGATCTGGCCCGCCAGAACGCCGCGCTGAACGGCGTCGAGGACCGGGTGGAGATCCTGACCGCCGACGTGGCCGCCGGCTTCCGCGCCCTGGACCGCGCGCCCTGCGACTGGGCCGTGGCCAATCCGCCCTTCTTCGACGACCCCGGCGCCCTGCGCGCCCCGGCCCCCGGCAAGCGCGCCGCCTGGATGGCCGACGACGGCCTGGGCGCCTGGACCGGCTTCCTGCTGAAGGCGGTCACGGAGGGCGGGCGCATCGTCCTGATCCACCGCGCCGACAGGCTGGCCGACATCCTGGCCCTGCTGGCGCCCAAGGCCGGGTCGTTCGCCGTCCTGCCGATCCATCCCCACGCCGACGAGCCGGCCAAGCGGGTGCTGGTCGCCGCGATCAAGACCGGCAAGGCGCCCTTGCGACTACTGCCGCCGCTGGTGCTGCACGACCGTGACGGGGCCCGGCACACGCCCCAGGCCGAGGCGATCCTGCGCGGAGAGGCGGACATCACGCTGTGATGCGCTAAAGAGACCTCATGCCCCTGCGCCCGCTCTTCGTCACCCACGTCTATGAGGCCAGCCTGGCCTCAGTTTCCGGTTTCGCCGACTTCAACGCCGACCTGGCCGACGCCTGCCGCATGCTGGCGGTCGAGGACGGCGCGGGCCGCGCCTGGTGCCGGGCGAACGGCTATCGCGGATACACCTCCTACGGCTCTCTGACCGACCTGCCCCAGCGCCTGCCCGAGTTCGCCGAGCTGAAGAAGCACCTCGACCGGCACGCCCTGGCCTATGCCCGCGCGCTGAATTTCGACCTGGCGCGCAAGCCGCGTCTGGACAATCTGTGGGTCAACATCCTGAAGCCCGGCGGCGGCCATACCGGCCATATTCACCCGCACGCCTTTCTGTCGGGCACCGTCTATGTCGAGGTGCCGGACGGCGCTTCGGCCCTGAAGCTGGAAGACCCCCGCCTGGCCATGATGATGGCCCGCCCCGGCGTGACCCCCGATGCGCCCGAGGCGGAACAGCCCTTCGTCTATCTGGCGCCGAGGGCCGGCACGATCCTGATGTGGGAAAGCTGGCTGCGGCACGAGGTGCCCGCCAACGCGGCGAAGTCAGAGCGGATCTCGATCAGCTTCAACTACGCCTGACGCCGTCAGCCCTTCAGCCCTCTCAGCATCAGTTCGTGGCGATAGGCGGCCACATCGGCCAGGGCCGCCTCCAGCGCCGTTCGCGCCCGTTCCAGCATCGGCGGGGCGTCGGCCTTGTCCACCGCTTCGGCCAGGGCGCAGGCGGTCGCGACCTCTTCCGCCCCTATGCCCGCCGCCGCGCCGCGCAACGTATGGGCGGCGTCGCGCCAGCCGTCTTCGCGCACGTCCAGCAGGGGCGACCAGATGGCCGCCTGCTGGACGAACAGGCCCAGGATCTCCTCGGTGATCACATCCACCCCGCCGGTCATCCGCTCCAGCACGGTGAAGTCGACGGCGCCGGACAGATCGCGGCGGGCCATCAGGCGGCGGTCTCCTCGCCCTTGGCCAGGCGGGTGTTGCGCCGCGCGAACAGCAGATAGATCACCAGCCCCGCCGCGTTCCAGATGAAGAAATTCGTCTGGGTCGAGCCCGGCAGGCTGGCGAACAGATACAGGCACCCCAGGATGGCCCCCGCCCCGACCAGGGGCCACAGCGGCGCCTTGAACCGGCGCTCACGGCCCGGCTGCTGGACCCGCAGCACGATCAGCGCCGCGCCCACGGCGATGAAGGCCGCCAGCGTCCCGGCATTGGCCAGGGCCGCCAGTTCGCCCAGGCTGAACAGGCCCGCGATCACCGCCATCAGCACGGCGGTCAGGCCGGTCATCAGCACCGGCGATCCGCGCGTCTCGCTGACCTTGGCCAGGCCACGCGGCAGCATGCCGTCCCGCGCCATGACGAAGAAGATGCGGCTCTGCCCGTACATGAAGGCCAGCAGCACGGTCGGCAGGGCCACGATGGCGGCCCCGGCGATGATGGTGGCGGCCGTATCGCTGCCCAGAGTGCGGGCGATGTGCGCCAGGGGTTCGCTGGAGCCGGCGAACTGGCCGAACGGCATGGCGCCCACGGCGGCGGCGGCCACGACCATATAGATGGCTATGCAGGCGACCATCGACCCGACGATGCCGATGGTCAGGTCGCGGCCGGGGTTCTTGGTCTCCTCGGCCGCCGTCGATACGGCGTCGAAGCCGTAGAAGGCGAAGAAGATGATGGCCGCCGCGGCCATGACGCCCATCTCCACCCCTTCGGCGTTCAGCGACTTGGTGAAGCCATAGGGCATGAAGGGCTGCAGATTGGCCGGGTCGAAATGCGGGGCGGCGATGGCGACAAAGGCGCCCAGGGCCACGACCTTCACCACCACCAGCACGGCGTTGACCGTGGCGCTCTCTCGCGTGCCCAGCATCAGCATGCCGGCCACCAGCGCCACGATGCCGACGGCCGGCAGGTTCACCAGGCCCGGCGTCTCCGTGCCAAACGGCCCGCTGGTCAGATAGGCGGGCAATCCCCAGCCCACGCTTTCCAGGAAGCCCGTGAAATAGCCGGCCCAGCCCACGGCCACGGCCGAGACCACCAGCGAATACTCCAGGATCAGGCTCCAGCCGATCACCCAGGCCAGCATTTCGCCCAGCGCGGCGTAGGAATAGGTGTAGGCGCTGCCCGAGGCCGGGATCATGGTCGCCAGCTCGGCATAGGCCAGGGCCGCGACCACGCACACCACCCCCGCGATCAGGAAGGCCAGCATGACCGCCGGCCCCGCCTTGGCCGCCCCGACCCCGATCAGGGTGTAGATGCCGGTGCCGACGATGGCCCCGACGCCCAGGGCGATCAGATGCGGCCAGCTCATGGTCGGCTTCAGCCGCGCATGGCCTTCGATGTCGGTGATGGCCTCGATCGAGCGCCGCCGGTTCCAGAACGCCATGCTTTCCCCCTTCGGCCGCCATCCGTCGGCGGATCGATTCCCTGATCAGACCTTATCCCCTGCGGGCGGGCGACGAAATGCCGCTTGCGTTACCGCCTGATCCCGCCTATTTGCACCGCCCTTCGGCATGGCGCTGGCTGCAAAGACAGGGCATGCTGAATGCGCGTCGATATCGGGTGATTAGCTCAGTTGGTAGAGCAGCTGACTCTTAATCAGCGGGTCGTAGGTTCGAGCCCTACATCACCCACCATCGTCCACCTAACCCCTTGAAATCACAAGAAGGCGCTGAACGGAAACGCCTTTTCGCGACAAACCTTGTACAAAGCTTGTGCAAAATGTGCGAGGGTTTTGGCCATGTCCAGCGCCTCTTTTAGAGCCAAGCGAAACGGGGTTTCGGCGCCGAAAAACGGCCTCACCCGCAATGTCCGGCTCATCGTTCCGGCCGACGTCCAGACCATCGCCCTAGGCCTGCCCGAGACGGATGCGCGACGCGCCCTGCTCGTTCACGAGGACGGCCGGCCGAAGGGCGCCCTGATCAAGACCACGCGCCGCCGCAACGCCGAGGAGGCCGACGGCATAGGCGAAGCCCTGAGGCGCGAATGGAAGGCCGTCTTCGCCAGCCTGCGGGCCGAGCATAAACCCGGCGGCGTGTCCCAGGCGCGCGAGCGCATCGACGCCTGGCGCGCCGAAGAGGTCGCCACCGCCCTCGGCTTCGACGTCGAGATCAGCCTCCTGGAATACAAGGCTCGCGCCGAGGCGCTGGCGTCGCCGGCCGCAGGCGTCGAGCATGGCGGCCTCATCTGGGCCGAGCGCTACTTTGAGGAACGGCCCGAGGCCTCGCGCAGCCCGGCAATGCCGCCCGAGACCTTCATGCTGCTGGATCGTCTCCAGGTCATCGAGACCAGTCCCGAGGCCTGGCGCGACATCGACGGCTTCGACACGGTGCTGAACGCCGTCCTCGGAGCGCGCTGGGCGGCGACCACGCGCACGATCGTCAGACCGTATTTCGCCAAGGCCTGGATGGAGGTGGTCCGGGCCCAGGAGCAGGAGCGCCGCTACGCCGCCACCCTCCTCAGCCTCGCGCATCGCCCCGACATCGTCGTGCCCCGACATCCAACCCATGAGCCGCGGCCGGGCGACAAGAGGCTCGACGAACTGCTGGCCGCCTATCTGGCGGCCAAGGGCGAGAACAAGGACTACCGGGCGCCCATGCGGGCGCTGAAGGAGTTCTTCGGCGAGAAAAAGCCCATCCGCGCTATTGGCCGGCAGGACGCCCGGGACTTCCTCGCCTTCATCCAGACCCTCCCGTCCAACGCGACCAAGAAGTTCCCGGGAAAGACCCTGGCCGAGGCCGCCGAGGCCCGCATCAAAACCGGCGATCCGGCCGTATCGGTCACGACCGTGCGCACCTACCTGAACCACGTCTCCATGATCTGGAACTGGGCGCTGGCCGAGAACGAAGCTTGGCTCGACAAGAACCCCTTCGAAGGATTGATGCCCCAGGCCGCGCCCAAGGTGCAGCGTGAGGGCTTCACCGACCAGGAGCTGATCAAGCTGTTCTCAGCGCTGGCCCCGCAGAAGGCCGAGGATCATTCGCTCTTCTGGGTGACGGCGCTCAGCCTGAACGGCGCCCGGATCTCCGAGCTCCTCCAGTTGCGTACCCACGAAGTGCGCGAGCACGACGGCGTCCACTTCCTCGACTTCGGCGAGTTCGACGACCAGGGCCTGCGGATCGGGCAGGCCCAGTACAAGAACCAGCGCAGCATCCGCCCGGCGCCCATCCACCCCTTGGTCATGGCGGCCGGCTTCCTCAAGCTTGTCGAGCGTCGCAAGGCCGCCGGCGAGACGCAGCTCTTCCCCGAGGTGAAGCCCCGCGTCGTCGGGCAGAAGGTGGATTGGTCCCACTATCACTCGAAACGGATCAACAAGATCATCGACGACCACGTCTCGGATGCGCCCAAGCTCGTCGCTCACTCCTTCCGCCACATGCTGCGTGAGCGCGCCCTGGACCTCGACATCTCCCCTGAGGTCATCGACGCCATCGGCGGCTGGGCCCCCAAAACCGTCGCCGCCAAATACGGCGTCAAGCGCATCGGAATGCTCCATCGCAACTTGGCGCGGATCAAGTTCGGAGCGCTCAAGCTCTGACTGGAGACACCGCCCCGTCCGGCGTGCGTCAGCTCGCAGGGCGCAGCAGATCGATGGCATCAGCGCCGAGCGCGGCGGCGATCTTCTCGACGACGCCGAGCGTCGGATTGCGCTGGCCGCGTTCGATCTGCCCCACATAGGTGTAGGCAAGGCCGACCTCGTCGGCCAAGGCCTCCAAGGTCAGGCCCCGATCGAGGCGAAGCCGCCTGACGTTTTGGCCGAATGTCTGCGCCAGTTGCATGGGCGCAGGCGCAAGGAATTCTTCACGTTCAACCAGTCACTATAGTGATCATTGGAGGGTGCCGATGATCCTGGAATCAGCAGTTGCTCTTGCCCTGACCACCGCGACCCCGCAGTCCATCGGCACCGATATGGCCGACCTGCGGCGACGGATTGAGGCTCTGAGACAGGCGTCAGAGCAGCCTGCGCCCCCGCCGGGGCCGGGGATCTTGCACACGGCCTCGGATTTCCAACGGGCGGCCCGACGCGCGTTGCTCGGCAGGCTGCGCGACCCCGACTCCGCCCGCTTTCGAAATGTCCGGCGGTTGCCGGCGCCGAACGGGCAAGTCTTCTGCGGCGAGATCAATACCCGGAACGGTTTTGGCGGCATGACAGGCTTCCATCGGTTCCAGGCCTATGCGGGCGCCGACGGCCGAACCTACATCGAGTTCGACGATGCAGAGGATCGGCTTCGGCGGACCTACTTTCAGACCGGGTGGGCGCGCGACTGCTCCGGTGATGGCCATCCCGTCACCTTCTGAGACCTTCGACCAGCTAAGCCGCTCTTCCCAATACGATGGTGAACAAGGGCCGTGGCGAGGCTTTGACGATCGCCTCGGCAACCGCCCATAGATTGACGATCCCAGCGACCTCGACGTGCTCATCGACGGTCGTGTCGTCCAATCCGCGGACGAGGAAACACTCGCCCTTCTCGACCAACGCATGGCGATATGCGTGTTCCACGGATGGCACGTCCGCAAGGGACAACAGCGACGAGGCACGGCCGCGGTGCTCTTGAAGCGTTTCCATGAGCTCGGCCGCCGTATCCTCAGGACCGTCAACCGCGATTGCTTCTTCCAAGTGGTTGCTAAGCGCCGCGAAGATCACCGCAGGGCCCGCCTGGTCTGCGACAGATCGACAGTCCTGGAGCGGCAGACCCAAGCCGCGCAGCTTCACCATCACCCGCATTTCCGCGACTTCTCGCGGGGAGAAACTGGCCCGCCCCCCCTCGCGTGCTCTGAGAAGCTTATTGCTACGCCAGTCTCGCTGCATCCCGAGCGAGAGGCCCGTGATGCCGACGGCCTCCGACGGACTGAACTGCGCCTCGCGATAGCGAACGCCCATTTCCGCGCGCATTGACACCTCGGCGAAAGCGTGGGTAAAAAGCACATACCGTCGGACATCCGACGGTATGTGTATCTATCTGACACTATGGCCAAGGAGGCCTGGCAGCACAAGGAGGAGTACATGCAGCGCATTGCCATTTATCTCGATCGGAGGGCCGATCCGTCGGAGCTTCAACAGGCCTTCCGCCAGTCGCGGACGTCCGGCTCGCGCGTCGTCACGCTTCTCCTGGAACACCACGATGGGAGGCATCGGCCCGTCCTTCAGGACCTCGAACACCGTCTAGAAGCTGGGGAGTTCGATGAGATTTCCTTCTTGGCGCGGCCGTCGAAATCGCCGCGGCGCTCGCAGCACACCCAAGGGGTGCTGTGACGATGGCCCATCTCACGCTTGATGAGCAGCTCTGGCGCAAGGCCGAAGAGCGCCGCGAGGCGCAGTTGCACCCGGAGCGGACTGAGGATGAGGCGCTGCTTCTGCCTCTAGTTCTGAGCCTGGCGCGCCTGGCCGCTCAACGGGACACGCGGGGTCGCGCCTGATGGCCATGTTCAACAGCCCCCTCCCGCCCAAGGGCGCGCGCGCCATTCTGCTCGCCCGTTTTTCGGACAATCATCAGAACCCGCTGTCGGCCGACGATCAGCTCGATGTGCTTCGCGCCGATTGCGAGCGATATGGCTGGGAGATCGTCGGTGAGTTCAAGGATGAGGCCAAGTCTGGCCGCACCGTCGCCAACCGCACGGGATACATCGAAGCTCTCGCAGCGGTCGAAGCCGGTCTGGCGGACGTGCTGTGCGTCTTCCACCTCGACCGCCTCGGTCGCAATGCCCGGGAGCTCCATGACGCCAACAACCGGCTGAGGGACAACGCCGCCGTCATCTTCACGCATGACCGGGGCGTCATGAGCCGCTTCGAGTTCGCGATGTACGCGGAGATGGCGCAGATGGAGAGCGAGCGGATCGGCGAGCGGACGACGCGTGGCCGGCTCGCCGCGGCCGCGCGTGGCAAGATCATGGGGGACATACCCTACGGCTATCGGGCGGTCACCGATCTCGATGCGGATGGCAAACCGATCCTGAACAGTCGAGGCCAGCAGCAGCGGCGGATTGAGATCCACCCCGAACACGCCGCTATTGTCCTCCGAGCCAACCTGGACTTTGAAGCCGGGAAGAGTCCCAACCAGATCGCGATCGCGTTGACCGCTGAAGGCGTGCCGACGCCGGAAGGCGGACGCGTTTGGCATCCCAACACGATCGCCGGCGTCAGTCGGTCAATGTCTGGCTTGCTCCGCAATCCCATGTACGTGGGAAAGATCATCCACGGAAAGGTCAAGACCGAGCTGAACGAACGAACAGGGAAGGTCGCGAAGCGGCGTGCCCCCGTCGCGGATCGCATCGAGCACGACATGCCGTGGCTGCGGATTGTCCCCCAGGAGGTTTGGGACGCCAATCAAGCGAAGCTTGCTCTTCGGCCTCCCTCCAAGCTCGTCGACCGCAGGCGTCCCACCTACCTTCTAAGTGGTCTGGTGAAATGCGGCGTTTGCGGTGGCTCTTACGTGCAGGTCGCGATGAGGATGGGCTGCACGGCGCACAAGCTGAAAGCCTGCTCCAATGGTCGACGGGTGCGCCGCGAAGATCTGGAGCGGGTGGTTCTGGATGGCCTGACCCAGCGTTTGGCGGAAACGACGGTCATGACCTGGTTCATCCCCGAGTACCTTCGTGAGCGAGGGGCGGCCGCTGGTGAAGCGGACGAGCGCCACGCGCGCGCGGTCAAGCGCGCAGCTGAAGTGGAGCGAGAAATCGACAACGTCATGCGGCAGATCAGAAGCGGCGCGAAGGGTATCGCCGCCGAGATGCTCAACGACGATCTCGAAACCCTTGGAGCCGAAAGGCAGCGGCTAAAGCGTGAGGTTTCGGCTGGACCCCGGCAACCGGCCGGTTCGCTTACCGCGGACTCGGTCGTCGAGCGTATGACCGACCTGTTCGAGCATCTCGGAGACGCTCTTCAAGGCGACGAACGCGATGCCACCAGAGCCAGAGACGTCCTCCGCGGCCTGATCACCGCTGTGTACGTGACGCCCTACGACGTCAGCGGCAAACGACCGGACGGCCGAGGAACGGGCGCCGTGAGGGTGCAGATCGAGGGCGAGATCAGCCGACTGATCGACCGGGCCATGCTTGATCGGAAGATCATGCATGGGCGCGGTGCCGAGGACATGCATGATCTTCCGATCGCCTCGTTCCGCTTCTACGTCGATCTGGATCGCACCCTTTCGCCTGGACAGGAAGGGCTTTGGAGCGATGCCGCGCTGATCAGCCGGATGCTCGACGACGCGGAGTGGCCGATCCTCTTCCAGGAGATGGTCGTCGCCATGAATGATCGCTCTCGCCCACCTACGGCAACCGAGGCCGAGATCGACGAGACGCGGGCTCGCATCGCGCTTGCTCAGTTCAAGCGTACCGGTTGGGCTCGCGCGGTCCGGCTGGGAGGCACTCATGGGTGGGTTTGGAAGGACCGCGGCATGACCGACGACCAATGGCGCGCCCGCTATGACGCTCGGACAGAGTTCGGCACCTCTCCTGTCATCATCCGGCTCTCGGCCCCCGAGGCGGGAATGATGGAATTCGGCGTCCTCGCACCCTTCGAACCCTCGGATCCGATCAAGCCGCACCAGCACCAGAGCTCGCAGGAGACCTCATGAGCCTCAGAAACCAGTCGCAGCCGTCGGCTGCGCGCTCCTTCCTCATTGGCCCTTTCGCCGCCATGCTCCGGGCGACTAGCTTTGCCGAAGGCTCCGATTTGCCCGATCGCTTGTTCGCGAGCCTCCTGACCCAAGCCCCCGGCACAGGCCGGCACGGCTATGTTGAGAGCCCACGTACCGCCGGCGAACGTCGACCGGTTCGTTGGAGCCGCGTCGACTCCCGAATGCTTGTCATTCCCCATGCGTTCGGTTTCGTCATTCCGGGAAGCGGACTGGTCGAAGAACTCGCGCTCTTCGACGGCGACGGCCGGATGATGTTCCATGGGCCCCTCAGGAGCCAGCGGCAGGCCCTCGAACGGCCGGAGCGCTTTGAATTTCCCGAGGGGAGCGTGCGTCTGATGCACGCGCGGCCCGCAGCGCCGCAGATTCAGGCGTAGCCCATCGCCACGCGGTGACGTCGCTTGGCAAAGCTGACGGCTGTTCATTTCGATCCAGACCCGACGAGTTCACTTGTTTAATGTGGGCTGCCTAACGATCGAGAATCGCATTGAACGCCGTCGAAATTGCTGAAGCTGTATCGGAACTCGCCCGCCAGCCGTTCGACGCGGATGAGTTCCCATACGCCCTTCTCCGGGCGTTCGGACGCAAGGACGTCGAGCTAAAGCGCCTCCGCAAGAACAACACATCCGACGTGGCCGGCGGTGTCCTGCGGCGTGACAGCATCCATATGGCGGTGACAGCGCCGGGTGAAGCAGGTGCCGCTCTCCAAGCGCTTCGCGGGAGCCCAAAGTCGGCCGCCAATCGGGTGAAGTTCCTGCTCGCCACCGACGGCGAGGAGGTGCAGGCCGAAGAAGCCGCCACCGGCGACTATCGCAGCTTCCCGTTGGCCGAGTTGGACCGCCATTTCGGCTTCTTCCTGCCCTTGGCCGGCATCTCGGCGGTGCGTCAGATCAAGGACAACCCGATCGATGTTCGGGCTGTCGGGCGCCTGAACAAGCTGTACCTCGAACTCCTGCGTGAAAACCCCGAGTGGGAGGAAGAGGCGAAGCGGCCCGAGCTCAATCGACTGATGGCGCGGTTGGTCTTCTGCTTCTTTGCCGAGGACACGGGCATCTTCATGGGAGACACCCTGTTCACAAACACGGTGCGGCAGTTCAGTGAGGATCGCAGCGGCGTGACCAACACCGACCAGGTGTTGGCCCAGATGTTCTTGGCGATGGCCACGCCGACCCAGCACGATGGCAAGCCGGACGCCCGCTATCGCCAGGCCGCCGGGGTGAAGGGCTATGCCGACGCCCTGCCCTATGTGAACGGTGGCCTGTTCAGCGACGCGGGCGAGGTTCCCCGCTTTACCCGCGCAGCCCGCAACTACCTGCTGCACGCCGGCGAGCTCGACTGGAAGGAGATCAACCCGGACATCTTCGGCTCGATGATCCAGGCGGTCGCCGACGACGCCGAGCGTGGCTCATTGGGCATGCACTACACCAGCGTGCCCAACATCCTGAAGGTGCTGAATCCGCTGTTCCTGGACAGCCTGAATGAGGCCTTGGCCGAGGCCGGCGACAGCGTGCGCAAGCTACGCGCCCTGCGCCGACGCATCGGCCGCATCCGGGTCTTTGATCCCGCCTGTGGTTCCGGCAACTTCCTGGTCATCGCCTATCGCCAGATGCGTGACATCGAGCACGAGATCATCAAGCGTACGGGCGATGATCCGAAGTCAGTGATCCCACTAACCAATTTCTACGGCATCGAGATTAAGGGCTTCGCGGCTGAGATCGCTCGCTTGGCGCTACTGATTGCCGAGTTCCAGGCCGACGCACGGCTGATCAGCCAGCAGGCCGCGCGCTCTATGGTGCTGCCGCTACATCAAACAGGCCTGATAGCGGTGGGCAACGCGTTGCGCATGGATTGGCTGGAAGTGTGTCCGCCGGCAGTGCCTGCAAGGGAGGAGCCGAACCTAGGCGGTCCCACAAACCGGTTTACGCTTGAGGCGGATGGCGTCGCCGAGGCCGATGACCTGGAGACGTATATTTGCGGCAACCCACCTTATGCTGGCTTAAGCTCTCAAACCGAGCTTCAGAAAGAAGACCTCCGCATCAATTTCGAAGCTGATACTCCTTACTGGAAATCCTTTGATTATGTCGCAGGGTGGCTCCGGCGCGCTTCAATTTTCATGGAGACCGTTAATACAACAGCCGCTTTCGTGGCGACAAATTCAATCTGCCAAGGCCAACAAGTGCCGATGTTTTGGCCGCTGATCTTAAATCAAAGTCGGAAGATTTGCTTCGCCCACACATCTTTTGGCTGGTCCAATCTCGCTGCACAGAATGCTGGCGTCACGGTGATCATAGTCGGGCTGAGCCGCACCGACGATAAGCCTGCACGCCTCTTTGAAGAAGGGCCGAGCGTTAGGACAGTTGCTAATATCGGTCCTTACCTCGTACCGGGACCAAACATATGGGTCACCCCCCAAGCAAAGGTACCGGACGAACGCGCTGCTTTAGTATGGGGATGTAAACCCGTCGATGATGGAAACTTGATACTTAGCAAAGACGAGGCACGTAGCCTCATCGATCAGGAAGGATTTTCTGTCGAGAACTTTATAAGGCCGCTTTACGGGTCATCTGAGTTCATAGATGGCAGTCCAAGATACTGCATCTGGGTAAACGATAGGGACTTGCCGAAAGCACTTTGCTTTAAATCGTTGAGACAAAGGTTTGAGCGCGTTAAAGTATTTCGAGAAAACTCGAAGGCCGCCGAGACCCGTCCGGCCGCAGAATTTCCTCACCGGTTCCGCCAAATACAAGGCTATCCGGGCTCGAACGCTATTGTAGTTCCAATTCACTCAAGTGAAAGAAGGCCCTACCTGCCCATCGGTCCCGTACGCGAGGGGTCGATTGTAACCAATGCGGCCTTTGCGATGTACGACGCAGCGCTATGGAATCTTTCATTGTTGACGTCTCGTATCCATGTCGTTTGGATATCGGCGATATGCGGTAAGATCAAAACTGACTATCGCTATTCCAACACGCTTGGCTGGAATACTTTTCCCATTCCGCAACTCACCGTTCAGGACAAAGCCGATCTAACCCGCTGTGCGGAAGACATTCTGCTGGCACGGGAGACGCACTTCCCGGCCACTATGGCCGACATGTACGACCCTAAGCGAATGGATGAAGACTTCCCCGACCTACGCCGGGCCCACGAGCGCAACGACGACACGCTGGAGCGCATCTATGTCGGCCGACGGTTTCGAAACGACACCGAGCGATTGGAGCATCTGTTCGCGCTGTACACCCGGATGACCGCTTCTGACGCGTCGCCGACTAAGAAGAGCACCAAATCAGCGCGCAAAGCGCCCTCACCTGAGAAAGTCGCCTGATCCATGCCCAACGGTGAACGCGTCTCCGCCGTCTCCGTCACCACCGCCGCCAGTGGCGCGTCAACCACGCCAAATGAGCTGGGCATGCGCGCCATGCAGCAGAAGGTCTGGGCCCATCGCGGCGCACAGTATCTGTTGATCAAATCACCGCCGGCGTCCGGCAAATCGCGCGCTCTAATGTTCGTGGCTTTGGACAAGCTGACCAATCAGGGCGTGAAGCAGGCGATTGTGGTGGTGCCCGAGCGTTCGATCGGCGGCAGCTTCGCAGACGAGGCTCTGAGCCTTCACGGATTCTGGGCGGACTGGACCGTTCGCCCGCGCTGGAACCTATGTAACGTGCCGGGCGCCGACGACGCGCCGGTCGCCAAGTCCAAGGTCAAGGCGGTCGCTGAGTTCCTGGACAGCGAAGACAAGGTTCTGGTCTGCACCCACGCCACCTTCCGCTTCGCCTTCGACGAACTGGGCGCTGAGGCCTTCGATCAGAGGCTGGTGGCCATCGACGAGTTCCATCACGTCAGCGCCAATCCCGACAATCGGCTGGGCGGCCAACTCGCCGAACTGATCGCCCGCGACCAGGCCCACGTCGTCGCCATGACTGGCTCCTACTTCCGTGGCGACGCCGTGGCGGTGATGGCGCCGGGCGACGAGGCCAAGTTCGAGACCGTTACCTACACCTACTACGAACAGCTCAACGGGTATCAGCACCTTAAGACGCTGGACGTCGGTTACTACTTCTATTCCGGCCCCTATCTCGACGACATCATGAAGGTGCTGGATCCCGACAAGAAGACGATCGTCCACATCCCGAACGTCAACGCCCGGGAAAGCACCAAGATCGGCAAGACATCCGAGGCCAACGCCATCATGGATGCGCTGGGCACGTGGGACGGCGAAGACGAAATCACGGGGTTTCACCGCATCATCCGCCCCGACGGCCGCGTGCTGAAGGTGGCGGACCTCGTCGATGATGACGCCGTGAAGCGGGATCGCATCGTCTCGGCGCTGAAGGACCCGACCCAACGCAACAATCGCGACCACGTCGACATCATCATCGCACTGGGGATGGCCAAGGAGGGCTTCGATTGGATCTGGTGCGAGCACGCCTTGACCGTTGGCTACCGCTCCTCGCTAACCGAGATCATCCAGATCATCGGCCGGGCGACCCGCGACGCCCCCGGCAAGCCGCGCGCCATGTTCACCAACCTGATTGCCGAGCCCGACGCCAGCCAGGAGGCGGTGCTTGAGGCGATCAACGACACGCTGAAGGCGATCGCCTGCAGCCTTCTGATGGAGCAGGTCCTGGCGCCGCGCTTCGACTTCACGCCAAAGAACGAGACATCGAAGGCCAAAGACGGGTTCGACTACGGCGAGGGTGGCTACCAGGAAGGCCGGATCAACGTCGGTGTCAGCGAAGACGGCAGCCGCTTTCACATGGAGATCGCGGGCCTGGTAGAGCCGAAGAGCCCCGAGGCATCGCGAATCTGCCGCGAAGACTTGAACGAAGTGATCGCCGCTTTCGTACAGGACAAACGGACAGCCGAGCGCGGGCTTTTCGACGAAGAGGCGGCGCCGCAGGAGCTGACCCAGGAACGCATGGGCAAGATCGTGCGGGACAAGTATCCCGACCTGACGGCCGAGGACGTGGAGGCCGTGCGCCAGCATGCGATCGCGGCCCTGAACGTCACTCAGGAAATCAAGCGACGCCTCACGGACGATGATGGCGAGCCCCGTTCGAACACCGCCTTCATTGATGGCGCGCGACGCTATGCGCTGGAGGTGAAGACCCTCGACATCGACATGATCGATCGCGTGAACCCGTTTTCAGTGGCTTATTCCGTCCTGTCCAAGGCGCTGAACGAAGGCACATTGAGGCAGGTGAAAGCTGCCGTGGAAGCACGCAAAGCGACCTTCACCGAGGAAGAGGCGCGCGATCTCACCCGTCGTGCAGTGCAGTTCCAGCGTGAACGGGGCCGCGCGCCCGACATCGCCGCTGCCGACGCCTGGGAGCAACGCATGGCTCAAGGCGTAGCCGCCTTCGCTCGCATGAAGGCGCAGGCTGCCCGTGGCTGATCGACCGATCATCGAGCAGACCGATGAGGAAATGCTGGCAGAGCTCGGTGCCCTGACCGAGGCGAAGGCCGCGCGCACCTATACCGCCGAGGAAGAGCGGGTGATCGCCGGTTTCGAGGACATCCTGAAGTTCGTTTCAGAACATGGCCATGCTCCACTTCACGGCGAAGACCGTGACATCTTTGAGCGGCTATACGCCGTTCGCCTTGATCGGCTGCGCGAGCAGACGGGGTTTCACGATCTGCTGGCCCCAATGGATGAGCACGGACTGCTGTCCGCGCGAGAGGATGAGTCTGGCGCGTTGCAGGACCTAGACGACGATGCGCTTCTGGCCGAGCTCGGTCTAGGCGGCGAAGATCCGGCCGACATCACCACGCTTCGACATGTAGCCCCCCGCAACACGATCAACGCAGCGGATGAGGTCGCTAGCCGCGCACCGTGTCCGGACTTCGCCGACTACAAGCCGCTGTTCGACCAGGTGCGCGAAGAGCTCCGGACTGGCGTTCGGCAAGCGAGGAAGTTTGTGCGGGACGCCTCGATCAAGCAGGGCGAGTTCTTCATCCTCGGCGGACAACTGGCCTATGTCGCGCTTGTCCCGGAAGAGCTTGAAACGGAACACGGTCACCCAAATGGGCGTCTGCGCGTCATCTTTGACAACGCCACGCAAAGCGAAACCTTGTTGCGGTCGTTCCAGCGCGCTCTCTACAAGCCCGAGTTGGACGGCCGCCGTATTTCGGACCCCGAGCTAGGACCGCTGTTCGGCTCGGAGCCCGAAGATGGCGACGTTGATAGTGGCACCATCTACGTCTTGCGTAGTCACTCCGACCACCCCTTCATAGCGGCGCATCGAGAGGTGATCCACAAGATCGGAGTCACCGGAGGACGGGTCGAAGCCAGGATCGCAGGCGCTTCGACCGACCCGACTTACTTGATGGCGGCCGTCGAAGTTGTTGCGACTTACAAACTCGCCGGCATCGACGGGAAGCGCCTCGAAGCGATCTTTCATAGGGTCTTCGCCGCATCCCGGCTCGACCTCGCCATTCCCGACCGCTTCGGCGGATCAGCGCGCCCAAGGGAGTGGTTCTTAGCGCCGTTGCCGGTGATCGACGAAGTCGTTTCCCGGATACGAGATGGGTCGATTACTGAGCTTGTTTATGACCCGACCACTGCGTCACTCTCCAAGCCAACGGACTAGGCGCAAGGATGGTGATTGGCTCGCCTGCATGTTGGCGGTGGGGCCTACAAAGAGGTCCGCCTTGTGAGCATCGTGTCTTTCTTCAAGCTCCGACTGGAGCAACGGCCATAGGTCGGCCTAACCGGGTGGCTTGCCGGCGCCCAACGCGCACTCGGGGCGGGAAGGCCGTTACATCCAGCGATGGCCACCGGAGTCCCGGTCGTCATCGTCGCCGAACAGACCTTCGCGCCTGAACCGCGCTTCCAGGCCATCGGCCGACAAGCCCGCGGACCTGCGCTCCACCTCGGCGTCCGCCCACGCAAGGAAGGCCGCGACCCTCCGGTCCGGTTCAGACGTTTGCTCCGACCGAAGGCCGGTCATCAGTCGGCGCATTCGGTCGAGACTATCCATGTCGGCCAAGATGGCGTCCAGGGCGCCCCGGCGACGCTCATCGACCCGGGCGGCGCGAGCCGCCTGTTCGCGTCTCGCCTGTTCCTCTTGGTAGTCTCGCTTCCATGCCTCCTGCCGAAGCCGCTCTTCCGTCTTTGCGATTGCCAGGACAGCCAGACCGACCGCGATGTCCGCGACCATCGATTCGAGGGTCTGGGTCTTGCCATCCCTAAAGGCCCGACGGGGGCCCGTGCGGGCACGGGTCCAGACCTGTTCCAGTTCCAGTCCCAGCTTGCCGCTCGGCGCATAGTCCCACTCTGGAAACACCGGCCGATCATCGACCAGGAAGGACCACGAGTTTCGCCGCCGTGACTCCTCACGTTTCTTCGTCCAGGCAGCCTCCCTCGCCTTCTCGGCATCGGTCTTGACGTGCGGAGTCCGATCAAGCGCTTCGCTTATCGACACCGTGACCGTTTCCGTAGTGGAGCGGAACCGGACTCCGCCTTCCGCAGTCTCGAGGTCGAACCCCTGGACGGCGGCGGCGCTCAAAAGGGCCGGCAGGAAATCGGCGAGTCGATCGATCGACGCGGGCGAGATGGTGCAACGGATGTGGTCGCCGCCCTCGGTCGCGACCAGCCCTTGGGCCGATGGCCTGGCTTTGCGCAACGCCGCTAGGGTACGGCCGATGGCCGGATGCATTGCCGCAGCCGAACTGACGGTTCCCGAGGAAGCCAGGACCCGGGCATTCTCGCGCGCGCCCGCCAGCGCGACGTCTGTCGCGGTGAGGTCAGCACCCGCGATGACGATTTCCGCCTCGTCTTGGGCGTCGGGTAGGGGCGTGCGTCGAACCGCCTTGCCGGCCGCCTGCTTGGCCCACCAGCCCACCGGCGGCGTAGGAATCCCGTGCTTGCGGCAGATCTTATGAAGCGCCACGTCCGACATCGCGAACTCTTTGGCGAGTTGGGTCGTGGGTTTGGACCAGACCAGGTCGTGAAAGGCCTGTCGTGTAAAGCGTCTCGCCATTTGGGCTCCACGAATGGGAGGGCTGCGCAGGAGGCCGGGGCTGGTAATCTGCTGACCCAGATCGCGCGGCGCCCACCATGAGACAGGGGGCGGCTCAGACCAAGGGCTTCCCCTAAAACCGCGCGGCATGCGCAGGTCGGGGCAACAACGGACTTTCAGATCAGCGCCGAAGAGCAGACTCTGATGCCGACCGCACCCACCCTCAGAGTCAACGCCGGTCGGTTTGATTTGACCAACCGCGGTCCTGCGTCTCGGCCGCGCTTTACAACAGCTTGGCTGGGCGACAAGCTTGACTATTGATCGGACTGGCCAGTGACTCTGCAATCCCGATATTACGAGTTCGAACGACTTCTCGTGCGCATCCTCCAGCAGGAAGGCTACGAGGTTCTACACGGCGTTCGCTCTGAGGGAGTACCATACGAGGTCGATATCCTCGCGACCCTTCGAGACGTCGTTATACCGATCGAGGTGAAGCTGACTATGCGTAGAGCCGGCCTCGCTATGCTTCGACAGTGGGGCCCGCAGGCGGCGCTGCGAGAAAGGTTCGCCAAGGGTGCCCGCCCGGTCCTCGCGCTCGGTACCCGCGTCGATCCTGCACATAGGGCGTGGGCTGAGACGGAGTACAACATTACGATTTGGGACGCGGACGCCCTGCGTGACCGCGCCGGAAATCTTGCGCAGGAGCTTGAGTCCTTTCTGTCCCAGGCGTCGGAGAGACCTGGGCCCCTTGGCATGGATCCAGCCGAGGTCGAGCGCCAACTCAGGACCCTCGGCTACATCGTCGATCCCGAACCGGCTTCCGACCCCGACCCCGAGCCTGCACTTCCGTTCGGCGAGGCCCTGATCGAGCGTCTAAGAGGCACCCCCTCCGGGAAGGCCCATGCCAAGACCTATGAAGGGGTATGCCGTGACATCATCGCATATGTCTTCAAGCAGGATTTGCTGGACGGCCGTAGCCAGAAGCGAACAACCGACTCCATCAATGTCTATGACCTGATATACCGGGTCGCGCCGCACAATGCCTTCTGGTCGACGCTGACGCGCGACTTCCGGGCGCGGGTCGTGATGTTCGAATGCAAAAACTATACGCACCCCCTAAAGGCGATGCAGATCTTCACGACTGAGAGATATCTCAGTGCCAACGTCCTTCGACCAGTCTGCTTCATCCTTACCCGCAAAAAACCTCACCCGCACGCGGTGGAGGCGGCGTTCGGTGCCATGCGAGATTCCCAGAAGCTTCTGGTGGTTCTCTCGGACGACGATCTGGTCTCAATGATCCGGGCCAAGGACGCTCAGCTGGCTCTGGGCGGCACAACGGCGGATCGCCTGCAGAATGATCCTACCGAAATCCTCGACCAGCGGATCTATGATTTCATCGCCGGAATCCCACGCTAACGGTGCGGTTCTACTGCCTAAAGGCAGGCAGTAGGTTTGGCGGCGATCTGTCAGGCTTGGCTTTGGGCAATATCGCGGATGCGCCAGAAGCGGACCTCAACTTTACGCCTATAGGCGGACATTCGAGGCGCGGGATGCCTAGGGCAATTGTGCCCTCATCCCCAGCTGGAAAGCCTCATATCAACACGGCGTGCAGATCGGTTGGTCCAAGATACGCGAGATCGACGCCGCCCTTGGCCGCCGTGACCCTTAACAAGCCGCTGCGCTGGTCATTGATGTTGCCGAACAGCGTGCCGACCCTGCGGTGAGCCGCGTCAAGGACGACGTCTCCCGTGCCCTTGGCGATCCGCAACGCCGTGCCATCTGCCGGCGGCTCATTGGACCAGACGACGCTACCGTGGTGGTCTTCGCGGCTCCAGGTGTCGATGCGTTCAGGCCGCAGACCGTCCAAGAACTCATTCCAGAGTTCATGGCTCTCAGGGGTCGGCCAGTTCACATCGGTGCCGAGCTGGGTGATGAGGGCTGTGCGAGTCCAGGCGCGCAGCTCGGTCAGATTGTCGAACCTTCCTGCGCCCTGGGCGACCGCGATCTGCGCCCCGGAGCGAGAGGCAAATCCGGCTTGGATCAGGAAGATGACGTTGCGATCAAGCACGCCGGTCTCGGCGGCGCCGGAAGCCAGTCCCAGTTCGAAGTCGTCGAGTTCCAACCCTTCCGCAGTCTGGTACCCACGCGCCAGTCCATGCACCCGCACCGCCTCCAATGCCCACGGCAGGCGGTATAGAAAGGCGTCCTCGATGAACTGCAGAAGGCTGCTGTCTCCGGCGACGAACTCGTTCATCGGTCGACCTTCGAGCCAAGCGCGCAACAGCTGTGGCCAGTTGTCTGCGAGATCGTTCGGCGTGAAGGGCGAAATCTCGAAGGCGATCTGAGCAAACGCCGTCAGGGCTTCGATAGCAAGATCAGGTTCTTGGATGCTGATGGCCCCGTTCGCCTGCAGCAGAAGATCGATCAACTCATCGGACCTCGCGTCGAGCAACTGCCCCGTCGTAAAGCCTACGCCGGCAAGGAAGTATCCGCGCCGCTGAGCTGACGTGGTTCGGGCCCAGATGAAGTGGGCCCGCTGCACTAAGGCACTACGGAATATCGCCTGCAGGCGCTCGTTTCGCCGGCCGGCGCGTCTTGACCAGAGCGAACTGGCCAACGCGCTATCAAGCGCCGCTTCCAAGTCGGCGTCAGTAACTTCTTCTTCCCCCAGCAGGCTGAGCAGAGCGGTGTCGAGGGATGCCATGTGGGACGCCCAAGTCCGTGACTCCAAAGCGGTCTCAGCGGGCGTCTCGCCAGGAACGGCCTCGAAGTCCCATTGAGGCATGCCAGTTACGTAGTCGAGCAGGGCTTGCATATCTGTGGTGCCAAGCTTGCGCTGCATTCGCAGCAGAAGCGCGATCACCAACCGCAGCAACCCGCTTTCCATCTCCTGACCAGCGGTCGAGTTGATCAGCGACAGCCAGTCCGCCCGGCGCCCCGCATGACGGTCGAACATCGGATAGAGGACTAGCCCCTGGACATCGACGAAGGCCCGGCCCGCACGACCGACGATGTTGCGGAAATCATGGGCTTGGATGAGGTTCTGGTCCCGGTGAAGATTGTGGAACACCAGAGCCGTTGCCGCCAGGTTTAGACCTTGGGCCAGCGTCGGAGACGACACCGTCACCTTGAGAACGCCATCGCGGAGCAATGCTTCGATCTCCCGCCGGTAGGGTGTGGGCAAGGCTCCGTGGTGGACGGCTACGCCTAGGCGCAGGCACTGAAGCAAGACGTGATCTTCGCCGAGCCATTCCGCGCCGATGGCGAGAGCCTTGGATAACCGCGGCTCGTCATCTTGGATCAATGCGCTCAGCAGCCCGCGAGCGTGCAGATCGACGATCGCCGTTGCGTAGGGCTCCACTGAGACCCGGCGAGGGCAATAGATCAGAACCGTCTGGCCGTCTTCGACCAAACGCCACGTCGTTGCGAGAACCAATTCGCGTTGGTCTCTGGGGAACGGGGCCTTGCGCCGGCCAAGCGGGGGAACCCGGGACGTCAGGAAGCGCGGTATGAAGGGCGTCTCGTCTCCCAGCGAGATGTTGAGCTTGGCCCCGGCTCCGCTCCACTCAACTTCGCCGAAGCGCAGCCGCGTCGGGCGCCAGTTTTTCTGGATCAGTCCGTTTTCGCTGTCATTGGACAGCCAGGCGACGAAATCATGAAGCTTGTCGCCGTCGGGCAAGACCGCCGATAGGCAGACGATGCGCCGCTGAGCGGCGTCCTGTCGGCGAAGCAACCTCTGGATCTGGGCCTCATAACGGACCTCCCGTTCGCCCAGGCCGATCATGTGGCCCTCATCCAGAATGATCAGGCCCACGTCGTCCAGAAGCGACGGATCATTGCGAAGAGCGAAGTCGAGTTTTTCGGGCGTGGCGACCACGATGTCGCGGTCCGACAACAATCCCTTGTCGGCGCCGCTGACCCCTATGCTGCCATAGAGACCCGATACGGTCTTCCCGAGCGGTCTGAATGTGCGGTTCAACGACACCTCGGTTTGGGCCGACAAGGCGCGAAGCGGGGTGATGAACATCACGCGCTTACCCGCAGCCAGGCACGCCAAGATGCACAGTTCGCCAATGCGTGTCTTGCCCGCGCTGGTCGGCAGCGAGACGACTAGGTTTTCGCTAGTCTCGATCGCTTGGGACGCCGCACCGATCTGTGACGGCCACAGGTCGATCTCAGCCCTGGAGCGATTGTGCAAGGATGCAATGAATACCTCTCGCAGGTTTGCCCAGTCGCCCATTCCAGCCGGGCTGTCCTTGGGCAACACCTCATGGAAGCTGCACTCCCAGAGCTCCCTGAACAGATGGCGGCCCAGACGATGCGCCCACCATTGCGGAACGAGATTCAGGGCGGCGGCGTCTTCGAGCCCCTCGTCGAACTGAGCAATGGCCCCACTCAACAACTCCGGGTCACCACGCTCGAACGACAATAGAGCTGTGCTCACGGCGGACATGAAATCCTGGGTGAGCGCGATGTTGGCGACATCGACGACCGTGTCGACGGCCTCTGGACCTCCGTCCTGCCAAGCTTCTTCCGGCAGGGCGCCACGCAGCAGCGCAGCAAGATGTGCATCCGACGCGTCCGCCCGCGTCGCCCAGTCCGTCGCCACGGCCTCAAGACGGTCAAGCTTGCGCAGCATCAGCAAGGTCAGGGCCCGTTCGACCGGTGCCAGATTGCCGGGCTCGCCGTCATCCGTGTTGAACGGCGACAGGAGCGAGAAGGCCCGAGCTGAAAAGCGTCCGATATGATAGGCCGCCGCCGCCATCACACGGTGGAAGGCCTGATCCGATCCGTCGCTGCCGTTGGTGATGACGGCCTCGATCGCTTCGGCCGCCGCAGCGCAGGCATTTCGCGCCAGCTCCGCGTCGCTGTCGCTTTCCAGGAGCCTCAGGCCTTGGGTGAGCAAGCTGTAGCCGTAGGCGAGAAGATCGTAGCTGAGGCCGTTGGCGAAGCGTGGCCCATCCTCAGGCATGACGCCTTCACGCCAGATCATGGCGCGGGCCTGCCCTCGCGCGAGCAGTTGGTTTCGGAAACCCTGCTCGGTGGCGCGGGTAACGGAGGCAGTGATCGCTTCAAGACTGGCGGGCATTTGCGATCACCGTGTCGAAGACGTTCTGGATGAAGTTCTGATGTGTGGGGACGTGGAAGTTGACAGCGATCTGGCTGACCGTGCCTGCGTAGTTTTGCAGATCCGTGGTCAGCAGCCCTCCAGCGGCATTTCCGGTGAAGGTGAAAATCAAGTGCTCGACTTGATCAAGATCGATCGTCCGGTCGAGCGTGGCTTCATCGATCAGGTCGCAGATTTCTTCGCGGCCCGCGGACAGATACTTCTCGGACAGAAACAGCAGGGCGTGCGGGGTTGGCCGTTCCTCCGCACCCGCCAACGCGGCGCGCGCGGCCGTGATGGTCGCCGCAGCTATGTTCGCCGCACTCTTGGCCTCACCTTTCAGGAAGTAGGCGCGGCCGTCGTCACCCTCTGCAATACCGATCAGGTCGTCGCCCCGCATCGCCATGTTGCGGTGATCTTTCCACTGCAGGCGAAAAACCCCGATCTCATAATCGGTGAGCTCGTTGACGTACGCGACGCCGAGGATCTCGCCCAGATCGCCTGACCGAATCTGCTTGGTGGTCGGTAGCCGTTCTTCCACGAGAGCAGCAGCTTGGGGCTTCCCCTGTCGACGCAGCACGCGTGCGAGATGATGGGCGGCAACATAGTGTTCAGGCAGCGCCTCGGCGACGAGATCGACGCCGTTATCCACCTGCCCGGGCTTTACCGTGATCTGATGCAGTGCGTGAGCGCCGACCGCGCTGGTTGCCACGTCGCACCACGTTTTGATGTTCGCCACGTCCCCCCCAACTTAAGCGGATCATCTTTTTAGTTTTCGCCACCTTAGGTCGAAGGCGGCCCGGCGTCGACAGATCCGAGCATGAAGCTGATCCGTGATCGCCAAGACTCGCCAGAGCTTTGAAATCAAGCTATTCATGTTCATGAATCGTTCTGGGCCACCGCGATGTCGAAGACCATCACGTCGAACCAACTACTGGGAGAAATCGGCGAAGCTGCGGTCCGTCTGCGCTTCCTGACGATGGGATTTCAATTCGACACCCGCTCGCGACTGGAGGCGGGCGTTGATGGCATCGCCGAAGTCATGGACAGCGGTAGGCCTCTCGCCCGCATGATTGCCGTGCAGGTGAAGGCCACCGAGTCGTCGCGGTACGCGACGGAAGACGAGACCAGCTTTACCTATTTGCTTCGGCCTGAGGATCTCGCCTACTGGCGAGGTTCAAATCTGCCCGTGGTCATAGTCCTCTACCGGCGGTCCGACGAGAGCTTCTATTGGAAGGCGGTCGGCGATCCGCTCCAGGAAGAACGACGTCTGCGTTTCGATAAACATCAGGATCGCCTCGAAGCTGAAGCGATCGACCGCCTGGCCGCGCTCACCGTGCCCAAGGCCGGCTTCGGCTACTACGTCCCTCCGCTTGGCGGCGGCGAAGAGGCTTTGGTCAACATCCTTCCGCTGACCCTACCGACGGAGATGTATGTCGCATCGACGCCCTATACGGCCAAACGCGCGGCGGCGATCCTCTTGGACGCGGAGGAACCGGCGCGGTTCGACTGGGCGGTCAAGGGCGGAACCTTCTGGTCGTTTGCCGATCCGCGCGAGACCGTCTGCCGCCACATCGTCGACTTGGACCAGGTCGATGCGATCGAGACTAACCTGCTAGCTTTTCACGAGGATCGCGACGAGCAGAACAACTTTGCCTTCCTGCTGCGGGCGGCTTTGGATCACCAGGTCCGCGCTGACCTCGCGTGGAACAAGGAACGCAAACTCTTCTATTTCCGCGCCCCGGCGCCCAACACACCGCGCACCTTCTTCTACGACGCGTCAAAGAAGAAGGCGGCGGCGGAGGTGGTCAATGTGGCCGTGGCCAAGGCCGACAAGGACAAGGTCGCCTTTGTCCGTCACCACGCGTTCGTGCCGCGCTTCGAGCGCCTCTTCGACCAATGGTACCTAGTCGTGAATCCGACCTACTTCTTCACCAGCAACGGCTTCGCCCCCCACCCCTATCCCGCGGCTCTGCTGGCGGGGAAGAAACGCCTCGACAACAGCGCGTCTCTGCGGGGTCAGGTCGTCATGTGGCATCGGTTCTTGAGCCAGAATGACCGGGTTGAACGCAGTCTCTTCAACGAAGAACCCGGCGAGCCACGGCTTGTTTTCGGCGAACCGCCGACAGTCGCCCTTCCTACGCGGGTGCCGGAGGATGCCTGGACTGCCCCGAAGAAGGGCGCGGCTGAGGAGGATGACCCGCAGGAGCGGCTGTTCGGATGAAGTTCGAGACCAAGATTTTTGACGAGCCCCACTTGGAGTTCGGCGACAAACATCACCACCCTGACCCACGCCTAGGTCTGTTCGAGGCCGGACCGCTTCAGACTCCGGTGGGGGACGTCGTCAAGATCGCGGTTGTCGGGAGCGCAAAGACTGTCGAGGATGCCCGGCAGTTTTTCGCCGAGGCCGCCGCAGGGTTCGCCGGCAAGGGGGAGAAACACCCGAACTTGCATCCCGACTTTCCGGGCCTCGGCAACCAGAACCCGTTCAGGTGCAAGTTCGAGATCGCTGAGAGCGCGACCGCAGCCCTCTCCCAGTCGCGAATCGACAAGATCCGAAAGGAAGTCCGCCACGACCGGGCCGTGGAGATGGCGGTCGATGAAATCGTCCAGGAGCTCCGGACCTTGGATGAGGGCAGTCATCGGCCGGATGTGGCGATCGTCGCTCTTCCGATTGGCCTCATCGAACGGGTCTGGAACGCTAAGGTCGATGGAGGCGGCACGACCGAGAAGGAAGACAGCGGCGGTTCCGACGCCCCTGACTTCCGCGGTATGCTGAAGGCCAAGGCGATGGACCTGACCTTCCCGGTTCAGATCGTCTGGGAGGACGTCTTCGATGAAGGCGCGACAATCCCCCGCAAGATCAAGGAGAGCAGCGCGCGGAAGATCCAGGATCGCGCAAGTCGCACCTGGAACCTGCTCACTACCCTCTATTACAAGGGCACCGGCCGCATTCCTTGGCGGAAAATGCCCCAAGATGGCGAGTTCGCCGCCTGCTACATTGGCGTTAGCTTCTACCGGGACCGAGGCGGCCAACAGTTGTTCACCAGCGCGGCCCAGATGTTCGACGAACGCGGCCGCGGCTTTATCCTCAAGGGCAAGCGTGCGCAGACGGAAAGCCGGGGCCGCCACCCCTACATGGCGCAAGACGACGCTCGCCAACTGATCGCAGATGCACTCGCCGCTTACAGAAATCACCACAAGCACTATCCGGCCCGAGTGATTGTCTTGAAGACCTCCCAGTTTCGGGAGGAGGAAGCTCAAGGCATTTTCGAAGCTCTGGACGAGACGGGTGCCGAACTGCGCGACCTGGTCTGGGTTCAAGAGTCGTACTCAGTGAAGGTGCTCAGAGATGGCAACTACCCCGTAATGCGGGGGACCTTTGTGGAACTCGACGGAAAGGGACTGCTCTACACCAATGGCAGCATTCCCTATTACGGTACCTATCCGGGCACGTACGATCCCCGGCCGCTGCTATTGTGCCCTCATTCTGGCAGCGACAGCACAATCGCCCAGATCGCCGCCGAAGTGCTGGCGCTGACGAAGATCAACTGGAACTCTACCCAGATGAATCAGAAGCTGCCAATCCCGATCCGGGCGGCGCGCGCGGTCGGCGAAGTACTCAAGTATGTGACTAGCGAAAAGGTCAGTTCGGACTACGCGCGATACATCTGAGGGGCTTCAGTGCAGGCCTGAGAGCAAGCGCTTCTCACGTCGCAGGTTCGACCCGGCCAGACCGGGCGATGCTGGCGTTTCGCGCCTGAAGCGGATGCTCCGAACGGCCGCAATGACTCAAGCGCGGCGGTTGCTGCCAAGATGTTGGACCAGTTCATACTATGGCAAATCTTGACAGACGGCTCATGCGGATGTGCCGGCAATCGCCAGAAGCAGGCCTTGCACAAAAACTTGTGCAAAACTTGTGCAAAATATTGCGCGCGTGAACAGCTATGTTATTGTTTTTCCTGCGCTCATAGACTTGACAAAGGTGACCCTACATCACCCACCATCGGCCTTTCATGACATCAGACGGGATCGACGGAACGCTGCGGCGTCAATCCAGCGGCAGGCGTGCGATCTGCGCCGCGGGCGGCGAACCGTTGGGAAGGCCGCCGTCATCGTCATAGGCGCCCAGTTGGCTGACCGAGACGAACAACAGGTCCGCGCCATCCAGTGAACCGCCCGCCGGATCGGTCATGGCGTCCAGATTGGCCCCCAGAACGCGCGCGCCGGTCACGGCCGTCTGGTCCGACGAAAGCGTCAGTTCCAGCACGCGCTTGGGGGCCGTGCCGTTCTGCACCACGATCAGGCGGTCCCCCCGCCGCAGAACCGCATCCATCCCGATCAGCGACACATGAGGCGGCGCCGGCATCATGGTCGCCTGCCAGGTCGACAGATCGATGCGGTGCAGGCCCGAGCCGTAGTCGGCGACGATCAGACCCTCGCCATCGGCGCTGAGCGCCAGGCCCTGTGGCGAACCGAAGACGCCGGTCGGGATCAGTATTTCCAGCGCCTCTGCGCCGGGACGCAGCCGCCAGATGTCGCCCGCCAGGGAATCGGACACATAGACTGTTCCATCCGGCCCGACCGCCACGTCGCCCAGGCTGCGCCGAGCGGCGGCGGGGGGACGATAGCGGGCCAGAAGGCGACCATCGGCCAGGTCGATCTTCAGCAGTTCCGTCTGCCCGCGCAACGGATCGGCGGCATCCGGCGTGGCGGCCCCCAGACCGGCCGACGCCGCCCACAGCAGGCCGCGCTCGGCATCCAACGCCAGCCCCAGAACGCCCGCGACCGGCGCATCGGCCGACAGCCACGGCGATGCGGCGCCCTGGGCGTCGATCTGCAGAATGGTGCGTCCGGCGATGGCCGACACCAGAAGCCGGTCGCGCGCGGCGTCGCGCACGACATTCTCGATCGCCAGGGGTTGATCCAGCGTCGCCACGGGGGTCAGGGCGCCCACCGGCGCCCGATTGGCCGCCAGCCGCTGGGCCACCGTCGACCATTCCGGCAGGGCGATCATGCCGGCGTTCAGCGGGTCGCGGGTCGGATCGGCGGTAAGGCCCAGATCGGCGTAACGACGCCACTGCTCCAGGGCGTCCTGCGGCTTGCCGTCAGCCGCCGCGATACGCGCCCTCAGGCCGATCAGACCCGGATGGTTGGGCACGATGGCGTCGGCTTCCGCCAGTCGTGCGGCGGCGGTGCTCAGATCGTCGGCCTGCGCCGCGGCGATGCCGGCGGCCCGAACCTGACGAAACCGCAGGGCGGGGGACATCTCCTGGGACCAGGCCAGCGCCGGGGCCAACAGACCCAGACAGGCGACCGCCGACGCCATGAAACGGACCATGCAGAACCTCCCCCATGGACGACGAACGCCAGGCGTCATTGCGCCGCGAACGGAATCATTCGGCCGCCAACCTGAAAGGTTTTAGCGGTAAGATTGATCAGGATAAAGCGGCCCTCAACCCGCGCCGGCGGGTCGGCGTTCAGCGCACCGAGGCGTCGGTCCAGGCGACAACCTGGGTGTTCAGGTCGCGCACGGCGATGTCGAAGGCCTGGACGATGGCGCCGACGCGATTGGCCGTGGCGGGTTGCTCGACCGTGAAAGCCCGTTCGGCCGCCACTTCGCGACGGGGCGCGGACAACAGGCGCGCCCGCACCGACACCACCACCGTGGGCGCCGCGCCCGGCGCCGAATAACGGGCCTCGAACGCGCGCACGTCCAGGGCCAGGCTGTGCGTCGCCGGCGCCGCCTCGCGGAAGCCCGTCAGCCGCACCCGCGACGACTGGGCCGCGAAGGCGCCCTCCAGGCTTTCGGTATAGAGATCGCGCGCATCCGATATCCAGCGCGCGCCGGCGATATAGGCGGTCTCGACGCCGGTGACGCCCAGGATGCGGTCGCCCTCGGTCGCCTGCGGGAACTCGACCCGGCGCAGGGTGACGGCGATGGGCGCGGCGGCCGCCGGCTCGGCCGTCGCCATCGGCTGGCCGCCGAAGCGATAGGTCTGGACCGGATCGGGCGTCGACAGCAGCGCACACCCCGTCAGCGCCAGGGCGCCGGCGACAATGGCGCCCAGGCGGACAGCCGTCTTGATGGCCACGGAACGGTTCACGGCTGGACCTCCATTTCACGCACCGGCGCACGGCCGATGAAGTCGCGCGGGCTGGACCGCACCTCGTCGATCAGGCCTTCCAGCGACCGGGTCGCGCCTTCCAGGCCCTGGATGGCGTTCTGAAGCTGGGGCAGCCCCGTGCCGGCGAAATCGCCGACGGGGCCTTCCAGGCTGCCGGTCATGCGGTTGATCGTGGCCACCGCCTGCTGGGCGTCTTCGGCGGCCTTGTTGATGTTGGCGATGGCGCGACGGCCGTCGCCCTCGACCAGTTGGCGTGCGCTGGCGCCCAGGCGCTCATATTCGGCCACGGCCGAGTTGGCGCGGGTCAGGGCCTGTTCCAGCTGTTCCAGCATGCCCTTGCGGGCCTCGAACTCGGTGGTGATGGCCTCGACGTTCTTCAGGCTGGTGGAGAAGCTGCGGATATTGTCGTCGCTCAGCACCCGGTTGATGCGGTTCAGGGCGTCGACCGTCTGGGCCAGCACCGTCCCCGATCCGCTGAGCAATTCGGCGATGGGCGACGGCTGGCTCTGGATCACCGGCACGACGTTTTCGGGATACTGGGTCTTCAACAGGGCGCTTTCGGGCGCGCCGGCGGTGATCTGGATATAGTTCAGACCGGTGATGCCCTGCGGCTCCAGCTGGGCGCGCGAGGTGACCCGCACCGGCGTCTTGGCGTCCAGCCGCACCCGCGCGATGACGCGATCACCCTTGTTCGGGTCCAGGTTCAGGTCGGTGACCTCGCCCACGCGGATGCCGTTGAAATGCACCTCGCCGCCTTCCGACAGGCCGCGCACGGGGCCGTAGAAGACGATGTCATAGACGTCGAAGTCGTTGTTGAACTGAAGCCGGGCCAGCCAGATGCTGAACACGGCCAGCGCCGCCAGAAGGGCGACGGTGGCGATGCCGACGGCGGCGTAATGGGCGTCTCTTTCCATCGTCGTGTCCTTAGGCCGCCTTGGTCGCGGCGCGGCCACGCGGGCCAAGGAAGTATTCCTGAATCCAAGGGTGGTCCGAGCGTTCCAGTTCCCGAACCGTCGCCTTGGCGATCACCTGTCTGTCGGCCAGAACCGCCACCTTGTCGCAGATGGCGTACAGGCTATCGAGATCGTGGGTGATCATGAAGACGGTCAGGCCCAGGTCGTCGGCCAGCTGACGGATCAGATCGTCGAAGGCCGCCGCGCCGATGGGGTCCAGGCCGGCGGTCGGTTCGTCCAGGAACAGCAGTTCGGGGTCCAGCGCCAGGGCGCGGGCCAGACCCACCCGCTTGCGCATCCCGCCCGACAGTTCGGCCGGCTTCAGATAGTGGGATTCCGGCTTCAGCCCGACCATGGCGATCTTCATCTCGGCCAGCTCGCGGATCATGTCGCGCGGCAAGGACGTGTGCTCCACCAGGGGCGAGGCCACATTCTCCAGCACCGTCAGAGACGAGAACAGCGCCCCCTGCTGGAACAGCACGCCTGTTCGGCGTTCGATATCGGCGGCCTGGTCCTTGGTCAGGTCGGCGCGGTCGTGGCCGAAGACGCGGATGGTCCCGCCCTCGGGCTCCTTCAGGCCGATGATGGAGTTCAACAGCACCGTCTTGCCGGTGCCCGAGCCGCCGACGACGCCCAGAACCTCTCCGCGCTGGACGTCCAGGTCCAGGTCCTGATGGATCACGCGGTCGCCGAACTGGCTCAACAAGCCACGCACCTCGATCAGATTTTCAGGCAAGGTCTCTGGCGCCGCGCTCACAGGTTCAGCTCCAGGAAGATCATGGCGAAGACGGCGTCCAGGAAGATAATGGCGAAGATCGCCTGGACCACCGCCGCCGTCACCCGGCTGCCCAGGCTTTCGACGTCCCCGGCCACGGCCAGGCCCTGACGACAGCCGATGGCCGCCACCACGATGGCGAAGACCGGCGCCTTCAGCATGCCGACCAGCAGGTGGACGTCCATCTTGGGATCTTCGATCACCCGCTGGATGAAGAAGGACGGGCCGTAGTTCAGCTCGCTCCACGTCACCAGCATGCCGCCCAGCAGACCGGACAGTATGCCCACGAAGGTCAATAGCGGCAGCATCACCAGCATGGCCGCCAGGCGCGGGATGACCAGGGCCTGGAACGGATTGACCCCCATCACCTGCATGGCGTCGACTTCCTGGTTCATGCGCATCGAACCGATCTCGGCGGCGAACGAACTGGCCGACCGCCCCGCCAGCAGAACCGAGGTGATGACCACCGCGAACTCCCGCAGCACCGACACGGCCACCAGCTGCACCGTGAACACCCCCGCCCCGAACTGGGTCAGCAGATTGGCCCCCAGGAAGGCGATGACGGCGCCGATGAAGAAGTTAGTCGTGGCGATGATGGGGATGGCGTCCAGCCCCGCACGTTCGGCCTGGCTGAACCAGGCGGGCCAGCGGATTCGGCCGGGATGCTTCAGCGCCGAGCCCGTCGCCACGATCAGCCGGCCCAGGAAGGCCAGCGACAGCATCATCTCGCCGATGATGTCATAGACGCCCCGCCCCACCTTGGCGAAGGCGCGGGTGAAGGCGTCGGAACGTCGCGGCGGGGTTCCGCTTTCGCGCTCCAGCGTCTCGACCATGGCGTACAGTCGCCCTGCCTCGGGCCGGGCGGCCCAGGCGTCGGCGGGCAGGCCGTCCCTGCCCCCGGCCAGAAACAACGCCAGGGCGCCGGAGGTGTCGAACCGCCCCATATCGGTCAGGTCGATGCCGGTGATGCGCCGTCCCGCCAGGGCGCGATCCAGCCGCTGGGCCCGCCGGTCCATGCCGGCCGTGGTCCAGTCGCCGGTCAGGCGCAGGCTTGCGCCGCCGTCGTCACGCTCGGCGATGTCGAAATCGGCCGTCTGCATCATCCCCTACAATAGCCCAGCCGCGTCCGGCGCCTATGGCCAAGCCTGCATGAAGTGCTGAACGCGACGCCTGGGTGTTTGGTTCGCATCGTAAACTGGCTTTCAGGTCACAGCAGCGACCGCGCCGCGCGCAGATCGGCCAGGAACAGATGCTTTTCGCGCCGCTTCGCCTCTTCGTCCGGCAGGCGCAGCAGGAAGGCGGGGTGCACGGTCAACAGCACCACCGAACCATCGGCCTGAACCATCGGCCGGCCCCGCTCCTTCATCACCGCCGGCTTGCGCCCCAGGACGGCGTGGCCCGCCGTGGCGCCCAAGGCCAGGATCACCTGGGGCCGCACGATGGCGCGCTCTGCATCCAGCCAGGGGCGGCAGGCCGCCACCTCCTGCGCATCGGGCGTGCGGTGCAGGCGGCGTTTGCCCCGCGGCTCATGCTTGAAATGTTTGACGGCATTGGTCAGCCAGGCGCGATCACGCGCGATCTCGGCGGCGCCCAACGCCCGATCCAGCACCTGTCCCGCCGGACCGACGAAGGGGCGGCCCACCAGATCCTCCTGATCGCCTGGCTGTTCACCCACGATCATCAGCTCCGCCTGCCTGGCCCCCGCCCCGCACACCCCTTGCGTCGCATTGCGCCACAGGGGACAGCGGCGGCAGGCCTGGACCGCCCGGTCCACGGCCTCCAGCGTATCGGGCGCAGTCTCCACCGGCGCGGCGGGCGTCGGCGTGTGGCGGGCCACCGCCCTGCTCAATCTTCGGTTCGGTTCGGGCGCCGTCGCCGCGACCATGGCGTCGGTCCGGTCGGACGCCTGGGCGATCAGTTGCGGGATCAGCGCCGCCTCGGGCAGGTCGGCCCAGTACCGCTTGGGCATTTCACCCTGCATGGTCCGCGTCTTCAGCCGCGCCGGATTGAAGGTCGAGGCGTAGTAGGTCTTCCAGAAATCCTCGACTTCATCCTCGGCCGGCGCCTCGTCGCGGGTGGCGGGCGGGCCGAAGCTCAGGCGCGCGCCATCCCACATCGTCCGCCCGTCCGGCGTCAGAATTGTCCAGTCCATGGTCGTGAACCGTCGGGCGAAGAAGGGGGCGGTGGTCTCCAGCACCCGATGCGCCGGCTGGAACCAGGCGACCCAGCGTTCCGCCCCGGCGTCCTCGACCCGGCGAAAACGGACGAAGGCCTTCATCTTGTGGGCGGCGCGGTGGACGTTGCGCCGCCGCTCCATCGCCTGGGCCACGTCGCGGTCGGAGACGACGCGCATCAGATCCGGCTCATCCCTCAGCCGCCACAACAGGCGATACAGCAGGTCGAACCGGTCTTCCGACCGGTGCAGCGTCACCTCACGCGCCAGGTCGATGAAGGCGGCCGGAACAACAACGTCCCCTTTCCGCTCATCCCCGCGAAAGCGGGGACCCAGTTCTTCGGGCGATGACTGTCGATCAAGATCGACTGACCTCAATCCCGCCAGCGCACCTTGGGCTCTCACTGGATCCCCGCTTTCGCGGGGATGAGCGGACGAGGAAAAATCGAAGCAGCCGTTATTCTGGTCACCTCGCGTTACGAACCGCGCCCGGTCCGGCCCCACCCCGGCCGCGCGCAACGACCGCGCCCCGGCGCGCCAGCCGTCGAAGTCCGTCTCATGCGCCAGATGGACGACGGTCATCAGAATAGGCTCAGCTGCTCCGGCGCCCGAGACGGCGCCAGCCGGGCGTGCAGGTCCGCCGCATCGGTCAGGCCGCCGGGCGTCCAGTCCAGGGCGGTGATGAAGGGCCGCACCTTGTCCACCGACCGCGTCAGCCGCGCCACGTCCTCCAGCCGCAGGGTGCGATAGCGGCGCACCGAGACGATGCGGTCCACCGACTTCACCCCCAGGCCCGGCACGCGCAGCAGGGTTTCGCGGTCGGCGCGGTTGACGTCCACCGGAAACAGTTCGCGCCGGTTCAGCGCCCAGGCCAGTTTGGGATCGACCGCCAGATCCAGCATGCCGCCGGTCGTCGCCTCGCCGATCTCGGGCGCCGAGAAGCCATAGAACCGCATCAGCCAGTCGGCCTGATACAGCCGATGCTCGCGCAACAGCGGCGGCCGCGTCGGCGGCAGGGCGGCCGAGGCGTCGGGGATGGGGCTGAAGGCGGAATAATAGACCCGGCGAAGGCCGTATCCGCCGTACAGGGAAGCGCTGCGACCCAGGATTTCGGTGTCCGGCGCCCCGTCCGCGCCCACGATCAGCTGGGTCGACTGACCGCCCGGCGCGAACCGGGGCGGCCTGGCGCGATCCGTCTTCGCGGGACGCGCCGCCTCGACCTTCAGCCGCACCTGCCCCATGGCCTTGCGGATCACGGCGGGGTTCTTCTGGGGCGCCAGCCGCTCCAGCGCCTCGTCACGCGGCAGTTCGATATTAGCCGACAGGCGGTCGGCGTACAGGCCCGCCTGCTCCACCAACGCCGGGTCAGCTTCGGGGATCAGCTTCAGATGGATATAGCCGCGAAAGTCGTGATCTTCGCGCAGGGCGCGCGCCACCCGCACCATCTGCTCCATCGTATAGTCGCCCGAGCGGATGATGCCCGACGACAGGAACAGCCCCTCGATATAGTTGCGCCGATAGAAGTTCAGCGTCAGGTCCACGACCTCCTGCACGCTGAACCGCGCCCGCTCGACGTTCGACGAGGCCCGGTTGATGCAATAGGCGCAGTCGTAGACGCAGAAATTGGTCAGCAGCACCTTCAACAGGCTGACGCACCGCCCGTCGGGCGTATAGGCGTGGCAGATGCCCATGCCCTCGGTCGAGCCGACGCCGCGCCCGCCCATCGAGTTGCGCTGGGCCGCCCCCGACGACGCGCACGAGGCGTCATATTTCGCCGCATCCGCCAGGATGGCCAGCTTCCGTCTCAAATCCAATTGCGCCATGTTCCCGTTATGTTCTTAAACGGATAAGGCGTCCAGCGTGGCCGTTTGGGAAAATTCCGGCGTCAGCGCAGGAAGTTGAGCAGCGAGGCCTGTTGCAGCTGGTTCACCACCTGGGCCGAAACCTGGATGGCGATCTGCGACAGCTGAAGATCAGTGATGGCGCGGGCCATGTCGGCGTCGGTCTTGTCCGCCAGCATCTCATCCAGGGCCGTCTTCTGTTCGGTCTGGCTGGCGATGACGGCTTCGACCCGGTTCTGCATCGAGCCGTTGCGCGCGGTCATGTCGGTGACGTTCTCGCGCGCCGTATCCAACCGCTTCAGAATATCGGTCAGGAAGTCGCGCGTGGCGTCGCTGGGCGCGCCGGTCAGCGGCGTCGTCTGGTGCCAGTCCTGCAACTCGCGGAAGATCTGGAAGACCTCGCTGCCGACCTCATCGGCCAGATAGCCTGTCTCCAGCGTCATCGCTTCATTGACGCGCGAACTCTGTTTCAGCGTATCGTTGCTGAAGGTCGCGGCCACCGACGGCGCGGCCGACAGTTCGGCCAGGGTCATGGCCTGGACCGGGATGGTCTCGACATTGCCGCCGGCGAACAGATACCGCCCCTGGTGCCGGCCGTTCAGCCCATCCTGCACCACCTGGAACTGGCCCTGCAGCTCCAGCATCAGCCCGTCCAGCCGCCCGGCGGCCAGGGCGTCGGCGATGGCCTGGCGCGTGTCGGCGGTCCCGTCGGCCACGCGGTTCAGCGACAGGTCCTGGGCCGCCAGCCGCTCGCCCGTCGCCTTGGCCGTGTCCATGAAGCCCTGGATGCGGCTCTGGGTCGATTTCAGCGCGGTCAGGGTCTCGGACTGGCGGCCGAAGCCGACCAGGCTGGTGGCGTTCTTCTGGGTCGACACCCGCTTCAGGGCCTCGTTCGCGCGATTTTCGGCGAACATGAGATTGGCCAGGGTCGCCTCATAGTTTCCAAAGGTCGAAACGCGGGTCATCACACCATCCCCAACAGGGTGTCGTACATGTCGCGGGCCGCCTGGATCAGACGGGCCGAGGCGTTGAAGGCCTGCTGATAGGTGGTCATCAGCACCAGTTCTTCGTTCAGGTTGACGCCCTCGTGCGCCACCTGGCGGCTGTGGGCCTCGCTGAACAGGGCGGCGGCGCCTTCGGCCCGGTTCTTGGCCACGGTCGCCTTGCCGCCGATGTCGCCCGCCAGTTCGGAGGCGTAGCGCGAGACCGAGATGGCCCCGCCGCTGGACCCGCCGGCCGCCAGGAATTTCGCCGTCTTCTGCCCCGCATCCGCCAGCAGAAGCGCGCCGCGTCCGTCCCCGGCAGACAGGGCCGCCGTTCCGGTCGCCGCCGACAGGTTCAGTTGCGCCAGCGCCATCTTCGACGGCGCCGCCCGGATGTCGGATCGCAGGCTGAAGCCATCGGCGCGGCTGGCGCGTACCCCGCCGCCGATGCCGAACATCTCGGTCATGGACACGCCGGATGGAACCTGGGTGGTGCGATCCTCCAGCACGCTGAGCTGGGGCGCGGGCGAGCCCGAGGCGGTGAATTTCAGCACCCCGGTGGCGGGATCCAGGGCGAAACTGCCGAACCGCCCCACGCCGGTCGTCGGATTGTTCAGCGCCGTCAGCAGGTGGTTGATCGTGCCCCCCGCCGGCGCCGCCACAGTGATGTCCCGCAGCTTGGCCCCCGTCTCGCCCGTGAAGCGGAAGGACACCGTCTCGCCCGCCGTGAAGCCGTGCGGCGACGCCGGCGTCAGGCCGATGTCATACAGCGCCGGGCGATCGGTCACGATCAGGTCGTTCAGACCGAAATAATGCGAGAAGCCGCGCCCGGCCTTGTCGCTGGGGTTGGTCGCGCTGTCGGCGATGGACAGGCCGTCGGTCGTGCCCGTCTCGATCTTCAGCACGCCGTTGGCGAAGCTGGCGGTGGCGCCGGGCAGTTGCGCGTTCAGCACCGTCAGGAAGGTGGCCGGGGTCGCCGACACGCCGTTGATCGTCATGCCCCCGGTCGAGAAGATGATCTCGGCCCGCGACTGGATCACCCCGGCGCTGTTGACCACGGCGATATTGGTCGTGCCGGTGAAGTCGGCCAGGGCGCTTTCCAGCGATTGACCCACATTGCGGCCGTTCAGCACCGAGGGCGCCGGCACCGAGGTGTTGGCGTTGTGGGCGCGGTTCAGCTGGTCCGCCACATTGGTCATCAGCTCGGCCAGGCGCTCGGCCGCCTGGGGCGCATCGACGTCGCGCAGTTCGACCAGGCCCTTGATCTCGCCCGAGGTCAGGCTGTCCAGCAGGGGCCGCTTTTGCCCGCGCGGCTCGGTGACCCAGATCTCGTTGAAGCTGGTTTCCGAGGTGACCGTGCCGGCGCGATTGTATTCCAGCGTCGCATGACCATCGCCGGCCAGCAGCACGCCCGCGCCGGTGCGGATCGACACCCCGCCGACCGAACGCTGGCTAATGCGCACATCCATCAGTTCGGACAGTTGGGCGACCAGCGCGGCCTGGGCCGTCTCTGCGCCCGAGGCGTCGCCGTTGACCACGGTGGCCCGCGCGATCTCGACGTTCAGGCTTTCGATCTGCTGCAACAGGCCGTTGGCCTTTTCGACCGCGCTCTGGATCCGGCCGTCCGCATCCTCGCGCGCGGCCTGGATCTGACCGCTGATGCGGATGGATTCGTCGAACATCGCCTGGACGCGGAACAGGGCCTCCTGCCGGCGCGGCGACGAAACCGGGTCTTCCGATGCGCCGGCGAAGGCCGAGAACAGATCGTCGATCTGGGCGAAGAAGCTGCTGTCGCCGCCCGGGTCCCCGAACAGGGACTGGATGCGGTCATACAGTTCATAGCGCACGCCCTGGCGCCCGGCCTCGCTGGAGGCGTTCAGGCTGGCGGCCTGCAGGAACCGGTCGGTGGCCAGGCGGATGCGCGCCACCTCCACGCCCGCGCCCAGGCCCTGGTTCAGCTGCGTGACCTGATCGCCGATCTTGCGGACATAGCCGGGCGTATTCACGTTCGAGACATTGTCCGAAACGATGCGCAGCTGCGTCTGGGCGGTCTGAAGGCCGCTGTTGGCGATGTTCATGATGGACGTCAGCGACATGGGCGTCCTCCGGTCGTCATGCAGACGTCGGCGCCCGGCAGGCCCTGCCCGCCGACGCGCAGTTCTTGCCCGGCGGACCGATCCGGCCGCAGAGCGAAGGCTTTGAAATCAAAGCACATCATGTGTGACGTCACATCCATGACCGGGATGGCGCGCAAACCTTGGGCCAGTTGCGGGATGCGGCCATTGCTGCGCCGCGACCGGGCAAGTCTGGCCCTTCAGGGCGGCAAGAAACGACCGTGACGCCCTTCAGGCCAAGGTCGGCGCCATCGAACTTACATTCGCAATTTCATTGACTTGGCGACGATTGGCGCAACTGGCCCGGCCCTTGCCATGGACGATCCGAATGTTCCCAGGCGCAGCAGGCGCCGCCCGTCCGATCTGTCAGAGCCGCCTGCCTCCGCATGTCCGCTTCGTCCATCCTGTCCCCGATCGCGCCCGCCATGGGCGCCGCGGCGTCGCCCAACCCGGCGACGGGCGAGGTGACGCCTGGCGAATTCGCCGGGGCGGTTCAGGCCTGGAGCCGCGACGACGCCGAAGCCCAGCCTCAGACACCGCCGGCCCAGACCGCCCCGTCGCGGCTGGAGCGGCGCGCCCTGATGGCGCAGGCCGCCCTGCATCAGGTGTCCGAAAATACGAGCGCGGAGTCGGGGACGGGCGTGGCGGCTGACGCCCTTGTGGCCGAAGCTGAGACCCCGGACGTCGTCACAGCCCCTGTCGCGACCGCCGAGGCGATCGAAGACGCAGGCGCCGCCGACAAGACGCAGACCCAGACGCCGCCGGACCCCGCGCCGCCGGTTGCGGCCGCCGACCCTCAGATCGCGCCTGCGCCCTCGATCCCCGCACCGGTCGCCCCGGCGGCGCCCGCGCCGACCGAAATGCAGGCCGCCCCGTCACCGACGACCCCGGCCGCCGAGACGCCGGCTCCGGCTGCGCCCCTCGATGACGCCGCGACGGCGGATGCAACGGCGGGGGCCGAGGCTGACTCTGCGCCCGTCGCCGCCACCACAGAAGACGCCGCCGAGACGCCCGTCCCGGCGCCCCGTGATCCTGCGTCCCGTGACGCCGCGTCCGAACGTCGCGACCGGGCCGAGGCGCCGTCGAACGCCGCCGCATCTCGTACGGCCTTGTCCGACAAGGCCGCGATCACCGAAGCGCCGGCCGAAACCCGGCCGAACAGCACGCCTGGCGCCGCCGCACCCGCCGATCCAGCGTCGAAAACCGCCGAACGGCCCGTCCCCCCGCCTGCGACGGCGACGGCGGCGCAGGGGACCGAGGCTGCCGCCCGCACGGCCGTGGAGCCGGGAGCGGCGACATCGGCCGACGCCGCACCGACGGCGCCCCCTTCGCCCCAGGGCGCGGCCACGCCCCATGCGGCGGCCACGGCGTCCAGCCTGTCGCGCGCCACGGTCGAGACCACGGCCATGATCGCCGCCCAGGTTCTGCGCCGCCTGGAAGGGCGCCAGACCCGGTTCGACATGGTTCTGACGCCTGACGACCTGGGCCGGGTGGACGTCAGCCTGGACATCGACGCCGAGGGCCGCCTGGCCGCGCGTCTGGCCTTCGACAACCCGGCCGCCGCCGCCGACCTGCGCGGCCGGGCCGACGAACTGCGCCGTCAGTTGATGGAGGCCGGCTTTCAACTGGCCGACGACGCCCTGGACTTCGCCGAGCGCGAGGGCGGGGCCTTTTCGGGCGGCGCCTTCGATGAGGGTGCCGACCGCCGCTGGGGCCGCGACGCCGCCTTCGCCGGCGGACGCCGCCTGGGCGACACGGCGGATCAGTCCGCCGCCGCAACGCCCGCCCGCTGGATCAATCTGAACCTGACGCCCGACCGCGTCGACATGAGGGTCTGACCGATGGTCGACGCCGTAACCACAGGCCAATCGGTCAACCGCATCAACAACGGCAAGACGATGATGGCCTCGAATTTCGAGACCTTCCTGTCGCTGCTGACGGCGCAGTTGAAGAACCAGGACCCCCTGTCGCCGGTGGATTCCAACCAGTTCACCGCCCAGCTGACCCAGATGGCCGGCGTCGAACAGCAACTGCTGACCAACGACTTGCTGACCAGCCTCTTGGCCGCGCAACAGGGCAATGGCCTGACCGGCGCCTCGGCCTATATCGGCAAGACGGCCACCGCCGCCTGGTCCGCCACCCGGCTGCAGGACGGCCAGGCGCGCTGGAGCTACGAGCTGGCGTCCGACGCCGCCTCGGCCCAGCTGCAGGTGCTGGACAGTTCCGGCCGCGTGGTCTGGTCGGGCGATGCGCCGGCCAAGACCGAAGGCACGCACGACTTCGTCTGGGACGGCAAGACCACCGGCGGCGGCCAGATGGACGACGGCGGCGTCTATACGCTGAAGGTCACGGCCAAGACCGGCGCCGGCGGTGTCGTGGATTCTCAGGTTCTGGTCCGCGGCCGCATCACCGGGGTCGAGCTGTATGACGGCCAGCCCTACGCCACCATCGGCGGCTCGATCGTGCCGCTGAGCCAGCTGATCGCCCTGGACGAATCCAGCGCCTTCGGCGGGCAGGATACCGAAACCCCCACACCCGGCGCCGAAGACGACGGCGAGGACGAGAGCCTGATGGCCTCGATCGCCTCGGCGCTGAACCCCCTGAAACTGCTGTCCTAGGAGTTCGAGACCATGAGCATCAACAGCGCCCTTCTGGCCGGCGTTTCCGGCCTGACCGCGAACTCGGCGGCCCTGGCCGCCATCTCGCAGAACATCGCGAACGTGAACACCATCGGCTACAAGCGCAGCCAGGGCGAGTTCCAGACCATCGTCAACAGCCAGAGCCAGGGCGCCGGCTATTCGGCGGGCGGGGTGCTGGCCTCTGCGCGGCATTTCACCAGCCAGGAAGGCCAGCTTCAGCGCACCAATTCGACCACCGACCTGGGCATCGCCGGCCAGGGCTTCTTCGTAGTCACCGAGAAGGCCGAGAACCTGACGCCCAACGATGCGCGCCTGTTCACCCGCGCCGGCGCCTTCCGCGTCGATAACCTGGGCTATCTGAAGAATACGGCGGGCCTGTATCTGCAGGGCTGGCCGGTGGACGCCAATGGCGACATCAACACCGATCCGTCGGACATGTCGCGCCTGCGCACCATCAACGTCGGCTCGGTCGGCGGCACGGCGGAGGCGACCACCCGCATCCAGCTGAACGCCAACCTGAAGTCCAGCCAGACCGTCTCGGCCGAGGCGATCGACGCCGGCGCGACGCCCCCCGGCGCCAACGCCTATGATCCGGTCGCCAACTCCATGGCCATGTGGGATCCCGAAACCGGCGCCGGCGTGAAGCCCGACTTCGAGGTCACGGTGCCGGTGTCGGATTCCAAGGGCGGCCAGCGCACCCTGGCCCTGTCGTTCCTGAAGAGCGACGTGCCGAACCAGTGGTACGCCGAAATCCGCGCCGTGCCGGCGGGCGACGTCGTCACCGGCGCCGGCCTGAGCAACGGCCAGCTGAAGACCGGCCTGGTCGCCTTCACCCAGGACGGCCGTCTGGACGTCGCCGCCATGACCGCCCTGGGCGCCGACGCCCTGTTCGCCGATCCGGCCAATGCGACGCTGACGTTCGGCGCCTCTGACGGCGCGGCGCCCGGCGCGAACGCCTTCAACTGGGCCGCGGGCCTGGGCATCGACGACCAGGCCATCAGTTTCGACCTGACCGCCGCGGCCGGCGGCCTGACCCAGTACGACAGCGCCTCGGTCGTTCAGGCGACCATGACCAACGGCACCACCTTCGGGAACCTGTCGGAGGTCAAGATCGACGAAAAGGGCTTCGTCACCGCCATCTTCGACAACGGCGTCACCCGCCGCATCGCCCAGGTCGCCCTGGCCACCTTCCCCAGCCCCGACAGCCTGACCGAGGTTTCGGGCAACGCCTTCCGCGTCAGCCAGGGGTCGGGCACCTTCAATCTGAAGACCCCCGGAACGGGCGGCGCCGGCCTTATCGGCGCCTCGCAGCTGGAAGCCTCGACCGTCGATCTGTCGACCGAGTTCACCGGCCTGATCACCACCCAGCGGGCCTATTCCGCCTCGTCCAAGATCATCACGACCGCCGACGAAATGCTGGCCGAACTGATCAGCATCAAACGCTGATCTTAAAGTAACCGATCGTTAGTCATAATGAATCGTCGCTTCAACAGTCCGAACAGGGCGTTGCTCAGAGGTAGGAATATTATTCCTTCCTTCACCACGACGCTTAAACGGCCCTTAGCGGCGGCTGGGTACATTCACAACTCAATGGTGGTGGTGAATGAGGCTTAAGCCCATGCTGCAAGAGCGACGCCTGAACAGCAAAGGCGAACAATACGTGGTCGGACCGACGGGAATCCCGCTGACCCTCAACGACCTGCCTCCGGCCAATACGGACCGGTGGGTCATTCGGCGCAAGGCCGAGGTTGTCGCCGCCGTGCGCGGCGGTCTGCTGAGCCTCGAGGACGCTCTGGCGCGCTATCGCCTGACGACCGAGGAATTCCTGGCCTGGCAGAAGGCGATCGACAAATGGGGCATGCAGGGTCTGCGCACGACGCGGATCCAGAGCTACCGGAACTAAAGACCCCCTCCCTCCCGGGGTCTTCTTTTGGCGGCCGCCTCCGGCAACGGGGGCGGCCGTCGCCGTTTCCGCGGCGCCCGGCCTCGAAATCGCGCCGGTTTCGCACTAAATGGCGGCGATGACGCAGATCGAGCCGTCCTGCCCTATCCCGACCATCGCCCCCATGAGCGCCCAAGGCGACATGGATGCGGCGATCGCATCCGCGCGCGCGGCGGTCGGCCTGCCGGTCGGATCGCGCGTGGTGGCGGCCATGTCGGGCGGGGTGGACTCCACCGTGGTGGCGGCCCTGCTGCACAAGGCGGGATACGACGTCGTCGGCGTGACGCTGCAGCTCTATGACCATGGTGCGGCGCTGAAGAAGAAGGGCGCCTGCTGCGCGGGTCAGGACATTCACGACGCCCGCCTGGCGGCCGAAACCCTGGGCATTCCTCACTATGTGCTGGATTACGAAAGCCGGTTCCGCGACGCGGTGATCGACCAGTTCGCCGATAGCTATCTGCGCGGCCAGACGCCGGTGCCCTGCATCCGCTGCAACCAGACGGTCAAATTCCGCGACCTGCTGGATGTCGCGCGCGACCTGGGGGCCGAAGCCATGGCCACCGGCCACTATGTCCGCCGCGCCGTGGGCGCCGATGGCCGCAGCCAGATGCGCAAGGCGATCGACCACAGCCGCGACCAGTCCTATTTCCTGTTCGCCACCACGGCCCAGCAGCTGGATTTCCTGCGCTTCCCCCTGGCCGATCTGGAAAAGCCCCAGGTGCGGGGCGTCGCCGCCGAACTGGGCCTGAAGATCGCCGCCAAGCCGGACAGCCAGGATATCTGTTTCGTGCCCTCCGGCGACTATCGCACCCTGATCGACCGGCTGCGGCCGCAAGGGCGGGCGCCGGGCAAGATCGTGCATATGGACGGGCGCGAACTGGGCGACCACACCGGCATCACCGGCTATACCATCGGCCAGAGGCGCGGGCTGAACGTGGCGGTGGGCGAGCCGCTGTTCGTCACCCGTCTGGACCCCGACCGGCGCGAGGTGGTGGTGGGGCCGCGCGAGGCCCTGCTGACCGCCGCCCTGAGCCTGGAAGAAACCAACTGGCTGGGCGACGCCGCCACCATCGGCGACGCGGCGGCGGCGGGCGCGCCCGTGCTGGCGCGCGTGCGATCGACCCGCGCGCCCTCGCCCGCCCGGCTGCGGCTGGACGGCGACACCGTGCAGGTGGTGTTCGAGGTCGGAGAGGAAGGCGTGGCGCCGGGCCAGGCCTGCGCCCTTTATGACCCCGCCGATCCCGAGCGTCTGCTGGGCGGGGGCTTCATCCGGGACACGACGCCGGTTGTCTGATCGGCTGAACCCTGACCACTTGTCTCTGGCGTCGCGTGTCGGCCTGCCCGCCGACTGGCTTTATCTGCGCGACCAGTATCCGCGCGCACGATGGGGCGAGCCGACGCTGCACCCGACCGCCGCCCACTGGCTGCAGATGCACGCCGGGTTTCGCAGTCATGGCGCGCACATGACCGCCCTGACGGACGCCTTTCGCGCCGATCCATCCAACCCGCGCGGTCTGCATCAGGCCCTGATCCCGGCGCTGCAGGCGTTTCTGCAGCATCTGGACGGACACCACCGGATCGAAAGCGGCCACTATTTCCCCGTCTTCCGGCAACTGGAGCCGAGGATCTGCGACGGCATCGACCTGCTGGACCGCGACCACGACGCCGTCCACGCCCATCTGGAGGCGATGTTCGTGAAAGGCCGCGACTTCCATGCGGCCGTGGCCGCCGGATCGCCCGACGCCCGCGACGCCGGGCTGCGTCTGGCCGATATTCTGGACGCCGCCCTGCCGCCCCTGGTCCGGCACCTGGACGACGAAGAGGACATCGTCATCCCCCTGCTGGCTCTGAAGGGGCACGGCGTGGGCTGACGCCGGCGCCAGAAAACCGACGACAGGGCGCATCTGAAATGCTCTGCTGACGCCTCCTGACATCATCAGTCGAACATCGGGGAACCGCCATGCGCTCAATCCACGCCGCCTGCCTGACGTCCACCCTGGCCCTAAGCCTCGCCGCCATCGCGCCGATGGCCGCCATCGCCCAGACAGTCCAGGCCGAAGCTGCGGCCGAGGCCGCCCGCACCTATTCCGCCGCCCAGTTCTTCGAGACCACCAGCTATGGTCTGGGCGGCGCCAACGGCTTGACCTTTTCGCCGGACGGCGACGCCATCCTGGTCAGTTCGGACGCGACGGGGGTGTTCAACGTCTATGCCCTGCCGGTCAACGGATCTCCGGCCCGGGCTCTGACGGCCTCGGCGACCAACGCCGTGTTTTCGGGCACCTATCTGCCGGACGGCCGCGTCATCGTGGGATCGGACCAGGGCGGCAACGAACTGACCCACATCTATGTGCGCGAGGCGGACGGAACCCTGCGCGACCTGACGCCGGGCGACAACGTCAAGGCCAACTATGTCGGCCTGTCCGCCGACAACCAGACCCTCTGGATCACGACCAACGCCCGCGATCCGCGCGTGTTCGACCTTTACGCCTATGACACCGCCACGCTGGAAGGCCGGCGCATCTATGACAATCCCGGCATGTTCATTTCGGCCGTGTCGTCCGACGGTCGCTGGCTGGCCCTGACCAAGCCGGTCACCAGCGCCAACGCCGACGTCTATCTGGTGGATCTGTCCAATCCGGGCGAGCCGCGCCTGATCACCGAACACACTGGCGACATCGCCTATGACGCCTATGGCTTCACGCCCGACAACCAGGCCCTGATCCTGGCCACCAACGAACATGGCGAGTTCAACCAGGCCTGGCGCTATGATCTGGCCGATGGCGACAAGACCCCACTGATTCAGGCCGACTGGGACGTGATGAACGTCTCCTATTCGCGGTCGGGGCGTTATCGCGTTTCGGCCCTGAACGCCGACGCCCAGACGCAACTGACCATCTTGGACACCACCACCAACCAGCCGGTGCGCCTGACCGGCCTGCCCGCGGGCGATATCGGTTCGGTGCGGTTCTCGCCCGATGAAAGCCGCATCGCCTTCACCGTGGCCTCGGACACCTCGCCGTCGGACATCTTCGTGGCCGATCTGTCGGACGGCCGCGCGCGCCGGCTGACCACCGCCCTGAACCCCGCGATCCGCGAAGCCGACCTGGTCGAGGCCAGCATCGTGCGATACGAAGGCGAAGGCGGGGTGATGGTGCCGGCGGTCCTGTACCGACCCAAGGGCGCCTCGGCGGCCAATCCGGCCCCGGCGGTCGTCTGGGTGCACGGCGGGCCGGGCGGCCAGAGCCGTCGCGGCTATTCCGCCTCGATCCAGCATCTGGTGAACCACGGCTATGCGGTGCTGGCGGCGAACAACCGCGGCTCGTCCGGCTATGGCAAGACCTTCTTCCACATGGACGACAAGGCCCATGGCGAGGCGGACCTGCGCGACATCGTGGCGGGCGGCGACTGGCTGCGGGCCCAGGACTGGGTGGCCGACGATCAGGTGGCGGTCATGGGCGGATCGTATGGCGGCTACATCACCGCGGCGGCCCTGACCTTCCACCCCGAGGCGTTCGAGGCCGGGATCAACATCTTCGGCGTCACCAACTGGGTGCGGACGCTGGAATCCATCCCGCCGTGGTGGGGCGCGCAGAAGGATGCGCTGTATGACGAGATGGGCGATCCGGCCACCGACGCCGAGCGGCATCGCCGTATCTCGCCCCTGTTCCACGCCGGCAACATCCGCCGGCCGCTGCTGGTGGTTCAGGGCGCTAACGACCCGCGCGTCCTGCAGGTCGAATCCGACGAACTGGTCGCCGCCGTGCGGGCCAACAATGTGCCGGTGGACTATGTGCTGTTCCCCGACGAAGGCCACGGCTTCCTGCGTCGCGAGAACCGCGTGACGGCCCAGGAATCCTATCTGACCTTCCTGAACCGCTACGTCCGCAAGACCGGCGACTAGCTGGCGGTCATCGGTCCCCGCCGCACCTGCGCCCCCAGCAGGGTCGTCGCGGCGGGGATCAGCCCGTGCTCGGCCAGAGCCGCGCGGTGCTGATCGATCGGCGTCTTCATCAGCACCCCCGCCAGACGGTTCACGGCGCCCAGCGGCGTCTCCTGCACCCGCGCGATCAGGCCCGCGAAACGCGGCCAGCACGCCGGATCGACCGACACCCGGATGGCGTCCAGATTCATGCAGGCCGCCGTCACCGCGAAATCGGCCACGCAAGGCTGATCCCCGAACAGGAAGCCGTCGTCCGGCGACACGCTTTCCAGATAATCCAGGATTTCCGGCAGTTCGACGTCGCGCGCATGGGCCACGACCGCCTGATCCGTCTCGCCGCCAAAGAAGCGCGGCTTCAGCGCGATCTGGAAGAACAGCTTCCAGCCTAGCACGTCGAACAGGCGGGTGTCGCCGTATTCCTCAAGCCAGCGCGCCCGCGCCCGGTCCTTGGGATCGACGGGCCACAATGACGGGCCGGTCCGGGTCTCTTCCAGATACTGAACGATGACGCTGGAATCGTTCAGGACGAAATCGCCCTCGATCCACACCGGAATGCGCCGCAGGGGGCTGATGCGCGAAAAGCCGTCGTCGCCCATGAAGGGGGTGATGGGGTCGACCGCCACCTGCACCCCCTTGATCGCGCAGGCGGCCAGAACCTTGCGGACATAGGGCGAGACGGGGCTGCCGATCAGGGTGACGGGCGCCATGTCAGGCCGCGTCGTCCTTCAGCACCTCGGCCACGGTGGGGCGGTCGGCGTGGAATTCGATCTGGATATCGCGGCGCTTGACCACCTCGCCACAGCAGGAACAGGCCAGCCGGGGCGTCAGTTCGGCCCCGCAGGCCGTGTGCCGGAAGGTGACGCCGGAATCCATCTCTCCGTACAGGTGTTTCGAGCCCCAGCCGTGCATGGTCAGCAGCACGTCGGACAGATCCTTGCCCTTGGCCGTCAGCACATATTCGTTGCGCGGCGGGCGTTCCGAATACAGCCGCGGCTCCAGCACCCCATGCGCCACCAGCGTCTTCAACCGCGAAGCCAGCACATTGCGCGCCACGCCCAGACGGTCCTGCCACTGTTCGAACCGGGTCACGCCCTGGAAGGCGTCGCGGATGACCAGCAGGGTCCACGGATCGCCGATCACCTCCAGCGTCGCGGCGATCGAACAGCTTTGTCGGGAATAGTCTGCGGTGCGGCCCATACCCAGAAAGTGACCCCGCGTCAGGCTTTTGGCAAGTGGGTTGCCAATAACGACGGAGTAGGTCAGTCTCGTTTTGCAACGGACAATCCTCCCGCATGGGCCGGAGCGTTCCTGCATCCCTCAACTGGGGGCGAAAGGAAGCCAACGCCTTTCGCCCCCTCTTTTGTCCCCTTAAGTCCACGCCATGACCACGCCCGTCACCGACGCCCTGACCCTGAAGCCCCAGGGCGAAGACCTGATCGCCCATCTGTCGGGCGACTTCTCCAATGGCATGCAGCACCAGCCGCCCGAGGCGGGCTTTCCGTTCGGCGGCCTTCTGGCGGCCCTGTGCGCCCAGGCCATGCGCCAGGGCCTGGGCCTGACCGCCCCCTTGCGCAGTCTGGCGGTGCAATATCTGTCGGCCGCGCGGTTCGACGACGATGTGAGATTCCGGCCCAGCCTGCTGCGTGGCGGGCGTTCGGTGGCCTATGCGGCGGTTCAGGCGCATCAGGACGGCCGCCTGACCCATAATGGCGCGGCCACCTTCGGCGGCGACGGCGACGGCCCGACCATCGCCCAGATCAGCGCCCCGCCCCCGCCCCTGGACAGCCTGGACCCCGCCGCCACCATCGCCGGCCCCATGGCCCCCCGCTTCGCCCAACATGTCGAGTTCCGGTTCGACGGCGGCCCCAACATCCTGGGCGGCAATGAGGGCCGGCCGGTGGTCGAGCGGTTATGGATGCGGATCGCCGATGGCCGCCCCCTGGACGAGCTGCGCCTCTGCTATCTTCTGGACGCCCTCTATCCCCCCGCCTGGACGGCCAGCCGCCGGCCGCCGATGATGACGACGGTGGACCTCCGCTACGACATCCTGGCCGATCCGACGCCCGAGACGTCGCCCGACGGCTGGGCCTTCTTCGAGTTCCGCATGCTGGACCTGGGGCTGGGCTGGACGGTGGACGACGCCGTCTGCTGGGGCGCCGACGGACGGGCCCTGGCCCTGTCGCGGCAACGGCGCAAGCTGATCCCGCCCCGCCGCGCGGCGCGGGAAGGCTGACGGCCCGCTCAGGCTTCATTCACCATCATCGTCTTAGGTGTGCGGATCAGGAGACACCCCGCATGATCCGTTTCACTTCGCGCCTGCCCGCCGCGACGATCCTGCTGGGCGTCGGTCTGATGCTGCAGGGCTGCCTGGTCGGGGCCGCGGTCGGCACGACGGGCGCCGTCATCGGCGGGGCGGCGAAGGCCACCGGCGCGGTCGTCGGCGCCGGCGTCGACGCCGTCACCACCTCGGACGAGGAAACCCGCCTCAAACGCGAACGCGAGGCCCGCGAGGAACGCCGCCGCCAGGAACGCCGCGAACGCCGGCAGCGCCAGGGCCGCGACTGCTAAAGCCGCTTCTCCACGGCGTAGTTGTGGATGGCCACGCCCTCGACCTCGAAGTCTCGCCGCTCCAGCACGGTGAACCCGCGCGCTTTCAGAAACCGCACGGCGGCCTCGCTGGCCTCTGACGTCAGGCGCGGCACGCCGGCCCCCCGCGCCCGCGCCTCCAACGCCGCGTACAGAGCATCGGCCGCCCCCGTCCCCGCCGCCTCCGGCGCGCAATAGAGGAAATGGATCAGGCCGTCCGTCTGCAGATCGGCGAATGCGACCGGCCGATCCTCGCCGTCCACGGCGACCAGACGCGTCCGCCCGTCCGCCATCAGGGCGTCCAGTCTTTCGCTCGACGGCGCCAGCCCGGCCCAGACCTCGACCTGCGCCGCCGAATAGTGGCGCACGCCCAGGCCCCGCACCGAGGCGACGTACAGCCGGTTCAACGCTTCCGCCTCGCCGGAACGGTAGTCGCGAACCGCTGTCACAGGCTCACCGTGCACCGTTCATGGATCGTCGGCCGGCCCACGGTGACGCGGCACAGGCCCGGCCATTCCGGCTTCAGCCGATTGACGAACCACAGGCACAGCTTCTCCAGGCTGGGCAGCTCCAGCCCCGGCTTGTCGTTCAACAGGCCGTGATCCAGCTCCTCCGCCGCCGCCTTCAGCGCGCGGTCCAGGGCGCCCAGGTCGGCGACCCAGCCGTGGTCGGCGTCCAGAGTCTCGCTGCGCACCGTCGCCTCGACCATGAAGGAATGGCCGTGCAGGCGGCGATAGATGCTGCCTTCCGGCTCGTTGGGGAAATGGTGGGCCGCGTCGAAGGTGGCCGCCTTGGTGATCTCGAACTGCATCAACGCACGCCGATGTATTTGTGGGTCTGGACGCTGAGGCGCCACTGGGGATGGGTCAGGCAATAGTCGATGGCCGCCGTCGTATTGGCCGCCTGGTCCGGGCCGTCCATGGGCTGAAGCCAGAACCGCTCGAAAGCCAGGTCGGCGAACCGTTCGGGCCGCGCCAGGGCCTGGGGGAAGACCAGCTTCAGCTCCTGGCCCGTGGTCTGGACCACCGGCGCATCGGCCTTGGGACTGACGCAGATCCAGTCCAGCCCCTCCGGCGCCGCCACCGTGCCATTGGTCTCGACCGCGATCTCGAAACCGCGCGCCTTCAGCGCCGCGATCAAGGGCGGGTCCAGTTGCAGCAGGGGTTCGCCTCCGGTGCAGACCACCAGCTTCGGCGCCCCGTCCCCGCCCCGCCACATCGCCGCGACATGGTCGGCCAGGGCCTCAGGCGAACGGAATTTGCCGCCGCCGTCGCCATCGGTCCCGACGAAATCGGTGTCGCAGAAATTGCAGACGGCCGTGGCCCGGTCCCGCTCCAGCCCGTTCCACAGATTGCAGCCTGCAAAACGCAGAAAGACCGCCGGACGCCCCGCCTGGCCGCCCTCGCCCTGAATGGTCAGGAAGGTCTCCTTCACCGCATAGGTCATGCGGCGACCCACTCGGCATAGCCCGCCGCGCGCAGCTCGCAGGCCGGGCAGACGCTGCAGCCATAGCCCCAGGCGTGGCGTTCACGGCGTTCGCCCAGATAGCAGGTGTGGCTGTCCTCCACGATCATTTCGACCAGGGCGTCGCCGCCGATCCGGTGCGCCAGTGCCCACGTCTGGGGCTTGGTCAGGGCCATCAGCGGCGTCTCGATCGGCACGGGCTTGTCCAGGCCCAGGCTCAGCGCCCGGCTCATGGCCTGGATCGTGTCGTTGCGACAGTCGGGATAGCCGGAATAGTCGGTCTCGCACATGCCGCCGACCAGAACCTCCAGCCCCCGCCGGTCCGCCAGGGCCGCCGCCGCCGTCAGGAAGATCAGGTTGCGTCCGGGCACGAAGGTGGTCGGCAGGCCGCGCGCGTCCATTTCGATGGCCCGTTCGGCCGTCAGGGCGCTATCGGCGATGCGGCCGTATCCGGTCAGGTCCACCACATGATCGGCCCCCAGCCGGTCGGCCCATTGCGGCAGGACGCGCGCCATGGCGTCGCGCACCGTCTGTCGGGCCTGCATCTCGACCGCATGACGCTGGCCATAGTCGAAACCGACAGTCTCGACCCGCCCGTATCGTTCCAGCGCCCAGGCCAGGCAGGTGGCGCTGTCCTGCCCGCCCGAGAACAGGACGAGGGCCGAAATCAGGCTGTCTGGAGGGGTTTGGCTCATGACGAATCTGCGGTCGGCCACGGGCCGCGCGCATGCATCCAGGTCGGGGTGTGTGATTGATGGGCGCGCCTTCTACACCATCGGCCTGTTTGGGCCAAATCCCCGAAATTCTCCGAATGAGAATTTGTTGGCGCGCTTAACCCTTCCGCAAACGGTTCTCAGCCATTGTCCACCGGTGCCATCGGAGTTCCGGCCAGTATGCCGACCATCGAAGCGTTGACTCAAAGAACCGATCCGATCGCCGTCGATACGCCGACGAGCGAGGTTTTGACGCGCTTTGAAAGCGACCCCTCCCTCCTGGCCCTGGCCGTGGTGCAGGATCAGCGCCCCGTGGGCCTGGTCGAGCGCGACACCTTCCTGCTGAAGATGGCGTCCAAGCTGGGCCGCGCCCAGTACGCCCACCGCACCGTCGAACATCTGATGGACCGCGAACCGCCGGTGGTCGAGGCGGGCGTCAAGGTTTCGGCCGTTTGCGACGTGCTGTTGCGCAGCGACACCGGCGCCCTGGTGCGCGGCTTCATCGTCACCCGACAGGGGCGTTATCTGGGCGTCGGCTCCTGCGTCGCCATCCTGCGGGCCATGCACGAACAGCGCCTGACCGACGAAAAGGTCATGGCCGAACAGAGCCGCGCCCTGGCCAACAGCCAGGCCCAGGCCCAGGCCGCCGCCCAGGCCAAGAGCCAGTTCCTGAACATCCTCGGCGCCGAACTGCGCACGCCCCTGAACGGCGTGGTGGCGGTGGCCGACCTGTTGCGCCGGCAACCGCTGAGCAGCGCCGCTCTGGCGCATGTCCAGACCATCGCGGATTCGTCGGACACCCTGCTTCGCATCCTGCAGGACGCGCTGGATCTGGCGCGCGCCGAGGCCGGCGAGCTGGAGCTGCACCCCGCGCCGACCCCGCTTCGCGCCGTGATGGACGAGGTCCAGACCGAATGGGCGCCGCGCGCGACCCAGGACGGCGTGACCCTGCTGGTCGGGTTCGAAGGCGACACCGAACTGGCGGCCCAGATCGACGGCGGCCGCCTGAAGCAGGTGTTCAACACCCTGATCGGCAATGCGCTGAAATTCGCCCGCAACGGCGTGGTCGAGGCCAGTCTGAAGGCCTGGGCCGACGGCGGCCATATCCGCATGGAGGCCCGCGTCCGCGACGATGGGCCGGGCGTGGACCCGGACGCCGACATCTTCGAGCCGTTCGTGCATGCCGACACCCATGAAGGCGCCGGACTGGGCCTGTCGATCTGCCGCCAGATCGTCAATCAGATGGGCGGCCGCATCTGGGCCGAGAACAACGCCGGTCGCGGCTCGACCTTCGCCATCGACCTGTCGGCGCCGCGCGCCGTGGTCCAGGCTGAAACCGCATCGAACATCTCGAACTTGGCCGACCTGGCCCTGCAATCGCAGCCGCACATCCTGATCGTCGACGACAACGCCACCAACCGCGTGGTGGCCCAGGCTTTGTGCGAAATGTTCGGCTGCACCTCGGAACTGGCCGAAGACGGGCTGGAGGCGCTGGAGGCGGTCAAGGCGCGGGCCTTCGACCTGATCCTGATGGACATCAAGATGCCGCGCATGGACGGGGTTCAGGCCACCCAGGCCATTCGCGCCCTGCCCGGCCCCGAAGCCGCCACGCCCATCATCGCCCTGACCGCCAACGCCGACCCCGAGGACGCCAAGCGCTACATGTCCATCGGCATGGCCGCCGTGGTCGAAAAACCGATCAAGCCCGAACGTCTGCGCATGGCCATGAACGCCGCCATGAACCAGGACGCCGAGGACGAGGTGCAGGCCCCGCCCGCGCGCGGCAAACGCAGCGCCGCCTGAGGCTCGACGCCGGGCGGCGACCCCGCCATGATCGGCGTCGCCCATGACCGAGTCCTCCCTTCGCTCCATCCTGCCCCAGCTGGCGTCCGGCGCCGCGCACACCCATGCCCTGGGTTTCGCATGGGAGGGGCTGGTCGATGACGGCGCACCGCGCATCCGCGTGCCGTATCGGGCCGATCTGGTGGGCGACCCCGACACGGGGGTGTTGGCCGGAGGCCTGGTGACGGCGTTGCTGGATCATGTCGGCGGGCTGGCGGTCTGGGTCGCCATGGACGCCTTTCGCCCCATCGCCACCCTGGACCTGCGGGTCGATTACATGCGCGCGGCCCAGCCGGGGCGCGACCTGATGGCCCAGGCGCGCTGTTTCCGCCTGACCTCCTCGATCGGCTTCGTGCGGGCCTGGGCGTTCGAGGACGACCCCTCCGACCCCGTCGCCGCCGCTCAGGCCGCCTATATGGTCAGCGGCGAGAAGACCGCCGGGACAACGGCATGACCGGGCCGTCCGAACTGTTGCAGCGCCTGCCCTACGCCCGTTTTCTGGGGCTGGACGGGGTCCAGACCGACGAAGGCGTGCAGGTCGTCATGCCCTTTGCGGACCAGTTGATCGGCAACCCCATGCTGCCGGCCCTGCATGGCGGCTCGACCGCGGCCCTGCTGGAAATGACGGCCATCGTGCAGGTGGCGGACACCTACCCCCGCCTGCGCCTGCCCAAGCCGATCAATGTGACCGTCTGCTATCTGCGCACGGGCCGGCCGCGCGACACCTTCGCCCTGGCGCGCATCAGCCGGGCCGGCCGTCGCGTCGCCCACGTCACCGCCGAAGCCTGGCAGGGCGACAGAAACGACCCCATCGCCAGCCTGACCGCCCATTTCCTGCTGCAGGACGACAACTAAAGGTTGTTGATGCTCGCATCTCATGATTGTCTTCCAACGGTGACGCTTGGTTCACGTTCGGAGATGCCCCTCATGACGCGACAGGATATCGGCCAGGCCCTGGCCAGCCGTCTTTACGCCGCCGAAGCCGCCATCGACGCCGCCCTGGCGGAAACCGCCGGCCTGGCGGCCATGCTGCCGGCCGCCCGCGCCCAGGCCTATCTGTCGGCCGTGACGGGCCAGAAGGCGTTCGACGGCGCGGCGGCGTCGATCTCGGCCCTGGCCGAGGCGCGATCCCATCTGGTCCAGACCCACAACACCCTGTCGGCCCTGGCGCGCAAACTGGGACTGGACGCCCTGGCCATCGGTCCAGTCGACAAACCCGACGACGATCCGCCGCGCGGCAAGGGCGGCGTCAGCCCTGAAAACACGTATTTTCAACAGGATGAGCGCACGCCTGTAAGGTAAACAAATCCCTACCAAATTCCCCTGAGACGTGTTAAGGCTTCGTTCACTGTTCTGAATAGGAAGCCTTCCATGGACAAGTCTGAAGTCATCGGCAGCGTCGCCAGCGACCTGCACGCCACCGAAAAGGCCATCGACACCGCCATCACCCAGGCGACCACCCTGGTCCAGTCGATGATCGGCGCCCGCACGGCTCTGCAACTGTCGCCGGTTTCGGGCGCGGGTTCGCAGGCCAAGGCCATGGAATCGATCGCGGCGCTCAGCACCGCGCGCGACGCCATCGTGGCCTGCCACGCCGAACTGCAGAAAGACCACCGCCGCATGGGCTGGGGCGTCTACGCCGTGGGTCCGGTCAACAAGCCGGACGACTGGGAAACCCCGATCGGCGGCACCCCGCCCAAGGGCCATCTGACCCGCGTTGCGTGAATTCGCGTTTAGATAGGCATCTGGTCATTTCGCATTGACCCGATTCAAGGCATCTTGGCCCCCATGTCCGTCCGGCATGGGGGCATTTTCTTGTTCGACACCCTGCCAGCTCAGATCGGCGCCGTCTTCACGGTGGCTGTCTGCCTGTTCGCCTTCCTGAAGGGCGACGAACCCGAGCGCATCGGCGCGGGCGCCTATCTGCTGGGCTGGTTCGCCTCTCTGCTGGTCCAGACCGATGGCGATCTTTACGCCGTGCAGTGGGCCATGTTCGCGCTGGACACCGTCATGCTGGTGATCCTGGGCGCCCTCGCGTGGCGATCACGGCGGTCGTGGCCCATCTGGGCCTGCGCATTACAGCTTCTGGCCGTGACCAGTCACATCATGGCGATGATCGACCTGAGACCGCCCATCGCCTCCTTCTATACGGTGCTGAACATCGCCAGTTACGGCATCCTTCTGGCCCTGGCCATCGGCACCTTCTGGGCGTGGCAGGAGCGTCGCGCGGCCGGACTGGAATAGGCGTTTATTCCTATGTAGGCTTGCGATCCGATTCGCCGGATCCGCCATGCCCCTGTCGCACGCCAAGCTGTGGAAGGCCCTGGACAACCTGGCCCGCCGCGAGGGTTTAAGCCCCTCGGCCCTGGCGCGCCGTGCCGGGCTGGACGCCACCGCCTTCAATCCGTCCAAGCGGTTCGGCCCCGGCGATCCGCCGCGCCCCCGCTGGCCGTCGACCGAAAGCCTGACTGCCGTCCTGGCCGCCACCGGCGCGTCCCTGGCCCAGTTCGCGGCCCTGGCCGAAGATGACGCGCCCGCGGTCATCCCCCTGCTGGGCCTGGCCCAGGCGGGTCAGGACGGCTTTTTCGACGACGCCGGCCTCCCCGTCGGCGAAGGCTGGGAGCAGACGGCGTTGCCACGCCTGTCGGACACCCTGTTCTCGCTGCGGATCAACGGGGACTCCATGGCGCCGCTGTATCGCGCGGGCGATCAGGTGATCGTGGATCGCGCCGCCACCGACATCCGGCGCGGCGACCGGGTGGTGGTGCGCACCACCTCCGGCGAAACCCTGGCCAAGGAGATCGCCAGCCTGACCGCGCGCCAGGTGGTTCTGGCCTCGATCAATCCCGACTATCCGCCCCGCACCCTGGCCCGCGCCGACATCGCCTGGATGGCGCGCATCCAGTGGGTCAGTCAGTAAATGCGCTCAAACAGCGAGCGCCCGTGGCGCGAGCGTTAGCGCACAAACAATGCGCTCAAGCAGAGAGCCGCCGCGCGGCGAGCGTTAGCGCACAAAAAAAGAGCCGCCCCGAGAACGGAGCGGCCCCTTCCTTCCTGCCGATCCCTTGGGATCAGTAGGCGCGCACATGGTTGGCGCTGACCCAGCCGCCGCCGGCGATCTGGACCCAGCCGGGTTGCGAGCCGATGGCCGTGGCGGGCTGACCGGCCGACAGGCTGCCGACCTGGCGGTAGTTGGTGCCCGGACCCGAGCGGATGCGCAGGTTCGACGTCGCCTGGATCATGTTGTCGTTCGACTGGCTGGCGGCGCGGGCGCGCTGCTGGTTACAGCCGATATAGCTGCCGGCCGCGGCGCCGGCGGCGGCGCCGGCCACCGTGCCCAGGGTGCGTTCATTGCGCGCGACGTTCGAGCCGACCACGCCGCCCAGCACGGCGCCGATGGCGGCGCCCGCGCGCTGGCGACCCCCAGGGGCGTCGCAGTTGGTCACGCCATTGGCCTGCTGGGCCATGGCCAGGGTCGGCAGGGCCGCAGGGGCCAGACCGCCCATCAGGGCGGCGACGGCGATGGCGGCGGTCATACGGTTCGACATGGCTCTTCTCCTGTCATCGAGTTGGTCGATGAAGACAGAATGCTTCAGCCCGCCTGAAGGCTCCCCTGAACGCGCCGTTGTTTTCGGTTCATGTTTGTCGCCGCGTGGACGATCCTCCCCCACCGGGGGAGGGGGACCGCATAGCGGTGGAGGGGGCTCGCTTCGAGCACCGCATCTTGATCCGGCCCCCTCCGTCACGGCGCGAAGCCGCGCCGCGCCACCTCCCCCGATGGGGAGGATTGTCTCAGGCCGAGGCCAGTTCCCCCGCCGCACCGCGTTCGATCAGTTCGATGGTCTGCGGCAGGCCGTAGATGGCGGCGAACGAGCCGAAGCGCGGCCCCTGGCTGGCGCCCAGCAGCACTTCGTACAGCGCCGCGAACCAGGCGCGCAGGGGCTGGAAGTCGTGGTCCTTGCCCACCGCATAGACTTCGTTCTGAATCACCTCGCCATCGGTCGTGTCGTCCGGCAGGGCGCGCAGGCGCCCGGCCAGGTCGCGGAAGGCCGTCGCCTCCTGCTCCGTGGGGGCGCGATAGGTCTTCGCGGGCTTCACGAAGTCCTCGTAATAGTTCAGCGCCCGATCCATCAGCTGGTCCAGAACCGGCTCTGATTGCGGCGTCGCCTCGGGCAGATAGCGCGCCATATAGGCCCACAGCTGGTCCTTGGACGAGGCGTTGGCCACCCCCACCAGGTTCAGCAGCAGGGCGAACGACACCGGCGACGCCACCGCCGGCGGGGCGCCCGCATGGATGGACCATACGGCGTTGTCGATCTGCTTGGCCGGCTCCTGCGACGCATACTGGTCGATGAAGCTCAGATAGTCGTCGATGGCGCGCGGAATGACGTTGAAATGCAGGCTCTTGGCCGATTTCGGCGACTGGAACATGTACCAGGACAGGCTCTCGGGCGTGCCGTAGCGCAGCCACTGGTCCATGGTCAGGCCGTTGCCCTTGGACTTGGAAATCTTCTTGCCTTCGATGTCCAGGAACAGTTCGTAGTTGAAGCCTTCGGGCGCCACCCCGCCCAGGGCGCGACAGATCTTGCCGCTTTCACGCACACTCTCGATCAGGTCCTTGCCCGACATCTCATAGTCGACGTCCAGCGCGGTCCAGCGCATGGCCCAGTCGGGCTTCCACTGCAGCTTCACATGGCCGCCGGTGACCGGAACCTCGGTGCGGCCGCCCGCCGGGTCGTCGAAGACGATGGTCCCCTTCTCGACGTTCCGCTCCAGCGTCGGCACCTGCAGCACATGGCCGGTGACGGGGCTGATCGGCAGGAAGGGCGAATAGGTCGCGCGCCGCTCCTCGCCCAGGGTCGGCAGCATGATGGCCATCACCGCCTCATACCGCTCCAGCAGGGTCAGCAGGGTCGCGTCGAACCGGCCCGACCGATAGGTCTCGGTCGAACTCATGAACTCGTAATCGAAGCCGAACCCGTCCAGGAACGCCCGCAGCCGCGCGTTGTTGTGGGCGCCGAAGCTCTCGTGCGTGCCGAACGGATCGCGCACCCGGGTCAGGGGCAGATGCAGGTCTTCGGCCAGCATATCCGGGTTCGGCACGCCCTCGGGAACCTTCCGCAGGCCGTCCATGTCGTCGGAAAAGGCGATCAGCCGCGTGGGCCAGTGGTCGCCGGTCAGGGCGCGGAAGGCGTTGCGCACCATGGTCGTGCGCGCCACCTCGCCGAAGGTGCCCATGTGCGGCAGGCCCGACGGCCCGTATCCCGTCTCCAGGATCACCGGCCGTTGCAGGGCCTCGAAGGTCGCCAGCGCCTGATCCGTCTTGCCCGCGTCGATCAGCAGCTTGGCCGCATCCCGCTCGGCGTCGCTCAGCCGCTTCTTCAGCACATGGGCCAGAAGATTGCGGGCCTGTTCAAACGGCCATGACTTGGCGTCACGCGCGAGGGGTTCGAGGTTCTGAAGCATCGGCGGGGTTTGCAGCCTCGAAGGCCGTGGGTCAACGACAGCGGACGTTATTCCGCCTCGTCCTTTCGCCGGATGGCGTCTGGAATTAATCTGACGAAAGCTTCGTCGGCTGAAATGTTCTCCACTCGCGCGCGATGATAAATCAGCACCGCCACTATGAACGGGAACAAGGCCACGGCTGCCCAGTAGATCGGATTGCCTGTCACTTCGATGCCAACGAAAGAGAGAGCGCCCGCAGGAGCCAGCATGACGAGCGGAGTGAACGCCAGACCGTAAAACAAGGCCTTGCCGGCAGTGCCGAGCAGGGTTGGCGCTTGAATAGGTAACGCCGAAACAGTCTGGGCGGTCATGTGCTGCGCGGATGCATGTTCGAGTCGCGCCATTTCCCTCGCCTGTTCCGGGCTGCGCCATTCCGTTCGCTCGAAGAAGTGCCCATCCGGCCAGATCAAGCCCATTCCGACAGCCTCAGCCTTCAAGGCTTGGACATCTTCCACCCGTCGATAGGCCCACAACCGCCAGCGGGGCGCGAGGATGGCCCATACCATCCATGCCGCGACAAACCCGGTGACTAGCATACCGACCATGGCCACTATGACGATTTCACCGGAGATGTTTCTTGGAGCGAACACGCTGGCCAGCGCCGCAAACGCCGCTAGCGGTACGAGAAACGCCACAATAGATGAGCCATTGACCCAAAGGCTCCCGACGAGGATCGCCCAACCCACGCTCACCTGTTTCGGCTTCATCCCCGCACGCTCTCGACCATTGACGAGCACAATCTAGCATGGCCTTTGCCGCTTCCCATGCGCACCGCCGACTTCGACTTCGACCTGCCCGAGGACCGCATCGCCCTGCGGCCGGTCGAGCCGCGCGATTCCGCCCGCCTGCTGATCGTCAGCGATGGCGCACTGGAAGACCGGACCATCCGCGATCTGCCCGACTTTCTGCGGCCCGGCGACGCCCTGGTGTTCAACGATACGCGGGTGATCCCGGCGCGCCTGTCCGGGGTGCGCCAGCGGCCGGGACCGGAGGGCGAAACCTTGAGCGTCGCGGTCGAGGCCACCTTGCACCACCGCGACACGCCCGACGTCTGGTCCGCCTTCATGAAGCCGGGCAAGCGGATCAAGCCGGGCGACCGGATCACCTTCTCCGCCCCCCTTCCCCTCGAGGGGGAAGGGGTCGGGGGATGGGGTGTGGGCACGGCGCCGGAACATTGGGCGCCGGGGACTGAGTCTTCCCAGAACCCAATCCCACAGCCTGCCAACACCCCCACCCCAACCCCTCCCCCCTCGAGGGGGAGGGGCGCGTGTTTCCTAGGCGCCTTGCATGCCACCGTCGAAGCCAAGGGCGAGGATGGCCTGGTCACCCTGAGGTTCGACCTGTCCGGCCCCATGCTGGACGACGCCATCCGCGACGTCGGGGTCATGCCCCTGCCGCCCTATATCGCCGCCAAACGGCCCGAGGACGACCGCGACCGGTCGGACTATCAGACCGTCTTCGCCGAGCATGACGGCTCGGTGGCGGCGCCCACGGCGGGTCTGCATTTCACCCCTGCCCTGCTAGAGGCGATCCGGGCGCGCGGCGTCTCGACCCATGCGGTGACCCTGCATGTCGGGGCCGGCACCTTCCTGCCGGTCAAGGCCGACGACACGGCCGACCACCGCATGCACAGCGAATGGGGCGAAGTCTCGCAAGCGACCGCCGACGCCCTCAACGCCGTGCGCGCCGCGGGGGGACGCATCGTCTGTGTCGGCACCACCTCCCTGCGCCTGCTGGAAAGCGCGACAGGGCCGGACGGCGTGGTCGGCGCCTTTCATGGCGACACGGCCATCTTCATCACGCCCGGCTATCGGTTCCGGGCGGCCGATGTGCTGATGACCAATTTCCACCTGCCGAAGTCGACCCTGTTCATGCTGGTCAGCGCCTTCTGCGGGCTGGAGACGATGAAGGCCGCCTATGCCCACGCGGTCGCCACGGGGTATCGCTTCTATTCCTATGGCGACGGCAGCCTGCTGTTTCGGAAACCCGCACCATGACCGCCCTTCCCCGCCCCTTGATCCAGAGTCTTGAGATGCTGGCCGCCACGGCCGAGGCGCTGGAGCTGGGTCAGGACTGGATCGTGTTCGGCGGCGCCGCCATGGCCGTCTCGGGCCTGTCCGACTGGCCCGTGCCGGACATCGACGTTCTGGCGTCGCGCGACGTCGCCGAGGATCTGATCGAAGCCTTTGGCGGCCGGATCGTCGCGCCGAAGGACCAGGTGCAGTTCCGCTCGGCCCTGTTGGCCCGCATCGACACCACGCCTGTGCCGATCGAGATCATGGTCGGTCTGGAGGTGATGACCGACGACGGCTGGCGGCCCGTCCGTTTCCACACCCGCCAGGACCGCGCCGTGGGCGAACGGTTCGTGCCGACCGCGCAGGTTTCGGAACAGGCGCAAATGGCGCGCCGTTTCGGGCGGCCCAAGGATATTCTGCGCGCCGACGCCCTGGAAAAACTGAGCGCCTGATGCCCTTTCCCTTCGACATTTCCGCCACCGACGGCCGGGCGCGCACCGGCGTGCTGAAGACCTCGCGCGGCGACATCCGCACCCCGGCCTTCATGCCGGTCGGCACGGCCGCGACGGTCAAGGCCCTGACGGTGGATCAGGTGGCCCAGACGGGGGCCGACATCCTTTTGGGCAACACCTATCACCTGATGCTGCGCCCCGGCCCGGAGCGGATGCAGCGACTGGGCGGCCTGCATGAATTCATGCGCTGGAAGAAGCCCATCCTGACCGACAGCGGCGGTTTTCAGGTCATGAGCCTGTCGGGCATCTCCAAACTGACCGAGGAGGCGGTGACCTTCTCCAGCCATATCGACGGCTCCAAACACGTCCTGACGCCGGAGCGGTCGATCGAGATTCAGGCCGACCGGCTGGGGTCCGACATCGTCATGCAGCTGGATGAATGCGTGGCCTGGCCGGCGGAAGAGAAGCGCGCGCGCGAGGGGATGGAGTTGTCCGCCCGCTGGGCCCTGCGGTCCAAGAACGCCTTCGGCGCGCGGGATACGCAGGCCCTGTTCGGCATCCAGCAGGGGTCGACCTTCCAGAACCTGCGCCAGGAAAGCTCGGACCGGCTGCGCGAGATCGGCTTCGACGGCTACGCCATCGGCGGGCTGGCGGTCGGCGAGGGGCATCAGGCGATGTGCGAGGTTCTGGACTACGCCCCCGACATGCTGCCGACCGAGCGGCCGCGCTATCTGATGGGGGTGGGAAAGCCGGTCGATCTTGTCGAGGCGGTGTGGCGCGGCGTCGACATGTTCGACTGCGTCCTGCCGACCCGCGCGGGGCGCCATGGCCAGGCCTGGACCTGGGACGGGCCGATCAATCTGAAGAACGCCCGCTTCGCCGAGGATCAGGACCCGCTGGACCCCGCCGTCCCCTGCCCGGCGTCACAGGATTATTCACGCGCCTATCTGCACCACCTGATCCGGGCCGACGAGATCTTGGGCAAGGTGCTGCTGAGCTGGCACAACATCGCCTTCTTCCAGGCGCTGACGTCGGCCATGCGGGCGGCGATCAGCGAAGGGCGGTTTGAGGCGTTCCGACGCGATTTCCACGCCCGCCACGTTTCGAACTAGCGGCGGGCGCGGCTGGGCTGGAACCAGCCGGGGGCGGCCGGCGGGGCGCAGTTGCGTTGCATGCCGATGCCTTTCAGGAAGGCGCGGCGCACCCGTCCGGCCTGGATGGCCGACTGGACATGGCGGCTGTGCGCCTCGGCCCCCGACAGACGGCGGACCCAGCTGCGACCCGGAATGAAGTCGGTGGTGGTGTCGCGCACGGCGTTCAGCGCGGCGCTGGAGGCCGCGTCCGCGGCGCGTTCGCTGTTCAGGCGGCCATCGGGGCTGGGCGGTTCGTCCAGGTCCGGGCCCAGCGCCTCGTCCAGGCGGCGCACCTCGGCCGCGATGGGGCGGCACCGGGTCATGTTGCGCAGGTCGTAGGGACTGGCCTCGGCCTGCAACAGGACGGTGGGAATATGCTCGCGCCGCAGGTTCAGATCGTCCAGCGGCGCCGTGGCCGCCGCCCCGAACCCACGGCCGAAATTGGTGGCGCCGTCCGCGACGGACCGTCCGGCGTTGCAGGCCGACAGCGACGCGGCGCAGGCGATGAGCAGAAGGGGGAAGGTGCGCATAGAGGTCATTGAACACGCCCTAACGGTCAAGTGAAGCTTCGGGTTGCGACCCGCGTCCTTCGACCGCCCCTATTCCCCCCGGCGCACGGCCCCGGCGAAGGTCTTCCAGCTCAACTTCACGTCCGACAGGGCGCCGGCGCGGAAGGCCCGACCCGCGATCAGAACCATGACGACGGCGAAGGCGAACATGCCGGCCATGGCGCCGATCACCTCGATCATCGGTGGGTCCGACGGCATGCGCGCGATCATCAGGAAGGGCGTGAAGAACGGGATCCACGACAGGATGCGCACGACCGGTGCGTCCGGCGTCATCAGGGCCATCTGCATGGTCAGCATGGGGATGACCAGAACCATCATGATCGGCCCCATCAGCGTCTGGGCGTCGCGCGGCGTCTCGCAGAAGGCGCCGATGGCCGCGAACAGCACCGCGTACATCAGATAGCCGCCGACCATGAAGGCCGCGAAATAGCCCAGCATGCCGCCGTGCAGCAGCACTTCGCCGACATCGGCCGCCTGGGCCGGAGCGAAGTTCAACAGTCCCGCCGCCCCGATCAGCCCCCATCCGGCCAGCACCGTCAGGGTCAGCATGGCGACGCCCAGCACCTTGCCGGTCAGGATCTCGGTGGCCGAGGCCGAGGACAGCAGCACCTCCAGGATCTTGTTCGACTTCTCCTCCATCACGCTGTTCAGCAGGATGGAGGCGCCGGTCAGGATCAGCGACCACAGCAGGAAACCCGAGGCCAGGCCGATGATGGCCGGCAGCTTGTCACGGAACGACACCTGGCCGCCGCTGGCGGACTTGGGCGAAAAGACCGTGACGTCGGGGCGGAACCGCTCGGTCGCCTCGACCACCTGCGGGTCGATGCCGGCGCCCTCGAACACCGACTTGCGGTTGGCGGACCTCAGGGCGTCGCGGACGAAGTCCTCGACCGTGTCGTCGGTGGCGCGGGCGGACCAGACGCGGGCCGTGGGCAGGCCTTCGCTGCGGCCCAGGAAGACCACGGCGTCCAGCCGCTGGTCCTTGGGCGTCTCATCGGTCAGCCAGCGGCGCACGGCGTCGTCCTGGGCCTGGCCCGGCGCGGCGGCGGCGATATCGGCTGGGGTGTCGACCAGGCGGATGCGCTGGCGCGACAGCGACGCCATGGCGCCCGAGGCGGCGGTCGCATCGGCCGGCGCGCCGGTGCTCTTGGCGGCGGCCTCGGCGGCCTGACGGGCGCGTTCGGCGCGGCGGTCGCCGTCGCGCTTCAGGGCGTCACGAACCGAGGCGGCCAGGCCGGTGGCGCCGTCTTCCTCGATGATGGCCACGGCGCGAACCGGTTCGGACGAACGGATCAGAACCGGGATGGCCCCACCCAGCACGGCGAACAGCGGAAAGGCCAGAAGCGACAGCCAGAAGCCGACGGTGCGGGCATAGGCGGCGTATTCGCGCCGCGCGATCAACAGGGTGCGGTTCATTGGCCCGTCTCCCGCGCGATCGACTGGTCCTGGTCGGGATTGTCTCCGGTCAGGGCGATGAAGGCGTCGTGCAGCGTCGGCTCCTTCAGCGAGAAGCCCCGCACGTCCAGCCCGCCCAGGAAGGCGGCCTTCAGCGCATCCTGCCCGCCGGCGCCCCGCGCCAGGGTCGCCCGCAGCGACACGGCGTCGCCGTCGCGGCCCAGGGTCTCGACCCCCGCCACGCCGGGCAGGGCCGCGACGGCCTGAGGGTCGATGGCGCCGGTCAGGTCCAGCACGCGCGGCGAGGTGGAGCGCGCTTCGTCCACCGTGCCCTCGAACGCCTTACGGCCGCGCGCCAGCAGCACCACCTTGTCGCACAGGCGTTCGGCGTGCTGCATGACGTGGGTCGAAAACAGCACCGTGGCGCCGTCGGCGGCCAGGCCGCGGATCATCTGTTCCAGCCCCTGCTGGTTCATGGGGTCCAGACCCGAGAACGGCTCGTCCAGAATCACGAATTCGGGCTGGTGGATCACCGAGGCGATCAGTTGGACCTTCTGGGCCATCCCCTTGGACAGCTCCTTCATCTTCTTGTTGGCGGCGTCGCCCAGGCCCTGGGCCTTCAGCTGTTCGCGGGCGCGACGACGCCCCTCGCCCGCCGGCACGCCCTTCAGCCCACCGAAGAAGGCGATGGCGTCCACCGGCGTCATCTTCTTGTAAAGGCCGCGTTCTTCGGGAAGGAAGCCGATGCGGTCGCGCACGCGGCGCCCGTCGTCGGACCCCAGAATGTCGATGCGCCCGGACGTCGCCGGCTGCAGGCCCAGGATCATGCGGATGGTCGAGGTCTTGCCGGCGCCGTTCGGCCCCAGAAAGCCGCAGATCGAGCCCTTGGGCACCTGAAAACTCAGGTCCGACACGGCCTGGAAGTCGCCATAGCGTTTGCTGACCGCATCCAGCGTCAGGGCCGTCGTCATGCATCCTCCGAGATCGACTTACGGCTTCAGCCTAGCAAGCCCCGCCCCGGCCCCGCCACACGAAACGGCAGCGGCCATGACGATTGTCCGCCGGGTTCAGGACGGCAGGCGCGTCGGGATCTGGACCGGCGCCTGGAAGGTGCGGCCCACCACCTTGGCGGGGTTCAGGGGGCGGCCGTTGCGGCGCACCTCGAAATGCAGGTGCGGGCCGGTCGAATAGCCTGTGGAGCCGACCAGGCCGATGCGGGCGCCCGGAACGACGGTCTGGCCCGTATGCACGTCGATGCGGCTGAGATGGCCGTACAGGCTGGTCATCCCGTTGGGATGGCGCATCTCGATGAAGCGGCCATAGCCGGCCGGGTCATGGCCCGTGCGCAGGACCACGCCCTCGGCCGTGGCGAAGACGCCCGTGCCCATCGGGGCGGCGATGTCCACCCCGGCATGCGCCCGCGCGCGCGATTCGATGGCCAGTTTGCGCAGGCCGAAGGCCGAGTTGACGGCGTAACCCTTGACCGGCGCCTCGAACACCAGCTGCCGCATGACCGGACCGGCGGCCTCGGCCACCGCCTGGACCGGCGCGGTCGCGGGAACGGCGCCGGCTTCGGCCTGGGGCGCGACATCGCGCGGCGCGGCAGCCATGGCCATGACAGCCAGGCCCGCCAGGCCGGTGATCTGGACGGCGGCTTGACCCGAGTGGATCAGAAAGGTTCGGGCGGACGGCAACAGGCGTCGCATTCGGCGGCGTCTCCGGCTTCGGCTCGGACTGAGCGGGGTCGATCCGGGCCGAAAAGGCGCGACGCACAAAAGGCGCCGGATCGCGGAAGCGGGCTGTTCTAACGCCGGATGGGGCGACTTTGGGGCGGTCGCAAGGTCTGTGGGGCGGCGGATCGCCGCAGGACCGGAACGCCCACGAAAAAGGGCGCGGCCGAAACCGCGCCCTTTCGATGGATCCTCTGATCCGATTACAGCGGCAGACGGAAGGTCACGCCGCCGATATGGCTGTCGGCATGGTCGCCAAAGCGGCCGCGATAGCCAATCTCCATCTTGATCGGCCCCATGTCGCCGGTCACCCCGGCCGAGGCCAGGAACTGACCGCCGAACGGATCTTCGACCGCGCGCGACAGAACGCTGGCGGGGTTGTTGGCGATACCGACGCGCACCGCCTGGCTGTTGTCGTCCAGATTGTCGCGATAGCCGCCCTCAGCGAAGAAGCCCCACGATCCGGCCTGGCCTTCGGCCCGCAGGCTGACCTCGGCGGTGACGCCGGAAACGCGACGATCGGCATACTGATAGGCCGCCGCCACGCCCTGTTCGGAATAGCCATCGACCGAGCTGGAGGCCCAGGTCACCGCCGCGCGGGGCGACAGGGCCAGACCGCCCATGTCCCACCACATGCCGGCCTGCAGACGCGCGCCTTTCGACGAGCCGCGGGTGGCCGCTTCATGAACGATGGGCGCCAGCTGGGTCATGCGTTCGATGGCGTTGTAGTCGTCGCTGGACAGGCCGGCGGCGGCGTTGACGAACACATCGCCCGACCGGAAGCCGGCATAGACGTCAAAGCCGACCGAGGTCAGGTCAAAGCTCTGACCGCCGCCCTCGACGCGCGTGTCGCGCCAATTGCCGGCCATGCCGAACCGCAGGCTCTGGTTGCCGGTTTCCAGCGCCACCCGGGCGCCGTGGCCCGTGGCCTCTGATTCGCCGACCACGCCCCGGGTGTCGGTGTTGGTCTGATCGATCAGGCCGCTCATGGTCAGGCGGGTGCCTTCATCCCAGCCATGACGGTCGGACAGGGCTTCGGTGGCGGCGTCCAGGCTGTCTTCGCGATGGCGATAGGACGTTTCGCCCTGCAACGCCGTCTGGGCGCCCAGGTCGCCGTAATAGAGGTAGTCCATCGCCAGGGTGGCCAGAACCGCATGCCCGGCCGCCGTCGGGTGAACCCCATCCAGATAGAAGTAGGTGTTGGGCGTCGAACACAGGGTCAGGGCCGTCTGGTTGAAACAGGCGTCGGTCACATTGGTGAAGCCGAAGGCCCCCGGATTGCCGGCGATGGTGTCCCCGATCTTGAACAGGTCCATCATGATGATGTTGCTGCCCGGACGCGCCGCGGCCGTGGCCGCCAGCCCGGTCTGCAGGGCGGTGTTGAAGGTGGTGACCGCATAGTCGGCCAGGCTGGCCGCCGGGCTGGTGCGGAACTGCGGCGTGATCGACAGCTTGGGCAGGTTGGTCACCAGGATGGTCCCGGCGCCGGCGCCCGCCACGCTGTTGACGATGAAGTTGATGTCGGCCGCCGCCCCGGTCGAAACCGGCGTGATGGCGCCGACGGGATTGGCCGAAACCCCCGCCGTCGGCAGGGCCTGGAAGATGTTGTTGGCGCCGCCCAGAACACTGACCAGATCACCCGCGCCGAACTTGCCGCCCAGGCCCAGATAGTTGGTCAGCTGGGTGCGCATGCCCCACGGCGAAAGGGAGCTGTCGGTCCGCGCCCCGCCGAAGGCCAGGTTGACGCTGCCCGTGACCGGGGCGCCGGCGGTGATCCGCCCGGCGTTGAAGCCCAACAGTTCGGTGAACACCGGCCCGGTGGCGAACCGGCCCTGCCAGTAGAAGGGCGCGGGCGGCTGGGCGCCGCCGGTCGCGGCGTACAGGTTGCCGTTATCGCTGAGGCTGTCGCCGAAGACGACCAGTCTGTTGTAGGTCTGAGCATTGGCCGAGCCGGCGACCGCGCAGGCGGCGGCGACGGTCAGCGCGGCCGCAGCGGCCGAGCGTAGAAGACGAGACATGTGTTTCCTCCGAAGGCCGACGAATTGCGGCCATTGAGGTCACTGTGCGCCGCTTTGCGGCAGACGCAAGATGCCGTTACGTCAGCTTTCAGTGCAGCAGGCGGAAACGCAGCGTTCCCGCCACGGATTTCAAAGCCTTCAGCGCCTCGGGATCATAGTCGCGGTCCACGTCGGTGATGACGTAGCCGGTGCGCTCGTCCGTCTTCAGATGCTGGCCCAGGATGTTCAGCCCGGCGGCGGTCAGGGTCTGGTTCAGCTCGGCCAGGACGCCCGGCTGATTGCGGTGGATGTGCAGGATGCGATGTCCGCCCGTCACCTCGGCCAGCTGCACGTTCGGCAGGTTGACGCAGAAGGTGGTGTCACCCCGGTTCAGATAGGCCAGCAGCCGGTCGGCCGCGAACTCGGCGATGGCCTCCTGGGCCTCTTCGGTCGAGCCGCCGATGTGCGGGGTCAGGATGACATTGCGCCGCCCGCGCAGGGGGCTGTCGAACGGATCGGCGTTGGTGCGCGGCTCCTCGGGGAAGACATCGACCGCCGCCCCGCCCAGCCGGCCGGCGTCGATCGCCTGGGCCAGGGCGTCCACATCCACCACGTGGCCGCGCGACAGGTTCAGCAGCAGGGCGCCGGGCTTCATCACCGCCAGCTCCGCCGCCCCGATCAGGGCGGTGTTCTCGGTGCGGCCATCGACATGCAGGCTGACCACGTCGCTTTCGGCCAGAAGCGCGTTCAGCGACCGCGCCCGGCGGGCGTTGCCCAGGGCCAGCCGCTCGGTCAGGTCGTGGAAAACCACCCGCATGCCCAGCGCCTCGGCCAGCACCGACAGCTGCGCGCCGATGGCGCCATAGCCGACCAGGCCCAGGGTCTTGCCGCGCAACTCGCGCGATCCGGTCGCCGACTTGTTCCAGACACCCCGGTGCATGGCCGCCGACTTGTCGGCCACGTCGCGCATCAGGGCGATCATCAGCCCGACCGCCAGCTCGACCACCGAACGGGTGTTGGAATAGGGGGCGTTGAACACCGCCACCCCGCGCCCCGCCGCCGCCGTCAGATCGATCTGGTTGACGCCGATGCAGAAGGCGCCCACCGCCATCAGCCGATCCGCAGACGCCAGCACCCGCGCCGACACCTGGGTCTTGGACCGCACGCCCAGAACATGCACGCCCTTCAGCCGCTCGATCAGCGCTTCCTCGTCCAGGGCGCCAGCCTCCGTCTCGACCGTGTAGCCCGCCTCTTCCAGCTTCTGCACGGCGGCGGGGTGAATGGTCTCCAGCAGCAGCATGCGGATGCGGCTGCGCGGATAGCTGAACCGCCCCTGCTCGCCCTCAGCGTGCAGCAGTTCGTCGATGGAGGCCGCCACGGCGTCGGCGGCGGCCATGACCGGCGCCCGGCGCGCGATCTCGGTGAAGGCGTAGAAACGGTCGGCGGCGCCCGCCTGTCTGACCTCCGCATCGGTCCAGCCGTCGCCGACCATGACCACCGGACCGGTCAGGTTCAGCCCGCGGATCGCCACCGCCTTGCCGCCCGCCTGCGACAGGGGATTGGCGTCGTCCACGCCCGTCACCCGCCCTTCGGCGTCATAGCGCAGGTCGTTGCACAGCACCCGATCCGGCGCGACGCCCAGACGTTCGGCGATGGGGGCGATAATCTCGCGGAAGCCGCCCGAGACGATCACCACCCGGTCGGCGTTGTCCAGGAACCATTGCCGGTTGCGACGCACAGACGGCGCGCCTTCATCCAGGATGCGCCCGGCCAGATCATCGACATGGGCGCGGGTCAGAGGCAACCGCGCCAGCCGCGCACGCAGGGCGACGCCGAAGTCGATGTCGCCCGCCATCGCCTGATCGGTCAGGCGGCCGATTTCGGCGCGCACCGTCTCCGCCTCGGCGGCGCCCGCCAGCGCCAGATCGGCCAGGGCCTCCAGCGTCTCGATCCGCACCAGGGTGGAATCGAAGTCGAAAACGAAAACGGGACGGGCGGTCATGCGACCAGCCTGCCCCGCCTTCGCAGTTGCAGCAACCGCCTTAAGGGCGATCAATCATTGACGGATAAAGTTTCGCAGCCGGCTGTCCGGCCGGCGGGCGTCGATGGCCGCCGCGCCGATGGCCGCCGCGATGGTGGCCAGGGCCAGGATGGCGCCGCCTTCACGCGCGTGCTCGCGGGCGTAATCGCCTGCGTCGCTGGCGTAGCGCCGAGCCGTCTTGCCGTGTTTCTTCAGCGCCTTGCGCGAAGATTTTCGCGTATCGCGCCACCAGCGTTCGGAGCGGTCGCGGGCCTCGTCGCCGAAATCGGCGGCGCGGTCGCCGGCGTCGCTCAGACCCTGACGCAGGCTGTCGGTCAGACCATCGAACCGGCCGCGCAGATCATCGACATCCACCCAGCCGCGCGGGTCGAACCGCCCGCGAATCCGCTCGAACCGTGTCGGGCCGCTGCGTTGATTCAGAAGCGCCACGGCCACCGCCGCGACGGCGATCAGGGCCACCGTGCCCACGGTGACGCCGGGATGTTTGCGGGCCTCGGCCAGAACGCTGAACTGTCGAACCATCGGATAGTGAACCTCTTCGTCAAGGCCGTCCTCGGTCGGGTCATAGAGCCCGTCGTCGAACGGCTGATAGGCGGAATTGCGATCCCGCATCATCGAAGGAGCGAACCGGGCGAAAAGAGGTTCCGCGACGGCCGGCAGCGCGGAATACAGCGTGGCCGCCAATCGCCCGCCGCCGCCCACGGTGATCTCGCGGATCGCGTGGCTGGCGCAGTACAGGATGGTGTCGGCCACGACGTGGGTCGCATAGACGGGCTGGGGGTTCTGAACCGCATAGCCGGTCAGGTTGCGCGCATGGCGGCTGTAAGGCGTGTCCACCGCGCCCGGCTTGACCAGGCTGAGGGCCACCGGCGCCTGTTCGCGGATCAGCTCCATCCGCAGGGCGTTGGTGAAGCCCTTCACCGCATGTTTGGACGCCGAATAGACGCCCTGAACCGGGATCGGCGCATCGGCCAGGATCGAGGCCACATTGACGATGGCCCCGCCGCCGGGCCGATCACGCAGGTGTTCGACCGCCACCAGCGAACCATTGACCACGCCCCAGTAGTTGGTCTCGAACAGCCGCCGCTGATCCTCCAGCGTCGTCTCGCGGATGGGCCCGTAGATCGACACCCCCGCATTGTTGACCCAGGTGTCGAAGCCGCCGAACAGCCGGATGCATTTCTGGGCCGCCTCGGCCAGGGCGTCATGATCGGCCACATCGGCGACGGCGTAGGCGGCGCGCGCGCCTTCGGCCTGCAGTTCTTCGGTCAGGCGTTTCAGATCCTGTTCGCCCCGCGCGATCAGGAAGACACAGGCGCCCGCCCGCGCCGCTCGCCGCGCCGTGGCCAGGCCGATGCCCGACGTCGCGCCGGTGATGACGATGGCCTGCTGGTCCAGGGGTTTCAGTCGCGCCTTGGTCATGTCGTGCGTCCTGGGCCTCTTGTGGTGCGATCCGAACGGGGCGGCGGCGGGCCGGTTCCGGCGTCGCTTTGCACACCCCTGCCCCCGCCCCTTATCATGGACCGGCCGGGCGCCTATCTAGGCCGCTCTGATTTTCCCCGATGCCTTGGAGCCTTCGTGACCCAGCCTGCCGCGCCTATCGACGACCTGGCCGCCGCCTTCCAGATCGAAGGCTGGCCCGTGCGCGGCCGTCTGGTGCGGCTGGGCGCGGCGGTGGATCAGGTGCTGTCCGCCCATGACTATCCGGCGCCGGTCGCGGGCCTGCTGGGTGAAGCCTGCGCCCTGGCGGCCCTGGTCGGGTCCAGCCTGAAGTTCGAGGGTCGCCTGATCGTCCAGGCCCAGGGCGACGGGCCGGTGCGCTATGTCGTGGCCGACTATGACACCTCCGGCGCCCTGCGCGGCTTCTGCCGCTATGACGAGGCCGAGGTGGCCGCCGCGTCGGCCGACGGCGCCCGCCTCGGCGCCCAGGCCCTGCTCGGCAAGGGGGTGTTCATCATGACCCTGGATCGCGGCGCCGATTTCGAGCGCACCCAGGGCGTGACCCCGATCGAGGGCGACAGCTTGAGCCTGTGCGCCGAACACTATTTCGAACAGTCCGAACAGGTGCCGACGCGGGTGAATCTGGCGGTCGGCCGCGTGTCCAACGCCGCGGGCGACAGCTGGCGCGCGGGCGGGGCCATGATCCAGGTCATCGCCGCCGACGATGCGCGCGGCGAAACGGTCGAGGCGTGGGATCGCAGCCGCGCCCTGTTCCAGACCCTGGCCGACGACGAACTGGTGGACCCCACCATCACGCCCCAGACCCTGTTGTTCCGCCTGTTCCATGAAGACGGGGTGCGGCTGGAGGACGCCCGTCCCTTGCGCGCCGAATGCCGCTGCTCGGCCGACGGCATCGTCTCGACGCTGAAAGCCTTCGCCGCCGAAGATCGCGGCGACATGACCGAGGCCGACGGCAAGATCCGCGTGACGTGCGAATACTGCTCGAAGGTCTATGAACTGGACCCGGCCGAGGTCGAACCGGCGGCCTGAGCCGGGTTCAGCGCGGCTTCGCCCAGGACCAGGGTCGCCCCCTTGGCGCCCCCGACCGATTGCAGCAGCCGCAGCTTCATCAGTTCGGGATTGTCCTTCAGCATACGGGCGGCGTTGGCCAGCGATCGCAGCGCCGCCTGTTCGCCCCGGGCCCGCTCCAGCTGGGCCAGACCTTCCAGGCGCGCACGCTCGACCTCTGTCGTCATCTTTCGCAACTCGGGCGGCAGGATGACCGACCCCAGTTCCGCCTGGCTGATGCTCAGCGCCGGGTCGATCCCGGTCATCGCCGCCTTCAGACGCTCGCCCAGACCCTCGGGCCGAGTCAGCAGGGTTTCCAGCGGCTCCTGAGACGCCAGGGCCAGAAGGGCCTGGGACGCCGCCAACTGGATGGCGCCGGTGATATTCAGCGGCAACGACGCTTCCACATCGACGATCTGGTAGATGATGGTCGCCGACAGCCGCACCGGCAGGCCGTCACGTGTCACCGCATCCACCGGCCCCACGCCGAAATACGTCGGCCCGGACCACACGCGATTGACCATCAGCCGACGCCCCATGCGCCACACCCGATGCCGGCCGGGCGACATAAGACGATCAAAGCCGCCGTCGATGTACAGAACACCGTGTTCCCACGGGCTTATGCGGAAGGTCTGAAACCCCACGACCATAATCACGCCGGACAGAACAATCAGGCCAAATGCAAGATAGATCAGGTCGGTCATTCACGCGCGTTCCCGGAAAATGGGTCCCGGCGCCGCGATGAGCGGGCGGGGGCGCAAGGCCCGCATGACCCGCCCCTGGCTTGTCTTGCGACCGGCGCCGGGACCACGTTTGCACCCAATGGAGATGCTTACCGTCTATGGGCTGACCGCGTCCGAAAAGACGGACGTCGCGCCGCGGATCGCATCGACGGGGAGTTGAACCCCGTCGTCACTCTAGGCTGACCGCAACGCGCCGCAAGCGGTTCGTTCAGCGTCCGTCCAGGTCCAGGGAATAGCCGGCCGAGCGGACGGTGCGGATCGGGTTGACCGTGCCCTCGATGTTCAGCGCTTTGCGCAGGCGCCCGACGTGCACATCGACCGTGCGGGCCTCGACATAAACGTCGCTGCCCCACACCGCGTCCAGCAGCTGTTCGCGGCTGAACACCCGGCCCGGATGCTGCATCAGATGGTCCAGCAGGCGGAACTCGGTCGGGCCCAGGTGCACTTCCTGTCCCGCGCGGCGCACGCGGTGGGCGACGCGGTCGATGACGATGTCGCCATGGGTCACGCGGTCGTCGGCCAGACCCGGACGGATGCGGCGCAGCACCGCGCGCATGCGGGCGATCAGCTCGACCATCGAGAAGGGCTTGGTCAGATAGTCGTCGGCGCCGGTGTCCAGGCCGCGCACGCGGTCGGTTTCCTCGCCGCGCGCGGTCAGCATGATGATCGGCAGATTGCGCGTCTCGGGCCGGCTGCGCAGGCGACGGCAGACCTCGATCCCCGACACCTTAGGCAGCATCCAGTCCAGCAGGACCAGATCGGGCACCCGCTCGTCGACCTGGACCAGCCCCTCTTCGCCATCGGCGGCCACGGCCACCTCATAGCCTTCCTTTTCGAGGTTGTACTGAAGCAGGGTCGCCAGGGCGTCCTCGTCTTCCATCACCAGGATGTAGGGCTGCACGGCGGTTTCTCCGTTACGCTAGTCTGTCAGACGACCGGAAGGGTCGGGGTGGGCGCATCGTCGCCCGGACGCGGCACGAAGCGCGGACGGTCGCCCGTCAGCTCCTCGCCCGTTATCTCGTAGTGGATGGTCTCGGCGATGTTGGTCGCGTGGTCGCCGATGCGTTCCAGGTTCTTGGCCATGAACAGCAGGTGGGTGCAGGCGCCGATCGTGCGCGCATCGCCCATCATGTAGGTCAGCAGTTCGCGGAACAGGCTGTTGTAATGCTCGTCCACCTCGTCGTCGGCGGTCCAGACCGAGATGGCGCGGTCCAGTTCAGACGCGGTGTAGGCGTCCAGCACGTCGCGCAGGCGGTTGGACACCAGCTTGCCCATCCGCTCGATCGAGCGGGTCAGCACCTGCATCGGCTCGCCCTCGGCCAGCACCAGGCCGCGCTTGGCGATGTTCTTGGCCAAGTCGCCGGTGCGCTCCAGATCCATGGCCAGCTTCATCGCCGACAGGGTCTTGCGCAGGTCCGAGGCGACCGGCTGACGCAGGGCGATCAGACGGATGGCCTTGCGTTCGATGTCACGGTGGAAGGCGTCCAGCTTGGCGTCGCGCTCGATCACCGCGCGGGCCAGGGCCACGTCGCGGCGAGCGACGGAATCGATGGCGTCCGCGACCTGGGCCTCGGCCAGGCCGCCCATACGGGCGACCTCGGCCGTGATCTGGTTCAGTTCGTCGCCATAGGCCTTGACGGTGTGCTGGTTCATCCGAACCGTCCGGTGATGTAGTCCAGCGTGCGACGCTCGCGGGGATTGGTGAAGATTTCCTCGGTGTCCCCGGCCTCGACCAGCCGGCCCATGTGGAAGAAGGCCGTGCGCTGGCTGACGCGCGCCGCCTGGGCCATCGAGTGGGTGACAATGACGATGCAGAACCGCTCGCGCAGTTCGTCGATCAGCTCTTCGATCCGCGCCGTGGCGATGGGGTCCAGGGCCGAGCACGGCTCGTCCATCAGGATGACTTCGGGATTGACCGCGATGGCGCGGGCGATGACCAGGCGCTGCTGCTGGCCGCCCGACAGGCCGGTGGCCGACTGGCCCAGGCGGTCGGCGACCTCATCCCACAGGCCGGCGCGCTTCAGCGCGTTCTGCACCACATCGTCCAGCTCGGACTTGGAGGTGGTCAGGCCGTGAATCTTGGGACCATAGGCGACGTTTTCCCAGATCGATTTCGGGAAGGGGTTCGGCCGCTGGAACACCATGCCGACGCGGGCGCGCAGCAGCACCGGATCGACGGCGCGGGCGTTGACGTCTTCGCCATCCATGTCGATGCGGCCGGTGACGCGGGCGTCCGGGATGGTGTCGTTCATGCGGTTCATGGTCCGCAGGAAGGTCGACTTGCCGCAGCCCGACGGGCCGATCAGGGCCGTGACCGTCTTGTCCTGGATGTCCAGGCTGACGTCGAACAGGGCCTGTTTCTCGCCATAGAAGACCGAGACGTCGCGGGCCGAGATTTTGACCGGCGTGGTGACGCGCGACGGCGGGGGCGCCCCGGCCTCGACACCGTCAGCAGCGCGATAGATACGGTTGGTCATAGGCTTACCACCGACGCTCAAAGCGTCGCCTCAGGATGATGGCGGCTGCGTTCATCAGGATCATGAAGGCCAGAAGCACCATGATCGCGGCGGCCGTGCGTTCGTGGAACGCCCGCTCGGAGGCGTTCTCCCAGATGTAGATCAGCGACGGCAGGGCGCCCGCCGGCTGGTCGATGGCGGCCGGCACGCCGGGCACGAAGCTGATCATGCCGATCAGCAGCAGCGGCGCCGTCTCGCCCAGGGCGTGGGCCATCGAGATGATGGCGCCGGTCATGACGCCGGGCATGGCCAGCGGCAGCACATGGCCGAACACCGCCTGGGTGCGGCTGGCGCCCATGGCCAGGGCCGCCTCGCGGATCGACGGCGGCACCGCCTTCAGCGACGACCGGGTGGCGATGATCAGGGTCGGCAGGGCCATCAGCGCCAGCACCAGACCCCCGACCAGCGGACTGGCCCGCGGCAGGTGCATCCAGTTGATGAACAACGCCAAGCCCAGCAGGCCGTAGACGATGGACGGCACGGCGGCCAGGTTGTTGATATTGACCTCGATCAGCTCGCTGATCCGGTTCCGGGGCGAAAACTCTTCCAGATAGATGGCCGCGCCGACGCCCAGCGGAATGGCGATCAGGGCCGTCACCAGCAGCATCAGCGCCGACCCGACCACGGCGCCCAGCACCCCGGCCAGTTCCGGCTCGGTGGAATCGCCGTTCAGGAACAGGGCGCTGTTGAAGCGCGAGGCCACCAGGCCATCGGCCTGCATACGGTCCAGCCAGTTCAGCTGCTGATCGCTGAGCCGGCGCTGGTCCGACGGGACGTCGCGGCTGATCTTGCCCTTCAGATACAGGTCCGCGTCGTCCGACAGGGGGGCGGTGACCGGCACGGTTTCGCCGATCAGCCCCGGCTGGCGCGTCACCATTTCGGCGGCGCGGAACTTCAGTTCGGACGAGAACAGGCTGCGCAGGGCCTTGGCCTTTGTCCCGGCCGCATCGTCGGTTTCGCCCCAGCGGGCCAGCATCTGCTCGGCGGCCATCTGTTCGAAATTCGAGCCGGCCGGATAGCCGCGGTCCACCTTGGCCGGGTCCAGATGCACGGCCACCGCCGCGGTGTGGATATAGAAGGCGGTGTAGCCCTGGCTGACGATCCGGCCCATCAGCAGCGCCAGGAAGGCCAGGGCGGCGATGATGGCCAGCCGCCCATACCAGCGGAACCGGTTCTCGCGCGCATGGCGGCGCTTCAGCCCGGCGGCCAGGCGGTCACGCAGCGGCGCGGACGGCGCGGCGACGGGCGCCGCCGGGGTCATGTCGGCGGCGTCAGTCATACTGTTCCCGATAAGCGGAGACGATGCGCTGGGCGATGATGTTCAGGGCCAGGGTCACCAGGAACAGCGTCAGGCCCAGGCCGAAGGCGGCCAGGGTCTTGGGACTGTTGAACTCCTGGTCGCCGGTCAGCAGGGTGACGATCTGCACCGTCACCGTGGTCACCGTGTCCAGCGGATTGAAGGTCAGGTTGGCGGCCAGGCCGGCGGCCATGGTCACGATCATGGTCTCGCCGATGGCCCGCGACACCGCCAGCAGGAAGGCGCCGGCCACGCCCGGCAGGGCGGCGGGCATCAGCACGCGCGAGATGGTTTCGGACTTGGTGGCGCCCATGGCGAACGAGCCGTCGCGCAGCGACTGCGGCACCGCATTGATGATGTCGTCCGACAGGGACGAAACGAACGGGATCAGCATGATGCCCATCACCGCCCCGGCGGTCAGGGCCATCTGGTTCTGCACCAGGGCCAGATACTGCCCCACCCCGTCCAGCGGCCCGCCGATCAGCCAGCCGCCGATGGTGTTGAAGAAGACCCGCAACGCCGGTCCCACCGTCAAGGCGGCGAAGAAGCCGTAGACCACGGTCGGCACCCCGGCCAAAATCTCCAGCAGCGGTTTGACCGTCGCCCGCGTCTTCGGCCCGGCGTATTCCGACAGATAGATGGCCGAGAATAGGCCGATCGGACCGGCCACGATCATGGCGATCAGCATGATCAACAGGGTGCCCGCGAACAGGGGCACGGCCCCGAAGGCGCCCGACGATCCCACCTGATCGGCGCGGATGGCGATCTGGGGGCTCCACTTGGTCCCGAACAGGAATTCGGTGATCGGCACCGACTGGAAGAAACGCCAGGAATCATAGACCAGCGAGGCGATGATGCCGATGGTCGTCAGAACCGCGATGGCCGAACAGGCGAACAGGCCGATGGCCACCCAGGCCTCGACCCGGCTGCGGGCGCGGAAGTCGGGACGGATGCGGGTGAAGGCCACCAGGGCGCCGATCAGGGCCACCGCCGCGACCAGGGCGCCCAGCGCCAGGTTCAGTCCATTGCCGATCCAGGCGATGCGCTGGCCGGTGGCGGTCAGTTCCTGGGCCAGGGGCGCCGGCCAGATCTGCTGGGCCTGGTCGCCGGCGCCGACGCGGCGGGCGTCGCTGTAGAAGGCGGCGCGACGGAACGGCTCCAGTTCGGCGACGGCCGGGGTTTCACCCGCCTCGATCAGGCCGGTGGCGATGCCCGGCAAGGTGATCTGGCCGATCGTCAGAACGACCAGGGCCGGGATCACCGCCCAAATGGCGGCGAAGGCGGCGTGCTGGCCGGGACGCGAATGACTGCGCACATCGCGGCCGCGCCGGCGCGCCAACGCCAGGCCCCCGCCATAGGCCAGGGCGCCCGCCAGCAACAGGATCAGGAAAACAAGCCAGGTCATCAGAATCCAGGGCGCACGCGCCAAAAACCGAGCGGTCGGGATTCGCCCGCCCAAGTCGCGGCGGAAACTGCCCGCGATTGGTCAGCGGATTAAGACGGGGCCATGACAGTTCTGTTACGTCGTCGGGGGCGACGCGTCGGTCGCATCGGCGGCGCGGACCATCGGGAACCAGGCGGTGAAGGCCGTCCCCTGCCCCGGCGCGCTGGCCACGGCCAGGCCGCCCAGGTGTCGGTTGACGATATGTTTGACGATGGCCAGGCCCAGGCCGGTGCCTTCCTTGGGGCCGCTCTTCTGGCCCTCGATGCGATAGAAGCGCTCGGTCAGGCGCGGCAGGGTCTCGCGCGCCATGCCGGGGCCATGGTCGCGCACCGTGACGGCGGCATAGGACGCCTGCCCTTCGCGATCCGGCGTGACCAGCGGCAGGCGGCTGAACCCGTCCGGGCGGTCGGCGGCCAGGACGTCTTCGGTCAGGTCACGCTGGATGGTCAGTTCGACGACGGCGCCGGGCGGTGAATATTTCACGGCGTTGTCGACCAGATTCTGGATCACCTGGATGATCTCGTCGCGGTCGCCGACCACGGTGACGCCCGCGCTTTCGCCCGCCAGCCGCATCTCGACCCCGCGTTCACGCGCCAACAGGGCCACGGCGTCCACCACATCCGCCGCCGCCCGGGCCAGATCGACGCGCCCCGACGGCGGGATGTGTTCGTTCAGTTCGATGCGGCTGAGCGACAGCAGGTCGGCGACCAGACGTCCCATCCGCTCGGCCTGGGCCGACATGATGTCCAGGAATTTCTCTCGCGCCGCATCGTCGTGCCGGGCATGGCCCTTCAGCGTCTCGATGAAGCCGCTGAGCGAGGCCAGGGGCGTGCGCAGTTCGTGACTGGCGTTGGCCAGGAAGTCGACCCGCATCATCTCCATGCGGCGCGCATCGGTTTCGTCGCGCAGCACCAGCAGGGCCATGGCCTGGGTCTCGCCCCCGACCGGCAGGGGCCGGCTGAAGGCGCGCCAGCGGCGGTCGCGCGCGCCGCCGGGCGTATAGTCGGTGACCCGCGTCATGCCGCCGTACAGCGCCTCGTCCACCGCCTCCAGCACCGAGGGATCGCGCATCGCCGACAGCAGAAGGCCGCCGCGCGGCTGTAGCCTAAGCACCTCGCGCGCCGCCGCATTGGCCATCAGAACCCGGCGTCCGGCGATGTCGTCGGCTTCACCGCCGCCGATGATCAGTATGGGGTCTGCGACCGCCTCGAAGGCCGCGTTCAGCAGCGCCTTTTCATCATCGACCGTCTCCGCAGCCGGCAAAGGCGTTTCGGCGGTGGCGACCGCCATGGATCGCGCCGGGCGGCGATTGATCAGCCAGGTCGCCAGCCCCGCCACAACCGCGCCGGCCAGCAACAGGGGCGCCGAGCCATGATCCAGCGCCGCCGCCAGCACCAGGACGGCGACCGCCACCCCGCCGCTGGCCCCGGCCGTCCACAGGCGCGAGCCGGCGGAAGGCGCAACGGGCGACGGCGAAATCTCATACGGCATCGGCGATCCGGTCTGCGGCACGGCAAGAGGGAAGGAAGCGTTCAGTGCACGGCGTTCGGCCGCTCCCCACGCTTTTTTCATCTCTTTGCGACAAGACTACCAGTACGAACGGGGGAGAAGCCATTGGATTGGGCGCCGATCAGCCTGGCCTATCAGCACGACCTTGCGGCGTTGATCCCGGCGTCGCTGCTGTGCCTGCTGGGCGCCACGGCCGCGCGGCTGCTGTTCAATCGCGCACGCGCCGCGCGCTGGGACGGATGGACACAGACGGCTCTCCGGCTTGAGATTCTGGGCGCTTTGCTGGGGGGCGTCCTGGTCTGGGGCGCCCAGTTCATCGCCCTGATGGCCTACGATGCGGGCATGCCCGCCGGCTATGATCCCATCGGGATGATCAGCGCCCTGGCCGTCACCATCGGCGCCCTGCTGGTCGCCACCCGCGTCGTCGGCGACGCCCTGTCGCCCACCCGTGTGCTGTGCGGCGTGGTGATCAGGGGGCTGGGCTTCCTGGGCATGCATGTGCTGGCGGTGATGTCGCTGCGCACCTCGGGCGTTGTGCACTGGGGCATGGAGACTCTGGCGCTGGCCTTCGCGGTTCAGCTGGCGCTCAGCCTGGAGGCGGCGCGATTCCAGTTCGCCGGCCACGTCTGGGGCACGGTCAGCGCGGGCGTCAGCACCTGGGCCGGCCTGATGGCCCTGCATCTGATCTCCATGAGCGGCTTCTGGATTTCACCGGGGGCGGACGCCCTTGTGGCGGCCCAGGGCCTGAGCCGCGCGGACATGCTGACCTGGGCCATCGGCGCGGTGATGGTGCTGTGCGTCGCCATCGGCGTGGTCGCCGCCGCCGCCTACTGGACCCGCGCCAGCACCATGAACCAGCTGCGCGAGGCGATCGCCGCCATGTCCGACGGGCTGGCCTTCTATGATTCCGAGGACCGGCTGACGGTGTGGAACGCCCGCTATGTCGAGGTGAATCCCGAGCTGGCGCCGGTACTGAAACGCGGCGTCACCTTTAGCGAAATCCTGCGCGAAGGCCTGAAACAGGGGCTGTACGCCAGCGCGGTCGGCCGCGAAGACGAGTGGGTGGCCGAGCGGTTGCAGGCTCGGCGCAGCGCCTCGAACGCCTTTGAACAGCGGATCGGCGACGGCCGCTGGCTGAGGGTCCAGGACCGCCGCACCGCCGATGGCGGCGTGGTCACCGTGGTCAACGACATCACCGACCTGAAGCGGGATTCCCAGATCCTGTCCGAGGCGCGCGACATCGCCGAACAGGCCAACCATTCCAAGAGCCAGTTCCTGGCCAATATGAGCCACGAGATCCGCACGCCGCTGAATGGCGTGATCGGTCTGACCCAGGCCCTGGCGCGCACCGATCTGACGCCGGACCAGCGCGAGATGCTGGACCTGATGGCCTCGTCCAGCCGCACCTTGCAGACCCTGCTGAACGACATCCTGGACCTGGCGCGCGTCGAATCGGGCCGTATGCAGCTGGTCGAGGAACCGTTCGACCTGGCCCGCGCCGTGCACGAGGCGGCCCAACTCTATGAAGCCACCGCCCATGAAAAGGGCCTGGGCTTCAGCGTCGATATGGCCGCCGAGACGCGCCAGTGGATCCTGGGCGACGCGGTTCGGCTGAAACAGATCCTGACCAATCTGATCTCCAACGCCGTCAAATTCACCGAGGCCGGTTTCGTAGGACTGAGGGTGGAAACGGGGCCGGCGCGCAACGGCGCCCCGACCGTCCGATTCACGATCGAGGACACGGGCATCGGCTTCGACCCCCAGACCCGCGACCGCCTGTTCACCCGCTTCGAACAGGCCGACGGCGGCATCGCCCGCAAATTCGGCGGCACCGGCCTGGGCCTGGCCATCTGTCGCCAGCTGGCCGAAATGATGGACGGCGATCTGGATTGCGAAAGCGAGCTGGGCGGCGGCTCGGCCTTCATCCTGACCCTGCCCCTGCATGCGGCCCAGGCGCCCGACGCCCTTGCCGAAACGGGGACCGAAGCGGCGCCCGCCTCCCCGTTGGCGGAGATGGGGCCGCGCCTGAAGGTGCTGCTGGCCGACGACCACCCCACCAACCGCAAGGTGGTCGAACTGGTGCTGGCCGCCGCCAATGTGGATCTGGTCTCGGTCGAGAACGGCGTCCAGGCGGTCGAGGCGTTCCGCGCCGGCGCCTTCGATCTGGTGCTGATGGACATGCAGATGCCGCTGATGGACGGTCTGGCCGCCACCCGCGAACTGCGCCTGCACGAAGCCGCCGAGGGCCGGCCCCATACGCGCATCGTCATGCTGACGGCCAACGCCCTGCCTGAACATGTGGCGGCGGGTCAGGCGGCGGGCGCGGACGGCCATGTGGCCAAGCCGTTCAACACCTCCGAGCTGCTGGCTCTGGTGTGCGCTCCGGCGGCGACCACGCCCGCACTGAGCGAAGCCGCCGCCTGACGCGCCTTACTCGTTGCCGTGCGCGGCCTCGTTGATGACCTGGCTGGGCATGCTGGAGAAGTCGATGGCCACCGGCTGAGCCTGCTTGCGCTGAAAGGTGCCGATGACGTGGGTCAAGCGACGGCGCACCTCGCGCTCGGCCTCGGTTCCGGCGTCGACGTTCAGGGGCGCCAGGCAGAAGTCGATGATGGCCTGGGTGTTGGTCAGGGGCTGCATGGTCATGTCTCCTGTCGGGTTCAGGCCGCCGCGAATTGGGCGGTTTCGGTGGAGTCCTTCAGCGCCGTCGTGGACGACTGGCCGTTCGAGATGACGGTGGCCACGGCGTCGAAATAGCCCGTGCCGACCTCGCGCTGGTGACGGGTGGCGGTGTAGCCGGCGGCCTCATTGGCGAACTCGCGCTGCTGAAGCTCGGAATAGGCCGCCATGCCGCGGTCGCGGTATCCGCTGGCCAGCTCGAACATGCCGTTGTTCAGACTGTGGAACCCGGCCAGGGTCACGAACTGGAATTTGTAGCCCATGGCCCCCAGCTCGCGCTGGAACCGGGCGATGGTCTCCTTGTCCAGCTTGGCCTCCCAGTTGAAGCTGGGCGAACAGTTGTAGGCCATCAGTTTGCCCGGATGGTCGCGCTGGATCGCCTCGGCGAATTTGCGCGCGTCGTCCAGGTCGGGATGCGACGTCTCCCACCACAGCAGGTCGGCGTGTTTGGCGTAGGCCAGGCCGCGCGCGATGCAGTGGTCCAGGCCCGTGCCGGGTTTCAGGCGAAAGAAACCCTCGGGCGTGCGGCTGTCGCGGTCGATGAAGGGGTGGTCGCGTTCGTCGATGTCGCTGGTGATCAGCTGGGCGCTTTCCGCATCGGTGCGGGCCACGGTGATCGTCGGCGCGCCCATGACGTCGGCGGCCAGACGCGCGGCGATCAGATTGCGCTCATGCGCCTGGGTCGGGATCAGCACCTTGCCGCCCAGATGGCCGCACTTCTTCTCGCTGGCCAGCTGGTCCTCGAAATGCACGCCCGCGGCGCCCGCCTCGATGAAGGCCTTCATGATCTCGAAGCTGTTCAGCGGCCCGCCGAAGCCGGCCTCGGCGTCCGCGACGATGGGGGCGAACCAGTCGCGTTTCGCGCCCCCCTCGGCGTGCTCGATCTGATCGGCGCGCTGCAGGGTGCGGTTGATGCGGCGGCATAGCTCGGGCGCGGCGTTGGCTGGATACAGCGACTGATCCGGGTACATGGCCCCGGCGGTGTTGGCGTCGGCCGCCACCTGCCAGCCGGACAGATAGATGGCCTTCAGCCCGGCGCGGACCATCTGCATGGCCTGATTGCCCGTCACCGCGCCCAGGGCGTTGATGTAGGGCTCCGAATGCAGCAGCTCCCATAGGCGATTGGCGCCCCGCTCGGCCAGGGTGTGGGTGATCGGGACCGAGCCCCGCAGGCGCAGCACGTCTTCGGGCGTATAGGGACGTTCGATGCCGTCGAAACGCCCCGCCGGGGCCGGAACCAGATCGGCGAAGGTGGTCATGGTCGTGCTCGTTCTCTGTTCACGGCGGCCCGCGCCGCCTTCGTCAGGGATCAGAACACGCCAAAGTCAAAATCAGCACCCCAGAGCGGCGCGTATTGTAGTCTGATAGTCACAATGTGACTTTGCATTGTCAGTCACATTATGACATGCTGCCCGCATGGATCGAGGGGCCGATCACAAGCTGTTCCTGGGCGGTCGGTTGAAACGGCTGCGGCGCCAGCTGTCCCTGACGCAAACCGCCATGGCCGCCGATCTGGGCGTCTCGCCCAGCTATCTGAACCATATCGAGCGGAACCAGCGGCCCGTGTCGGCGCAACTGCTGCTGCGCCTGGCCCAGACCTATGACGTGGACCTGCGCGACTTCACCGCCGCCGGCGGCGACGCCAGCGAGGGCGCGGTGGTCGAGGCCCTGGCCGATCCGCTGTTCCAGGGCCTGGCCGTGCCCCGGCATGAGGTGGTCCAGGCGATCCAGGACCAGCCCGCCCTGTCCGACGCTTTCTTAAGGCTGTACCGCGCCTTCGCCTACCGCAGGGCGCGCGACACGGACGCCCCCGACCCCGACAGCCCCGCCGACTGGGTGCGCGCATACATTCAGGCGCGGAAGAACCACTTTCCCGAGTTCGACCTGCTGGGCGAAACCCTGGCCCAGGCGCTGGAGACCGAGACGCCCGGCGAACCGTTCGAGACCCGCGCCCGCGCCCGGCTGCTGGCCCGCCATGGACTCAGCGTCCGCACCCTGCCGGTCGAGGTGATGGTGGAATGGACCCGGCGGTTCGATCCGCACCGGGGTCGGCTGCTGCTGTCCGAGACGCTGGGGCCGGCGTCGCGCGCCTTTGCGGTCGCCTATCAGCTGGCGGCGGTTGAACATGGAGCCGAGATCGAGGCGGCGATCCAGGCGGCGGCCCCACCCGAGGGTGCACGCCCGCTGTTGAAGGTGGCCCTGACCAATGCCCTGGCGGCGGCGATCCTGATGCCCTACGGCGCTTTTCACGCCCGGGCGGAAGACAGCGGCTATGACATCGGCCGGCTTCAGGCGCGGTTCGGCGTGTCGTTCGAGCAGGCGGCGCACCGGCTGACCACCCTGTCGCGGCCCACGGCGCGGGGCGTGCCCTTCTTCCTGATGCGGGTGGACCAGGCGGGCAATGTGTCCAAGCGGTTCGCGGCCGGCGCCTTTCCCTTCTCGCGCTTCGGCGGGGCCTGCCCGCGCTGGCGGCTACATTCGGCGTTCCGCACGCCGGGCCGCATCGTCACCCAGATCGTCGAGACGCCTGATGGCGGCCGCTGGTTCACCCTGGCCCGCACCGTGGACCGGCAAGGCCAGGACGCCTTCACCGAGGGCCACGACCTGGCCATCGGCCTGGGCTGCGAGCTGTCGCAGGCGCGGCGGCTGATCCATGCGCGGGGGCTGGACCTAGCGACGCCCGAGGTCACACCCATCGGCCCGGCCTGTCGCCTGTGTCCGCGCCACCCCTGCGCCGAGCGGGCCGCCCCGCCCGTCGATCGGGCCCTGGCCGTCGACGACTGGGCCAAGTCGATCAGCCCCTATCCCTTCGCGGCGGGATGAGCCTTCAGATCAGCTGGGGCTGGCCCGCGACCATGTCGAACGGCACGCCTGCGCCCTGGAACAGTCGCCCGATCACCACGGCCGGATCGGGATCGCCCTGATCCAGCAACCGCTCGATATCGGCGCGCAGCGACGGATCGCCCGACACGGCATCCAGCCGGTCCAGCCACTCGCTCCGGCTCAGCACCCCATCCGCATTGTCGGCCATAAAGCCGCTCAGGACGCCGAACACGTCCTGGCCCGCCGCCGCCTCCATCACCAGCCAGAACACCGCGCCGCAAGCGTAGTAGGCCCGGTGTTCGCCCCGTTCGCCCGCGCTGGCCACGCCTCGGTGGGTCGACAGGTCGATGCAGTCGTCGACCTCGCGCTGCAGTTCTTCGCCCGCGTCATAGGCGGGGTCCAGCGTCGAGAGCGCGCGCACGGCCATGACGTCGGCGCCGCCTTCGGTGATCCAGGCGTCGCGCGCCGCCTCATAACGCAGGCCCTGGCTGCCCAGCCAGAAATGCGCCGCCTCGTGCCCCAGGAACCAGCGCGCCCGCGCCAGCACCTGTGGCGAGGGGTCCAGCACCCCCTCCCCTTCGAAATCGATGACGATCAGATTGGGCAGGACGCTGCCGGCCATGCTGGACAGGCTGTCGGTCGGGCCGGACCAGCTGACCATCACCGTGGGCCGTTCGCCGCGCCGCGGGCCGGTGCGTTCGGCGTACAGCGCCATGACGCGCGGGGTGAAGGCTTCCAGTTCGTCCCGCAGCCAGACGGGCAGGTTGGGATCGACCACGGTGGCGATGGCCGGGCCTTCGCGCACGCCCGGCGAACCGAACAGCACATAGGTTTCCGCATCGGCGGCCGTCGGCGCACGCTCACGGCGTCCGTGCAGCATCACCGGCCCGGCCCGGTCGCGCCAGGTGACTTGGGTCAGGCCGCCGTCCAGCTGGACCCCGTTCAGATCGGCCGGCAGGTCTAGCGCCGCCTGGGCGTTGTCCAGCGGGATCAGGTCGAACTGTTCGCTGAACAGGGCCACGGCCCCGTCCGAAAACACCAGCGAAGGGGCGTATTCCGCCTCCAGATCCCCGCCCATCGGCCGCATGGCGATGCGGATGCGGCGCGGCAGGGCGCGGCCGTTCGTGCTTTTCAGCACGTCGTAATTGCCCACACGGCTGATCTCGACCCCCGGCGTCTGCACCGTCCAGCGATCGGGGCGCCACGGACGCCGCCCCTCGCGCATCAGGGCCGAGACCACGAAGGCGAAGGCCGGCCGGTCCAGCCGCAGGTCATAGTCCGCCGTCCAGCGGGCACCGTCGCGGGTGACCGCGACCGTGGCGATGACGTCCGGCGCATCCTGGGCCCGCACAGGCGCCGCCAGCAGGACCAGGCCCATCAGGCCGAGCAGAAATGCGCGCATGCCGCCTCCTTGTCGTTTCGCTGGTAGCGGCGACGACCCATGGCGTCACCTTACGGTTCGCACAGGCTTGAGGCCGCCGTGGGTCATTGATCCAGCGCCTGCCGGGCGGCGGCCAGTTCATCGGCCATCACGTCTTTCAGCCGCTCGGGCGCCAGGATGGACACCTGCCGGCCCCAGGTGAACAGATGCCAGGCCAGTTCGCGCATGCCCGAGGCGCGGAACCGC
>NZ_CALMFB010000061.1 GCF_937863155.1 uncultured Brevundimonas sp. | reverse complement strand
AAATCAGCCCGCTCAAGCCCAAGATCTTCAGAGCCGTGCCCGTGTGAATGTCCCTGACGTGCCCCCTTCCTGATCCCTCGTTTTGAGTGAGAGTCCGTTTCATCAAGGAGACGGATGTGAAGAAGAGCAGGTTCAACGAGGCGCAGATCATCGGCGTGCTGCGCGAGCAGGAAGCCGGGAGTCCGACAGCGGAGGTCTGTCGGCGGCACGGGATCAGCGAGCAGACCTTCTATCGGTGGAAGGCGAAGTACAGCGGCATGACGGTGTCGGACGCGACGAAGCTGAAGGCGCTGGAAGACGAGAACCGGCGGCTGAAGAAGCTGCTGGCGGAGTCGATGCTGGACGTGTCGGCTCTGAAGGATCTTCTGGGAAAAAACTGATCGGGCCTGCAGCGCGCAGAGCGGCCGTGCTTCGTCTGATGGCGGAGCGCGGCTTCTCCCAGAAGCGCGCCTGCGGGCTGGTTCAGATCGATCCCAAGACGGTGCGTCGCGAGCCTGAACAGGGCGACGCGGAGGTGCGCGAGCGCCTGCGCAGCCTGGCGGCCGAGCGCCGCCGGTTCGGCTACCGGCGCCTGGGCATCCTGTTGGAACGGGAGGGCGTCAGTATGAACAAGAAGCGGCTGTTCCGGCTTTATCGGGAGGAAGGCCTGGCGGTGCGACGGCGACGGGGCCGCAAGCGCGCCACCGGAACCCGTGCGCCCATAGCCCTGCCGGACGGGCCCAACCAGCGCTGGAGCCTCGACTTCGTGGCCGACAGCCTGTCGTGGGGCCGACGCTTCCGCATCCTGTGCATCGTGGACGACTTCACGCGCGAGGCCCTGGCCTTGGTGGTCGACACCTCGATCGGCGGTCAGCGCATGGCCCGGGAGCTGGACCGGCTGATCGCCCGGCGCGGGCGCCCAGCCATGATCGTCAGCGACAACGGGACAGAGATGACGAGCCGGGCGATCCTCGAATGGACCAACCGCACCGCCCTCGCCTGGCATTACATCGCGCCGGGCAAGCCGCAGCAGAATGGCTTCGTCGAAAGCTTCAACGGCCGGCTCCGCGACGAGTGCCTGAACGAGGAGGTCTTCGCCACCCTGGCCGAGGCCCGCGCCGTCATCGAGCGCTGGCGCATCGACTACAACCACGTCAGGCCGCACTCGGCGCACGGGGGACTGACCCCGGAGGCGGTGCGCCTGAACCCCGCGGCCGTCCGGCTGCGCAACTTGATCAGCTCCGCCGCACGGCCGCTCCCGCCGGCGCAGCAGATCGGCTATCAACCCCCTGGGCTCTCACAATGATCGAGGGAGCAGAGGGGGGCACGTCATCCCTCCCGACGGGAGGGCAGGGCAGAGACAGGAGCCAAGCTCTATAGAGGGTGGTTCACATTGACGCGGATCAATGGTCGCCGACCGTCTGGAATGGTAGCGTTGCCGTGACGCATTATAGGAGAGCGCGATGAAGGGCTTCGTCGATGACATCGACCGGCTGACGGTCGAGAACAAGGATTTCCGCCGGGTGCTATACACCGGCAAGCACCTTCAGTTGGTGCTGATGGCACTGCGGCCCGGCGAGGAAATCGGCGAGGAAGTCCACGACGACCACGACCAGTTTTTCCGCATCGAGAAGGGCGAGGGCGAAGTCTGCATCGATGGTCAGCGGACGAAGATCAAAGCCGATGACGCGATCATCGTCCCCGCGGGCGCCCGCCACAACGTCATCAACACGGGCGACAAGAAGCTGAAGCTCTACACCGTCTACGGTCCGCCGGATCACAAGGACGGGATCGTGCGCGCCACGAAGGCTGAAGCCGAGGCAACCGAAGAGCATTTCGACGGGACGACGACGGAATAGGCGGCGGCGGGGCTCTGTCAGCCCAAACTTGATTGCCGATCGCGAGCCTCGCGCCTAGCCTCGCGGCATGGCCAAATCGACCAATCCGTTCCGCTGGTTTGACAGCTCGCCGGAGGTGATCCGGCTCGTGGTCATGATGTACGTCCGATATCCGCTGTCCCTGCGAAACGTCGAGGACCTGCTGGCCGAGCGCGGCATCGACATCTGCCATGAGACGGTGCGGCTTTGGTGGAACCGATTCGGCCCGATGTTCGCCGCCGAGATCCGCAGGAAGCGGGTCGATCACATGCGCGCCTACACTCACTGGCGCTGGCATCTGGACGAGGTCTACGTGAAGATCAACGGCGAAATGCATTACCTCTGGCGCGCCGTCGATCATGAGGGCGAGGTGCTGGAATCCTTTGTCACCAAGACCCGGGACAAGGCCGCAGCACTGAATTTCATCAAGAAAGCCATGAAGCGCCACGGCCGCCCCAAGGCCATCGTCACCGACGGCCTCCGCTCGTATCGCGCCGCGATGAACGACCTCGGCAATGGGGAGAAGCAGCATATCGGCCGTTGGGCCAACAACCGGTGTGAGAACTCACATCTGCCGTTCCGACGGCGAGAACGCGCCATGCTCCGCTTCCGCCAGATGAAGACCTTGCAGAAGTTCAGCTCCGTCCACGCCGCCTTCCACAACCACTTCAACCAGGACCGCCACCTCATCAGCCGAGACGACTTCAAAGCCCGGCGATCGGCTGCCTTTGCCGAGTGGAAGACACTTGCCGGATAGCCTACACGCCCCTGCCCCAAATGCGTCAACTGGAGACAAGTTGGCGTTGGACTGACAGCACCGCTGGAAGATGTGCCGAACCAGCTCGGCCTCTGGCTCATTGACCTTCAGCTTGCGACCGTCTGGGTCGTAGCCGAGCGGAGGTGACCCACCCATCCACATGCCCTTTTTCTTGGAGGCTGCGATCTTGTCGCGGATCCGTTCGCCCGTAACCTCACGTTCAAACTGGGCGAAGGACAGGAGCACATTCAGCGTAAGCCGACCCATCGACGTGGTGGTGTTGAAGGCCTGGGTCACCGAGACAAACGAGACCTGATGCTTGTCGAACACCTCTACGATGCGGGCGAAGTCGTTCAGCGCGCGGGTCAGGCGATCGACCTTGTAGACCACGACCACGTCGATCTTGCCGGCCGCCACGTCTGTGAGGAGGTGTTGAAGACCGTTGCGGTCCATAGTGCCGCCCGACACTCCGCCATCGTCATATAGCGTCGGCAAGGCGGACCACCCCTCCCCGATCTGGCTCTTTACATAGGCCTCGCAAGCCTCGCGCTGTGCATGCAAAGAGTTGAACTCCTGCTCCAAGCCCTCTTCCGACGACTTGCGGGTGTAGATGGCGCACCTAAGCTTGGGCTTGGCCACGTCGCCCGCCCTCCAGGCCGAAGAATTTGGGTCCGCTCCAGACCCCGCCGGAAATAGCGCGGGCAGCGGCGGTAAGGCTGGGGTAGGTCCTACCCCTCCACTCGAACCCAGTTGGCGTGCGCCGAACCGACTGCGGCACGCCTTTCCACTCGCGCACCAGGACCGTCCCTATCGGGACTTCCACCCTCGCCTTATGCGGTGGTTTCTCATCCTTCAACTTGCGTCTGACGCCCATATCCAGGCCGCCGAAGGCTTGGGCCTGAATGCGCCAACCCAAGGTCAGACCAAGGAGTTCGCGCGACCGAAGACGAGGCGCCGGCGGTCCGTAGCGGTCAGCCCAAACGGCGCGAAGGCCCTCAAGATCTAGGCGCTCCAGCGCCCGAATCTCAGCGGCGACCTCAGTGCGGCTCATTCGGAAATCGCCTCGGCGACTGTCAGAAGCGCGATGCGGTAGACCCGTCCGGCGTCGGTCTTCACGGAGGTAACGGTCAGCTTGTGCTTCTTCTTGATCGCCCCCGCCAGGGCACCGCGGACCGAGTGCGGCAGCCAGTCTGTCGCTTCGCTCATCTGAACGACTGTCGCTCCTTCCGGCCGACGCATCAGGCCGACGATGACGCCGAGCTTGCCGCCGGGACCTGTGGGCCGGGGCTCGGGCCCCTGAGGCTTCATCGTGTCCGGACCGGGCTGAGACCTGCCAGCCGCCGGCGAACGTGTATCGGCCGCCGCGCGCCGCTTGGGTCGCGCACCTACGCCGGTGATCTCGTGTCGCTGGCCGGCCTGCAAAAAGAGCCCGACCTGATGAACGAGATCATCGGCGGCCGCTGGTCCTAGGGATGATCAGGGATAGATCGAGATGGGATCCACAAGCCATGTTCGCTCTGAACGCTCGAGGCCTGCTCTCCCGGTGAAGGGATACGTGGACTTTTGGGAACGGCCGTCATCCACGATCACATAAGTATGGATCTCAAAGGTGCAGCTCCTACCCTTTACCGGTGTGACACGCATCCCCGGATGACCGTACGGCGGTAGCGTGGTTCTGACCGTGAAAGTATTCTCCCGGGCGAAGGCGGCTTATGGTCGTGGTCCAAGGTCGGATCAGGCATGCCCTTGCGCGGTTCGGGCGTCTTCATGCGTCGACCTCCAGCAGGTGAACGCTGAACAGACCGCCTGCATCGGTCCAGACGTCCAGTGAGCGATATCCCGCCGCCGACGCCAGTCGGCGGAAGTCCTCCAGTCCGTATTTCCACGAATCCTCGACGTGGATGCGTTCGCCCTCGCGCAGGGCGAACCGGTTTCGCCCCACGGTGACGGCCTGATCAGCCAGGGACCGCAGGTGGATCGCCACCCGCCCCTCGGCCTCTATCCAGCGCGCCTCATGGCGGAAGGCCGCCAGATCGAAATCCGCGCCCAACTCCCGGTTCGCCCGCGCCAGGAGGTTCAGGCTGAACGCCGCCGTCACGCCCTGCGCATCGTCATAGGCCGGCTCCAGCACCTCCGCGCCCTTGGGCAGGTCGACGCCGATCAGCATCAAGGCCCGCGGCCCCAACCGCTTCGCCCACAGGCGCAGGAAGGCCTCGGCTTCCGCAGGCGGGAAGTTGCCCACACTCGATCCTGGATAGAAGGCCACGCGCCGGCCCGCGCCCCGAGCCGGCAGTTCGAACGGTTGAGCAAAGTCTGCGGCGATCGCCTCGACCTGCAGCTCGGGATAGTCGTCCTGGATGGCCTGGGCTGCGCCCGCCAGATGCTCCCGGCTGATGTCCACCGGCACATAGGCATGGGGCTGGTCCAGGGCGTCCAGCAGTATGCGCACCTTGACGCTGGAACCGCTGCCCAGTTCCACCAACTGCACATGGGGTCCCAGCCGTTCGGCGATCTCCCCGGCCTGTTCGCGCAGGATGCCGATCTCCGTGCGGGTCGGATAATATTCCGTCAGGCGCGTGATGCGGTCGAACAGGGCCGACCCTCGCGCGTCATACAGGAACCTGTGCGGCAACGCCTTCTCCGCGCGCGACAGTCCCTCGGTCACCGCCGTCAGGAAATCGTCCGCCCCCGGCTCCAGATCATGCAGGATCGCCCGGCGCCGGCGATGGCGTGCGGCCGGATCCATATCAAGCATCATCGGCCAGTCTCACGCTGCTGAAGGCCCACCGGGCGGCGGGCGGGTAGAAGTTGCGATAGGTCGCGCGCGCATGGCCGGGCGGCGTCACGCAGGCGCCGCCACGCAACACCATCTGTCCGCACATGAATTTGCCGTTGTATTCGCCCAGCGCCCCGGCGGCAGGCTGGTACCCGCGATATGGGGCATAGGCGGAGGCGGTCCATTGCCACCCCGCCCCCGACATCTGCCGCAGCCCCGCAGCTGCGCCCGCCGGTGCGGGATGCAGACCCCCCGCCACCTCGCACGTTGGCGTGGACAGGGCCGCGACCTCCCATTCGGCTTCGGTCGGCAGCCGTCGACCGGCCCAGCGCGCGAAGGCGTCGGCTTCGTAATAGCTGACGTGGCAGACCGGCTCGGCGTCGGCGACCGGCCGCTCTCCGGCCAGGGTGAAGGCGCGCCACTCGCCAGCCGCCGCCTCTCGCCAGTACAGGGGCGCGGTCCAGTTACCCTCGCGGACCGCCGCCAGACCATCGGCCAGCCACAACTCCGGCCGCTGATATCCGCCATCCGCCATGAAGGCGCGCCACTCTCCTGCCGTGACCAGCCGGTCGGCGATGATGAACGGCTCCAGCCACACCTTCGCCCGCGGCCGTTCGTTGTCGAAGGCGAAGCCTTCGCCATCGACGCCGATCTCGACCAGCCCGCCCTCGAACCGGACCCAGTCGAGCTCGCGCGTCGCCTCCCGAGCCGCCGGAGCCGGACGGGCGTAGGCCGGCCGTAACGGATTGACCGACAGCACGTGTTTGGCGTCCATCAGGAGAAGCTCCTGATGCTGCTCCTCATGGTTCAGGCCCAGTTCGACCCGGGCGGCCGCCTCGACGTCGTCCAGCGCCTCCAGCAGACCAGCCATGGCCGCGTCCACATGGCGGCGATAGGCCATCACCTCGTCCAGCGACGGCCGCGAGATCAGCCCGCGATCCGCCCGCGCCACCCGCTCGCCCACCGCCTCGTAGTAGGAGTTGAACAGATAGTCGAAGGCCGGATCAAACGGCTCGTATCCGGGCGCGAACGGGATAAGGAGGAAGGTCTCGAAGAACCAGGTCGTGTGCGCCAGATGCCATTTGCTGGGGCTGACGTCGGACATGGACTGGACCTGCTGGTCCTCAGGCGACAGGGGCGCGGCCAGGGCTTCGGTGCGGGCCCGCACGACGGCGTAGCGTTTCTGCAATGCGTTGAGGTTGACGCCTTCTGGGATGACATTGAGTTTCAAGGTCCACCCCCGGCGACTGACATCCTAATGGCCAAGGCCCCCGGGAGTTCCGCTTGAGCGTTCTGACGCTTAGAGGAATCTATGCCGTCCTTGGCAACTCGGCGCTTGTGACCACGGGACGAGATCGCGCTGCTCCAATAAGGGGAAGCCGACAAAGGAACAGCTTTCGCCTCTGGATGTTTCCTAGCGTCGGCTTGGCGGCCACCCGGAACAGGCCGGCGCGTCGCCGGTTTCAGTATCGTTCGTTTCGGGACATTCGCCATGAAGATCGCCCAGGTCGCCCCCTTGTACGAAGCCGTGCCCCCGCGTCTGTATGGCGGGACGGAGCGGGTGGTGGCCCATCTGACCGACGCCCTGGTCGAACTGGGGCATGAGGTCACCCTGTTCTCCAGCGCCGAGGCCAGGACCCTGGGGCGGTTGGTCAGCGTGCGGGATCAGGCGCTGCGGCTGGACCCGGCGCCGCTGAAGTCAGACGCGGCGGCGCACATGGTCATGCTGCACGAGGTGCTGGTGCGGGCCGACGCCTTCGACGTGATCCATTTTCACACCGACATGGCGCACTTCCCCATGTTCTCGCGCTATGCCGACAAGACGGTCACAACCCTGCACGGGCGGCTGGACCTGAAGGACCTGCCCGGCGTCTATGAACGCTGGCCCGAATACGGCCTGGTCTCGATCTCCGACAATCAGCGGCGCCCCCTCCCGCTGGCCAACTGGCGGGCCACCGTCCATCACGGCATGCCGGAGGCCCTGTATCGGTTCTCGCCCGCGTCGAAAGGCTATTTCGCCTTCCTGGGCCGCATCTCGCCCGAGAAGCGGCCGGATCGCGCCATCCGCATCGCCACGGCCCTGAACCGCCCGCTGAAGATCGCGGCCAAGGTGGATGCGGCCGACGCCGCCTACTGGGAAACGGTCATCCGGCCGCTGGTCGAAGGCAATCCTCTGGTGGAGTTCGTGGGCGAGATCGGCGACGCCGACAAGAGCGACTTCCTGGGCGGGGCCGAGGCTCTGCTGTTTCCCATCGACTGGCCCGAGCCGTTCGGCCTGGTGATGATCGAGGCCATGGCCTGCGGGACCCCGATCGTGGCCTATCGCTGTGGCGCGGCGCCCGAGGTGATAGAGCATGGGGTGACGGGCTTCCTGGTGGACGAATTCGAAGCGGCGGTGGCAGCCGCGGCCAGGGCGGGACAGTTGGATCGTCAGGCGATACGGGGCCGGTTCGAGCGCCGTTTCTCGGCCACGGCGATGGCGCGGCGCTATGTCGATGTCTACAGCGACCTGCTGGCGCGACGCCCTTTCGCCCAGACCGAGTCCCCTATCGCCGTCCTTGAGGAGGACCGCAGCTTCGCCGCCATCGCCTGACCCGGAGGCCCCATGGACGACGCCTATTCGGTCCAGACCACCGCCGTCGATCAGCAGGACGGGCTTGAAGGCCTGCTGACGCTGAAGGACGCCGACCTGTTCCTGGTGGCCGACCCCTGGGGCGACCTGCGCGGTGGAGCGGACGGTCTGTTCCATCGCGACACGCGCATTCTGTCGGGCCTGGTGCTGACCATCGGGCGCAGTCGTCCATCACGGCTGAGTTCCGGGGTCAGCCGGGACAATGTCTTCTTCAGCTGTCATTCGACCAACCGGCCCCTGCCGCCCATGGGCGAACGGTCGGCCCCGGCCGGGGTGCTGCATATCGAACGGCGCCGTTTCCTGTTCGACGAACGTCTGTTCGAGCATGTGCGGATCAGCAACCATGGGCTGGAGGAGGTGTGGGCGCCGGTGACCTACAGCTTCGCGGCCGATTTCGCGGACATCTTCCAGGTGCGAGGCACGCGGCGGACCAAGACGGGAACCGTGCTGCCGCCCACGCTGGACGGGCGCCGGGTCAGTTTTCGCTACCAGGGCCTGGACGGCGTCGAGCGCCGCTGCTGTCTGGCCTTTTCGGAACCGCCGGCACGGCTGGGTTCAACGTCGGCGGAGTTTCTGTTCGGCCTGGCGCCCGGTCGGCACATGGACCTGTATGTCGAATGCGGGCCGGATCGCTGCGAGCCGCCGGACCGCACGCGGTTCCGCCTGAACGCCATCCAGGCGCGGCTGGCCATGCGGCGAAGGCGGCGTCGCGGCGCAGCGGTCCGGGGCCACAGCGCCCCGGCCTTCAACGCCTGGCTGACCCAGTCGCGATCGGACATCGCCCTTCTGACCACAGACCTGCCGACCGGCCCCTATCCCTATGCCGGGACGCCCTGGTTTTCGACGCCGTTCGGACGCGACGGGATCATCACGGCCTGGCAGATGCTGTGGCTGGACCCGTCGCTGGCGCGGGGCGTGCTGACCTATCTGGCCAGCCGTCAGGCCACGGAAGCCGACGCCTTTCGCGACGCCGAGCCCGGCAAGATCATGCACGAGACCCGCGGCGGCGAGATGTCGGCCCTGGGCGAGGTCCCGTTCGGTCTCTATTACGGCGGGGTCGACACCACCTGCCTCTTCGTGGCCCTGGCCGGGGCCTATGTCCGGCGCACCGGCGATGTCGACACCCTGCGGACCCTGTGGCCGGCGCTGGAGCGGGCGGCCGACTGGATGCGGGCCCAGATGCGGGCGGGCGGCGGCTTCGTCGCCTATCAGCGCGCCGCCGAGACGGGTTTGTCGAACCAGGGTTGGAAGGACTCCTTCGATTCCATCGCCCATGCGGACGGCCGCTTTCCCGACGGGCCGATCGCCCTATTGGAGGTTCAGGGCTACGCCTACGCCGCCTGGCGCGCGCTGGACCAGATTGGCCAGTTGATCGGGCGTCGCCCCGACGACGCCGAGGATCGCGCCGAAGCCCTGCGCGCCGATGTCGAGGAGCGGTTCTGGATGGAGGATCAGGGCTTCTACGCCATCGCCCTGGACGGCGCGGGCCGGCCGGTGCGCTCCATCGCCTCCAACGTCGGCCACCTGTTGTTCATGGGCCTGCCGACGGCCGATCGGGCGCGACGGGTGATCCGGCGTCTGTTGTCGTCGGAGTTCCGCTCTGGCTGGGGCCTGCGCACCCTGGCGGCGGGCCAGGCGCGGTTCAATCCGATGAGCTATCATAACGGTTCGGTCTGGCCGCACGACACCGCCATGGCCGCCGCCGGCATGGCCCGTTACGGCGAACGCGACGCGGTGGCCATGCTGATGAACGAGGTCTATGCGGCCGCCACCCATTTCAACCTGCGCCTGCCCGAACTGTTCTGTGGTTTTCCACGCCGGCCGAGCGAAGCGCCGATCGCCTATCCGGTGGCCTGCCTGCCCCAGGCCTGGGCCGCCGGTTCGACTTTCATGATGCTTCAGGCGGCGCTGGGCCTGGACATCGACGGGCTGAACGGTCGTGTCACCGTGCGCGATCCCGTCCTGCCCGAGGGGCTGGATCGACTGGACCTGATAGGGCTCAAGGCGCCCGGCCTGTCTGACAGCCTGCGTTTCCGCCGGATCGACGGACGGGTGGTGGTGATCGAGAGCGGCGCCGCTGTGCGGTTCGAACGGGACAAAGGCGCCCTCCCTTAAGGCAACGATCCGCGCTCCGTGTCGTTGTTCCGGGCTGGAAACGGAGAGAACAGCCATGGTCGCGCGTCCCGCCTGGCAGGGGCATCTGAAGCTGTCGCTGGTGACCTGTCCGGTCGCCCTGTATTCGGCCGTCTCGTCTTCGGCCCAGGTGCGGTTTCATCTGATCAATCCGGACACCCACAACCGCATCCGCATGGTCGCCACCGACCCCGACACCGGTCCGATCGAGCGGTCCGACCTGGTCAAGGGCTATGAGGTGTCCAAGGACGAATACGTTTTGTTCGACGATGCCGACTTCGACAAGGTGCGTCTGGAAAGCACCAAGACCATCTCGATCGACCAGTTCGTCGACGAGGCCGACATCGACCGCCGTTACTGGGACGACCCCTACTATCTGGTCCCGCAGAAGGGGCCGGGCGCCGAGGCCTTCGTCGTCATTCGCGACGCCATGAAGAAGGCGGGCAAAGTGGCCATCGGCTGTCTGGTGCTGCGCGGACGCGAGCGGCAGATCGCCCTGGAGACGCACGGGGCGGGCCTGGTGGCCTATGCCCTGCGGCCGCACGAGGAGTTGCGCGACGCCGACGACTTCTTTGACGACATCCCCCAGGTGAAGGCCGACAAGGACATGGTCGAGATCGCCGCCCGCATCATCGGCCAGAAGGCCGCCGACTTCGACCCGACCCAGTTCCGCGACCGCTATGACGAGGCGCTGCGCGACATGGTCAAGGCCAAGCAGAAGGGCAGGGGCGTGGTCAGCGCGCCCGAGCCGGACGACACCAATGTGATCGACCTGATGGAGGCCCTGCGCGCCAGCCTGAAGGGACCGGCCAAGAAAAGCTCTTCGGCCAAGAAGCCCGCGTCCAAGACCACCGCGGCCAAAAAGGCTCCGGCCCGCAAGCTCGCCGCCAAGAATAAGGCCGCTTAGAGCCCCAGGCGTTTCATCGCCGGCCTCAGAGATGCGGCGCCGCCGCGGAAATCGGCCCAGGGATCTGGCTTCTTCAGCAGGGCCTGAGCCGTGTGGATAGTGAAGGCCGACGGGTCCAGGCCAGCGCGCAACTGGGTCCAATTCAGCGGTGTGGCGATGGTCGCGCCCGGCCGGACGCGGGGCGACCAGGGTGCGACCGCCGTCGCCCCGCGTCCGTTGCGCAGATAGTCGAGGAAGATCTTCCCGCCGCGCGCCTTCTTGGCCAGGGTGGTGGTGAACCGGTCGGGATGTTCAGCCTTCAGCGCCTCCGACGCCGCCTTGGCGAAGGCCTTGGCCTGGTCCCAGGTGACGCGGCTGCGGGCGTCGGTGCGGATGGGGGTCACCACATGCAGACCCTTGCCCCCCGTGGTCTTGACGAAGGGCGTCAGACCCAGGGCCTCCAGATGCGGCTTCAGCAGCTTGGCGGCGGCGATCACCTGGGCGAAGTCCAGCCCTTCGTCGGGGTCCAGGTCGAAGGTGATCTGCTCCGGCGTTTCCGGATCGCCTGGCTTGCAGCCCCAGGGATGCAGCTCCAGCCCGCCCGCCTGGCCCACCGCGACCAGGCCGCCCACATCGGCGACGGCGACATAGGGCTTGCGCTCCTTGACGTCGATCAGCTTCAGCCTCGGACTATGGCCGGGCATGGCGTGCCGCTGGAAGAAGCGTTCCCCTTCGATCCCGTCCGGCGCCCGGATGATCGAGACCGGCCGGTCGGCGACATGGTCCAGCAGGCGAGCGGACGCCATTTCGTAGTATCGCGCCAGGTCGGCCTTGGTCGCCGCCGGACGCCCCGCGTGGACGGGCCACAGCACCTTGTCCGGGTTCGAGATCGTCACCCCCGCGATCACGGTCTTGCCCGACGGTCGCACCGTCGGCGGCTGCGGTTCGGCAACGACCTCGACGGCCGTCTTGTCTTCGCGGAGGCCCTTATAGGCCGCTTGGCGAACCGAGCCGCCTTCGGTCACCCCCGCATGCTCGATCTCGGCGACCAGGACGGGGCGCAGCCAGTGGATGTCGCGACCGCCGCGCGGCGCGCCGGGGCCGGCGAAGGGACTGGCGTCGGCCGCCGCCGCCTTCAGCGCCGGCATCAGGGTCTTGGTCAGGGCGGCCGAAAAACCCGTGCCGACCCGGCCTCTGTATTTCAGGCCGCCGTCGTCCCGCACCCCCACCAGCAGCGACCGCAGCCGCGACCCGCCTTCGGACGACCAGCCGCCGATCACCACCTCGTCCCGGCCCCGACATTTGGACTTGACCCAGCTGGTCGATCGCCCGGCCCGGTATTTCGCGTCCAGCGACTTGGAGATGACCCCCTCCAGGTCCATACGGCAGGCGCTGGTCAGCACCGCTTCGCCCGACGAGGCGAAGTGCGGCACATAGCGCAGGTTCGGCCCCGCCTGGCCCACCCGGTCGCAATAGGCTTCCAGCCGCGCCTTGCGGTGCGACAGCGGCAGGTCGCGCAGATCCTCGTCGCCTTCGAACAGAAGGTCGAAGACGAAGTAGATCAGCCCGTCCGTCCGCCCCTCCGATATGGCCGCCTGAAGGGCCGAAAAGTCTGGCGAGGCGTTCTTGTCCAGAGCGCACAGTTCGCCGTCCAGAACCGCGCTGGGCCAGGTCGCCGCCTGGGCGGCCAGGACCGGGAATTTCGCCGTCCAGTCCAGGCCGCTGCGAGTGCGCAGCGCCGCCCGTCCGCCGCCGATGGAAGCCTGGATGCGATAGCCGTCGAACTTGATCTCATGCACCCAGCCTGCGCCCCCTGGCGGATGATCGGCGACCTTGGCGAACTGGATGGGCGTGAACGGACGGGGGCGGTCCGGCCCCTGGCCCTGGGCCGCCGTGGGGCGCGGACGCGGCGGGGCCTTGCGGCGGGTCGGCTTGGACGAGGTGCAGGCCTTCGCGCCGCCCGCGATTTCGGCCAGGGTGCGGCCGCTGGTGATCGAGGCGTCGATCTGCATCAGGGCGTCGCCTTCGCCCGCCACGGCCTGGTCGTCCGTCTCCTTGACCAGCAGCCAGTTGTTCCGCTTGGACGGCCGCCCCCGATCAGACTTCAGCCGGATCAGCGCCCACCCGCCCTTCAGCCGCTCGCCCTCCAACGTGAATTTCAGCATTCCCTTTTTCAGCGCCGCGCCGACATCCGGGTCGCGCGGGGCCCAGCGGCCCACGTCCCACATCTGCACTGTTCCGGCGCCATAGCCGCCTTCGGGAATGATCCCCTCGAAGCCGCCGTACTCGACCGGGTGATCCTCGACTTCGACCGCAAGGCGCTTGACCGAAGGATCGCGCGACGGCGCCTTGGTCACGGCCCAGGATTTCAGCACACCATCGTGCTCCAGCCGCAGGTCGTAGTGCAGGCGCGTCGCCGCATGGCGCTGGATCAGATAGCGGGAACCCGACCGCGCCGAGGGCTTCCGGCCCCTGGGCTCGGGGGTGCGCGCGAAATCCCGCTTGCGCCTATAGAGTTCCAGATCATCCGCCATGCCGCCTCCTTGCGCGACACAACGTGTCGGAGGGGAAACGGATCAGGGAGGCGGTGCTGAAGGGGCTCATCCCTTGCGTATGGCGCGCCTGCAAAAAAATGAGTCGTCTGCTGTATGATCGCCCAAGTGGTGCGTCCTACCCTTGAATCAAGGGTCGGCGGAGTGTGCATGGCGGGCCAACGCTTGGATCAGGACGAATTCAGTCGGCGATGGCGGCCGGCCTTGATGGCGTTCTTTCTCCGGCGCCTGTCCGACCGCGCTGATGCCGAGGATATGACACAGGATGTCTTCACCCGCCTGATGGCGGGTGGGGCGGATCGGGCGAACGTCGGGGACGGCTATGTTTTCCAGATTGCGGCGAACCTGCTGCGGGACCGGGCGAGGCGCGAAACCGTGCGCGCCTCGTACCGGCGCTGGATATCCTCGACAGAAGACTTTGGTATCGAGGCCCTGGATCCGTCCCGCGTCGTCGCGGCGCGCCAGTCGCTGAGCGCCGTGTCCGGACTTCTCGCCGCCATGCCCGAGAAGACGCGGACCATCTTTCTGCTCTACCGTCTTGAAGCCGTGCCCAAACGTGACCTGGCCCAAGCCTATGGAATGTCGGTGAGCGCCGTGGACAAGCATCTGATGAAGGCCATGGCCTTGATGATGGCGGGCCTGGGAGAACGTCCATGAACCTCGCCGCGACAAACTCGGCGCACGAGACGGCCGCCAGTTGGGCGCTGCGCCTTATGGACGCGCCCCTCGATCCGGCGGACGCCGCACAGTTTCAGGACTGGCTTGCGGCGGACGACCGACACCCGGAACTGTTCGACGCCGCCTTGGCGGTCTGGGAAGAGACAGGGGCGCAGGCGACGTCGGACGCGATGCTGGACCTGCGCCGATCGGCCCTGCGCGATCTCGGCAAGGCGCGAAACCGGCCCCTGTCGCGCTGGCGACGCGGCGCAATCGTCACCGCAATGGCCGCATCGGTAGCGGCGGCCGTGGGGCTGGGGGCGATCGTGTCGAACCGCCCTGCGGTCTATTCCACCGATGTGGGTGAGCGGCGACTGGTGCGCCTGAAGGACGGCTCCGCCGTGTCCCTGGACGCCGACACGCGGGTCTCGGTCGCCTATGACGACCGCCGCCGCCTACTTGTCCTGGAAAAGGGCCGGGCGCGGTTCACAGTGGCCAAGGACGCCATGCGGCCGTTCTCGGTCGACGCGGGCGGCGCCGTGGTGGTGGCGACCGGCACGTCCTTCAGCGTGGAGCGCGTGAAGCACGAGGTCCGGCTGATGCTCTATGAAGGCAGCGTATCGGTCCTGCGGCGAAGGGGTCCCACGCAACAGCTTACGCCCGTGCTCGACAGGGCGGGTGCGCCAGCCGAACGCAGCCTGAGCGGCGGCCGACAACTCTCGGTCTCCGCCGATGGAGCCAGCGGGCCGATCGGGTCGTTCGACCCCTCCCGCGCGTCGGCATGGGAAGCGGGCTCGCTGGTCTTTTCCGACGATCCGCTCGACGTCGCCGTCGCTCGCGTGAACCGCTATGCGGACAGACCGATCCGCATTGATGGCACGGCAGCGGCCAGCGTGCGGGTCAGCGGCGTCTTCACCGCCGGGGACACGGCGGCCTTCGTTGAAGGGGTTACGGCCGCTTTGCCGGTTCGATCGATGCGACACGCCGACGGCACGGTGACTTTGTCCGCGCGCTGAATGATCGGCATCCCTGTGCGTCTTACTGCCAGGCGCCGAAGCATTCGGGCGCGACGGGGAGGACCATGATGAGATCGTATTCAAGCCTGGGCATGTCGGCGTCGGCGGCTGTCCTGATCGCGCTGAGCGGCGCCGCGCCGGCGGCGGCCCAGACCCTTCAGCGCACATACAATATCCCGGCCCAGGACCTGAGCGATGCGTTGCGCGCGTTCGGCCGCGCCTCGGGCGAACAGCTGGTTTTCGACAGCCGGATCACCCAGGGACGCCGAAGCGCGCCTCTGTCCGGGCGACATTCCACCGACGCCGCGCTCTCGATCCTGTTGGGCGGCAGCGGTCTGCAGGCGCGGCGCGGCGACAGCGGGGTTCTCATCATCCACCCCCAGTCCCGAGGGGACGATATCGCCGATGAGGGCGCGCCGTCCCAGGCAACCCAGCTGGAGGGCGTTGTCGTCACCGGCACCCGCATTCGCGGGGCGACGCCCGCCTCGCCCGTGGTGGTGGTGACCCAGGACGACATCCGCAACGCCGGTCACACGGACCTGGGGCAGGTGGTGCGCAGCCTGCCCCAGAATTTCAACGGCGGGCAGAACCCGACCATCACCAACGGCACCGGGGGGATCACCAACCAGGATCTGACGGGCGGATCCTCGTTCAATCTGCGGGGTCTTGGACCCGATGCGACGCTGACGCTGCTGAACGGACGCCGGCTGTCGTTCGGCAGCTTCAACCAGGCGGTCGATGCATCCGCCATTCCGGTCGCCGCCGTAGCGCGCGTGGAGGTGATCACCGACGGCGCCTCGGCCCTTTATGGATCAGACGCGGTGGGCGGCGTCGCCAACATCATCACCCGGCGCGATTTCGACGGGCTTGAGACCATGGCGCGCTATGGCGGCGCGACCAGCGGGGGCCTGGAGCAGCGTCAGTTCAGCGCGGTCGCGGGCCGGACGTGGAGCGGCGGCGGCGTCGTGGCGACCTATGATCACCAGAAGACCGGCGCCATGCGGGCGGGGCAGCGCGGCTCCCTGGACCACATGCTGGATGTCACCCAGGTCTATTCTCCGTCCCGGCAGGATGCGGTCCTGATCAGCGGCCATCAACAGCTGGCGTCGGGCATCGCCGGGCGGCTGGATGTACTCTTCCTTGACCGCTTCGCCACCAGCTATGCGCTGGACAGCTTCCAGGACAACATCAGCGAGACCAAGGTCCGCAACTATTCGATCGCCCCGGAACTGACGTTCGACCTTTTCTGGGGCTGGACCGGTTCGCTGGCGGCGAACTACGGCGACGACCGGACCCGATCGCACCAGACCGCGACAGCGGTGGATGGGACCCTGCTCGCCGATGTGAAGAATACCTACCTTAACACCGTCGCCGGTGGCGAAGTGGTGATGCAGGGGCCGCTGCTGGATCTGCCTGGGGGCCCGTTGCGGCTGGCTTTCGGCGCCGGCCTTCGACGCAACGACTACGCCGAGGTGCTGCCGGTCCAGGGCATACGGCGCAACAATGGCCACCAGACTGCGAGCTACGCCTTCGCCGAAACCGACTGGCCTCTGATCCGCCCGGATCAGGGCGTGGCGTTCGTTCATCGCCTGAACCTGAACGGCGCACTGCGGTATGAGCGGTATGCCAGCCTGGGCGATGTGACGACCCCCAAGATCGGGGTGGTCTATGATCCGGTGCGCGATGTTTCGCTGAGGGTATCGTGGGGTCAGTCGTTCAAGGCGCCCACGCTGAACCAGGAGTTTTCGCCGCAGGTGGTTCTGCTGTACCCGGCCTGGGCCTTCGGGGCCGTCGGGGCGGCGCCGGACGCCACCGCCCTGTTTGTGGTGGGCGGCGGCGGCCAGCTGGAGCCTGAGCGGGCCGAGACACTGGCGGCGACCCTGGTCTATCGCCCCGCCGCCCTGCCCGGACTGCGCCTGGAAGCCAGCGTCTTCGACATCGACTATACGGACCGGGTTGTTCAGCCGATCCAGATCGCCGCTGCGGTTTTCGGCGATCCAGTCTGGGCCCCGTTCCTGACACGAAATCCTTCCGCCGCCCTGCAGGCGGCCACCATCGCTGGATCGGGCCGCGCCCTGTTCAACATCACAGGCGCCCCTTACGACCCGGCCAAGGTCGTGGGCATCGTGGACAACACCTACACCAACGTCGCCCGCCAGACCGCCCGTGGCGTCGATCTGTCAGCCGCCTATTCGTTCGACCTGCTGGGCGGCGGGCTTGCCCTCGATGCATCGGCCAGCTGGCTGGACTCGGATCAGCAGAACACCGCCGGGACGTCCATCTTCGAGACGGTCGGACTGGTCTATTATCCCGCCGAGTTCCGCGCACGCGCCGGTGGCGCGTGGGTGCGCGGAAACCTTGGCGTTTCGGCCTACGTGAACCACGTCGATGGCGTTCTCGATACGCAGAACACGCCGGAACGGGACACCGGATCCTTCACCACTATGGACGCCACGGTGCGCTATCGGACTGGCGAGGGCGGTGCGGCCTGGAACGGTCTGGAGATCGCGCTGACGGTCTCCAATCTGTTCGACCAGGGGCCACCGACCTTCCCGGCGTTGAACGAGTATCAGGTCAATTTCGACTCGACGAACTACAACGTCATGGGGCGCGTCGTCAGCCTCTCGCTGACGCGGCGCTGGTGATCGGCATGAGAGCCGTTTCCGCTTGCGTCTGTGTCGCGGCCCTCGGCGGTGGTCTGACACTGGCGATGGTCGCACAAGGCGCCTGGGCATCCGATCCGGCCGCGATAGACTTGGACGCCGTCTATCGCAGGGCCGAGATCTTCCTGGAGCCCCTGGCCCGTCCGATCGTCGTTTCGCCGGATGGCCGAAAACTGATCTACGCCCTGCAAGACCCCGTGGACGACAAGGTCGAGGGCCGATTCAGGCCGAACGGCGCCCCGACCCAGTCCAGTGAAGGCGCTCGACTGTTTCTGGTCGATCTTCCGGGCGGAACGCCCCGACAGGTTTGCGCGGCGCCTGGGGCGTCGGATTGGGACGTGTCGTGGTCGCCGGACGGAAGGCTGGCCGCCTTCTACTCGGATCGGGACGGAGCGCCGCGCCTGTGGGTGCTGGACGTCGAAAGCGGCGAATGCCGCCGCGTGTCGGACCAGACCGTCAAATCCCTGGCCTTCCCGTTCGAGCAGCCCCGCTGGTCGCCGGATGGAAGCAGCCTCTATGTGCCGACCTGGCCTTTAGAGGGCCCCGGCGCCTTGGCCGAAGCCGTCAAGCCGCCGCGCGTCGGAACGCCGCCGCCGGGCGGCGACGCGGGCGTCACCGTCTATCGTCACACCCCCGGCGCCGCCGCGCCCCAGGCCTCTGGGACCCAGGATGCGCAAACCTTCGACGCGCGGTGCGATGGCACCGCCTATGGCGCCGCTTCGCTCACTCGGGTGCGTCTCGCCGACGGCCTGGCGACCCCGGTCGTCGATGCTGATGTGGTCGGCGCGCGCGAAGCTGCGGACCGGCACCGGCCGTGGCCCCATATGCGGCTTTCGTCCTCGGGCCGGTGGGTCAGCTACTACACCTCGATCTGCACCCTGCCGGGTTCGCTGTATGACGATGCGGTGGACCTGTATGTCGTGCGCGCCGACGGCGGCGTTCCCATTCGGATCGCCCAGGGTCTGAGGCCCTCGGGCGGCGGCGGCGAAAGCGATTTCGGCTACCGCTGGAACCCGGACCGGGACGAACTGGTCTATCTGCGCGATCGGGCGCTGTATCGCGTGGACCTCAGCGGCGATGCGCCATCCCAGCCCCACCGCCTGGCCGAAGACCTGGGTGCGCTGGCCTGGGACATTCTGCACTATCTGCCGGGAGGCCAGAACCTGATTGTCGGCGTCGGCGATCGGGGATGGGCCAGACAGGGCGGTGGCCGCGCGGCCCCTATCGATCTGGCGCTGGTGCCTCTGGACGGGTCTGAGCCGGTTCGCACCCCGCTGGCGGGCCGCTTCTCGCTAAGCCAGATCATCTCGGCCGATGAACGCACCGCCTGGACCATGAGAGACGGCGTCGTGCTGGCCCGAGGCCGGGAGGGGTCCGACAGCCGCACCGCGCTTTTCGAAATCGACCTTAGGGGCCGAACGGCGCGGTCGGTCTGGCGTGGCGACGCGGTCGTCGAAGCGCCCGTTCCGACAGCCTTTGGCCTGGCCATGGTTCATCAGGATTTTTCGACGCCCCGCGATGTCGCCCTGATGGATCGCCGGTTCGAACGCATCGAGCGGATCAGCCGCGCCGCGCCGGCGCTGAACGCCCTCACGGTCGGCGGCGTCGAACGTTTCGAGACGGTCGTCCCGCGCGAAGACGGCTCGCTTGTCACCGTGAAGACGGCCGTCATCCTTCCCCCAGGCTCGTCACGCGATGCGCCGCCGCCCGCCGTGGTCTGGTTCTATCCCAGCCAGGACTACACCCGTGCTCTGTCCGAGTTCGGCGCGCCCGGCATGGGGGACCTGGCCCATGTTCTGACCGGCCATGGCTATGCCGTGATCCTGGTCGATCTGCCCATCGCCCCGGGGGGGCAGCGCGGGCACATCATCGACGAGACGATGGATATGCTGATGCCGCAGGTCTATCGCGCGGCCGATCTGGGATTGGTCGACATCCAACGGCTGGCCATCCGCGGCCAGTCCTTCGGCGGCTTCGCCACGGCCGCGATCATCTCGCGCACCAATCTTTTCCGCGCCGCCATACCCAGCAGCGGCATGTATGACCTGGGCGGCGCCTATGGTCAGGTCGAATACGGCGTCACCGAACTGACCGACGGCGGGGTGTGGATGGAGGCGTCGCAGCCCAGGCTGGGCGCCTCGGTCTGGGCCGATCCGATGCGCTACATCGCCAACTCGCCCTACTATCTGGCTGATCGCATTCAGACGCCGGTTCTGATCATCCAGGGTGACCAAGACTACACCGGCTATCGCGAGGCGGGAAAACTGTTCGCCGCGCTGCGGCGGCTGGACCGCCCGGTCGAACTGGCCCTTTACGCCGGAGCGGGCCATTCGCCGCCGCACTGGCGCCCCGATCAGGCGGCGGATCAGATGCGACGGACCCTGGAGTTCCTGGATCGGCATCTGAAGACGCCCTCCGGGCGCTAGGCGGACGCCGGGCGGGTTTGCGCCCGCCCGGCCGCCTCAGTCGCCGGTTTGCCCCTTCTGCGCTGTATCGCTGGCGGCCAGCCGCGCCATGATCCCGTCCAGCCATGACAGCGCCGTGGACCAGTAGTCCCGAATGTTGCCGGGGCTGGCCAGGACGTGTCCTTCGCCGCGATAGGTCAGCAGGGCGACATCCTTGTTCTGGCGATACAGGGCCGTGAACATGGCTTCGGACTGACTGTCGGTGATGTAGTCGAGATCGCCGGTCACCAGCAGCACCGGCGCCGTGATGCGGTCAGCCGCCATCAGAGGACTGTTGCGGACATAGGCTTGAGGATCCGCCCACGGCGGCGCCCTCATGCCGCCCTGCCCCATCTCGACCGATCCGGCGTGCGATCGAACCGACAGCCCCTTTTCCGGCGCGACGGATCGGGCCAGCGGAAAGGCGCCCCAGCGGCCAAACAGGTCATAAGGCCCGTTGGCGCCGATCACCGCGACGAACCGATCAGACTGGGTGGCGGCCGCCATGACGCTGAAGCCACCGAAGCTGTGCCCCCAAAGGATCAACCGCTCGGGATCGAATCCGCCTTGCGCCCCAGCCGCCTCCACCACCTTCAGAATGCCGTCCGCCATGCCTTCGGCCGGGTTTCCGGGCAGCCCATAGTCGGGAAGGTTGGGGATGAGGACTGCATAGCCTCGCGCCGTCATCAGATGGGCGTTCAGCATGATGTTCCGCTCTTCCGGTCGCTGAGGCCGCTCGGGCTGCCCCGGATACGGAAGGACGATCAGGGGCGGTCGATCGATACCGGTCGGCAGATAGAGCCAGCTGGTGAGCGTACGATCTCCGGAACGATGCGTGATCTCTCGCGGCGCGACGAAGGTCCGGCTTTCCAACGCCGTGTTCAGCGTCACCAGCGTGGTCCCGCCGGGTCGATCCAGGCTCTGGACCAATCCCTGCCTGCGATCGGTCGTGACCACCGTCGTCGCGTCGAAGGCCGCCAGGCGCACCGTGGGCGGCGCAACCGGTCCGATCGGGTCGCCCGTGCGGATGTCGCGACGGCGGCGCTCGCCATCCGTTTCGACCATCAGCCAGGGTGCGCGCGATGCGCCGGTGAAATCGAAACGCTGGCCCCGATTGAAGTAGCTGGTGTTCGGTGTGAAGGCCGGCGTCACGGTTCGGCCCAGGACGCGCGTCCCGCCTTCCGCATCAATCGCCACCGCTTGTCCGGCGTCGGACACCACGATCCGGTCATGGGTGACCGCCGCCAGCCTGGCGGCCGGGGCCGTGACCTGGGTCGTCAGCACCCGGGCGCCGTCCGGGGCCAGAAGCGTCCAGTCCGCCCGCCCGCTGGGGTTTCGCGTGTAGAGGACGGGTTCGCCCTGGAACCAGTCGGCGCTGACGACCGGGGTCCGCAGCCCGCTTTCAGCGACCGCCGGACGATGCCCCTGCAGATCGACAGCGAGCCGGCGCCGGTCGCGCGGCCGAAGCCGGACAAGCTCGCCTTCGGCCGGTCCCGCCCGCGGCGACCGCACATAGACCAGCAGTTCGTCCCCACCGGGCGACCAGCTGAACAGATGCGGGGACAGGCTCTCGTTGGGCGCAGGCGACCAAGTCTCTCCGGTTTCGAGATCCAGGATGGTCAGGTGACGCCGCTCGGTGAAGTCGCCACCGAAAAACGGCGCGGCCGGGTCGAACCCCTGTTCCTCGGCGAAGGCGCCCAGCGCCAGATGCCGGCCGTCGGGCGACAGCTCCATGTCGTAGAACCGGCCATGGGCCAGAGTGCGCTGTTCGCCCGTGGACGCATCCAGCTGGACGAGGCGCCCGACCGCGGCCCTTGGCGTAAGGTCGGCGAAGCGACCGGCGCCGATCAGGGTGCGGGCCGCCTCCACGCCCGCGCGCGTCTTCGCCCAATAGGCCGGCAGGCGGTCTTGGGCCACCCAGCCGAGGGAAAGCAGGGGCGGCATGTCCCCGTCGGCCCGCATAAGAACCAGCGCCCGCGACGGATCCCGCCAAAGCGCGGCCCGGCCCCACATCGCGGTTTCCGGGGTCCCGTCCAACCAGCGAACCGATCCATCACGCGGATCGACCACCCCGGCGCTGTAGGTCCGATCCTGCAAGCGATAGACAAGCACACGCCCGTCATCCGGCGCCCATGGCCCCAGGCCGTAGCCCGCGTTCGTCTCGGGCTCGAGCAACAGCCGCGGCTCCGCCTCGCCCTGCGACGGCGCGATATGGAGCCGGGTCCGCAGAAGCCGGTTCATGTAGTCATACTCATAGGCCGGCAGGCCATCCATCGGCCCCAGCCGTTCGAAGGCGACGGACCGGCCGCTGGGCGACAGGCTGACCTGACCCAGCTCCTCGGTCCGCAGCAGGTCATCGATCGTGAACGGGTCAGCCAGGGCGGCGCCGGGCGCCAGAATCAGGCTCGCGCCGATGAAAAGAGAGATAAGCCGTTTCATCCCGTCACCAGCGCTTGGTCAGTTGCAAGGAGAACTGGCGGCCCAGAGGATCGGCCTGGCCCGCATCAAATCCGATGCCGGTGATGGCGTCATAGAAGGGCGGGTCACGATCAAACAGATTTCTGATCGAGGCGATCACCGCCACCCCTTCGCCCCAGGAAGCGGAAGGACGCCATCCCATCTGGACGTCGGCCGTGGTCCATGCCGAAATGCGGTTTCCCGAGAAATCCCGATAGCCTGAGACCTGGTTGACGGCGAAGCGGACATCAAAGTCATCACGCCGCCAGGCCGCCGACGCCGTGCCGCGAAAATCCACCGGCGATCCATAGGTCCCCACCAGATCGACCTGAGGCGCCGCCGGCGTGGTCTGCCTCTTGAAATCGGCCATGTAGGAGCCCGCAATCCCCAGGGTCAGATCGCCGCCGCCGACCGTCAGGTCATAGAAGCCGTTGACATCGACGCCGCGCACCTCGACCGACGCCGTGTTGACCCAACGGCCGTCGGCGATCGCGCCGAAGGCGGCGGCCGGCAGGGCGCCGGGCAGCAGATAGGCAGGGTGGTTTATCAGGGCCTCGACCTCGGCCAGGTCGGCAGCGTTGCCGGGCCTCACGCGGCGAACGAATGGCGCAAGCGTCGGATCCAGCAGCACCTGCAGGATGTTGTCGATCGCCGGGCGGCCGATCTGATCCTTGAAGCGAACGTCAAAGACGCTGGCCCCAAACCGCCACGGACGACCACTCGGCGCATAGTCGAAGCCGGCAGTCAGGGTGTCCGCCGTTTCGGGCTTCAGGTCAGGGTTTCCGCCTCCCTGATAGACGACGGCCACGCGCCCCGAGACATCCGACGCATAGGTCGCGGCGATGAAGTATCGCTCCGCCAGTTCGCTCATGGCCGGAGCGCGGAACGACGTGCCCCAGTTGGCGCGCAGCTTCAGGTCATCGACGGGAACCCAGAGCAGGCCGATCTTGGGGTTCGTCGTCGAACCGATGTCGTCATAGCTCTCGATCCGGCCCGCCAGCGACAGTTCCAGCCGTTGCAGACCGGGGCGGGCGTTCTCGGCCCCAAAGATGGGAACGCGCATCTCCAGAAAGCCCGCCACAAGCTCGCGCTCGCGCGTGGGGGTGACGGTGAATGTCGGCGACAGGCCGGAGGTGAAGACCTCGCTGCGTTGGTCCATGGATTCCGTTCGGAACTGAGCGCCCACGGCGATGCGCAGCGGCCCGCCCGGCAGGGTCAGAACCGGCCCCTGGACGATCAGGTTCGCCGAGGCGACCTGGTTCTCATAGGCGTAGTTCGCATAGCCGCTGGAAATGAAGGCCAGAACCGCCGGGGTGTTCTGGGCGCCCGCGCCGAACAGGTTCAGATAGCCATCGCGCGCCGCCGAATACGATGTCGCGGGATTGTCGGGCGTATTGCCCAGAGCCTCCTGCAGATAGGTCGACTGAAGCATGCCCCGCTGCGCTTCCTTGGTCGTCTCGGCGCCATAGGTGACGAAGGCTTCCGCCTCCCATCCACGCGCCAACTTCAGCCGTGCGCCCAGGCTGGCGCCCAGGCTCTCGACCTGGCCTTCACGCGACCCCGCGCCCAGATCGTTCCCGAAGGCATAGGCGATGGTGTGGGACGTCGCGCCCGTGGGCGAGAAGAAGAAGGGGTTGGCCGTCGTGACCGTGGCGGTCACGGTGGGCAGCAGCGTGCCGACCTCGAACTCACGCCGGCTGAGGCGCAGATCGCCGCTCAGCTCCAGCGCCGCGCCAAGCTCCTGGCGAGCATGGACATAGGCCGAATTCCGATCCTGCCGAGGGACCAGGTAGCTGTTCTGGCGCGCGTATCCGTAGTTCTGCGCGCCCGCAGCGAATTCCCCCACAGAGTTGGCCTGACCATCAGGCCCGGGCCGGATCGCGAAATCCGACACATAGACGCCGTTGACCAGGCGCACGATATTACCCGGGTTCCCGAACTGGTATCGATGATCCAGCCCTCCAAACGGCCTGAGATCCCCAGTGGCCGCATAGGGCCGGTCCGACATGGACAGCGGCTTCTGGCGCTGATGCTCGTACGAGGCCAGCAGATGACCGCTGCCCCAGCGATGGCCGATCGTATGGGCCGCGATGATCGATTCACCGCCGCCCTCGACCGCGCCCAGACGCAGCCGGCTTTCCTGCCCGACGAAGTCCCGCCGCAAGATGATGTTCACGACCCCGCCCACGGCGTCCGAACCGTACAGCGCCGACGCGCCGTCCAGAAGCACGTCCACGCGGTCCACCGCCGCGGTGGGGACGCCCGAGGTGTCTGCGAAGTCGCCGCGTCCGCCGGCCCCCGCCATGCGTCGCCCATTGACCAGAACCAGGGTGGAGTCGGCGCCAAGGCCGCGCAAGTTCACGCCGGTCGCCAGGCCAAAGTTGCTCTGCATCGGGTCAGACGAAGTCAACGACGCCGTGGGATTGGCGCTGGCGGCATGGTTCTGAGGCAGAGCCAGCAGCGCGTCCCCTACAGTCGCCAGGCCGGCACGGTCCAGGTCGTCGCGCCGCACCACCACCACCGGCGAGGGGGTGTAGGCCGGGCCGCGCAGTAGGGTGCCCGTCACGATGACATCGTCCAGTTGCGCCGTATCCACGGAGGCGTTGCGATCAGCGCCCGCCGTCGTCGGCAGGACCACCCAGGTCAGCGGACCCGTCGAGCGCGCGACCAGGCCGGACCCAGCGAGCAGGCGCTCCAGCGCTTCCGCCACGCTATAGACGCCCCGCACCTCCCTGACCGAACGGCCCCGCGCGTCGGCGGCCGAGATCAGGATCTGCACATCCGCCTGGCGGGCCAGCGCCGCCACGCCGGTTGCGGCCGGCTGGGCCGGCACGTTGAAGGTCTTCACCTGGGCCTGGGCCTGGACAGGCCCAGAGATCATCACGGCGCTTACAGCCGCGGCCCCCATGAGGCAGGCCCTGAAGTTGCTCGTTGCTCTGATCGACATGACGTCCCCCGATGTTCGATAGCGGACGCCTGTGCGGCGCCTATCATTCAGACGAACGGCGCGGAAGTTTCCTTTTCGATCTCTTGAAATTCATCCGTCACCGTCGCCGATCCGGATCACGGCCGGATGGGCGCCGATGGAAACGGGCACGCCCAGGCTGGCCTGGACCGCTCGCGCAAAGCCTTCGGGATCATCGGTCCGGAAAACGCCGAAGAACTGCGCGTCGGCCAGGGCCGGGGCGACCTCGATCTTTCGGGCGTTGTAGCGGTTGAACTCACCTGCTGCGGTCGCAAGGGTTTCGCCCGCCAGATCCAGCTTGCCCGCCCGCCAGGCGAGAAGCCGGTCCAACTCGGCCGACACCACCTGCGTTTCCTCTACGGGAACATCATCGGAAACGAACGCGCGGCTGCCCGCCTGCAGTCGAACTCGGCTGTTCTCCGCTCCGTCGATCCAAGTCTCGACCACCCCTTCAGTCACCAGCACATCGGCTCCGCCGGGGCGGAGCCGCACGGCGAAGGCCGTGCCGACGGCCCGCACCCGCACCACTCCGGCCGCCACGACGAACGGGCGCTGGGGATTTCGAGCGACCTGGAACCAGGCCTCGCCGCGCGCGATCCTGACCGTGCGCTGCGCCTCGGTCATAGTGACCTCGACGGCGCTGTCGGTGTTGATCGCCGCCGTGGAGCCATCCGTGAGCGGCACCCGACGAACCTCGCCCACGACGGTTCCATAGCGCTGGCTCTGCCCCAGAAGAACCACCCCGCCCGCGACCGACGCCGCCGCAGCCGCGCCGAGGCCAGCCAGCAAGACCCCTCGGCGATGCAGCAGCGACGGGCTCCGCCGGTTGTTCGATATCGGCGGCGATCCTGCCGCATCGCGCGCATGATCCAGCATGAGCCAGGCAGCCTGGGCGGCCAGCCATGCGCCCCTGCGGCGATCATCGCCGGCCAGCCATGCCTCAAGATCTGCAATGTCCTGCGCCGTATGGCCGTCTCGATCCAGGCGAATGACCCACCGGGCCGCCGCCGCCTCGATCTCACTTGCGGTCTCGCGGTCGGTCATTGTCATTGTTCACCACCGTGTCGGGATGCGTCGTCTCGCAGCGCCTGCAGGATCAACCGAAGCCCCTTGGCGGCGTCGTTTTCAACGATGCTTTCGCTGACACCCAGCCGGCTCGCGATATCACGTTGGGAGAGACCGTCGATCTTTCTCAATTCGACGATCCGTCGACATCGGTCAGGCAGACCGGCGATCAGACGCCGAACCTGCTCCAGTTCCTGGCGCGCGCCGGCGATACGTTCGGGCGACACGACCTCGGAGAATGCCGGCAGAGCGTCGATCTCGGCCACCGTCTCTATCCTCACCACCCGTGCCCGCCTGATCTGTTCGGTCAGCAGATTGCGAACGATCTGGAAGAAATAGGCGTCAGGACGGCTGATCTGGTCAACGGAATCGAGGGCCGAAATCCTGCAGTAAGCCTCCTGGACCAGGTCATCGGCGTCTTCCGCCGTCACCTTCGATCGCCGCAGCCAAGCCCTGACCTTACCTTCGTGAGGCAGGATCTCGGAGCCCACCCAACGCACGATGGCGCGCCGCTTGCCATCCATGGCGTCGTGCCGGCTCCTTTGCAGTTGGTCCTCCATCCCAGCTTAGACGATTGGGGACGCGTCTTCCTTATCGAGGCGAGAATTTTCGCATTCGCCCCCGCTACCATGGTCCGATTCACTCCATGGAGGCTCGATAGGGCTCTCAGGGGTGCTGTCAGGTTAAGTAGCCCGAGCTCAGAACCCCCTACCCGGCTCGGCTCATGCTGTAGCCGCCGCCCAAGCGGCATCCGCCTCGGCGCGGAAGCGGCGAAGCGTGGGTCGGCTGATGAGATGTCTCTGGACATTGAAGGTGTGGTAGATCGCGGCGTGGGTGGTGAGGAATCTCTGGGCTGAAGCCTGGGATTTGTAGCCCTGCTGCTGGCGTTCCCGTCGTCGGATCGGCAGGTTTGAATTCTCCACCCTATTGTTCTCACGGGTGTTGTCAGCCCAAACTGATTACGGCCTAAGGGAGGCGGCCGTAGCGTCCTCGGATGGCCAAATCGACCAACCCCTTTCGCTGGTTCGACAGCTCGCCGGAGGTGATCCGGCTCGTGGTCATGATGTACGTCCGATACCCGTTGTCGCTTCGGAACGTCGAAGACCTGCTGGCCGAGCGCGGCATCGACATCTGCCACGAGACGGTGCGGCTCTGGTGGAACCGGTTCGGCCCGATGTTCGCCGCCGAGATCCGCCGCAAGCGCGTGCATCACATGCGCGCCTACACCCACTGGCGCTGGCTTCTGGACGAGGTCTATGTCCGGATCAACGGTGAGATGCGGTACCTATGGAGAGCCGTCGATCATGAAGGCGAGGTTCTGGAATCCTTCGTCACCAAGACCCGCGACAAGGCCGCAGCGCTGAAGTTCATCAAGAAAGCCATGAAGCGACACGGCCGACCGAAGGCCATCGTGACGGACGGGTTGCGCTCGTACAAAGCCGCCCTCAACGACCTCGGAAACGCCGATCGTCAGGAGGTCGGCCGTTGGGCCAACAACAGGGTGGAAAACTCCCATCTGCCGTTCCGACGACGAGAGCGAGCGATGCTTCGCTTCCGCCGGATGAAGACCCTGCAGAAGTTCAGCTCCGTCCACGCCGCCTTCCACAACCACTTCAACCAGGACCGCCATCTGATCAGCCGAGACGACTACAAGGCCCGACGCTCAGCCGCCCTGGCTGAGTGGCAGTCGCTCGCCGGCTGAGGTTCGACCACCTTGCCCAAGGTGCGTTCAGTGGAGACAAGTCAGCGTTGGACTGACAGCACCCCCGGACGGTCATGTTCGTCTCACGATTTGCTGGGGGTGCAAGAAAAGAAGCGCGCAGCCATTCCGCCTGCCTGATCCGGGACACCGCTCCGCCCCCATCGCAGAGCGCACCCGTGCAAACAGCACCGTTATGGATTGCGACTTCATGGCCCCGGGTGTCAGCCGCCAACCTTTCCTCAGGCTTTCGCGACATGCGCCTGTTGCGCCCTGGGACGACGATCAAACCTTTATGGTTGCGGTCCCTGCGGTCCCGAACCGCCGACAGATGGCCAGTCCAGAGAATTCGGCATCGCTGGAGACAAGTTGGCGTTGGACTGTCCGGTGCCGCCACGTAGTCGGCTATAATTTCTAGCAAATTTACAAAACGCAGGGCTGGAATCCCGACATACAAAACCCTGCCTGATCATCCTTGGCAGGACGATTTGTGCGCCCGCCTCCCTGTTCAACGGAATTCTACGGGGAGCTATGAATCCTGCGCATTCGTCGGTGACGGTGTAGCGACCGTAGCCATCACGACATCGGTTCTTCGCGATCGGAACCCGGCCTCGCAGTAGCTGAGATAATACCGCCAGAGTCTCGGAAACTCGGCCTTGTCATCGGCGTTGCGCCCCGCATCGAAAGCCGCCAGCCATTCCGCCAGGGTGCGGGCGTAGTCCACGCCGAAGCGGCGTGTGATGCGGGAACAAAGGCCTGCGCCAGTGATGACGGCGTCGAGCGCTGCCTCCGACGGCAGCATGCCGCCGGGAAAGACGTGCAGCTGGATGAAGTCCGGGCGGCGGCGATAGGCGTCGAACAAGTCGTCGCGGATGGTGATGATCTGCAATGCGGCCTTGCCGCCGGGCTTCAGCAGTTCCCGAAGACGCTGGAAATAGGTTGGCCAGTAGGCCTCGCCGACGGCTTCGAACATCTCGATGGAGACGATGGCGTCGAACCGGCCTTCGACATCACGATAATCGACCAGACCCACCTCAATCCGGTCCGTCAGCTCGCGCTCTGCGATGCGCGCCTCGGCAAAGGCCTTCTGCGCAGGCGACAGGGTCAAGGCAGTGACCCGGGCGCCCAGGTCACCCGCAAGATACAGGGCGAAGCCGCCCCAGCCGCAGCCGATCTCCAGCACATGGTCGCCCGCCTTGATCCCGGCCTCCCCCGCCAAGGCGGCGTATTTGGCCTGCTGACCTTGCTCCAGCGTCATGCCCGGGCGTTCGAACAAGGCCGAGGAATAGGTCATGCTGGGGTCCAGCCAGCCCTGATAGAAGTCATTGCCCAGGTCGTAGTGGGCCATGATGTTCCGACGGGCCCCGCGCCTACTGTTGCCGGCCAAGGCGTGGCCCAGGGCGTTGAGACCGCGAAGAAGGCGCGACCCGGACATGACGGCGCCCAGGGCGTCGTAGTTGTCGGCGAAGGCCAGCAGCAGGGCCGTCAGGTCGGGTGTATCCCAATCACCGGCGATATAGCCTTCTGCGAAGCCGATGTCGCCGCGGCGGATCAGGCGACCCAGGGCGCGCCAGCGGCGAATCTGCCACGTCGGACAAGGTCTAGTGTCCTCTCCGATCCGCCAGACGGCGCCGTTGGGAAGGACGACCCTGAGCCCGCCGTTGATCCACAGCCGCGCGACGCGCCGCAGCAGCGGGCGGGCCCAGACGGGCGCTGCGCGGGGCGGCAGGGCGCCGTGCCTCACGCCGTCTTCGAAAGTCCGGTCCGTCATTCGCAGTGTCTTTCCTCAGCCCTCAGATGGCGTCAGACGCGCCGTCGGCAAGCCCAGTGTGCGCATCCGGGCCTTCAGACGGTTGGTCTCGGAGGCGGAAAGGGTGGGCGTCCGCGCCAGCAGGGCCGGGAACTGCCCGTCGGCGCTGGTGGCGATCATCCAGCTGTAGTCGTCGGCGTGGTCGATGATCCAGTAGCGCTGGCGGATCAGACCGGCGAAGAAGCTGGCCTCGAATTTGGTGTTCTCGGGCGGGTTCAGCACCCGCGCCACTGTGTCGAAATTACGTGTCGGCCCGGTCCGCGATCCACGATGGCAGGTCTGGCGGATCGAATAGCGGCCGTCGTTCCGCGCGGACCAGACCTGGCTGGCCGCCCAGCAGTTCCTCTGATGGTCGTTCGGTGTCCGCAGGATCTCGTGCCAACGGCCCATCAGCCGGCCCAGGTCGACCGGCTTGGTCGGTTCCGGCGTCGCCATGGCCAGACCGGGGATCAGGGCGGCCAGTAGGGCCAATACGATCAATCTAGGCGGCATGAGGATCTCCGGTTCGCTGGCAGGCCGACAGGTTGCGGCCAAGGGTGACGCGTTCGGGCGGCAAGGGCGGGCGATGTCGGAAGCCGACGCCCTTCAGGAAGACCTGCAAGGCTTCCCAGTGGATGCCGAAGACGACCTTGAGCGTCAGCAGCGGGTGACCCAGCCATGCCTTCATCAGGTTGGCGTCCGTCCATGCCGACCGGCGGCCGACGAAAGCGGCGGTCAGCATCGAACCATCGGCGTCGTCGACCTCGATGGTCAGTCGCACGCCTTGGTCCGGCGGACGCAGGACGAACCGATAGGCCAGGTCCATGTCCATGAAAGGCGAGACGTAAAAGCGCTTGTCCGCCGCGTGCCGTTCAAGCGCCGCGCCCAGTCCGTCGCTGGCGACTAGGTAGCGATGCCTCTGGCCGAAGGTGTTCGACACCTCGTACAGGGTCGCGGCCAAGCGCCCGTCCGCATGGTGGCAGAAGTAAACGCTGATCGGATTGAAGCCGTGGCCCAAGATGCGCGGCATGGTCAGCAGGCGGATCGGACCACCGGCGCTCATCCCCGCATCGACCAGGACGGCCTGCACCTGCGCCTTCAACGGGCGGTCGCCGCCGTCGCCGTGGTCCGCTTCTCGCCAGCTCATCAGACCGAAACGTCCGGCGCGGATACAGCGTGAACGGCGCAATAGCGTCGGCGCCTCGTCCAGATCGATCAGCAGCATGAACACCCGATACTTCAAGGCATGACGCCTGGGCCGGTGGCGCACATGGGTGACCAGGCCGGTGTAGAGACCTGAGACGCTCACGGCTTCGTTCATGCCGCCTGCGCCAGAGTCGGCTGCGACAGCACGATCCGCCCGTTCTCATTCTCGACAGTCCACGGCCTGCGCACGCCGCCCAATTGCTCCGCCACGGCCAGGCCGGCCTGAAGTCCGTCTTCATGGAACCCAGAGCCGAACCAGGCGCCGCAGAACCAGACGCCCCGACGCCCCTGCAACGACCATAACGCCTGCTGGGCGGCCAGGCCGGCAGCGGTGAACAGCGGATGCTCATAGTCGTACTGGCCGACGACCAAGTCGGGATCGGGCGCGTGCACGGGGTTCAGCGTGACCATCAAGGGGCGCCCCGGCAGGGACTGAAGCTGGTTCATCCAGTAGGTGACGCCGCCGGCCTGCCGGTCGTCGCCGCGCCGGTTGACGTGGTTCCATGCCGCCCAGGCCGACCGACGGCGCGGCATCTGGCGGATGTCGTGATGCAGGACGGCGCGGTTGCGTTGATAGGGAATGGCCGACAACAGGCGGCGTTCGTCCGCCGTCGGCTCCGTCAGCAGGCGCAAGGCCTGATCGGAATGGACTGCCAGAACGACCGCGTCGTAGCGCTCGGCGCCCGAGGCCGTATGCACAGCACCGCCGGCGTCATCGCGCGATACCGATAGGACAGGCTCGCCGGCCCGGACCCTTCCCTTGAAGGCCTGCCGCAGCCTGCGAACATATTCGCCGCTGCCGCCATCGACGGTGCGCCAGTTGGGGCGCATGTCCACCTCCAGCAGGCGATGGTTGCCGTAAAAGCGGATGAAGGCCGCCGCCGGATAGTCGGCCATCTGGGCCGAGGACGCCGACCAGATCGCCGCCGCCTGCGGCAGCAGGTGATGGTCCATGAACATGCGGCCATAGCCGCCCTGGTTCAGATATTCGCCCAGCGAAATGCCCGAGATCTCCAGCACCGGCAGGTCGCGCGGCGCGCGGCGATGAAAGCGTTTCAGGTCCGCCAGCATCGACCAGAATTTCGGACTGGCCAGATTGCGCTTCTGGGCGAACAGGCCCGCCGCGCCGTGACTGGAGTATTCGAAGGCGCCGTCGTCGACCGAGACGGCGAACGACATATGGGCCGGCTTGGTGGCCACGCCGAAATGATCGAACAGGGCCGTCAGGTTGGGATAGTTCGGCGCGTTGTAGACGATGAAGCCGGTGTCCACCGCGATGTCGCCGTCAGGTCCCGGCGCCATGACCGTGTTGGAGTGGCCGCCCAGCCGTTCCTCGCCTTCGTACAGGGTCACCTCGTGGGCCTGCGACAGCAGCCAGGCGCAGGACAGGCCTGACACCCCGGCGCCGACAACGGCGATCCTGCGGCGAGACTGTGAGGCGACGGACATGGGCGGGCTCCGGGCTGCGGGTCGGTCCAGCTACGACGCCCGGATGCCGATGGATGCATCTGAAAGGGCGCCTCGTGCGTAACTGGTTCCGCATCCGGACTGGATGTCTGGTCACGAGGGTATGCCATGGCCGCCGCCATCTTCCACGCATTGCAGGACGCCCCGGCGCCCGATCCGATCGTCCGGACGGTCATCGCCGGCATGGTGGCGGGCGCCCGCAGACGTCTGGATGACGATCCGCAGGCGGCCTTGGCCTTCGCCCGCGAAATGGCCGAACGTCCGATCGCGGAACACGCCGATGCCGCCAACGCCCAGCATTACGAACTGCCGCCCGAGTTCTTCGAACTGTGTCTGGGGCCGCGGCTGAAATACTCCTGCTGCCTCTATCCGACCGGCGAAGAAACGCTGGCCCAGGCCGAGATCGCCGCCCTGACGGAAACCTGCGATCACGCCGGCCTCGCGGACGGACAGTCCATTCTGGAGCTGGGCTGCGGCTGGGGCTCTCTGTCGCTATGGATGGCCGAACGCTATCCGAACGCTCGGATCACGGCGGTGTCGAACGCGAACGGTCAGCGCCGTTTCATCGAGGCGCGCGCCCAGGCTCTGGGCCTGACGAATTTGACGGTGCTGACCTGCGACATGAACAACTTCGCCATCGACCGGCGCTTCGACCGGATCGTGTCGGTCGAGATGTTCGAGCACATGGCCAACTGGCGCGCGCTTCTGGGCCGGGCGCGGGCCTGGCTGGCGCCGGAGGGGCGGATGTTCATCCACGTCTTCTCGCACCGGACGACCCCCTATCGTTTCGAGGTATCGGACCGCGCGGACTTCATCGCCCAGCATTTCTTCACCGGCGGCGTCATGCCCAGCCACGAACTGATCCGGCAATACGGCGACCTGTTCCAGGTCGAGCAGGACTGGCGCTGGAGCGGCACCCACTATCAGAAGACCGCCCTGCACTGGCTGGCCAATATGGACACCCACGCCGAACGTATCGCCCGGATCATGCAGACGGCCTATGGCGACGACGCTCGGCTGTGGACCCGACGCTGGCGGCGCTTCTATCTGGCCACGGCCGGCCTGTTCGGAGACAGCGACGGGCGCGAATGGGGCGTCAGCCACTATTGTCTGAGGCCCGCCTAGCGTGTCGGGTTCGGCTGTGGCAGCGTCACCCCTCGTCATCGGGAGTACGGGATGGACGCCGATCAGCAGCGCGCGCAGCTTGCCTCCGCCCTCTCTCGGGTGGCGGGCGGGGATCGGTCGGCGCTCGAGGACGTCTATCGCCGGACCTCGGCGAAACTCTTCGGCGTCATCCTCCGTATCTTGCCCGATCAGTCCGAGGCCGAGGACGTGCTGCAGGAGGTGTATCTCGCCGTGTGGAAGAAGGCCGGCCTGTTCGATGCGTCGCGCGCCAGTCCTGTGACGTGGCTGGTGACCCTGGCGCGCAACCGCGCCATCGACCGGCTGCGCGCGCGGGACGGCCGCACTTTCGTTTCCGACGACGCCGTGGCGGAGACGGCGGATGGCGCGCCTCTGGCCAGCGAGGTGATGGAGTCCGGCGAGACGGCGGACCAGTTGCACCGCTGCCTGGAGGTATTGGAGACCCGCCATGCGGACATGGTGCGGCAGGCATTCTTCGGTGGGCTGACCTACCCCGCCCTGGCCGAAAGGGCAGGCGCGCCGCTGGGTACGGTCAAGAGCTGGATGCGCCGGTCGCTGATGAAACTCCGGGCCTGTATGGGCGACGCCTATGCCTGACCCGACCGAAGACATGACCCCGCAGGACGAGGCCGATCTGTTCGCGGCCGAATATGTCATTGGCCTGCTCGATCCGGCCGCCCACGCTGTGGCCGCGCGCCGATTCGAAACCGATCCGACGTTCGCACACGCCGTAGAGGATTGGGAGGCGCGGCTGGCGCCTCTGATCGAGGAGATCGGACCCGTCGCGGTCCGCAAGGACTTGTGGCCACGGATCGCTGCGCGTCTTCCGCGCGCGGTCGGCGAGGGGGGCGTCTGGAATAACCTCGTCTTCTGGCGCGGCGCGACCGCTCTGGCGGTCGCCATGGCCGCGACGCTGGCGGTGGTGGCCTTCCTACCCTCGGCTTCCAGGCCCACGCCAGCGCCTGTCGTCGGCGAGGCGACCCTGGCCAGCACACGCCTGGAAGCGGCAAACGGGCAGGTGGTCTTCGTGGTCACCCTGGACGCCACCAACCGCCGGGTCGTCGTCACCCCCATCGGCGGCGACGGCGCGCCGGGCCATTCGCATGAGTTGTGGCTGCTGAACAGGGATGGCAAGCCGGTGTCCCTCGGCGTCATGCCTAGCGACAGCGCGGCCGCCATGCCGGCGATCGGCGCACTCGCGGCGGACTCGGTGCTGGCGATTTCTGTCGAGCCCGAAGGCGGCTCGCCAACCGGCCAACCGACTGGACCCGTGGTTGCGCAAGGTCAGCTTCGGTCGCTCTGAACAAGCCAAGAGCGTACCCGAAATCTCAGTAGGCGTCGCATGAAGCGACTTTTCGGATCGTGTCCTGGCCGCGGATTCAGAACGCGTGCGAACTCTGCTGTGGAGATTTTGGAAGCCCGGTCACGGCATTGAAGCCTTGGCTGACCCGAACGCTATTGCGCTTGACCGTTCCAGCGTTACAGCATAGTGGAACGTCATGATCGACTCCGTACCCCCCAATGCAGCCGCGGTCGCGCGCAGCCGAGTGGCTCTGTATGACGCCCTGCTGGCCCTGAAGACGCGCGACGAGGTGGACGCCTTCTTGGCCGACCTGTGCACGCCGTCCGAGGTGCGCGCCTTCGCCGAGCGATGGGAGGTGGCGCGGTTGCTGGACGCCGGGGGCAAGTCCTATCGGGAGATCGCCGCCGAGGCCCAGGCAAGTCCCACGACGGTAGTCCGCGTCGCGCGGTTCCTGAAAGAGATGCCTCACCAAGGCTACCGCCTGGTGCTTGACCGTCTGAAAGCCTGAGGTCCCACGATGAGCAAGGTTCAGGGGCGGCTGCGCATAGCCGTCCAGAAATCCGGACGCCTGGCCGACCGCAGTCTGGACCTGATGAAGGACGCCGGCCTGCGCGTCATCCGCGGGAACAACGACCTGTTGTACCGGGTCGAGAACTATCCGATCGACCTGCTGCGGGTGCGCGACGACGACATCCCCACCTTCGTCGCCGATGGTGTCTGCGATCTGGGCTTGGTCGGCGAAGATGTGCTGGAGGAGGTCCGCAACGGCGGGCCGGTCGCCGAAGTGGTCATGCCTCTGGGCTTCGGCCGCTGCACCCTGAAGATCGCCACACCCGAGGGCCAGCACTACGCCGGGCCGGCCTCTCTGGCCGGCTGCCGCGTGGCCACCAGCCATCCCCGGGTTCTGGGCCGCTTCCTGGCCAAGTACGGCGTTCAGGCCGAGGTGGTGACCATGCGAGGGGCGGTCGAGGTGGCGCCGCGGCTGAAACTAGCCCACGCCGTCTGCGACCTGGTCTCGACCGGCGCGACGCTGGAGGCCAACGGTCTGGCCCCGCGCGACACGGTGCTGGACAGCCAGGCGGTGTTGGTCCGCTCCCCCGTCGCACCCGAGCCTGAACTGGCCGAGCTGCTGGACAGCGTCATCGAGCGGGTGGCCGGCGTAGTCGCCTCCCAGGGCGCCAAATACGTCATGCTGAACGCGCCACGGTCGGCGCTGGAGGATATCACCCGCCTGCTGCCGGGCGCAGGCGCGCCGACCGTCATGCCGTTGTTGGGCCGCGAAGACGCCGTGGCCGTGCACGCCGTCTGCCAGGAGGCGGTCTTCTGGGAGACGCTGGAGCGGCTGAAGGGCGCCGGCGCCTCGGCCATTCTGGTCCTGCCCATAGAGAAGATGATGTGATGCGGCGGATCGACTGGCCTTCCCTGGACGCCGATGGTCGTCGTGCCGCTTTGGCCCGGCCCGCACGCCGCGCAGGGACAGAGGTTCCCGACACCGTGCGGCGCATCCTCGACGATGTCCGCCAGCGCGGCGGCGAGGCGGTGCGCGACTGGGCGGTGAAGCTGGACGGCCATGCCCCTCGCCGATTGATCTTGAACGAGGAAACGGTTGCAAAAGCCCGCGCCACACTACCGCCTGTAGACGCCCGCGCCCTGCGCATGGCGGCTGACAATATCCGTCTGTTTCACCAGGCGACGCGGCCTGAGGACTCCGGCTGGATCGAAACCACGCCGGGCGTGCGGTCACGGCGCGTGTGGCGGCCGCTGGAAGCGGCGGGCCTCTATGTTCCGGCGGGCTCGGCGCCCCTGTTCTCGTCCCTGCTAATGCAAGCGCTCCCGGCCGAGGCCGCTGGGGTGCAGCGGCGCGTTGTCGTAACGCCGCCCGACGCCTCCGGCGGCGTCCATCCCGCCATGATCGTGGCGGCGGCCGAGGCGGGATTGGAAGACCTGTGGCTGATCGGCGGGGCCCAGGCGATCGCGGCCCTGACCTTCGGCGCCGAGCTAGAAGACGGAACCCTCCCCGCCTGCGACAAGCTGTTCGGACCAGGCAACGCCTATGTGGCCGAGGCCAAGGCCCAGGCCGCTGCACTGGCCGGGGGCCCCGCCGTCGACATGCGTGCCGGGCCGTCTGAACTGCTGGTCATCGCCGACGCCGACGCCGGCCCCGAAATCGCCGCCGCGGACCTGCTGAGTCAGGCCGAGCATGACGCCGACGCCCAGGTGCTGCTGGTCTCACCCAGCCGTGGCTCCCTGGACCGCATCCTGGCCGAGGTCGAGGCGCAGCTTGTCGACCTGCCGCGACAAGCCGTGGCGCGCGCGTCCCTGGCCCAGGGACGCGCCATCTGCGTGGCCGATCTGGACCAGGCCTGCGCCGTCTCCAACCTGTATGCGCCGGAACACCTGGCCCTGCAGGTAGCGGAGCCCGAGGCCCTCGCGGAAAAGATCACGGCGGCCGGGGCGGTCTTCGTCGGCGCCTGGACGGCCGAGACCTTAGGCGACTATGCGGCCGGGCCCAGCCACGTCCTGCCGACGGATGGGGCGGCGCGGGCGATGGCCGGCCTGACCACCGCCGCCTTCATGACCTCGATATCGATCCAGACGTCCACTCCTGACGGGGCGCGCGCCCTGGCCCCCATCGCCGCGCGCCTGGCCCGTCTGGAAGGGCTGGAGGCCCACGCCCGCGCCGCCGATCTGAGGGCCGCCGGATGAGGCCCCTGCCCGCCCCCTTCCGTTCCCTGGTGCGCGAACCGGAGGGACTGGACCTCTATCCCAGCGACGAAGCCCTGCGTCTGCGCATGGCCCAGGTCTATGGCGTCGAACCCGATTGCGTCCTGCCGGTACGCGGCGCGACCCACGGCGTCGAATTGGCTCTGCGGCTGGCGGCGCGCGAGGGTGGGTCGGCAGACCTGCCGGACGACCCCGCCTATTTGGCTTTGAAGCCCCTCTATCGACTGGACGGCGGCGGCGGCCGGATCGCCGTGCGGCGCGCGCCCCTCGCGGACGCCGCGCTGGTCCGCGCCATGGCGGCGGCCGATCTTGTGGTGCTGGACGAGGCCGACATCGAGTTCACCGATGTTCCCTCGCGCGCGGGTCGGGACGCGCCGGTCGTGGTCGTTCGCAGCCTGTCCTCGGCCTGGGGCCTGGCCGGCGCGCGGGTCGGCGCCCTGATCGGGCCGCCGGACGCGGTGGCGCGCATGGCCCAGGTACGCGAACCCCACGCCCTGCCCACGCCGTCGATCCGCCTGGCTCTGCAGGCGCTGGACGCCTCGCGCCTGGCTGAAACCCGCCGCCGGGTCGAAGCGGTCAAGGCCCAGCGGACCCGACTGGTCCAGGCCCTGGCCGATCTGGACGCGATGGCCGAGGACGGTCCGCGCCTGAGCATCCGTCCGCCGATCATGGAGGAGGCGACGCACGCGCTGATGCGGTTCGAAGTTCCGTTCCGGCGCCGCGACGACCGGCTGAGCCTGGCGGTGCTCGCCGAGCCTGCCGTGAATGATCGCATCCTGGCCGCCTTGGGACAGACCGCGACGGCGACAGGACAGCCCCACAGACTGGGCGAGGCCATACGAGACACCAAGGAGACGCGCATCGTCTGCACCGTCGATCTGGGCACCGTCGCGCCCGTCGCCATCGACACCGGGATCGGCTTCTTCGACCACATGCTGGAACAGGTGGCGGCGCACGGCGGCTTCTCGCTGCGGCTCGATTGTCGGGGCGACCTGCACATCGATCCGCACCACACAGTCGAGGATTGCGCCTTGGCCCTGGGCCAGGCCCTGCGCCAGGCGCTGGGCGATCGGCGCGGCATCGCCCGCTACGGCTTCGTGCTGCCGATGGACGAGGCCGAGGCTGCGGCCTCGATCGACCTGTCGGGCCGTCCTTGCGCCGTCTTCCGGGGCGACTTCGCGACGCCGATGATCGGCGGATATCGCACCGACCTGACCGCCCACGTCGTCCGCTCCCTGGCCGAGACCCTCGGGGCGGCGATCCACGTCTCCGTCTCGGGCCACGACGACCATCACAAGACCGAGGCCGTGTTCAAGGCCCTGGGCCGCACCCTGCGTCAGGCGATCAGGGTCGAAGGCGACGCTGTGCCCAGCACCAAGGGGCTACTGTGAAGACCGTGGCCGTCGTCAGCTATGGCGCAGGCAATGTCGCCTCGGTGGTCTTCGCACTGGAGAGGCTTGGCGCGCGTGCACGGATCACCGCCGATCCTTCTGAGGTCGCCTCGGCCGAACGTCTGATACTGCCCGGGGTGGGCGCCGCCGGCTACGCCATGGCCCGGCTGCGTGACCTGGATCTGATCGAGACCTTGCGTCGCTTCCCCCGGCCCCTGCTGTGCGTGTGCCTGGGTCAGCAGCTGATGTTCGAGACCAGCGCCGAGGGCGAGGGGGATTTGCTGGGCCTGATCCCCGGCCGGGTCGAACGGCTGGCGCCTGGCGGCGACCTGCCGGTTCCGCACATGGGCTGGTCGCGGTTGCAGCTAGGGCGCGATGACCCCCTGCTGGAGGGCGTGCGGAATAGCGACTGGGCCTATTTCGTCCACGGCTATGTCTGTCCCGATGGACCCGCGACCCTGGCCCGGGCCGAGTACGGCGGCGTTATCCCCGCCATGGTGCGCCGCGACAACCGCTGGGGCTGCCAGTTCCATCCCGAACGCTCGGCCGCGACCGGGGCGCGTATCTTGGCCAACTTCCTGGATCTGCCAGCATGATCGTCTATCCGGCAATCGACCTGAAGGACGGGCGGTGCGTGCGTCTGATGCACGGCCGGTTCGACCGGGTCACCGCCTATGACGCCGATCCGTTGGCGCGACTGACCGCCTTCGCCGACGCTGGGGCCGAATGGATTCATGTCGTCGATCTGGACGGGGCCAAAGCCGGCCGCGCCGTCCAACACGGCCGCATCGCGACCCTGGCAGGGGCCGGCAAGGTGCACATCCAATCTGGCGGCGGCGTCAGGTCGGAACAGGATGTCGCCGCCCTGATCGAGGCGGGCGTCGAGCGCGTCGTCGTCGGCTCCCTGGCCGTGAGCAGCCCGGCCATCGTCGGCGGCTGGCTGGAGCGGTTCGGGCCGGAGCGGCTGACCCTGGCTGTCGACGTGCGCGCCGAAGGTCGAACCTGGCGCCCGGCGCTGAAGGGCTGGACCCAGGCGGCCGACGTCGATCTGTGGACGGCGCTGGACCGCTATCCGCCTGGCATGGCGCGGCATCTGCTGGTCACCGACGTAGGACGGGACGGGGCCCTGACCGGCCCGAACCAGGCCCTGATCGCCGACATCATGACGAGGCGGCCCGATCTCCAGGTCCAGTTGTCCGGCGGCGTCGCCGACCTAGCCGACCTGACCGCCGCCCGTCTGGCGGGCTGCGCCGGGGCGGTGGTCGGCCGCGCGCTCTACGAAGGCCGCTTCACCCTTGAACAGGCGCTGGCGGCATGACGGCGCGACGCATCATCCTTTGTCTTGACGTGAAGGACGGCCGGGTGGTCAAGGGCGTCCGCTTCCAGGGCCACCGCGACATGGGCGATGCCGTCGAGCTGGCCGCGCGTTATCGCGACCAGGGAGCCGATGAACTGGTCTTCTACGACATCACCGCCAGCCCCGAGCGTCGCAGCCTGGACCACGCCTGGATCGCACGCATCGCCCGCGTGCTGGACATCCCCTTCTGCGTCGCCGGAGGCGTGCGTTCGGTCGAGGCGGCGGGACGATGCCTGGACCACGGGGCCGACAAAATCTCGATCAACTCGCCGGCCCTGGAGCGACCAGAGCTTATCAGCGAACTGGCCGAACGCTTCGGCTCCCAGTGCGTGGTGGTCGGCGTGGACTCCATCCGCGAGGGCGACGAGTGGGCCGTGCGGCAATACACCGGCGCCCCCTCGGCGACCGTCGCCCCGGGCCGCCGAACGCTGGACTGGATCGGCGAAGCCCAGTCGCGGGGAGCCGGAGAAATCGTCTTGAACTGCATGGACCAGGACGGGGTCCGCAAAGGCTATGACATCGCGCAACTTCAAGAGGCCAGGGCGCGGCTGACCATTCCTCTGGTGGCGTCGGGCGGTGCCGGGGCCCCCGAACATTTCCGAAATGTTTTTCAGAGGGCCGACGTGTCGGGCGCCCTGGCCGCCAGCATCTTCCATTCCGGAACCCTGACCGTGCCCGACCTGAAACGGTTCCTTTCTCACGCCGACATCGAGGTGCGCCAGTGATCGACCCCGAGACGCTAGACTTCAGAAAGGGCGACGGCCTCGTCCCCGTCGTGGTGCAGGACGCCGACACCCTGCAGGTGCTGATCCTGGCCTATGCCGACCGGGCCGCGGTCGAGGAGACGATCGCCAGCGGAGAGGCGACCTTCTTCTCGCGCTCGCGTGGCGGGCGCTGGCGCAAGGGCGAAACCTCGGGGAATCGCCTGGCCTTTGTCGACCTGATTGCCGACTGCGACGGTGACGCCCTGCTGATGACCGTGCGTCCCACCGGTCCCGCCTGCCACCTGGGACGGACCAGTTGCTTCGGAGATGCGACGGCGCCGGGCGTCGGCCGCCTGGCGCTGCTGGAACGCACCATAGCCGCACGCGCCCAGTGCTCAGACCCCGGATCCAGCTATACGGCCACCCTTCTGGCCCAAGGGATCAAACGCATCGCGCAGAAAGTCGGAGAGGAAGGCGTCGAGACTGCCCTGGCAGCCGTAGCGGGAAGCGATCAGGAGCTCGCCGAAGAAGCGGCCGACCTGATGTACCACCTCTATGTTCTTCTGCGCTGTAGAGGGATGGCGGCCGGTCAGATGTTCAATGTCCTGAAAAGGCGCGACGCGGCCTGAGGCCGGTGGGTGCTGTCAAGTTAAGTAGCCCGAGCTCAAAAGCCCCCTACCCCGCTCGGTTCATGCCGTTGCCGCCGCCCACGCCGCATTCGCCTCGGCGCGGAAGCGGCGAATGGTGGGTCGGCTGATCAGGTGACGCTGGAGATTGAAGGTGTTGTAGATCGCGGCGTGGGTGATGAGGAATTTCTGGGCTGAAGCTTGGGATTTGAAGCCCTGCTGCTGTCGCTCTCGTCGTCGGATCGGCAGGTGGGCGTTCTCGACCCGATTGTTCTCCCGCAGCCGACCTGGTCGATGAAGGTGTTTCAACCCCAACTCCCGCATCGCCGATCCATATGACGCCAGACCGTCCGTAGTGATCCGCTCCGGTTCAACCGGCTGATTTCGCAGGAGGGGACCCAGAAGTTTAAGCGCCGCCTCGTTGTCCCGTCGGCGCTGCACGACCAGGTCGAGCACCTCGCCCTCGTCGTCGACCGCGCGCCATAGATACATCCGGCGGCCGCCGATCCAGCAGGCCATCTCGTCCAGATGCCAACCTCCCGTCGGAGGGCTGCGCCGCTTCTTCAAACGCCTCACGATCTGCGGTACAAACTTGCGGGTCCAGCAACGGATCGTCTCGTAGCTGACCTCGATCCCGCGCCGAGCCAGAAGCTCCTCGACATCGCGCAGACTCAGGCTGAAACGGAAATAGAGCCACACCGCATGCCGGATCACGTCCGCCGGGAACCGGTGGCGCGTGAACGATAGAGACTTCATGAAACGCGTCCCCGATCAGCCATTTACGCCGACCTTCAGTGGAGACAAGTTAGCGTTAGACTGACAGCGCCGCCCTGCCCGCCCCGCCGCCCGCCGACGGCGAACACCCCGCCCTGATCGCCGCCGCCGAAGAAGCCATCGCCTATGGCGGGCCGCCCGGCCGGTTCCGCACCCTGCCCTCCATCGATGTGTTGAATGGCGAGATTCCCGCCGCCTTCCTGAAGGACAAACTGGTGCTGGTGGGGGCCATGGCGCCGGGCCTGGGCGACCGTTACGCCACGCCGGCCGCGCCCCATGGAGAACTGACCTCGGGCGTCGAAATCCAGGCCGCCCTGTTGCAGACGCTGCTGGACGGCGGGGGGCCGCGCACCCTGTCCGCCACAGGCGTGCTGATCCTGTCGCTTCTGCCGCTGTGCCTGCTGCTGGGCGGCTTTCTGGTGCTGCGGCCCTTCACCAACATGGTGCTGGGCGTGATCCTGATCCTGTCGACCCTGACGATCAGCCTGATCGCCTTTCTGGCCCTGGGCCTGTGGTTTCCGCCGGCCGCCGCGGGCGCGGGCCTGGCCCTGGCCTATCCGTTCTGGAGCTGGCGGCGGCTGGCGGTGGCCTTCTCCTACATGCAGAACGAGGTGGAGGCGCTGCAGCAGGAAAGCTCTCCCCTGCCGATCAGCGCCCTGGCCCCCCTGCGGCTACAGGGCGATGTGGTCGCCAAACAGGTCAACGCCCTGCGCGCCGCCGTGAAGCAGTTGCGCGATCTGGACCGCTTCATGTCCGACGCCCTGCGCAGCTTGCCGGACGCGACGGTGGTGGCCGCTCCGAACGGCCGCATCCTGCTGGCCAACGACCGGGTGCGCGACCTGTTCGGCCCCGACCTGAACGACGGCGCTCGCCTGGCCGACCTGTTCCAGGCCCTGGGCGAACCGGCCTGGCGCCGATTTCTGGATCAGGACGCCGAGGCCCAGGACGACATCCGCGGGCCAGCCGGCCAGGTGCTGCGCATCGCCACCGCGCCCTTGTTCGAGGCGGACGGCCGCCTGGTCGGACACATCGTGCGCTTTGCCGACGTGACCCGCATCCGCGCCGCCAAACGCCAGCGTGAACACGCGCTGCAACTGCTCAGCCACGACATGCGCGCCCCGCAGGTTTCGATCCTGGCGCTTCTGGACGGAACGCAAAGCCGTCGGGATCCCGCCTTCGAGCGTCGCATCCGCGACTACGCCCGCCTGACGCTGGATCTGGCCGAAGGCTATGTCCAACTGGCGCGCGCGGAATCTCAGCCCTACCGCACCACCGTGCTGGACATCGGCGAATTATTGATGGACGCGGCCGATACATTGTGGCCCCAGGCCACCGGCCGCGGGGTGACGATCCAGACCCCCGACGCGGCGGGCGAACATCTGGTCGAGGGCGATCCGGCGCTGCTGCGGCGCATGCTGATGAACCTGCTGGACAACGCCCTGAAGTACGGTCCCGCCGGTGGAACCGTCACCTGTTCGCTGACGTCCGGCATGGAAGGAGAAGCCGCGGTCTGCGTGGTCACGATCAGCGACCAGGGCCCCGGCCTGTCGGACGAGGCGCGGCGCCTGTTGTTCCAGCCCTTCGGCCATGGCGACGCCGACCATCGCGGCGCCGGCCTGGGGCTGGCCTTCGTGCGCACGGTCGCGGAACGGCATGGCGGCCATGTCCGCTACAGTCCCGGCGACGTCGGCGCGACCTTCATCCTGACCCTGCCGCGCACGACCGATGCGGATGAGGCGCCGGAGTAGGCCCACGGCGCCGATGCGGGAAAGCGGCCACGATCCGCCTTCTCGACACCCCTAGGGCGCGGTCCGAAGCTCCAGCGCGATCCTCTGGGCCAAGACTTCGATGGTCGTTTCCGGGTTCGCGTCCTTCGCCAGGGTGACGGCGGCGATCTGATGGGTCCGGCCCTCTTCGGTCCAGCCGCTCAGGCTCACGGTCAATCCGTGCGCCGACCGGCCTAGCGCCCACCAGGGCGGGGATAAGGGTTGCGCCAGCCAGGCCTGGGCGCGGGCCGATTCATCCGAATATCCGCCCGTCCGGCCCGGACGAACCGAATAGGCCGCCTCTACCCGCCAGACCGGCGCCTGCTCGACCTCGCGCCAGCCCTGCGCCTGCAGATGACGCCGCAGCGCCGCCTGAACCGCCACATCCCGAGACGTTGGCGGCTCGAAGCCGGCCATTCGATACGTCCGCGCATCGACGGGCACGGACACGGGCGGCGTCGTCACATCCACTGTCGCGGCGCACCCGGCCAGCACAAGGGCCGCCGCAAACGCCAGTCCTGAAGAACGGCCACTCATGCGGCTTCTATGCGCGCAACAGCGCAAGCTTGGCAATGTCGCCGGTCCAGCCCGCCTATCGTCACGACATTCGCCCACGCGCCGCGCGCCACAGACGATCCGCCGCCACCGCGGCCATCAGGCTAAGACCCGTCAGCGGATAGAGAACGGCCAGCGGCAGCACGATCCCCAGCACGGCGGCCCGCGCTCTGGGGCCAGGCGGGGCCGGCGGCGCGCCCAGGCCGCCGCGTCGTGGCCGCCGCTTCCACCACATCACCAGGCCGCTGATCGCCAGCCCCCAGATGGCGATGCAGCCCGACAGCATGACGATCCGGTTGGCCCAGCCATATTGATGGCCCTGGTGCACGGCGATGCCCCATTCAAAGGCGCGGGCGCCGACGCCGAACTGGTCCCAACGCAGATCGGCCTTCACCGCGCCGGTGCGGCCATCGACATAGAGGCTGCGCGCCGCCTCGGCGCGTTCGCCGGCATGGGCGACGGTGAAGGCCAGGACCGGGTCCGATGGGATGGAGACGGTATAGGGTCGGGCCATGCCGTTCGCCTGGGCCGTCGCGACCGCCGTCGTCACCGAGGCCGGCCTGTCGCTGTGACCATGCGGGGCGACCCGCAGGACGGCGCCTTCCAGGGTCCAGCCGGTCCCGGCCGGGCGGTCGTGTTCGCCCGCGTGCGACCAGGGGCTGGCGGCGGGCGGCGCGGGCGGGCGGCCCAGATGGCTCTCGCGCATCACGGTCATGAACCGGTCGCCCCAGACGGCGGACCACGGCATGCCGGTGACGGCCAGGAAGACGATCACCGCCCCGGCGTACAGGCCGGTGACCGCATGCAGATCGCGCCAGAACGGCCGCCGCTTCGGATCGCCGGCGCGCGGCACGGCCACCGCGACGTCGCGCGCCCTGGGCCACCACAGGAAGACGCCCGTGGCGACCAGGATGACCGCCCAGCCGGCGACGATCTCGACCAGGATGTTGAAGGGACGGCCCAGCAGGCTGAGACTGTGCACGGCCTTGACCGTTCCCATCACGCCGTCGCCCCTGATTGAACCCAGCACCCGCCCATCGTACGGATCGACGAAGACAGTGCGCTCGCCCCCATCGACGCGAACCTTCACCTGCACCGCCCGATCCGGTCGTTCGGGCACCAGGATGGACGAGGCGCGGCCGTGGGTGCTGGCTTCGGCGGCCCCGGTCCAGCGATCGGCGGCGACCCATTCGCCGCGCGGCGCCGCCTGCATCATCCGCCCATAGGCGGCCTGTTCGATCTCGGGCTTGAACAGATAAAGCCCCCCGGTCAGGGCCATCAGCATCAGCACCGGCAAGACGAACAGTCCGGCATAGAAATGCCAGCGCCACACGGCGCGATAGGCGCCCGACAGGGCGGTTAAACCCGACTGGGCGTTTGAAGAGGTGTCGGTCATGGTGAAACGTCCGGGGCGGCGACGCGGCCGCCCCGGCTCCCTGCACTGGGGTCAGAAGGACAGACGCACGCCGACGTAGGCCGAGCGGCCCTCGCCCGGCGTGAACACATCGGTCGGCGCCACACGCGCGTCGGTGACCGCGTTGGCGTTCGAGACATAGCGTTCGTCGGTCAGGTTCCGCAGGTCCGCAAACAGCGATACGCCTCCCGGCAGATCGACGCCCGCATTCAGCGAGACTGTCGTGTAGCCCGGATATTTCATCGTGTTGGCGTAATCGACATGCACGTCGTTCGGGACCCATTCGACCGACGGCGCCGCGAACCAGCCGGCCGGATGCTCGAACTTCAGCTCGGCCCGATAGGCGTGCTCGGGGATGATCGGCAGGCGGTTGTCGCCATAGACGGGGTCGCCGTCGAAGCGGAAGTCCGACCAGGTCCAGGTCTGGCGCAGTGTCAGCCGCCCTGCCCCCTGATCCATCAGCCGCCAGTCCAGCCCCGCCTCCACGCCCTGGTGCACGGTGTCCCCGGCGTTGAAGGTCGAGGCCGGTATGCCCATGGTGACGACATAGTTCAGCAGTTCGCTGTCGATGTGCGCCCGATAGGCCGCGATGTCGTAACGCAGCGGACCGCGCTGGCCCCGGGCGCCGATCTCGGCGGTCCAGGCCTTCTGCACCTCCAGATCGACGAACCGGGGAATCGGCGACTGGATCAGCTCCAAGAAGGTCGCCGGCTCCACCGAGCGCGTCAGATTGGCGTAGATCTGCGACCCGTCGGCTTCCTCCCACAACAGGCCGACACGCGGCGCGAACCAGTCGTAGTCGCGCGAGGCGTCATTGGCGGGCGTCAGACGGTTGTCGACCTGGCGCTCGGCCCGGCCCCACGAACCGCCGGCGATCAGCGCCAGCCGATCGGTGACGAACAGCCGCCCCTCGGCGAAGACATCGACGCCCGTCGCGCTCTGCAACGTATCGCCGACCTGGAAACCCGGAACGCCACCGCCGCTGTTGACGAAGACCGAGCTGTCGTTGTCGCCGGTGCGGACATAGGCGCCGGCGAAGGCGTCGGCGCGCATCCCCCCGACCTGACCCGTCCAATCCAGCCGACCAAAGGCGCCATAGGCCCGATAGTCGTTCTGAAGCACCACGGGTACGGGGTGGAACAGCCGCTTGTCCGACACATAGGCGCCGCCCTCGAACACCAGACTGTCGCTCAGGCGCCAGCGGGTCTGGGCCGTCACGCGCACCGAATCCACGTCACGACCGAAATTCATGGCCCGGACATAGGGGTCGGCCGCGCGGGGCCGCGTCAGGGCGTTGTGCAAGGTCTGCGTCCCGGAAATATCCAGGTCCAGGTCATTGGCCTGGACGATCAGACGAAGCTCGCGGTCCTGGCCCAGCTGTCGGCCCAGGCTGAGCGTCAGCCGTTTGCTGTCGGCCCCCTGGTGGTCCAGGAAGCCGTCGCTCCCCGACCAGGTCACGGCGGCATAGACGTCCCAGTCGCCATGGTCGCGGGCGACGGCCAGATGGGCGCGGCGGGTGTGGTATGAACCACCTTCCAGCCGCAGCAGATTACGGAACGGCGCATTGCGGCCGGTGGGGGTCAGAACATTCACCGCCCCGCCCAGGGCCGCCCCGCCGAACCGCAGGGCGTTGCCGCCCTTGTAGACCTCGATGTAGCGGGCGATCAGGGGGTCCAACTCCTGGAAGTCGCCAAAGCCGTCCGGGCCGTTGATCGGCGCCCCGTCCTGGGCCAGCAGAACGCCGCGCAGATGCAGGGCCTGGCCGATGCCCGAGCCGCGGATCGACAGGCGGACCTCCTCGCCCCAGCGACGCTGGGCGAAGACGCCGGGCACGGCGCGCAGGGTGTCCGACAGGGCCAGGGCGTAACGGTCCTCATAGCTTTCGGCCGATACGACCGCGACCGCGCCGGGCGTGCGTGACAGGCGTTCGCGCGCCTCGGCCACCACGGGCGGATCGTCGGGGTTCCTGCGCCCCGTGACGATGATGGAATCGATGACCGTGGCCTGGGCCGACGGGGTTTGCGCGAAGGCGGGGGCCGCACAGGCGGCCGCCAGCAGCGCCAGGGGCGCCGCCGAGATCTTGAAAGACATGGATGGATTTCCTGAACAGGCAAAGGGGCGCGCGGCCTCGTGGGCCGGGCGCGGCGCATGGCGATGTTCAAGCGATGGGCGGGGCCGTCGAAGGCGGACGGGGCGGCGGTCCGCGCGCGGGCGGCAGGCGATAGGCGGCCGAAACCCGCACCGGCGCATCGGGTTCGAACACCCTCGGCGCGACGACCGGCGCAATGTCCTGCAACGGCGTGGCCGCCAGACCGGACAGCAGCGCCATCGCGCATTGCAGGCTGGACGAACTATCGTGCTGGATCGGCTGGCCGTCGTCGTCGACATAGACGACGCGAAGGTCGCCGCCGCCGCACAGAACGATCGGCGCGCCCACGGCCGGCGACGCCGCCACGGCCGTCGGCAGCAGGGTCGCAAACACGATGGCGAAGGTCGCGGCCAGGAAGGCCAGCGACTTGCTCAACGACCAATGCTCGGACGAAGCGGCGGACACGGGGCTGCTCTGTAGAGGCTGGCAGGCACGCCTGCAAAGCCCCAGACGTCGCACCCGATCTTTCCGATCAACAGGACTGCCCGGCGTGACCCCTGCCAACTGCGCCGCAACAACGGACGGGCCTATCTGGAACCGGCAGGCGACCGCTGGGCGACCGGGGGAGCGTCGTGCCCCGCCGCTCCCCCTTTTTGCGTCTCACGCCCTGCGCGCCCAGTTTCGGGCCGCCAGAACCGGCAGGACGATCAGGGTCAGCAGGGTCGCCGTGGTCAGGCCGCCGATGACCACGGTGGCCAACGGCTTCTGAACCTCGGCCCCCGCGCCGGACGCGAAGGCCATGGGCACGAAGCCCAGAACCGCGACCAGGGCGGTGGTCAGAACGGCGCGCAGGCGGCTGACCGCCCCTTCGGCCGCCGCCGTTGCGGGCTCGGCGCCGTCGCTCAGACGCTGGCGGATCGCCTGCATCAGCACCAGACCGTTCAGCGTCGCCACCCCCGATACGGCGATGAAGCCCACCGCCGCACTGATCGACAGCGGCATGCCCCGAAGCGCCAGAGCCAGTGCCCCTCCGACCAGGGCCAGTGGCACGCCCGCGAACACCCGCAGCGCATCCTTCCACGACCGCAGGGCCAGGATCAGCAGGCCGCCGATGGTCAGAAAGACGATCGGCACGATCAGCGCCAGCCGCGCCGAGGCCCGCTGAAGGTTCTCGAACTGCCCGCCCCAGTCGATCCAGCCGGCAGGCGGGGCCTGGACCTGATCGGCGACCGCCCTTTGCGCCTCGGCGACGAAGCCGCCCAGGTCGCGACCGCGCACATTGGCCTGGACGATCATGCGCCGCTTGCCGTTCGAGCGGCTGATCTGGTTCGGGCCTTCGGCCACGTCGAACCGGGCGACCGAGGACAGGGGCACGGTCGGGGCGCCCGCCTGGGCGTTTTCGGGCATGACCGGAAGTTGCTCCATGATGGTGGGGTCGGAGCGATAGGCGTCGTCCAGCCGCACCACCACGTCGAAGCGCCGGTCGCCCTCGTTCACCTGGCCCGCCGCCCGTCCAGCCAGGGCGATGGCCAGGGCGTCGGCGGCGTCCGAGGCGTGAACCCCTTGCGCCGCCGCCACGGTGCGGTCGACGCTGGCGGTGATGGTCGGCTGACCCGACACCTGCTCCACCCGCACATCGGCGGCGCCGTCGATGCCGCCCAGCACCGTCGCCACCTGCTGGGCCGTGCGGTTCATGGCGGCGAAGTCGTCGCCATAGATCATCACCGCCACATCCGAACGCACGCCGGCGATCAGTTCGTTGAACCGCATCTCGATGGGCTGGGTGAACTCATAGCTGTTGCCCAGCAGGGTCGACAGCCGGTCCTCCATCCGCGCCACCAGATCGGCCTTGGCCTCGCGCGGTTTCGGCCATTCGCCGCGATCCTTCAGGATCACGAAGGTGTCGGAAATCGACGGCGGCATGGGGTCGGAGGCGACCTCGGCCGTGCCGGTGCGGGTGAAGACGCGTTCGACCTCGGGCATGGCCTGCAAGGTCCGCTCGACCTGGAACTGCATGGCCTGGCTCTGCTCCAGCGAGGTCGAGGGCACGCGCAGCGCCTGGACCAGCACATCCCCCTCGTCCAACTGGGGCACGAACTCGCGGCCCAGGGTGGCGAAGGCGACCGCGCCGGCGAACAGCGCCACGCCCGCGCCCACCAGCACCGCCCGCGGCCGCGCCATGGCCGCCGCCAGCAACGGGGCGTAGCGCGCCTTGGCCAGGCGGGTCAGGCGGGTCTCCTCATGGTCCGCCTTGGGTTCGCGCACCAGGAGGGCGGCCATGGCTGGCACGAAGGTGAAGCTGAGGACGAAGGCCGCCAGCAGCGCCAGCATGACGGTCGCGGCCATCGGCCCGAACATCTTGCCCTCTACCCCTTCGAACATCAGCAGGGGCGCGTAGACCAAAAGGATGATGGCCTGGCCGAAGGCGGCCGGCCGCGCCATTTCGCGCGCCGCCCCGGCCGCAACGCCCAGCCGTTCAGCGACGGTCAGGGCACGCCCGGCCTTCTGGCGCTTCAGCCCCAGGCGGCGCAGGGTGTTCTCGATCACCACCACCGCCCCATCGACGATCAGCCCGAAATCCAGGGCGCCGAGGCTGAGCAGATTGGCGCTGATGCCGAACCGGTTCATGGCCGAGGCCGCGAACAGGAAGCTGAGCGGAATGACCAGGGCGGTGATCAGCGCGGCCCGCACATTGCCCAGGGCGAAGAACAGCACCGCGATGACCAGAAGCGCGCCCAGCATCAGATTGTGCTCGACCGTCTTGATCGTGGCCTCGACCAGTTCGGTGCGGTCCAGTTCGGGCCGCAGGCGCACGCCGGGCGGCAGGCTGGCCTGAATTTCCTCCAGCCGCTGACCAACACGGTGGGCCACCTCGCGCGAGTTTTCGCCTTGAAGCATCAGGGCCGTGCCGACCACCGTCTCGCGGCCGTCGGCGCTGGCCGACCCCAGGCGCGGCGCCCGGCCGATCTCGACCACCGCCACGTCCGAGACGCGGATCACCCGCCCCGCGCGGTTCAGGATCGGCGTCTGGGCCAGGTCTTCCAGGCTTTTCAGCCGGGCGTCGGCGCGCACGATATAGGCCTCGCCCGCACGATTGACGTAGCCGGCGCCGGCGATGCGGTTGGCGTGCTCCAGCGCCTCGACCAGTTGCACCAGACCGACGCCATAGGCCGCCAGACGGCCCGGATCGGGATGGACCGCATATTCCTTCACATAACCGCCCAGGACATCGACCCCGGCGACGCCCGGCACGGTCTTCAGCTGCGGCGCGACCATCCAGTCCTGGACCGTGCGCAGATAGGTGGCCTTCTCCTGATCGGTGACCAGACGTTCGCCCTCGGGCGTGACATAGGGGACGCCTGCCCTCGACGCCGCGCCGGTCAGCTCCAGCGTCCAGATGTAGACCTCGCCCAGGCCGGTGACGACCGGTCCCATCGACGGCGACAACCCCTCGGGCAGGTCTTCGCGCGCGGCCTGCATCCGCTCGTTGACCAGACTGCGGGCGAAATAGATGTCGGTGCTGTCGGTGAAGACGGCCGTGATCTGCGAAAAGCCGTGCCGCGACAGCGACCGGGTCTCGATCAGGCCGGGCAGGCCCGCCAGGGCCGTCTCCATGGGAAAGGTGACCTGACGCTCGACCTCTTCGGGGCCCAGAGCCGGCGCCACGGTGGTCACCTGGACCTGTCGGTTGGTGATGTCGGGCACGGCGTCGATGGGCAGGCGCATCAGCTCGCGCGCGCCCAGAGCCGCCAGGATCAGGGACAGCGCCACAATGGCCCAGCGGTGACGCACCGAGGCGTCGATCAGACGATCCAGCATCTCAGTGCCCATGCTCCGCTTCGCCCTTGGCCAGTTCGGCCTTGAGCAGGAAGGCGCCGGCGCCGGCGATGCGTTCGGTCCCCGTCAGGCCGGACAGGATCTCGACCCGCCCGTCCACGGTGCGACCGACGACGACCGGGTGGGCGCGGAAGCCGCCGCCTTCGGCCACGAACACCGAGGCGGCGCCCGCCACGGTCTGCACCGCATCCATCGGCACGGTCAGGGTTCCCGAACCGCCCTGCGCCCCTGTGCGCACGCGCGCAGAGATCACCGTGCCGGCCGGCGGCACGGCGCCGGTCGGGCGGGCGCGCACCCGCACCACGCCGGCGACATCGGGCGGGGCGATGGCCGTCACCACGCCCGACAGCGGCGCCTCGCCGGGAACCGAGCTGTTCAAGCTGTCGCCGGCCTTCAGCAGGGCGGCGGCGGCGGGCGGGGCCTCGAACACCAACTCCACCCGCCCCAAGTCGGCCACCGTGGCGACCTGCAAGGCCTCTTCATGCAGCACCTGGCCCGGCGCGGCGCGCAGGGTGGTGACCACCCCGGCGATCGGGCTGCGCACCACGACCGCTCCGTCGGCGGATGGGGCGCCATAGGCCCCGGCGCGGGCGCGGGCGGCGCGCAGTTCGGCCTCGGCCCGGCGCGCCTCGGCGGCGGTGATGTCCAGTCGGGCCTGGGCCACCCATCCCTGGTCGAACAGGGCGCGGTCGCGGCGTTCGGCGGCGCGGGCCGCATCGGCCGCCGCCTGGGCCGCATCGACCGTGGCGCGCGATCCCGCGCCGTCCGGGCTGCGCAGGGTGACCAGGGCGCCGCCGGCGGCGACACGATCCCCCGGTCCGACATGCACCCGCATGACCGTGCCCGCCACGGGCGCATCGACCACGGCCTCGGCCCCCGGCGCGAAGGCGACCCGGCCGGGCAGTTTCAGTTCGGCGCCGCCGCCGCGTTCGACGCCGACGATGCTGACGCCCGCCTGGGCCGCCGCGGCGGCGTTCAGCCGGACGAAGCCTTCCGGCGGCGCCTCGCCCTCTTCGTGGTGATCCGCCTCAGGCGCAGCGCCCGCGCCGGTCAGACGCGCCGCGCCGAAGCCGACGCCCAGGGCCATGACGACGGCGGCGCCGGTCATCAGCCAGTGTCTCTTGATGTTCATGGTCGATCCTCGCCCGGCGTCGCCGGGACTCGAGTGCAGGTCGCGCACGACCCCCCCCGGGGTCGCGCGTCAGGCTCAAGACGCGACCAGGCCGCAAGGGCCCGGCCTGAGGATCAGGATCTGGGAGGGCGGTCCGGCCCGCCGGGGAGGATCAGGGGCGCAGACGCCGCGCTGGCCCAGGCCAGAGGCGCCGCGACCGGCAGGGCCGCCGTCGCCGGCGACGCCTCGGCGGGAATGGCGGCATGCGCCAGATGACAACAGCCGCTGGCGCAGGCGGGGCCGCAGTCCGGGCAGGCCGGCGCCTCGTCCACGCCCTTGTCGAGAGTGGTGAAGGCGGAGACCGGCTCGGGAATGCAGGCGTGCGCTTCCAGGGCCGGCGACGTCACGGCCAGCATGACGCACAGGCCCAGGACATAGCCCAGGTGTCGATGGATTTTCCGCAGCAGGCTTTGCATTCGCCGCCTGCATACACCCTTGGGGCAATCCTGTCGCGTGACGCCGCTGCGGTCTGATGAATCAGACCGCAAACGCCGGGGCGCCAGACCCTTGTTCTGGATTCAAGCGCGTCGCGCCCCGGCTTCAGCGATCAGAATTTGCGGCCGACGCCGATGGAGATGACCCAGGGGTTCAGCTTCACATCGCTTTTCAGCGCGCCGCCGTTGACGGCCGCATCGGTGTTGAACCAGACCTTCTTCACATCGAGGTTCAGGCTCCACGGACCATGCAGGCCGATGTCGGCGCCTGCCTGCAGCGCCCAGCCCAGGCCGTCGTCCAGATCGACGGTGAAACCGTTCTTGTCGTCGCCGCCATAGAACAGCATCCCGTTGACCCCGGCGCCGACATAGGGGCTGAAATTCCCCTCGGTCAGGGGGCGGTACTGCACCGTGACCACCGGCGGCAGAACCCAGGTCTCATGCACGGCCACGTCGGTGGCCCCGCCCTGGGCGCGGACCTCGTGCCGGGTCGTGCCCAGAATGGCCTCGACCGCCACATGGTCGGTGAAGAAATAGGTGAAACCCAGCGTCGGCATCAGGTCGTCGGACACATCGACGTTCAGCCCCGTCGCCCCCCCGGCCGAGGTCAGGATGGGATCGTCGGCAGTCGGCGCGACCTGGGTCAGGCGGCCGGTCACGATCCAGTCTCCGGCGCGCGGCGCCTGCCATTGGGTCGCGGTCTGGGCCTGGGCGGGCGCGGCGGCGAACAGGGCCGCGGCGGCGGCGCACAGAAGGGCGGTCTTGGCTTTCATCGTCTTATCCCCGACGGCGGAACGCCCCATGCGCCGCACCGTCTTCAAGGGGTGTGCGCTCCCGCTTCGGGACGCACCTTGACCCAGCGCAAACCTTTGCGGTGAAACAAGAACCCGATCAGACGACGCGGGCGTGGCGGTCTGTCGCTGGGTTCAGCGCCGGGTCGAAAGCGGCCGCCACGGCCCGTACGAACGGCCGCCCGCGCTGGGTCACGGCGATGCGCGCGCCCTCCTGAACGATCAGGCCGTCGGCTTCAAAGGCGTCCAGCCGGGGCCAGGCCTCGGCGGTTTCGCGCAAGGGCCGTCCGGCGTCGCGCGCTACCGCTTCGACATCCACGGCGAAGTCGCACATCAGTCGGGCGATGATCTCGGCCACGAACCGGTCGCGGCCGGTCAGCACGACCCCGCGCGCGACCGGCAGGCCGCCTGCGGCCATCGCCGTGCGCCAGTCCCGCTCGCCGGTGATGTTCTGGACATACAGGCCCGGCGCCCGCGACACGGACGATGCGCCCAGGCCGATCAGAACCTCGGCCTGGTCGGTCGTATAGCCCTGGAAATTGCGGCGCAGGCGGCCCGCCCTGGCGGCGGCGGCCATGTCGTCGTGCGGCAGGGCGAAATGGTCCAGGCCGATGGCGCGATAGCCCAGGGCCGTCAGCCGGTCATGGGCGGCGCGGCTCATGGCGAACCGCTCCAGCGGACCGCCCAGGGCCGTCTCGTCGATCAGCTTCTGATGCGGCTTCATCCATGGCACATGGGCATAGCCGAACAGCGCCAGCCGGTCGGGACGCAGGGTGGTGACACGGTCGATGGTGGCCAGCACCTGATCGACCCCCTGGTGCGGCAGGCCGTACATCAGGTCCAGGTTCAGCGAGAACACCCCGGCGGCGCGCAGACGTTCGGCCGCGTCCTGAATGGTCTCGAACCGTTCGGGCCGGTTCACGGCGGCCTGCACCACCGGCGACAGATCCTGAACCCCCAGGCTGGCGCGCGTCAGACCCAGATCGCCGGCGGCGATGATCCACTCCGGCGTCAGCACCTCGGGGTCAAGTTCAGCCGCGAACTCGGTCAGGGCCGACAGGTCGAAGCGCTGCGACAGCCCATGGACCAGCCGCGCCAGCAGGTCGGGCGGCAGCATGTTGGGCGTGCCCCCGCCCAGGTGCAGCATGCCGATACGCGGCGTCGCGCCCGCCGCCGCAACCACCCGATCCGCTTCCTGCAGCACCAGATCGACATAGTCGGCCATGGCGTCCACCCGGTTCATCGCCCGGGTGTTGCACCCGCAGTACCAGCACAGACGCTTGCAGAAGGGGATGTGGACATAGAGAGAGGCGGGCCGGTCCCACGGCCCTCGCGCCAGGGCGGCGGACCAGTCGGCTGGTCCCACGGCGGCGGTGAACTGAGCCGCCGTGGGATAGCTGGTGTAACGCGGCGTATTGGCGTCGTACCGGGCGATCAGATCCGCCCGGTCGGGCCACAGGTCAGGCGGCGTCATCGTCGGCGACCGAGCCGCCGTCGTCACCGGCGTCGAACAGCTGGAACTCGTGCCACAGGCCATTCAAGACCCCGAACAGCACCGCCAGGCCAAGGCCCAGGATCCAGGCGAAATACCACATGGTTCAATCTCCTCGCCGGCGGCTCAGTAAAGGTTGGGGTTGGTCTTGAGTTCGGCCGTGCTCGAACGACCCCACAGCACCTTGTAGACCCAGGCCGTGTAGATCAGCACCAGCGGCAGGAAGATCACCGTGCAGATCAGCATGATGAACAGGGTCAGGTGGCTGGACGAAGCGTTCCACGCCGTCAGGCTGGACTGCGGGTCGATCGAACTGGGCAGGATGAAGGGGAACATCGACAGGCCGACCGTCGAGATGATGCCCAGGGCCGAGGCGGACGAACCGCCCAGGGCCAGCGGCGCCGAGCGCCGGATCAGCCCGACCAGGGCCGCCGCCGCCCCCAGGAAGCCCAGGGCCGGAGCGATCACCATCCATGGATATTTGCCGTAGTTCAGCAGCCAGCCGCCGGCCTGGGCCTCAACCGCCGTGCGCAACGGATTGGAGAAGCCGTTCGGCTCGGCCACGCCGGTGATGGCGTAACCCATGCCCGAGAAGGCCACGAAGGCCCAACCCACGGCGAACAGCACCAGCGACAGCAGCGCCAGACCGACGCCCCAGCGGCGGGCGCGGACCTGAACCGGTCCATCCTCGGCCTTGACGCCCAGCCAGGCGGCGCCGTGCAGCATCAGCATGGCCACCGACAACAGGCCGCACACCAGGGTGAAGGGGCTGAACAGACCCAGCAGGCTGCCTTCGTAGAAGGAGCGCAGGTCGCTATCCAGGCGGAAGGGCGCGCCCAGCAGCACATTGCCGACCGCCACGCCGAACACCAGGGCCGGCACGAAGCCGCCGACGAACAGCGCCCAGTCCCAGGCGGTGCGCCAGCGCGGGCTCTGCCGCTTGGACCGGTATTTGAACGCCACCGGCCGCAGGATCAGGGCCGCCAGCACCAGGAACATGGCCAGGTAGAAGCCCGAGAAGCTGACGGCGTAGACGAAGGGCCAGGCGGCGAAGATCGCGCCGCCGCCCAGGATGAACCAGACCTGGTTGCCTTCCCAGGTCGGGGCGACGGTGTTGATCACCATGCGCCGTTCCTCGTCGGTCTTGGCGACGAAGGGCAGCAGGGCGCCGACCCCCAGGTCGAAGCCGTCGGTCAGGGCGAAGCCGATCAGCAGCACCCCCATGAGCGCCCACCAGATCAGGCGCAGCGTGGCGTAGTCGAGAGGCAGTTCCATCTCGCGTTTCCTTCAATCCAGGGGGTCAGGCCAGAGCCGGTCGGGCGGCGGCGGGGTCGTCTTCGGCAGCGGGCGGAAAGGCCTCCTGCTCGGCGAACGGACCCTTCTTGATCAGATGCAGCAGCAGGCTGACCTCGATCACCGCCAGCACGCCATAGAACAGGGTGAAGCCGATGATGGTGGTCCACAGTTGCGGCACGGTCAGGCTGGAGGCGCCCAGGAAGGTGGGCAGAACCCCTTCGACGGCCCACGGCTGGCGGCCGTATTCGGCGACGATCCAGCCGAACTCGATCGCGATCCACGGCAGGGGAATGGCGAACAGGGCCAGCCGCAGGAACCATTTCGTCTCATGCTTGCGCAGGGTGCACAGCACGAAGGCGGTGGCGAACAGGGCGATCATCGCAAAGCCGATGCCGGCCATGATGCGGAAGGCCCAGAACATCACCGGCACGTTCGGCACCGTGTTCCAGGCCGCCATGCGCACCTGATCGGGTGTCGCCTGACGCGGATCGGCGACATAGCGGCGCAGCAGCAGGCCATAGCCCAGGTCGTTGCGGTGCTGTTCGAACACGGCGCGGCTGGCCACATCCTCGCGATTGGCCTTCAGCCGTTCCAGGGCGTCATAGGCGACGACGCCGGATTCGATGCGGTCTTCGGCCACAGCGACCAGTTCCAGAATGCCGGTCACCTCGCCCGTCAGGCTGCGGGTCGAGATCAGGCCCAGCACATAGGGGATCTTGATCTCATAGTGGGTCTTGCGGTCTTCCAGGCTGGGGAAGCCGATGGCGGTCAGGCCGGCCGGCGCTTCCTCGGTGGTCCACATGGCCTCGATGGCGGCTAGTTTCATCTTCTGGTTATCGGTCAGAGCATAGCCGCTCTCGTCGCCCAGGACGACGACCGACAGCGACGAGGCCAGGCCGAACGCCGCCGCCACCGTCATGGACCGCTTGGCGAAGCCCTTGTGCTTGCCCTTCAGCAGATAGAAGGCCGAGACGCCCAGCACGAACACCGCCGCGCAGACATAGCCGGCCGAGACGGTGTGCACGAATTTGGCCTGGGCCACCGGGTTGAACAGCACCGCCATGAAGTCGGTGACTTCCATCCGCATGGTCTCGGTGTTGAACGCGGCGCCGACCGGGTTCTGCATCCAGCCGTTGGCGATCAGGATCCACAGGGCCGACAGATTGGTGCCCAGGGCGACCAGGAAGGTCACGAACAGGTGGGTCACCGGCTTCAGCTTATCCCAGCCGAAGAACATCAATCCGACGAACGTCGCCTCCAGGAAGAAGGCCATCAGACCTTCGATCGCCAGCGGGGCGCCGAAGATGTCGCCGACATAGTGGCTGTAATAGCTCCAGTTCATGCCGAACTGGAATTCCATCGTCAGGCCGGTGGCGACCCCCAGGGCGAAATTGACCCCGAACAGGGCGCCCCAGAATTTGGTGATCGTCCGCCAGATCGGCCTGCGGGTCATCACATAGATCGACTCCATGATGACCAGCATGAACGACAGGCCGAGCGTCAATGGAACGAACAGGAAGTGGTACAGCGCCGTCAGTGCGAACTGCAGGCGGGACAGGTCGACGACCGCTAGGTCGATCATGGCGAAGTCTCCTGATCCGGCCCCGACGACCGGCGTTGGGACCGCGTTAGACGCCCCCGACGACGCCCGCCTTGATTTCAATCAAAGGCGCGGCGCGATGCAATGCGGTAAAGTGCGACAATGACCGCCCTGCCCTCGCCCGGTTTCGACCCCAAGCCCTGGCTGCGCGTGGCCGGCCGTGCGTCCGGCTGGGCGGGCAGGACCGCCGGCCTGCTGGTCGTGCTGGACGTGGTTCCGGCCACGGCCTTCGCCTTCGGCCTGGCGTGGAGCCTGTCAGCCTATGATCGCGGGCTGACGGCGGTTGTTCCGGGCCTGGCGCTGGCCCTGGCGGCCCTGGCTCTGCGCGGCCTATTGGCGCATCTGGCGCTGACGACGGGCGGCCACGCCGCGCGGGCGGTCAAGACCCAGGTTCGCGACCGGGTTCTGGCGGGCCTGTTCGCCGGACGCCCCGCCGCCGTTTCCGCCGCCGTCGAGGGGGTCGAGGCGCTGGATGGCCACTATGCGCGGTTCGAACCGGTGCGGATGGCCGCCGGTCTGTCGCCCCTGATCCTGATCTGTGTGGCGGCCGTGGCCAGCCCGTTCGCGGCGGGGGTTTTGATCTTCACCCTTCTGCCCTTCGTGCTGGGCATGGTGCTGGCGGGAACGGCCGCGGCGGCCGAAAGCCGGCGTCAGTTCGACGCCCTGTCGCGCCTGTCTGGCCTGTTTCTGGACCGGGTGCGCGCCCTGCCCGCCGTCATCGCCTTCCAGGCCGAGGCGCGCATGGCCCAGGAGGTCGCCCGCACGTCCCAAGCATTGCAGGCGCGCACGGCCCGGGTGCTGCGGATCGCCTTCGTCTCGTCGGCCGTGCTGGAGTTCTTCTCGGCCCTGGCGGTCGCTCTGGTGGCGGTTTACTGCGGGTTCAACCTGCTGAAGCTGCTGCCCTTCCCGGCGCCCGAAACGCTGGACCTGGGCCGGGCCTTCTTCGTGCTGGCTCTGGCGCCCGAGGTCTACGCCCCCCTGCGCCGCCTGGCCGCCGCCTATCATGATCGCCAGGCCGCCGAAGCCGCCGCCCCGACCCTGGCCGCCGCCGAGGCCGATCCCGCGCCCGCCCGACCGGCGCCCGTCTTCGCCCGCCCGCCGGTCATCGTCTTCGACCGTGTGGGCATCCGCTATGGCCAGGATGCGCCGGTGTTGGACGGGTTCGAGCTGGAGGTGCGATCCGGCCAGATGGTCGCGGTGACCGGCCCCAGCGGATCGGGCAAGTCCAGCCTGCTGCACGCCCTGGTCGGCCTGGCCCCGGTGACCGATGGACACATCCTGGTCGATGGACGGGCGCTGGATCAGATCGGCGATCTGGCCGGGCGCGTCGCCTGGGCCAGCCAGGCGCCGGTGGTCACGCCCGGAACCCTGCTGGACAACATCCGCCTGGCCCGGCGCGAGGCCAGCCTGCGTCAGGTGATGGCGGCGGCGGGGGCGGCCGGCCTGACCGGCGACCTGGATCGGGTGCTGGACGAACGCGGCGGCGGCCTGTCGGGCGGGGAGCGGCGGCGACTGGGTCTGGCTCGCGCCTTCCTTAAGGATTCGCCCATCCTGCTGCTGGACGAGCCGACCGCCAATCTGGACCGCCAGGCCGAGATCGAGATGATCGAGGTGGTCCGCCGCGCCGCCCATGGCCGCACCACCCTGATCGCCACCCATTCCGCCGCCGTGGCCGCCGTCGCCGACCGCGTGGTGCGCCTGTGATCGATCCTGTGACCAAGCAGTCGGACACGCCCACCAGCGCCCCCACCAGCGTTCGCGAGATGGTGCGGGCCGAGACGCGGCGCGAGACCGTGCGGCTGCGCCTGGCGGCCGGCATGGGGGCCATGGTCGCGGCCTCGGCCGTGGCCCTGCTGGGCCTGTCGGGCTGGTTCATCACCAGCGCGGCCATCGCAGGGGCGGCGGGCGCGGCGGCGATCCAGGCCTTCAACTATCTGACGCCCAGCGCCTGCATCCGCCTGTTCGCCATCCTGCGGACGGTGGGGCGGTATCTGGAGCGCACGGCCGGGCACGAGGCGGCCCTGGGCGCCCTGGCGCGGATGCGGCCGCACCTGTTCCGCGCCCTGGCCGAAGGGCCGCCCCAGCGCGCCCTGGCCCTGTCGGCGGGCGAGGCCTCGGCGCGGCTGGTCGAGGATGTCGAGGCGATCCAGACCCTGTTCATCCGCCGCTCGGCGCCCTGGGCCCTGGGGGCCGGCGCGGCCCTGTCGGCGGGGCTGGGTCTGTTGGCGCATCCGCTGGCGGGGCTGTGGGTTCTGGTCGCCATGGGCCTGGCCTCGGCGGGGGCCTTGGTGATCGCGCGGCGCCGGGCCGATCCGGCCGGTGCGCGGGTCCAGGTCGAGACCGGGCGGCTGAAGGCCGATCTGTCGGCTCTGCACGCCGCCGCGCCCGAGCTGAAGGCCTATGGTCTGGAAGACTGGGCCCGCGCCCAGGCGGTCCAGGCGGCCGAGGGCCTGGAGACCGCCCGCATGGCCCGCATCGCAGCCGAAGGCCGCATCGCCGGCTGGCACGCCCTGTGCGTCGGCCTGGGGGCCACCGGGGCCTTTGGGGTCGCCGCGGCCATGGGGGCCGGCGCGCCGATGGCCGCCCTGGCCGCCCTGGTCGCCGTCACGGGGGTGGAGTCCGCCGCCGGCCTGGCCCAGGCGATGATGCAGCGCGGGGCGGCGGAAACGGCCACCGCCCGGCTGGACGAACTGATGGCGCCCGCGCCGGCCGGGCGCGCGCCGATGCAGGGCGCGGCCCTTCGCCTGAACGCGCTGGACCTGACCGTCACGCCGCCGACGCGGCTGGCCATCGTCGGGCCGTCCGGCGTGGGCAAGACCTCTCTGGTCGAGCGCCTGGTGGGCCTGCGGCCGGCGCTGGACGGCGAGGCCATGCTGGGCGGGGCGCCGCTGGAGGCCCTGGGGCGCGGCCAGGCTGCGGCCCTGTTCACCTATGCGGCCCAGGACGTGCGGCTGATCGACGGCACGGTGCGCGACAATCTGCGCCTGGCCGATCCCACGGCCGACGACGAGCGCCTGTGGGCCGCGCTTCAGGATGCGGGGCTGGATCAGCGACTGCGCGGCGGGCGCGGACTGGACCTGGCCATCGGGCCGGACGGCGCCCGGCTGTCGGGCGGCGAGCGACGGCGGCTGGGGCTGGCGCGGGCCCTGTTGCGGTCGGCGCCCTGGCTGGTGCTGGACGAACCGACCGAGGGGCTGGACGCCGCGACCGAGCGGCGGGTTCTGGACCGGCTGGACGCCCGGCTGAAATCGACCGATCAGGGGCTGATCCTGATCTCTCACCGTCCGGCCCCGGTCTGCCTGTGCGGCCTGACGCTGCGCGCCACGGCCATGGATGCGGACGGCCGGCTGATGATGACCCGCGATAAGGCGCGCGCTCGGGTCTAGGCGTCGCCCTCGGTTAGAGCGCGCAGGCGCTCGGGCTGTTCGATCCGCAGTTCGTTCAGCGACAGCAGGCGGATCACGCCGGTGGTCTTCAACTTGGTCAGCGCCCGGCTGACCGTCTCGATGGTCAGACCCAGATAGTCGGCGATCTCGGTACGGGTCATGGGCAGGCGCACATGACCGGCGGGCGTCTCGCGCATCGGGTCGTGGGCCGGCAGGTCCAGCAGGAAGGAGGCGATCCGTTCCTGCGCCGTCTTGCGGCCCAGCAGCAGCAGCTGGTTCTGGGCGGCGGCCAGTTCGTGCGTCGCCCGCTCGAACAGCGCCCGCTCCAGCGCCGGACAATCGCGCACCAGCGCCTGATATTCGGTCTTGCGGAAGCGGCAGGCGGTGGTCGGCTCGATCGCCTCGGCCGAGAATCCGTACCGCGCCCCCGACACCAGCCCCAGGAAGTCCCCCGCGAACAGAAAGCCGGTGATCTGGCGCCGCCCGTCGGGCAGCAGCTTGTAAACCCGCACCGAGCCGGAGGTGATGTTGAACATGGCGTCGGCCGTCTCGCCCTCGCGCATCAGGGCCTCGCCGGGCGCGAAGGCGGCCTTGTGCGCCAGGGCGTCCAGCCGCGCCAGATCGGCCGGCTCCAGCGCGCCGCAGACGGAAAAGGCCCGCGCCCCGCATCCGGTGCAGGCGGATTCGCTGCGCCGCGTGGCGCATGTCGCCGGCAGGGATCTGAGTTCCAGCATGGGTGGGCGACGCTCCGTTGCGGCCACTTTAGGGCCCACGTCGCGCATCGCAAAGGCGTTGACCTGGATCAAGGCGCCGCAGGGCGCGCAGGCTCAACGTGCCGCCATCGCAACGCTTGGCTGGAGCCGCCCAATGCCCCCGGAAATGTCGCCCCTGGTCCACCTGATCTGGTCGCCCTTCATCGTCTTCATGATCGGTCTGGCCTATGCCCGGTTTCGGACGGGCGGGCATCGGTCCTAAGGACGCCCGAAGGCCGCCGCCATGCGCTGGACCTCGATCCTGACCACCCTGGACGATGCCGACGACAGCCGCGCGCGGCTGGATCTGTCATGCCGGCTGGCCCAGGTTTTCGGCGCGCGCCTGATCGGCGTCGCCGGCGAACCGGCCACGCCGCCCGCCATCGCCGATGGCTTCATGGGCGGCGTCTCGGCCGAGACGCTGACGCTGTTCCGCGACGCGGCCCAGGGCGCCGTGGCCGCCCACCAGACCCGATTCGAGGCCGCCGGCCGGGCCAGCGGCGTCGAGACACTGTGGCGCGGGCGAACCGGCTTTCCGGCCGAGATCGTCAAGACCGAGGCGCGGCTGGCGGACATGATCGTCATGGGCCGCCGGTCGCCGCTGTGCGACGTGCGGGCGGCCGACCCGGGCGAGGTGCTGCTGGGCGCCGGTCGGCCGGTGCTGGTGGTTCCGCCCCGCCCCTCGCGCGATCCCTGGGGGCATCCGGCCATCGTGGCCTGGCGCGACACCGGCGAATGCCGCCGCGCCGTGGCCGCCGCCCTGCCCCTGCTGGCGCGCGCAGCCTCGGTCCAGGTCACGGCCGTGATCAACGATGTCTATGACGACGCCCAGGACGGGCCGCGCGCCGTCTGCGACTGGCTGGCCCGACACGGCGTCGCGGCGACGGCGGTGGTCCGCCCGACCCTGCAGGAGCCGGGCGACGAGATTCTGGACCTGGCGGTCGAGACCCAGGCCGGTCTGATCGTGGCCGGCGGCTATGGCCACGCGCGTCTGCGTGAATGGGTGATGGGCGGCGTGACCCGCACCCTGCTGACCCAGGGCGACGTTTGCGTGCTGATGGCGCACTAACCTTCCGCAGGCGCGTCGCGCGAGCCGTCGAACCTCAGGGCCTGGAACTGGCGCCAGGCGTCGCGCACCCATTCCCTTGGGCGGTCGGCGCCGGTCTGGGCGATCTGGCGGCTCCAGACCTCGGACAGGCCGCGCACCGTCTCGGTTCCCCATCCGGGCGCCTGCTGGTGCGACCAGTTCAGGGGCGAGACGGCGTTGAACACCAAAAGGAACAGGGCGGCGAACACGATGATGCGGCTGGCCCAGCGCCGATCGCGGGCGCCCTGGCCGTCTTCGTCCAGCGGCGGGCCGGGGGGAAAGGCGAACCGGCCCAGAGTCGCCAAAGGATGGGCCGTGAGGGGACTTTCACGCACCGGCAGATCATGGGCATCGGCCCCGGCGTTCCAGTCGGACGGCGGGTCGGCGGGCGCGGCCTCGACGACCGGCGGCGGCTCCGGCGCGATGGGCGGGAACAGGCTGGACGGCGGCGGTGCGAAGGCGGTGGGGAAGGGATCGACCGGCCGTTCGTGCGGCGCCGCCCCCTGCCCTTCGTCCTGGTCGTGGTGATCGCCCATGGCCGCCTAACGCCTCAGAACTGGAAATAGATGAAGGGGGCCACGCCGTCCGGCCGCACCGCCTCGATCAGCAGGATGGCCAGGCCGATCAGCACCCCCAGGGTCAGCGACGGCGCGGGCTTCAGCTTCAGCGTCAGCCCCTCGACCGCGCGCGGCGGCAGCCAGTGCATGGCCAGGCCGCCGACGATCAGCACCAGCAGGAAGGGCGTCAGCACCGTGACCGCCCCGAACCGACCCAGCCCCTGGACCATGGCCACGGCCAGGTCGAAGGTCTCGGCCCGGAACAGAATCCACCCCAGGCAGACGATGTGGAAGGTGACCAGCACCCCGACCAAGCTGGGGATCACCTTGCGGTCCCCCAGCACGGCCCGGCCGATCCGCTCGATCACCTGAACCCCGCCATGCAGGGCGCCCCAGGCCACGAAGGTCCACGCCGCCCCGTGCCACAGCCCGCCCAGCAGCATGGTGATCATGACGTTGATGCATGACGAGACCAGCCCCTTCTTGCCGCCCCCCAGCGGCACATAGAGATAGTCCCTCAGCCAGCTGGACAGGCTGATGTGCCAGCGGCGCCAGAAGCTCTGCATCGAACTGGCGCGATAGGGCTGGTCGAAATTGCGCGGGAAGGAATAGCCCAACAGGGCCGCGATCCCGATGGCCATGTCCGAATAGGCCGAGAAGTCGCAATAGATCTGGACCGCATAGCCATAGACCGCCGCCGCGATGTCCACCGCGCCATAGGCCGACGGATCGAAGAAGACCGGGTCCACCAGCCGCACCGCTAGCTCCGACGCGATCACCGACTTCTTGAACAGGCCCCAGACGATCAGCAAAAGGCCGTGCGTCGCCATCTCGCGCGTCAGGCGCGGGACGCGCTTGAACTGGGGCAACAGGTCCGCCGCCCGCACGATCGGTCCGGCGACCAGATGCGGGAAGAAGCTCATCAGCAGCATGACGTCCAACAGGCTGTCGGCCGGCGGCGTCTTTCGCCGATGCACGTCGACGACATAGCTGATGCCCTGGAAGGTGAAGAAGCTGATCCCCACCGGCAGCACGATCTGCAGCAGCGGCAGGTCCCGTTCCCAGCCGAAGCGGGCCAGAAGCTCGCCCGCCTGCTCGACGAAGAAGCCGTAGTATTTGAAAAAGCCCAGGATCAGCAGGTTCGCCGCTACCCCCAGGCCGACCAGCAGCTTGCGCCGCCCCGCTGCATCGCTGCGCGCGATCAGGGCCGCGACACCCCAGTTCAGCACCGCCGACAGGATCAGAAGCCCGACGAAGCGCCAGTCCCACTGGGCATAGAAGAACCAGCTGGCCAGCAGCAGGAACAGCTTGCGCCGCCCGTTCTCGCGATCCAGCGACCAGGCGGTGAAATAGACGAACAGGAAGAAGACGCCGAAGGCCAGGGTCGGGAACAGCATCTAGCGCTCCTCTCCCTTCCAGGCGTCATAGGCGGCCATCAGGTCGGCGCTCAGGACGCCGCCGATCCAGTCGGCGCCGGCCGAGGTGAAATGCACCCGGTCGCCGCGCATCAGCGGCTCGGCCATCGTCGCCAGTCGATCCGAGGCGCAGTCGCCGCCCATCCGCCCCTGCCAGTCCCAGTACGCCACACCCGTGTCGGCGGCGACCCGGCGCTGCACATCCCGGACCACGGCCAGGGACGGCGGCGGGGCGCGGCGGCCGTCGGCGCTGCAGGGGTTCGGCGCGCCGGTCCGAAGCGCGTCGGGCGCCCCCAGGATCAGCAGGCCCGACACGGGCGACATCCGCCGCAGCCGGGCGATCTGATCGCGCAGCAAGGCCTCATAAGCGGCGGGGTCCAGGTCGTCCTCGAACCCCTCATTGGTCCCGAAGGCCAGAACGATCAGCGACGGGCGCCAGTCGGCCAGCTCGGCCGCGACCACCGCCTGATCCCGCGCCGCCAGGTCGCGCAAAGTGGCGCCGACGACGCCCAGGTTGGACACCATCACCCCCGGCCCGTCCCGCCGGACCGACAGGCTGTAGGCCAGGGGGCCGCGCCCCTCGGCGCGCAGCTCCAGCACCCCGGCCGCCTGGTGCAGGTTCAGCCAGCGGCACAGGGGCCCGACCTGCCCGGCGCGCAGACTGAGCGACAGCATCCGCTGGCCCACGGCGACCTGGAACCCGTCCGCCTGAGGTCCGCCGCGCCCGCACAGGTGCAGCTCGGTCGGCTCGGCGCCCGGCTCGAAGGTCAGGGTCAGCCCCGGCGCCCGGCCATAGGCGGGCGGCATGATCCCCGCTAGGCCCACATCGGCGCGCGCGAAGCCGCCGCGCGGCGTCAGAGGGGCGGTCGAGACGCTCCAGTCCTGGGCCGTGACCTGGACCTGATAGGGCGCATAGCCGGCATGGGGCACGCCAGCGGACAGGACGCCGCGACCGCCATGGCCGAACCGCGCCTGAAGCGCCGCGCGCACGGCGCCGGTGATGCGGTCGCCGGCGGTGTGGCTGTCGCCGATCTGGACGATATGCACCGGGGCGTGACGGGCGCCCGTCTCGGTCGCCTTCAGCGCCTCGAATAGCGGCGCCAGACCTTCGACGCCGCACAGGCCGCCGGGACAGGCGGTCACGCCCGGCGCAGGCAGGGTCTGGGGCTGATAAGGAATCTCTTGGGCCTGAGCGACGCCCGCCGCCAGCATCATGGCCGTGGCCAGACCCGCCGCCGCGCGCATGATCAGCCCTGGACGGGCGCCGCCGCCGGCGCGCCGATGCCGGCGTCGTGGCGCAGCCGCTGGGCCACCGGCCGGCCGATCCGCAGATATCCGGCCATGGACATGTGGATGCCGTCGTCGGCGCGCATCAGCACCTTACGCCCGCCCGGCCGGTCGGCCAGATAGGCGGCATAGGCGCCATCGCCGTCCGACGTCAGGCGCAGGGTTTCGATATAGGGCACGCCCAGGGCGGTCATGCGCTCTTCCACCACGGCGTTGATCAGGCCCATCTTTTCGTCGAAGCCGTCGCGACGCATGCGCGGCAGACCGACCCAATAGACCGCCACATCCCGCCCGCGCAGCAGGGTGACCAGATCGGTCACTCGTTTGGCATAGGCCGCCTTCCACCCCTCGGACCCGAAGGCGTGGACGGTCCCGTCCAGGCTGATGCCCTGGGCGTCGTTGGTGCCGAACATCAGCACAGCCACATCGACGGGCTGATCCTCGATCTGACGCCGGGTCTTGGCCTGGATATCGACATAGTCGTAGCGCGACAGGCCGGTGGAGACCTCGCTGAACTTGGTCACCGTCACGCCCGGCTGGCCGTTCAGATCGCGATACAGCGCCGTCCACAGGCCATCGGCCATGGAGTCGCCGAACACCCCGATCCGCAGCCGCCCCGCCGCCATCCGCGCGCTCAGCGGCGTCAGGGGCGCCAGAGCTGGCGCAGGCGCGGCGGCCATCGCGGGTGGCGCCGTCGGGCGCGGTTCGGGCGGGGCCGAGGCGCTGGCTTCGCCGCCCAGAAGCAGGGTCGGATGGCGCAGCCAAGCGCGGCCGTCCGGCGTCGCGGCCAGGCCCAGGGCCGCGCCGATCACCAGACCCGCCGTCAAAGCATTGATCGCCCGCACGCCCGACTGTCCCCCGACACCCCCGATGGTGAACCGCCTTTTACCCTATCGGGCGAACGGCGCCACGCCCTGCGCCTGAGGCGGGAACATGACGGTTAATCAGCCCGCCAGCCGTTCCGCCCCCCGCGCCGCCAGATAGCCGCCGCTCGCCGTCAGGGCGGTCAGAAGCGCGCCCCAGGCGATGTCGATCACCGTGATGCGCGTGGACCAGACACTGAGCGTCGCCTGATTGGTCAGGTCATAGGTCGCATAGGCCAGCGCACCCAACAGGGCGCCCCAGATCACCGCCCGCATCAGCCCGCCATCCCGCAACGCCGGCGCCACGGCGAAGAACACCACCCCCGCCAGATAGATCAGATAGAAGACCACCGCCGCCCGCATATCCGGCTTGTCGGCCATGATGTCGCCGATCACCGGCCGGTACAGACGATTGGCCATGGTGGTCAGCCAGATCGCGTCCAACACGGCCATCACCAGGCCCGCGCCCAGATAGGCGGCGATGTATCGGATCATTCAGGCTTCCTTTCGATCACGGAACCATGCGTCTGGCCATTAAGCCGCGTCGCGCCGTCGCGTTCCAGCCCCCCACGCTTGCCCGCCGCGCTTGCCCCTTGGCCCCGCGCGTCCTATGGACGGGAAACGCCGCGATATTCATCAGACGGTGAAAAGGGAGCGCCATGCAGAAGATCTATCCCGACGCCAAATCGGCGCTGGACGGCCTGACGTTCGACGGAATGACGGTGATGTCCGGCGGCTTCGGCCTGTGCGGCATTCCCGAATTCCTGATCGCCGCCCTGCGCGATTCTGGGACCAAGGGGCTGACGGTCATCTCGAACAACGCCGGGGTCGATGGCTTCGGCCTGGGCCAGCTGCTGGAGACGCGCCAGATCGCCAAGATGATCTCGTCCTACGTCGGCGAGAACAAGGAGTTCGAGCGCCAGTATCTGGCCGGCGAGCTGCAACTGGAGTTCAACCCCCAGGGCACCCTGGCCGAGCGCATCCGCGCGGGCGGCGCGGGCATTCCGGCCTTCTTCACCGCCACCGGCGTCGGCACCCTGGTGGCCGAGGGCAAGGAAGTGCGCAACTTCGGCGGGCGCGACTATGTGATGGAGACCGGCCTGGTCGCCGACCTGTCCATCGTCAAGGCGTGGAAGGCGGATGAGCGCGGCAATCTGGTGTTCCGCAAGACCGCCCGCAACTTCAACCCGATGATGGCCACCGCCGGCAAGGCCTGCGTGGTCGAGGTGGAGGAAATCGTGCCGGTCGGCTCGCTGGATCCCGACCACATCCACACGCCGGGCGTCTATGTCGACCGCATCATCAAATCGACGCCCGAGAAACGCATCGAACAGCGCACCGTGCGCCAGCGGGAGTCCTGAGGGAGCGCGGACCTCCAGGTCCGCAAACACGCGATGAGCGATCACAAGGGCTGGCATGATCGAGGCTATCTGCCGCATTTCGATGCGGCGGAAGCCATTCAGCATGTCGTATTCCGTCTCGAGGGATCGCTTCCGGCTTCGGTTCTCGACCGCATCCGACAGGCTTCGGACGGGTTTTCCCTCGGCGTCGATGAGGCTCTGGATCGCGGCGATGGACCAGATTGGCTCGCCGACGCTTCTTGTGCAGACATCGTCGCAGAAGCCCTGACATCCTTCGATGGCGAACGGTATCGGCTGTTGGCTTGGGTAGTGATGCCGAACCACGTTCACGCCCTCATCAGGCAAGAGGATGGCTGGCCTCTCAGTACGGTCGTCAAGTCGTGGAAAAGCTTCACAGCGCGCAAGGTCAATCATCGCTTGGGCCGCAGCGGTGCGCTCTGGGCGCCCGACTACTTCGACCGCTTCATGCGCGACGAAGGACAGACCAATGCCGCCATGAATTACATTGAAGCCAATCCGGTGAAGGCCGGACTCTGCCGCACACCCGCCGACTGGCGTTGGAGCAGCGCTGCCGGCCGGACCGGCGGGGCCGCAGATATCGAAAGCTTGGCGGACCTGGAGGTCCGCGCTCCCTTCACGAACGAGAGGTGAACCATGCCCCGCACTCGCGAACAACTGGCCGAACGCGCCGCGCAGGAACTGCAGAACGGCTTCTATGTGAACCTGGGCATCGGCATTCCGACCCTGGTGGCCAACTACATCCCCGAGGGCATCACCGTGACGCTGCAGAGCGAGAACGGCATGCTGGGCATGGGTCCCTTCCCCTATGACGACCAGGTCGATCCCGACCTGATCAACGCCGGCAAGCAGACGATCACGGAAATCCCCGAGACGGCCTATTTCAGCAGCGCCGACAGCTTCGCCATGATCCGCGGCGGGCACATCAATCTGTCGATCCTGGGCGCCATGGAAGTGGCCGAGAACGGCGACATCGCCAACTGGATGATCCCCGGCAAGCTGGTGAAGGGCATGGGCGGGGCCATGGATCTGGTCGCCGGCGTCAAGCGCGTGGTGGTGGTCATGGATCACGCCAACAAGCACGGCCAGTCCAAGGTGCTGAAATCCTGCACCCTGCCGCTGACGGGGACGGGCGTGGTCAGCCGCATCATCACCGACCTGTGCGTGTTCGACGTCAAGCCGGACGGCGCGGGGCTGGAGCTGATCGAACTGGCCGACGGCGTGACCCTGGACGAGGTCGCCGCCAAGACCGAGGCCACCTATACGGTGCGCCCCGGCCTGGTTTGATCATAAAGCCGCGTTCCGACTATCCTGCACCGTGCAGGAGGCGCGGCCATGAACAACGACTGGCAGAAGGGGTATCGACAGGCGGGAACGCCGTTCGAGAACCCCATGGCCTACGGCATGGAGAAGCTGGGCCAGGACTTCGCCACCCTACCCCAGATGACCGGCCCCGGCGACGGGGGCGGGATCGAGAACGGCGGCTATGGCCTGACCCTGGCGCTGTGCGTGCTGGGCGCCCTGGTCAGCGTGCCGCTGCTGGCCTTCGCGGTCTATTCGGTGAAGGATCTGCTGGTCCTGATCGGTCCGGTCGTCGTCTTCTGGCTGGTCGCCAGCTTGGTCCTCGCGGTCGCGACCCTGGCCCCTGTCATGATCCTGCGACGGATGGGATTTGGCCCTAAAGGACGGCTGGGCCGAACCTTTCGCACCAACGCCCTGGCCTGGTTGCTGGCCACGCCTCTTTATCCCGCCGTCTTCATGCTGCTGGTGATCCCCAGGGTGATTGAGAACCCGGAGCTGACGCTGTTGACGCTGGGCTGGGCGGACTGGACGCTGCCCGTGCTGGCGCCCTTCGTGATCGCGACGGCGATCCTGAGGACGAATTTCGCCTCTCGGCGCTGGCTGGCGGGCGCGATCACGACCGGGTCGATTCTGGCTCTATACGCCTTCGCAGCCTCGGCGGCGGCCCAGGTTCAGGCCTGACGCCAACCTTCAGCTGAGACGCAAGGTCGCGCACCCGTTCGGCGAACCGCCTTTCGCAAAGCCGCCGCCTGCTGACATAGTGTCCGTCATGAGTTCGGGAGGGCGGGCAATGGCGGACGGTTCCTATCGCATCATCGGCGGCGCGCCGGCGCCAGACGCGGCGCACGTGGCCCAGCTGGCCCAGGATCTGACGCCCGGCGCTGATTTCGCAGCCGATCAGGACGCGGCGGCGGCGGACGCCCTGACGCGGCTGGAGGCCCTGTGCCGTGCGCGGGGCGCGGATTGCGGGGATCTGATTTCCGACATTCGCGCGCGGCTGGATCGCCTGGCGCCGCAGGGGCTGGTTCCCCGGCGCGGGCTGGCGGGTCTGTTCGACGGTCCGGGCAAGCGGCTGAAGGCGTTCCGCGCGGTCTTCAACGACGGCGCGACGGCCCTGTCGGGGCTGGCGGCGGACTTGCGCGAACGCATCGGCGCCGTGGATCAGCGGACGGGCAAGCTGGACGCTCTGGGCGACGAACTGCGCGGCGCGATCACCGCCCTGTCCGAACAGGTCGCGGCCGCACGCGAGCGCCTGACCCGCGAAGACCCCGAGGCCGAGACGACCCTGGCCTTCCGTGACCGCATCCAGGCGCTGGAGGCGCGGCTGACGGCGGCGGTGCAGGCCCTGCCCCTGGTGCGGGCGCTTCAGAACGCCGACGCCCGCGCCCGCGACGCCATCGCCCAGGCGCCCGGCGTGATCGACGCCTGGCAGGCCGACTGGAAGACGCATCTGGGGCTGGACCGCAAACGACCGCGCAAGGTGCGGCCCGCGCCCGACGCCCTGGCGCCCGCCCGCGACCGCATCCAGGCGACCCTGACCCGCATCGAGACCGAACAGACCGCCGCCGACCGCCGTCGTCAGGAAATCGCGGCCCGCCTCGGCTAGGTCCGGCGCTCGAACCGCCACTTCATGGTCAGCACCCCCGCCGCCATCACCAGGGCGCAGGCGTTCGCCGCCACGATGGGCCAGGCGCCGCTCAACACCCCATAGGCGACCCACAGCACGAAACAGGTCACGGTCAGGGAATAGGTCTTCAGACTGACGGCCGAGGCGTCGCGCTCCTTCCAGATCTTGATCATCTGGGGCGCGAAACTGGCGATGGAGCAAAGGGCCGCCGCCGAACCCACGATCGTCGTCGCCAGCTTGCTCATTGGGCCGGTTTGCGGGGCGTCGCCTTGCGAGCGGGCGTCTTGCCCCGACTGCCCCCCGGACTGGCCTTGGCGGGCTGGCGATCCTCGACCGCGCGATCTCGCTTGCGGCGTTCCGCGTGGATGGCCAGGGCCCGCTCCTCGACCTCGTCCAGAATGGCGTCCAGCTCCTTTTCCGTCAGGTGCTCGATGCCGATAAAGCGGTTCTCGGCCTGTTTCACCGCATAGACCAGCTCGTCCAGCTTGGCGTGCATGGCCGAGGCGTCGCGGTTCTGGGTGTTCTGGATCAGGAAGACCATCAGGAAGGTCACGATGGTCGTGCCGGTGTTGATGATCAGCTGCCAGGTCTCGTTGAACTTGAAGATCGGCCCGGTCACGGCCCAGACCAGCACGATGGCCAGACAGGCGATGAAGGTCCACGGCTTGCCCGCCACCTTGGCGGTCAGATTGGCGAAGCGGACAAACAGGCGTTCCATGGCGGCTTAACGGCGCGCGGGCGGCAGGGTTGCGAGGCGACCCTGAAACCCTGCCGCCGCGGTCAGTCCTGGGCCGCCGGCGACCGGGCGCCGATGGTGCGATCCAGGAAGTCCAGATAGGTGCGCCATTGCTGAAGCTGCCTTGCATTGCCGCGCACGCCGTGGCGCTGGCCGGGATACAGCATCATCTCGAACGGCAGGCTGCGCGCCTGCAGGGCGTCGATGACGCGGGTGGCGTTTTCGAAAATGACGTTGTCGTCGGCCATGCCATGCATCAGCAGCAGCCGCCCCGTCATATCGCCCAGGCGCGGAATGGCGTCCGAGGCGGCATAGCCTTCGGCGTTGTCCTGGGGCGTGGACATGTAGCGTTCGGTGTAGTGGGTGTCGTACAGGCCCCATTCCGTCGGCGGGGCGCCGACCAGGCCGGCTGCCAGGCCCATCTTGGGCTCGGTCAGGGCCATCAGGCTCATGAAGCCGCCATAGCTCCAGCCCATCATGGCGATGCGGTCGCCGTCGACATAGGGCAGGGTCCGCAGATAGTCGGCGGCCAGGACCTGATCCTCGATCTCGGGCTGGCCCATGCGGCGGTAAAGCGCGGTCTCGAAGGCGCGCGAACGGTTGCCTTCGCCCCGATTGTCCAGGCGGAAGACAATATAGCCCGCCTCGGTCAGCAGCTGGGTCGTGCCGCCCAGCCAGCCGTTGCGGACCCCGCCGCCCGACGGGCCGCCATAGACCTGCATCACCACCGGATAGCGTTTGCTGGCGTCAAAACCCGGCGGGGTGCTGATGCGCCAGACCAGGGTCTCGCCATGGCTGTCCAGCGTGCCGAACGTTGTCTGGGGCATGCGCGAGACGTAAGGGTGGAAGGGGTGGCTCTGATCCAGCCGGTTCTCTTCGATCCACCGGACCAGCGTGCCGTCGGTGCGGTACAGGCCCGACCGCATCGGCGTGTTCAGATCGGTGTAGTTGCCGATATAGGCCGTGGCCGTGCGGTTCATCGAAGCGCCCCACCAGCCGCCCTGGGGCGTCACCGCTACCGGATCGACCGTGCGGTCCAGGCGGGCGCGGAACAGCTGCTGCTCGATCGGATATTCACGGCCGTCGCGCATGGAGGCGGTGAAATACAGCTCGCCCGTTTCCTCGTTGAAGCCGTTCAGCCCCTTGACCGGCCACGGTCCACGCGTCAGCGGCCGCACCAGCCGCCCGTTGCGGTCATAGCGGTACAGGTGCCGCCAGCCGTTCTCTTCGTTCGACCAGATGAAGCCGCCGTCCTTCAGCGGGCGGAAGTCGTTGGTCAGATCCACCCAGGCATCGTCGGTCTGGCTCAGGATCACGCGCGAGGCGCCGGTGGCCGGATCGACGGCCAGCAGGTCCACCCGCTTCTGATCGCGCGACTGGCGCTGGACATACAGCACGTCCCCCGCGACCGACCAGTTGACCCGCGCCAGATAGATGTCGGTGTTGGTCCCCAGATCCACCTTGACCCGCTGGCCGGTGGTGATGTCGTGGACATACAGATCGACCACGGCGTTGGGGCGGCCCGCGCGGGGGTAACGCTGCTGGATCACGCTGGAGCCGCCGCCGGTGATGTCCAGGCGCGGAATGATGTCGACGGTCGATTCGTCGGTGCGTTGCAGGGCGATGAACCGTTCGGTCGGGCTCCACCAATAGCCGTGGTCGCGGTCCATCTCCTCCTGGGCGATGAACTCGGCCGTGGCCCAGGTGATCAGGTCGGCGCCATCGGTGGTGACGGCGCGTTCGGTCCCGGTCGCCAGGTCGTGGACATACAGGTTCTGGTCGCGCACCCACGAAACGAAGTTTCCGCGCGGGCTGACGCGGGCGTCGATCTCGTCGCCCTCGGTCTCGGTCAGGCGGCGCACCGAGCCATCGGCCCGCGCCGCCAGGAAGACGTCGCCTTCCAGCGGCGCCAGGATATAGCGGCCCTGTTCGTCCCACGAATATTCCACGACGCCGCGCTGGCTGATGCGCATGCGTTCGCGCCGGGCCTTCTCCGCCTCGGACAGCTCGCCCGCATCGGGAACCAGGGCGCGGGCGTCGATCAGCTTGAACGGCTCGCCGCCCGCGGTCGGCACGGCCCACAAGTCCAGCACGCTGGCGTCGTCTTCGCGCGCCCGCAGGAAGGCGGCCAGTTGGCCGTCCGGCGACAGGCTGACGCCCTGGGCCACCGGGCCGTTCAGGCCGGGATCGGAAAACACCCGCTCGGGCGTCAGGACGGCGGGATCGGCGGTCTGGGCCAGGGCGGCGCCGGCGATCAGCGAAAGGGCGGAGACAAGAATAAGAGTGCGCATGGGCGGCCACGCTAATGACCGTTTTCCACCCCGTCACGGACAATTCTGCGCCGCGCGGCGTCCGGCCGCGCCGCCCGCCCTTTCGCCGCGCCGCCGGGGCGCCTATTACAGCCGCGATGACCGACGCCCCCGCCGCCCCTGCGCCCGCCAAGGCCAGCCCGTTCCACGATCTGAAAGTCCTGTGGGTCCGCCACTGGACCGACCAGCTGTTCAGCTTCGCCATCGAACGGCCCGAGGACTTCCGCTTCCGGTCGGGCGAGTTCGTGATGATCGGCCTGCCCGGCGAAGATGGCGCAAAGCCGATCTTGCGCGCCTATTCCATCGCCAGCCCCGCCTGGGCCGAAGAGCTGGAGTTCTTCTCCATCAAGGTGCCAGACGGCCCGCTGACCCGCCGCCTTCAGGCGATCCAGCCGGGCGACAGCGTGCTGATGGGCAAGAAACCGACCGGCACCCTGGTTCTGGACGCGCTGACGGGCGGCGAACGTCTGTGGCTGATCGGCACGGGGACGGGCCTGGCGCCCTGGCTGTCGGTGGCGCGCGACCCGGACACCTATTCCCGCTTCGGCCAGGTGATCGTCTGCCACACGGTGCGCAATGTCGCCGACCTGGCCTATCGCGACTTCTTCACGGCAGGCATCCACGACGACCCCCTGATCGGCGACGAGGCCAAGGCCCAGCTGACCTATTATCCCACCGTCACGCGCGAAAAGTTCGAGACGCCCGGCCGCATCACCGACCGCATCACGTCGGGCGACCTGTTCGCCGATCTGGGCCTGCCCATCGGCTTTTCGCCCAACAGCGACCGGGTCATGCTGTGCGGCTCCATGGCCATGATCAAGCAGACGGGCGAAATCCTGGAGACCTATGGCCTGAAGGAAGGCTCGAACGCCGAGCCGGGCGACTATGTGCTGGAGCGCGCCTTTGTCGGATGAGCTGAAGATCGACGCCCGCACGGCGCCCGAGGCGTGCGAGACCATGGTTCAGGTGCGCCAGGGGGTCGACGCCCTGGACCGCGCCCTGGTTACCCTGCTGGCCGAACGCCAGCGCTATATGAACGCCGCCGCCCGCATCAAGCCCAGCCGCGACGTGGTCCACGACGACGCCCGCATCGAGGATGTGGTGGCCAAGGTGCTGGCCGCCGCCGGTCCGGCCGGCCTGTCGCCCGCGATCGCCGAGCCGGTCTGGCGCACCCTGATCGACCGCTGCATCGCCCATGAGTTGGCGGTGTGGGACCGGACGCGGACCTGAAACACCGTCTTGTCGCGGCATAGCCATTTGCCCTGACGCGGCGCGAGGGCTACATCCCGCGCCACACTCCCCACGATCCGACAGAGACAGGGCGCACCGCACCCCATGGCGCAGCAATATATTTTCCAGATGCAGGGCCTGACCAAGGCCTATCCCGGCGGCAAGAAGGTCTTCGAGAACATCTGGCTCAGCTTCTACAACGACGCCAAGATCGGCGTCGTCGGCGTCAACGGCTCGGGCAAGTCGACGCTGCTGAAGATCATGGCCGGGCTGGACACCGAGTTCCAGGGCGAGGCCAAGGCCGCCGACGGCGTCAAGCGCGGCTATCTGGAGCAGGAGCCGCAACTGGATCCCGCCCTGAACGTGCGCGAGAACGTCGAGGCCTGGTGCGAGGAGAAGCAGTGGGTCAACCGCTTCAACGCCGTGGCCGCCGAACTGGGTGAAAACTACACCGACGAACTGATGGAGGAGATGACCGCCCTCCAGGAGAAGATCGACGCCGGCGACGTCTGGGACATCGACAGCCGCATCGAAATGGCCATGGACGCCCTGCGCTGCCCGCCGGACGACTGGTCGGTGACCAATCTATCGGGGGGCGAGAAGCGCCGCGTGGCCCTGGCGCGCCTGCTGCTGTCCAAGCCCGACATGCTGCTGATGGACGAACCGACCAACCACCTGGACGCCGAATCCGTCGCCTGGCTGCAGCACCACCTGGAGAATTTCCCCGGCTGCGTCATCCTGGTGACCCACGACCGCTACTTCCTGGACCAGGTGACCAAGTGGACGCTGGAGCTGGACCGCGGCAAGGGCCACCCGCACGAGGGCAACTATTCCAGCTGGCTTGAAGCCAAGCAGAAGCGCGTCGTTCAGGAACAGTCGGAATCCGAGGCCCGTCAGCGCGCCCTGACCCGCGAACTGGAATGGGTGCGTTCCGGCGCCAAGGCCCGCCAGGCCAAGTCCAAAGCGCGTCTGGCCGCCTATGAGAAGATGGTGGCCGAACAGGAAAACTCGGCCAAGGCCCAGACCCACGCCGTCATCCAGATCCCGCCTGGCCCGCGTCTGGGCAATGTGGTGCTGGAGGTCGAGGGGCTGGAGAAGTCCTATGGCGACAAGCTGCTGTTCAAGGACCTGTCGTTCAAACTGCCGCCCAACGGCATCGTCGGCGTGATCGGCCCCAACGGCGCGGGCAAGTCGACCCTGTTCCGCATGATCACCGGCCAGGAACAGCCCGACGCCGGCTCGATCCGCGTCGGCGAGACCGTCAAGCTGGCCTATGTCGACCAGTCGCGCGACGACCTCAAACCGGATGAGACCATCTGGCAGGCCATCTCGGGCGGCACCGACGTGATGATGGTCGGTAAGCGCGAGATCAACACCCGCGCCTATGTCGGCAGCTTCAACTTCAAGGGCGGCGACCAGCAGAAGAAGGTCGGCCTGCTGTCGGGCGGTGAACGCAACCGGGTGCACCTGGCGCGCACCCTGGCCACCGGCGGCAATCTGATCCTGCTGGACGAACCGACCAACGACCTGGACATCGAGACCCTGCAGAACCTGGAAGAGGCGCTGGAGGAATTCGCCGGCTGCGCCGTGGTCATCAGCCACGACCGCTGGTTCCTGGACCGCCTGGCGACGCACATCCTGGCCTTCGAGGGCGACAGCCACGTCGAATGGTTCGAAGGAAACTTCGAAGCCTATGAAGAAGACAAGAAGCGCCGCCTGGGCACCGACGCCCTGATCCCGCACCGGATCAAATTCCAGAAGTTCGGGCGCTGATCGCCCGATAGCCAAGGAGCCGCTGCATGACCGACCGCCCCGCGATCATGATCATGCAGCGGCATCTGGCGCCGCTGTCGGCGTTTCTGGACGGCGCCTATGTCGTCTATCGTCTGTGGGAAGGGCCACCGGTCGAGGCGGAAGGCGACATCCGCGCCCTGGTGGTGGCGGGCGAGTTTCCGTTGGACAAGGCGCTGATCGAGCGGTTGCCGAACCTGGTCCATATCGCCTGTTTCACCGCTGGCTATGAACAGATCGACGTCGACTGGTGCCGGGCGCGCGAGTTGATTCTCAGCCATGCGCCGGGGGTGAACCATGAAGATGTGGCCGATCACGCCCTGGCGTTGATCCTGGCGTCGCGTCGTCAGATCGCGGCCGGCGACCGCCAGGTGCGGGCCGGCGGCTGGACGTCGGAATCCAAGACCATAACCCCCAGCCTGAAGGACCAGCGCGTCGGCGTCGTCGGCCTGGGCGCCATCGGCGAGGCGGTGGCCCGGCGGTGTCAGGCGTTGCGGATGACCGTGTCCTGGTGGGGCCCGCGCGCCAGGGATGCGGCCTGGCCCATGGCCCCATCCCTGCTGGACCTGGCGCGGGACAGCGACATTCTGGTGGTCGCCTGCCGCGCCGACGACGACAACAAGGGCCTGATCTCGGCGGAAGTGATCCAGGCGCTGGGGCCGGAGGGCCTCTTGGTCAATGTCGCGCGCGGACAACTGGTGGACGAAGACGCCCTGATCCAGGCGCTGAAGGCTGGGCGGCTGGGCGGGGCGGCCCTGGATGTGTTCGAGCCTGAACCGACCGATCCCGCGCGCTGGGCCGACGTGCCCAACACCGTGCTGACCCCGCACACGGCCGGGGCCACGACCCAGGCGGTGCAGGCCATGCTGATGCTGTTGCTGCAGAACCTGGACGCCGGGCTGAACGGACGGCCGCTGGTCACGCCCATCCCCTGACGCAACTCGCCTTTTACGCTTGCATAAACATATAAGGATATCCTTATATGTAACCATGTCCCTGACCGCCGATCAGACTGTCGAAGCCCTGCGCGCCGCCGGCGAACCGACCCGGTTGCGGGTGCTGTCGCTGCTGGCGGGCGAGGAACTGTCGGTCATGGAGCTGTCCCGCGTGCTGGACCAGAGCCAGCCGCGCGTGTCGCGCCACCTGAAGCTGATGAGCGACGCCGGTCTGGTCGAGCGGTTTCCCGATGGGGCGCGGGTCTTCTATCGCCTGACGTCCGACCCGGTGGTGCATCGCCTGATCGACACGGTGCTGGACCTGCTGGCGGACGGAGAGGCGGACGCTGATCATCGCCGCCTGGATGATGTGCACAAGGAACGCGAGACCGCCGCCGCCGCCTATTTCGAACAGGTCGCGCCCCAGTGGGACCGCATCCGCAGCCTGTATGTCGCCGAGACGGCTGTGGAGGCCGCCATCGAACGCGCGGCCGGGCCCGGCCCCTTCGAGCGGGTGGTGGACCTGGGCACCGGCTCGGGCCGGATGCTGACCCTGTTAGGCAAGAAGGCGCGGATGTCGGTGGGGCTGGATCTCAGCCACAACATGCTGAACATCGCCCGGTCCAACGTCGCCCGCGCCGGGCTGGAGCGGGTGGAGCTGCGCCACGGCGACATCTTCTCGACCCGCCTGCCGGCCGAGAGCGCCGATCTGGTTCTGGTGCACCAGGTGCTGCACTACTTGGCGGATCCGGCGGCGGCGGTGGTCGAGGCGGCGCGTCTGGTCATGCCGGGCGGGCGGCTGCTGATCGTCGATTTCGCCCCGCACGACATCGAGCGCCTGCGCGACGAGCATCAGCATCGCCGCCTGGGTTTCGCCGACGACGAGATCCGACGCTGGCTGACCGACGCCGGGCTGAAGCCGTCCGCGCCCATCGCCCTGCCGCCCGATCAGGACGGCCTGACCGTCATCATCTGGACCGCCCAGCGGCCCGCCCAATCCGCACGAAAGACCGCCTGATGGCCTCCTCGCTCGCCCAGGCCCGCGCCCTTCTGCTGTCGCCGCTGGGGCCCGTCGCCCGCGCGGGGTCGAACCGCGACCCCGTGAACGTCTCGTTCGAGTTCTTTCCGCCCAAGTCGGACGAGGCCGAGGCCAATCTGTGGAAGGCGATCCGGCGGCTGGAGCCGCTGAACCCCGCCTTCGTCTCGGTCACCTATGGCGCCGGCGGCTCGACCCGTGAACGCACCCACCGCACGGTCCAGCGGATCATCTCCGAGACGTCGCTGCGCCCCGCCGCCCACCTGACCTGCGTCGAGGCCAGCCGGGACGAGGTGGACGAGGTGATCGCGGGTTACAAGACCATCGGCGTGGATCACATCGTGGCCCTGCGTGGCGACCCGCCCGGTTCGGCCGGTATCGGCGGCGCCTATTCGCCCCGCGCCGATGGCTACGCCAACGCCACCGAACTGACCGCCGCCATCGGGCGGGCGGGCGGGTTCGAGGTCACGGTCGGCGCCTATCCCGAGGGTCATCCCGAAAGCGGCTCGATCGACCACGACATCGCCGTGCTGAAGGCCAAGGTGGACGCCGGGGCCACCCGCGCGGTCAGCCAGTTCTTCTTCGACATCGACGCCTTTCTGCGGTTCCGCGACCGGGTGCGGGCGGCGGGGGTGACCATTCCGTTGATCCCCGGGATCATGCCGGTGTCCAATTTCAACGGGCTGAAGCGGATGTGCGGCGCCTGCGGGGCGTCGATCCCCGACTGGCTGGCGGCCCATTTCGAGGGGCTGGACGACGACCCGGACACGCGCCGCCTGCTGGCCGCCTCGGTCGCGGCCGAGACCTGCGCCCGCTTGCAGGAAGAGGGGTTCAGCGACTTCCACTTCTACACCCTGAACCGCGCCGATCTGGTCTACGCCATCTGCCGGGTGCTGGGCGTGCGCGAGCTATCCTCCCCCATCGGGGGAGGGGAACCAAGAAGTGGTGGAGGGGGCCAGCCGCAAGCGCCGGAGGCTGAGGCGAGCCCCCTCCGTCGCTCCGCTTCGCTGCGCGCCACCTCCCCCGAAGGGGGAGGATAACCATGACCCGCACCGAACGCATCGCGGCCCTGCACGCCGCGGCCAGGGAACGCATCCTGGTGCTGGACGGCGCCTGGGGCGTGATGATCCAGCGCCGGGAACTGTCGGAGGAAGACTTCCGCGGCGACCGCTTCGCCGACCACGGCCACCCGCAAAAGGGCAACAACGATCTGCTGATCCTGACCCGGCCCGACATCGTGGCCGAGTTGCACGACGTCTATTACGCCGCCGGGGCCGACATCAGCGAGACCAACACCTTCTCGGCCACCACGATCGCCCAGGCCGATTATGGTCTGGAAGACGCCGTCCACGACCTGAATGTCGAAGGCGCCCGCATCGCGCGCCAGGTCGCCGACCACTGGACGGCGAAAGAGCCGCACAAGCCGCGCTTCGTCGCCGGCGCCATCGGCCCGACCAACCGCACCCTGTCCATCAGCCCCGACGTCAACGACCCCGGCTATCGCGCCGTCAGCTATGACGAAGTCTATGCCGCCTACAGCCAGCAGGCGCGCGCCCTGCACCAGGGCGGGGTGGACCTGTTCCTGATCGAGACGGTGTTCGACACCCTGAACTGCAAGGCGGCGATCAAGGCGATCAAGGATCTGGAGGACGAGGGGTATGAGCCCCTCCCCCTGTGGATCTCGGGCACCATCACCGACCGTTCGGGCCGGACCCTGTCGGGCCAGACGGCCGAGGCCTTCTGGAACAGCGTGCGCCACGCCCGGCCGTTCGCCGTGGGCTTCAACTGCGCCCTGGGGGCCGATCTGATGCGGCCCTTCATCGCCGATCTGGCGCGGGTCGCCGACACCCTGGTTGCCGCCTATCCCAACGCCGGCCTGCCCAACGCGATGGGCCAGTACGACGAGGAGCCGCACGAGACGGCGCATCATCTCGAGGAATGGGCCAAGTCGGGTCTGGTCAACATCGTCGGCGGCTGCTGCGGCACGACGCCGGACCACATCCGGCATACGGCCCAAGAGGTCGCGGGCGTGACCCCACGCGAGATCCCGGAACGGCCTGTGGCCCTGCGTCTGTCCGGCCTCGAGCCGTTCGAGGCCCCAGCGTGACCTCGTCTAAGCCCAACCCGTTCGGCGATCCCGCAGCGATCTCACACTACGCCGAAAACGCCCGTCGCACCGTGCCTGGCGTCGATGCCGTTCATCGCATGGCGTCGATTCTGCTCGCGGAACACGCGCCCGCTGACGCCCGGATGCTCGCGCTCGGCGCTGGGGGCGGACTGGAACTCAAGGTCTTCGCCGAGGATCATCCTGAATGGACCTTCGACGGCGTCGATCCGGCAGAGGCGATGCTGGACTTGGCGCGATCGACGCTCGGCGCCCTCGCAGATCGGGTCACTCTGCACGCAGGCTACATCGACAATGCGCCCGAAGGTCCGTTCGACGGCGCGGCCTGCTTGCTCACGATGCATTTCCTCGATCCGGACAAGCGGCTGCAGACGCTCCAGCAGGTGCGACAGCGGCTCAAGCCCGGCGCGCCGTTCGTCGTCATGCACATCAGCTATGCGCAAGACCCGGAAGCGCGCGAAGTCTGGCTCGACCGCGAGGAGGCTTATCTCGTCGCTTCAGGCAGCGCGCCCGAGGATGCACGACGCCGCCGCGAGGCCGTGTCGAAGGCGTTGCACAGCCTGTCACCCCAGCGGGACGAGGAACTGCTTCGTCAGGCTGGCTTCTCGAATGTGACGCTGTTCTACGCGGCCTTCACCTTCCGCGGCTGGGTGGCCTACGCCTGATGCGTCCTGTCTTCATCAATGTCGGCGAGCGGACCAACGTCACCGGCTCGGCCCAATTCAGGAAGCTGATCGTCGAGGGGAATTACCCCGAGGCCCTGTCGGTCGCGCGCCAGCAGGTCGAGGCGGGGGCCCAGGTGCTGGACGTCAACATGGACGAGGGGCTGCTGGACGGCGCCCAGGCCATGACCACCTTCCTGAACCTGATCGCCGCCGAACCCGACATCGCCCGCGTGCCGGTGATGATCGACAGCTCCAAATGGGAGGTGATCGAGGCGGGCCTGAAATGCGTGCAGGGCAAGCCGATCGTCAACTCGATCAGCCTGAAGGAGGGCGAGGCCGCCTTTCGCCATCACGCCATCCAGTGCCTGCGCTACGGCGCCGCCGTGGTGGTCATGGCCTTTGACGAGGTGGGGCAGGCCGACACCAAGGCCCGCAAGATCGAGATCTGCACCCGCGCCTATCGCATCCTGGTGGACGAGGTCGGATTCCCGCCCGAAGACATCATCTTCGACCCCAATATCTTCGCCGTGGCGACGGGGATCGAGGAACACGACAACTACGCCGTCGACTTCATCGAGGCGACGCGCGAAATCCGCCGCACCCTGCCCCACGCCCATGTGTCGGGCGGGGTGTCGAACGTGTCGTTCTCGTTCCGCGGCAACGAGCCGGTGCGCCGGGCGATCCACAGCGTCTTCCTGTATCACGCCATCGCGGCGGGCATGGACATGGGCATCGTCAATGCTGGCGACCTGCCGGTCTATGACGACATCGACCCGGTGCTGCGCGAGGCGGTCGAGGACGTGATCCTGAACCGGCCCCAGCGGACCAATGTGTCCAACACCGAGCGGCTGGTGGACATGGCGCCCGACTACAAGGGCGAAAAGGGCGCGGCCAAGGTCGTCGATCTGAGGTGGCGCGACGCCCCGGTGGGCAAGCGGATCGAACACGCCCTGGTGCATGGCATTACCGACTACATCACCGCCGACACCGAAGAGGCGCGCCAGGGTTCCGAACGCCCGCTGCACGTCATCGAAGGCCCGCTGATGGACGGGATGAATGTGGTCGGCGACCTGTTCGGATCGGGCAAGATGTTCCTGCCCCAGGTGGTCAAGTCGGCGCGGGTGATGAAACAGGCCGTGGCCCACCTGGAGCCGTTCATGGAGGCCGAAAAGGCCGGCCAGCCGCGCCGGTCCAACGGCAAGATCCTGATGGCCACGGTCAAGGGCGACGTGCACGACATCGGCAAGAACATCGTCGGCGTCGTGCTTCAGTGTAACAACTACGAAGTGGTGGACCTGGGCGTCATGGTCCCCGCCGACCGCATTCTGGACGAGGCCAAGGCGAACGACTGCGACATCATCGGCCTGTCGGGGCTGATCACCCCGTCGCTGGACGAAATGGTGTTCGTGGCGCGCGAGATGGAGCGGCGCGGCTTCGACATTCCCCTGTTGATCGGGGGCGCCACGACCAGCCGCACCCATACGGCGGTCAAGATCGAGCCCGCCTACAAGGCCGGATCGACCACCTATGTCATCGACGCCAGCCGGGCGGTCGGGGTGGTCTCGGGCCTGCTGTCGCCGACGGACAAGGCGAAGAACGAGACGGCCACGCGCGAGGAGTATGTCCGCATCCGCGAACAATACGCCCGCGGCCAGGAGGTGAAGGCCCGCGCCACGATCCAGCAGGCGCGCGACAACCGCTGGCGCCCCCCGGCGGACCAGGCGCCCGCCCCTGCCCCCGCCTTCCTGGGCGTGCGCGCCTATGACGGCTGGGACCTGCAGGATCTGGCCGACCACATCGACTGGACGCCCTTCTTCGCCAGCTGGGAGCTGATCGGCCGCTATCCGCTGATCCTGGAGGACGAGATCGTCGGCCAGGCCGCCCGCGACCTGTTCCGCGACGCCCAAGCCATGCTGAAGCGGATCGTCGCGGAGAAATGGTTCACCGCGCGCGGCGTCGTCGGGTTCTGGACCGCCAATGCGCGCGGCGACGACATCGTGGTCTGGTCCGACGAAACGCGCAGCACCGAACTGGCCCGTTTCCACGGCCTGCGCCAGCAGATCGCCAAGTCGAACGGCAAGCCCAACCTGTGCCTTTCGGACTTTGTGGCCGAGGACGGAAACGACTATCTGGGCGCCTTCGCCGTCACCACCGGCCATGGCGAGCTGGAACGGGCGACGGCGTTCAAGGCGGCGGGCGACGACTATTCCGCCATCCTGTCCACCGCCCTGGCCGACCGCCTGGCCGAAGCCTTCGCCGAGCGGCTGCACAAGGAAGTCCGCACCCAGTTGTGGGGCTATGTCCCGGACGAGGCGACCAGCGTGCAGGATCTGATCGAGGAGAAATACCAGGGCATCCGGCCCGCGCCCGGCTATCCGGCCCAGCCGGACCATACCGAGAAGGCCACCCTGTTCCGCCTGTTGGACGCCGGTTCAAACGCGGGCATGGCCCTGACCGACAGTTTCGCCATGACGCCGCCGGCGTCTGTCTCGGGCCTGTATTTCGGCCATCCGGGCAGCCACTATTTCGGCGTGGGCAAGATCGATCGCGATCAGGTGGTGGACTACGCCGTGCGCAAGGGCTGGGATCTCGCCACGGCCGAACGCTGGCTGGCGCCCATCCTGAACTACGACCCGGTCTGAGCCCTATCCGCCGACCGTGACGGATGCGCCCGCCGCCGCCTCGGCCGTGCTTTCGCGCAGACCAACGTCCGCGGGCGTGGCCGGCGGCGCGGTGATGTTCTCGCGGATGCGGCGCGCGGCGTGTTCGCACCGTCCCGGCAGGCCGAAGAACAGGCCGAACGCCTGGCTGCGGACCTCGGCGTCCTCCTGGGCCAACAGGGGCGTCCACATGGCCGTGGCGGCCTCAGCGGCGCTGCGGGCGGCGGTCTTGGCGGCGGCGGACTGGCGCGGCTCGGCCACGCGCAGGGCCTCGCGGAAATCCTGGGCCTCCAGCTTGCCCAGACGCACCAGCTCGCGATCCTCGGCCGAGACATCGACCAGGCTTTCGCCCAGCCGCACATGGCCGCTGACCAGGGCGTCGCACCAGGCGACGAACGGATAGTCCTGTTCCGGCGCGCCGCGCGGCAGCGGGTTGGAATAGGCGATCGCCTCGCGCAGCCGCACCGAGGCTTCGGCCTCGCGCACATTGGCAGCGGTGGCGATGGGCGCGTCGGCGTCCTGAGCCGGGGTCTGGACGGCGGTCAGGGTCAGGGCGGTGAACAGGGCGGTCAGCATGGGCGTGGCGTCTCGTGGCGGGCGATCATCGGCCCCGGATCATGCCGTCCCGCTTGCCCCGATGCGATGGTTTTTCCAAGGCGACGAATGGCCCCGCCTGAACTAAAGCCCGCCTAAACAAGGAAAGGGCGGCGGACCCTTCGATCCGCCGCCCCAACCGTCTCAGGTCCGAAGACCCCGTCCTTAGAACTGGTAGGACAGGCCCAGACGCACGAAGCGCGGCGTCTGATAGGAAGAGATGCGGCCGTAGTCCGCGTTCGGGGTGCCCGGAGCCTGATCACCCACTTCCACGAAGTCGCGAGCGCCTTCGAAGTCGAAGATGTTGAAGATATCGGCCCGCAGTTGGACACGACCGGGGATGCCGGTCAGCGGCAGGTTCCAGGACGCCGACAAGTCGACGTTCTTGTACCATTCGCCTTCGAACTGGCTGCCGCGCGGCGTCATGACGCCGTTGCAGTACCAGGCCGTCATCGTGGTCGGCGACGCACGGCCATCACCCAGCGGATAGGAGCCGATGCAGCCGTACTTGCGCGGCGACTGCAGGATGGCGTTCGCGCCCAGGGTGATGTCTTCCGTCAGCGCATACGAACCGAAGACCTTGTAGGTCTGGCCGCGGTGGTTCGGCAGATAGCCGTACGAACCATCAGTCCAGCCCGGCTCGTCGAAGTCCTGAGTCAGGCCGGTGTCGGCCTGGCCGTTGTCGGACTTCACGCCGCCCTCGATGTTGCCCTTGGATTCGGCGAAGACCGCCGACATGCGCAGGCTCCAGCGACCATCCCACGGACGCTCCGCCGTCAGCTCCAGCGCCTTGTAGGTACGGGTGGCTTCCGGGATGTCCAGGATAGCGGCGGGAATGGTGATCGTCTGACCCGCCAGGAAGGGGAAGGTCGAGGCGTCCGGCGTGATGATCAGATCCGAACCCGGGTTGACCAGAACATAGCCCGAGCCGTTGATCGCGCCGCAGTTGGCCGGCGAAATGCCAGCATAGGCGCAGTAGTTGTCGATGATCCAGCTGGTGTCGAAGTCCTCCATGACCTTCTTCAGATCACGGAACACATAGTTGGCGCCGATGGTCCAGCCATCGAACATGCCCATACCCGAGACTTCGTGCTCGATGCCCAGGATGAATTCATCCTGATACTGAGCTTCCAGGTTCTGAGACACCAGCGAAGCCGCGTCCGGCACGACGCCGGGGGAGAAGACGTTCGACAGCACCGGTCCGCCGTTGAAGGTCGGCAGACAGTTGTTCCGCGGCGAAGCGTTCAAGCAGGCCGTCAGGCCCGCCGCAGTCGCAGGATTGGAGCCCGCGATATTGGTGATGCGGTAGTAGTCTTCGGTGAACAGCTCGTTGCCGGCCATCCGGATGTTGGTGTTGGCCGCGATCGGGATGTAGTACCGGCCGTAGAAACCCTTCACGCTGGTCGAACGATCGCCGAACAGATCGTAGGTGAAGCCCAGACGCGGCGACAGATCGTAATCCGTCTCCACGAAGATTTCACCGGCGGCGTTCGAGTTGGCGAACTTCTCAGCCCGCAGACCGAGTTGCAGCGACAGGCGATCCGTCACATCCCAAGCGTCCTGGATGTAGAAGGCCGTCTGTTCGGTCTTGTATTCGCCGCCCGACAGATAGACGCGATCACGGACATACAGTTCGTTGGCCGGGATCAGACCGCTTAGCGCGCCGCCGGCGCCCGCTTGATAGTAGCGGATGTAGTTGCCGCCCGAATACGACTGGAACGAAGCCGAATGCAGGTCTTCGCGGTCATAACCGATACGGAAATGGTGGTCGCCGAAGAAGTCGTTGATGTAAATGTCGGCATCGACACGGTACATCTTGCGGCTGTCATCACCGGTGGCGATCAGCAGCGCGGGGTTGCCGCGGATCGTGTTCAGGCCCAGGTCCACAACCGAGACTTCAGAGTCCAGGTCGCCCGAAACAGTCTGGTTGAAGCTGCCTTCGCCATACAGGGCCGACAGGGTGAACCAGTCGGTGAAACGACCCGTATATTTGGCGATCTTGGTCTCACCACCCGCGAAGTTGAAGGTGTTGGCCGCATCGCCCGAAGCGAACCGCTGGTTGATGACCTGGGTCTGATCATCCGAGAAGTAAGTCAGTTCCAGGCGATGATCCGGGTTCAGATAGAAGTCCAGCTTGCCGCCGTAGAACGGGTCATCCTGGGTGGCGGTCTGAATCGTCCCCGAGGTGTCGACCGAACCCGTCTCGAAGTCGCGCCAGTTGTAGAAGCCGAAGAAGTAGATGTGGTCACGCAGGATCGGACCCGACAGCCAGACGTTGGCTTCCGAGCGATCGGTCGAGTTCTGCGAGTCCAGGTTCAGTTGGGAACCCGGGCCGACCCAGGTGTCCGGAGCGCTGTCTTCCAGGCTGGACGGTTCGATGTAGTAGTTCAGGCCGCCGTGGAATTCGTCCGAACCCGAACGGGTGACGGCGATAACGGCGCCACCGGTCGAGCGGCCGAATTCGGCCTGATAGCCGCCGGTCTTGACGTCGATCTGCTGGTAGAACTCGAACGGCACGGTGTTGCCGCCCACGAAGGTGCGGAAGTTCGTGATGTTGAAGCCGTTGACGTAATAGACGTTCTCGGCGACCGACGAACCGGCGATCGAGATCTGGTTGCCGAACGCGCCGTCGCCCTGGCTGGTCGATGGAGCCAGCAGCTGGATCGCCGCCAGGTTACGCTGGGTCGGAATGCGGTCGAAGGTTTCCTGCACGTCCACGGTGATGCCGGTGGTGGTGCGGTCGAAGTCGATCGAGGCCGAACGGGTGCCGACCACGACAACGTCGTCGACGCTGCTGGCCGAACCGCCGACCGCGCCGATGGTGAACTGGAAGTCGGCGGCGCCGCCCAGGGTCACGCGAACGTTGGAGTCGGTGTAGGTTTCATAGCCGGCGCTCGCGATCGAGACGGTGTAGCCGCCGACCGGAATTTGCGAGGCGCGGAAACGACCCATGGCGTCGGTGGTCAGGGTGCGGCTTTGAGCGCGGCCGTTCTGGGTGACCGTCACGGTCGCGCCAGAGATCGGCTGTCCCGCCGTATTGGTCACCGTGCCCGACAGGGTGCCGGTGGTGAAGTCCTGCGCGAACGCGACGCTCGGCGTCAGCATGGTGACGGCCGGCGCGGCGACCAGCGCCATGAGCGCTGCTCCGCCGATCATCGTCGACTGAAGCAGGCGTTGCCGAATGGTTTGAGCTTTCAACCTTGATCCTCCTGAAACCGCTCGACGCCCCTGCGTTCAGGAGTTTTCCGAGGCGGCGACCAATTTTTCCGTACGACTTGGTACGGACTCAGGAAGCCTACGTCCCGACCCGTATCCAGGCACAGGGAAATTACGGAGCTGTAATGTATTTGGTGGCAAATTGTCGCAAACGCGCCACAGTTGCCACAATTTGCTCAAAATTGACAATAACCGCGTAGGTTTCACGACAGTTACAAAACAATTGGCAGCATATTGCAGAAACAAAGTTCAAGGTAAAATTTATTACCCTGGCGTAATTGCGAATTGGTAAGTTTGCGAGCTTGGCGCCGGCTCATAAACGCCGCCTCGCCTGTGCAGCGCAGCATGGCTTTGTGTGTCGCAGCGCAAAAACGGCCGCGAACGGCTGATTTCAGCGCGTGATCATCACGCGCGAGGCGTAGGGCGCCGGCTCGGGCGTGCACGAGGCGACGGCCAGTTGCACCGCCATGAGACACAACAGCGCCGCCACGACGGGCTGGAGCCGATTTGAGACACTGAATGCGATGACGCGGACCACGACGCCGGCTCCTGAACGGTTTACGGTCCGTTAAAGGCAAGGTCGGCGCCACATTGGCCCGCCGCCGGATACAAGGTCGCCGCGTGATCCCCTTCGTTCGCCAGTTCGACTTCGCCTATGGCCGCCGCGATCAGGCGTCGGCCCTGATTCAGCGCGTGGTGGCGGACAATCCCGGCCCGTTCACCTTCACCGGCACGGGAACCTATATCGTGGGACGCGACCAGCCTGGGGCGGCCGTGGCGGTGATCGATCCCGGACCGGCCGATCCGGCGCACCTGCAGGCCCTGCTGGACGCCGTTCGCGGGCGCCGGGTCAGCCATATCCTGGTCACCCACACCCACCGCGACCATGCGCCCCTGTCACGCGACCTGGCCCAGGCCACGGGCGCCCTGATCCTGGGGGCCCGACCGCCCGCGCAGGACACCCATGCCTCGGGCGCCCTGGACGAAGACGACGACGTCGACTTCCGCCCGGACCGCATCCTGTCGGACGGCGAGCGCGTGTCTGGCGACGGATGGACCCTGCGCACCGTGGCGACGCCGGGTCATGCCTCGAACCATCTGGCCTTCGTGCTGGAAGAGGAAAAGGCGCTGTTCAGCGGCGATCACGTCATGGGCTGGTCGACCACGGTCGTGGCCCCGCCCGACGGCGACATGGCCGACTATTTCGCCAGCCTGGACAAGGTGATGGCCCTGGACATCCAGACCATCTGGCCCACGCACGGGCCGCCGATCACCGATCCGGCGCCCTTTCTGGCCGCCTATCGCGCGCACCGCCTGGGGCGCGAGACCCAGGTGATCGAGCGTCTGGCGGCGGGAGACCGCACCATCGCCCAGATGGTCCCGGTTCTGTATGCGGCGGTCGATTCCCGACTGTGGCCGGCGGCCTCGCTGTCGGTGCAGGCGCATCTGATCAAGCTGGTGCGCGAGGGACGGGTCGTGGCGGAACCGGCGCCGACGCTGGGCGCCGCCTACCGTATGGCCTGAAGCTCGGTCAGTATGGCCTGGGCCAGGCGACAGGCCTCGCCGCCGTCGGGCCGGTCCTGGCGGGCGGTGACGCGCACATCGGTGCGGCCCGGCCGGATGCGCACCACGGCGTCGTGGGAAAAGCCGAACCAGAAGCCCGTGCGCGTGCCGTCCGCCCGGCCGACACCGGACCCCAGCACGTCGAAGCCCGCCTGATCCAGCGCCCAGGCCGCCGATTCCGGCGCCGCCTGGCGGGGCGAAAACGCCAGCTCACAGCCCGAGAACTGGCCCGCGGGCGTCAGGGCCGGCGCATCGGCGGCCGCGCGGTGTCGGCTCAGCACCCCGCCATAGACGGGCGGATCCTCGGGATTGCTGGTCACATCGCCAAAGCCGCCCTGAATATGAAAAGGCGTCTGCGCCTGCATCCAGGCCCAGCCGAACAGGCCCGCCGTCAGCCCGGCCGCCAGCACAGCCGTCGCGGCCGCCAGCCGTGCCGATCCGCCGCGACGCACCGCCTGGGCGACGGCGGCCAGGGCGGCGACCGCCCCGACGACCGCCAGGCCCAGCCCGACCTTCCAGGTCAGCAGGCCCCAGCCGATGCGCCAGTCCCACAGGCCCAGATGCGTGCCCATGGCCGCGACCATGACCACCAGCGGCGCCAACAGGGCCAGGGCCGTCAGCCGCCAGGCCGTCCGGTTCGATCCGCTGCGCGCCATGGCCGCTCCTTACGTCCGTCTATCCCGCCGTGGGCAGGCGATAGTCCTTCATCTGCTCCCGCAGGGTCTTCTTGTCGATCTTGCCGGTGGCGCCCAGGGGGATGTCATCCACGGCCACCACGTCGTCGGGCATCCACCATTTGGCGATCTTCCCTTGCAGGAAGTCCAGATGCTCCTGCTTGTCCAGGGTTTCGCCCGGCTTCAGCTTCAGCACCAGCACCGGCCGTTCGTCCCATTTGGGGTGGGCGGCGCCGATGACGGCGGCCAGTTCGACCTTGGGGTGGCCCACGGCGATGTTCTCGATCTCGATCGAGCTGATCCATTCGCCGCCCGACTTGATCACATCCTTGGCGCGGTCGGTGATCTGCATGAAGCCGTGCTCATCGACCGTCGAGACGTCGCCGGTGTCGAAGAAGCCTTCGTTGTCCAGGATCTCGCCGCCTTCGCCCTTGAAATAGGCGCCGGCGATGGTCGGCCCCTTGACCATCAGCCGCCCATAGGTGTGCCCGTCATGAGGCATGTCCTGGCCGGCGTAGTTCTTCAGCTTCAGCTCGACGCCCAGCGGCGGCTGGCCCTGTTTGATGCGCCACTTCATCTGCTCGTCATACGGCAGGGCGGCCAGTTCCGGCGTCAGGTTGGACAGGGTGCCGATGGGCGAGGTCTCGGTCATGCCCCAGCCTTGCAGCACTTCGACGCCGAACTCGTCGTGGAAGGCGCGGATCAGGCTTTCGGGCACGGCCGAGCCGCCGATCAGCACCCGCTTGACCGTGGACAGGCCCAGCTTGTTCTCGCGCAGGTGCGCCAGCAGGCCCTGCCACACCGTCGGCACGGCGGCCGAGAAGGTGACGCCTTCGGTCTCCAGCAGTTCATAGATGGCGGCGCCGTCCATCTTGGCGCCCGGCATGACCAGCTTGGACCCGGCCGCCGGCGCGGCGAAGGCGATGCCCCAGGCGTTGGCGTGGAACATCGGCACCACCGGCAGGATCACCTCCTTCGGCGACGGGCCCAGGACGGTGGACTGCATGCCCAGCAGCGTATGGATGAAGTTCGACCGGTGCGAATACAGCACCCCCTTGGGGTTGCCGGTCGTGCCCGAGGTGTAGCACAGGCCGCAGGCGGTCTGTTCGTCGAAGCCGCCCCAGACGACGTCCTCGGACGCATCCTCCAGCAGGGCTTCATAGCATTCGGCGCGCGGCAGCTTGGTCGCCGGCATGGTCCACTGGTCGGTCATGACCACCACCCGCTCGACCGTCGGGCAGTGCGGCAGGATGGCTTCCAGCAGCGGGATGAAGGTCAGGTCGACGAAGATGATGCGGTCTTCGGCGTGATTGATGATGTAGATCAGCTGTTCCGGGAACAGGCGCGGGTTCAGGGTGTGGCACACCGCCCCGATGCCCATGATGCCGTACCAGGCCTCGATGTGGCGGCCGGTGTTCCAGGCCAGGGTGGCGATGCGATCGCCGACCTTGACGTCCCAGGCCTTCAGCACGTTCGACACCCGCTTGGCGCGGCGGTGGATGTCGCCATAGGTGGTGCGGACGATGGGGCCTTCGACCGACCGGGTCACGACCTCGCGGTGGCCGTGCCAGTTGTTGGCGTGGTCGATGATCTTGTCGACCGTCAGCGGCCAGTCCTGCATCAATCCCAGCATCGGCTTTTCCTGGTCCCTCGTTATTGCGCCTCATCAATCGGGCGCTTGTGGCCACGCTATACTGTGTGAACGCCGATAAGCAATCGAACCGGCTGCGGCGGATTGGCCTTAAGGCGTTTCAGGCCCTATGAGCGCTCCATGGCCATATTGATCGGCATCACCGGCGGCTCGGGTTCGGGCAAGAGCACCCTGGCGGAAACCCTGTATGCGGTGCTGCCGGCCGGATCGGCCGCGCTGCTGCGCGAGGATTCCTATTATATCGACGCGGCCGCCCTGCCCGGCTTCGACGCGGCGCGGTTCGATTTCGACGATGTGCAGGCGCGCGACCACGACCTGCTGGCGGCGCATCTGGCCGAACTGAAGGCCGGACGCGGCGTCACCGCGCCGATCTATTCCTTCATCCACCACGGGCGCGAACCGGGCGGCGAACCGGTGGCCGCGACCCAGGTGGTGATCGTGGAGGGCACCCACATCCTGTGCACGCCGACGGTGGCGGCGCTGTTCGACATCCGCGTCTTCGTGGACACTCCGGCCGACATCCGTTTCATCCGCCGGCTGCTGCGCGATCAGAGCGAGCGCGGACGCTCGGCGGACTCGGTCATCCAGCAGTATCTGGCCACCGTGCGGCCGGGCCATGAGCGGCTGACCGAACCGTCGCGCGTCCACGCCGACTTCATCATCGCCGACGCCACGGCCGCCGTCCGACTGGAAGACCCGCAGGCGGTCGTGCGCCTGGCCGCGCCGGTTCTGGCGCACCCATTACTGGCCGCCCTACTGTCAAGCTGAAGCTGTTTTCAGCGCCATTCAAGTAATGATGGTTTTTTTCTTGCAGGCCGCGCACGTTCGCGCGACGCTCATGGGCAACCCGCTGCTGATTGGCGACTAATGCTCAAGGGCGAAGACCCCACCCCCGCCGAAGACTCCCGTCGCGACACCATACTGCGCCTGGCCAAGCGACGCTTCATGACCGAAGGCTATGCCGGCGCCCGGATGGAGCCGATCGCCAGGGAAGCCGGGGTCTCGACCGCCACCCTCTATGGCTATTTCCCCGGCAAGGCCGAGTTGTTCAGCGCCGTGATCGACGATGCGTCACGGGACTTCGCGCGCCAGATGGACCAGGTGCGGATCACCGGCGCCGATGCGCACCAACAGTTGACGGCCTTCGCCCGCGCCTATGCCCAGTTCATGGGCGACCCGTTCGTGCGCGCCGTGTTCCGACTGGTGATGGCCGAGAGCCAGCGGTTTCAGAGCGTGGCCCAGGGCTTTTTCGAACGCGGGCGCGCCGACTTCGGCGGGGTTCTGATCGCGGCCCTGAAAACCCTGTGCGACCGCGGCGAACTGAAGATCGACCAACCGTCGTGGGCGGCCGGGCAGTTGATGGGCATGATCGAACATCCGGCCTTCTGCGTGCCGCTGTTCGTGGGCGATGTCGCCCTGCGCCGCAGCCTGGACGACATCGCCGATGACGCGGTCCAGACCTTCCTAGCCCGTTACGGGGTCTGAGGCGGCGGCGGCTCAAGACCGCCAGGCTGAACGATCCCCGCTTTCCTTGGATTCCGCCCGAGGCGATGGCGCCCGGACTCTGGGTGCTGGACGGTGATCACAGCCCCATCGCCACCGCCGATCGGACGTGATTTGTAACCTGACTTGATATTGCGTCTGCGAGTCGTTCGCAGTAAAGGCCGCGCCTGTTCTTCAGCGAAGGCCCTTCCCATGCGCACCTCCCTGCTTCTGTCCGTCGCCGCCGGCGCCCTTCTGGCCCTGCCGGTCGCCGCCCTGGCCAACGAACCGACCGGCGACGAGCCGCAGGCCGCTCAACTGCCCCCGGTCACGGTGCTGGCCACCCGCACCGAAACCCGCGTGGACGAAGCTCCGGCCACCGTCACCGTCTTCACCGCCCAGCAGATCGAGGCCATGCTGGCCACCGACATCAAGGATCTGATCCGGTTCGAGCCGGGCGTCAGCGTTCCGACCAGCCCGGCCCGTTTCGGCGCGGCGCTGGGCACGGCGGGCCGCGACGGCAATTCGGGCTTCACCATCCGGGGCCTGGGCGGCGACCGTGTTCTGATCGTCGTCGATGGCGTGCGCACGCCCGACAGCTTCACCTTCGGCGCCCAGAACGTCGGGCGCGGCGGCTATGCCGATCTGGATTTGATGCGGTCGGTCGAGATCCTGCGCGGCCCGGCCTCGGCGCTGTACGGCTCGGATGGCGTTGCGGGCGCCGTCAGCTTCACCACCCGCGACCCGGACGACCTGATCCGCGCCGGGAACACCCAGGGCCTGCGCGCCCGCGTCGGCTATAATTCGGCGGACGAAGGCCTGACCTACGCCGGGGCCTGGGCCGGACGCAGCGGCCCCCTGTCGGCCCTGGTCGCCTGGACCCACCGCGACGCCAGCGAGACGGAAACTCAAGGCAAGGTCGGCGGCGTCGGCAGCGCCCGCACCGAGGCCAACCCCCAGGACATCACCTCCGACGCCTGGCTGGGCAAGCTGGTGTGGGAAATCGCGCCGGGCCACCGCCTGCGCGCGGTCTATGACCTGTACGAATCCGAAATGACGGCCGATATCCTGAGCGGCCGCAGCGCCTCGGTGGCGCAACTGCTGGCCGAAGACACCACCCGACGCGAGCGGATCGGCCTGGACTGGCGGTTCGAAGACGCCCTGGGACTGGAGCGCGGTCAGGTCGCCGTCTATCGCCAGGAAGCCACGACCCTGCAATTCAGCGCCGAGGACCGCACCACCCTGGCCGACCGCACCCGCGCCAACCACTTCAACAACGAGGTGTTCGGCGTTTCGGCCGATGCGGTGAAGACCCTGACCCTGGGCGGGGCCCAGCATCGCCTGACCTTCGGCGGCGACTGGTCGGAAACGACCCAGCAGGGCATCCGCGACGGCACGGTGCCGCCGGCGGGCGAAGTCTTCCCGTCCAGCCCCTTCCCCAAGACCGACTACACCCTGGCCGGCGCGTTCGTGCAGGATCAGATCAGCCTGAAGGACGGCGCGCTGCAGATCATCCCCGCCCTGCGCTGGGATCGCTATGAACTGTCGACCGCCAGCGACCCGCTGTACACCGGCCCGCGTGCGGACCAGTCGGACGATCATCTCTCGCCCAAGCTGGGCGTGGTGCTGTGGGCCAATCCGTCGGTGGCCCTGTTCGCCAACTACGCCGTCGGCTTCAAGGCGCCGACGCCCAGCCAGGTGAACAACGGCTTCGCCAACCTGGCCTTCGGCTATATCTCGGCCTCGAATCCCGACCTGCGCCCGGAAACCAGCCGCAGCTATGAGATCGGCGTGCGCACGCGCGAACTGCCCCTGTTCGACGGCGCCCTGTCGGCCCAGATCGTGGCCTTCCAGGCGGACTATGAGGACTTCATCAGCCAGCAGGTGGTGTCCGGCTCCTTCACCCCGATGGACCCGGCTGTCTATCAGTACGTCAACTTCACCGAAGTGAAGGTCGCCGGTCTGGAGGCCAAGGCCGAGCTATGGTGGGACAATGGCTTCAGCGCCCGCTTCGCCGGCGCCTGGGCCCAGGGCGACAGCATCAGCGCCGGGGTGCAGACCGCCCTGCCGACCATCGATCCGGTCAAACTGGTGTTCGGCCTGGGCTATGATCAGCCCGCGGGCCGGTTCGGCGGTCAGGCCATTCTGACCTGGTCGGCGGCCAAGGACGCCTTCGACACCACGGGCCTGAGTTGCTTCAATCCCAATCCGTCGGCGGGATGCGCGGTCGGCGACGACTTCGCCCTGGTGGACGTCACCGCCTATTGGAACATCACCGATCAGGTCAGGGCCCGCGTCGGCGTGTTCAACGTCTTAGACGAAACCTACAGCTGGTGGAGCGACATCCGCGGCGTGGCGACGTCCTCGACCGTGCGCGACGCCTACACCCAACCGGGGCGCAACATCGGCGTGTCGTTGAGCTTGCGCCTGTAACCGCACAAGCCGATAACGCGACTGACTTGCAACAGGACTGACGCCATGACCCGCGCCCTGATCATCGCCGCTGCGCTGCTGGCCCTTGCCACACCGGCCCTGGCGCAGACGCCGCCGCCTGCGGCCGCCGCCGCCCAGGCGCCGGCGTCAGCGTTCGAACGCGACCGCCAGGCCATCCTGGCCCAGGCGGGCCAGTATCGGGTGCGGTTCGCCATGCACGAGCGGGTCAGCTTCCGCGAGGGTTACACCCCGCTGGACGAAGACCTGTCGGGCGGCAACGAGATCGTGCGCGTGGTCTATGACCAGGGCGACCGCATCAGCCTGCAGCACATCCTGGTGATGGAGCACAACGGCCAGACCATGGTCATCAAGCACTGGCGTCAGGACTGGGTCTATCAGCCGGAAACGGTGCTGACCTATGCCGGGCCGAACCGCTGGACGCTGACGGCGGTGCCGGATGACCAGCGGCGCGGCGCCTGGTCCCAGACGGTGTGGCAGACCGACGATTCGCCCCGCTATGGCGGCGTCGGCCGCTGGACCTACGACCACGGCCTGGCCCAGTGGACCAGCGGCCCGACCTGGCGGCCCCTGGCCCGCCGCGACGCGGTGCGCAGCCCGATCTACGACCGCTATCTGGGCGTCAACCGCCATGCCCTGACCCCCGGCGGCTGGGTGCACATCCAGGACAATATGAAGATGGGTCCGGCCTCGGCGGGCGCCGAACCGACCGCCATCGTCCAGGAGGACGTGGTCAACACCTACAACCGCTGGGACGGCTACAACCCCGCGCCGGGCGACGACTACTGGGCCAAGAGTCAGGAATACTGGGCCGCCGTGCGTCAGGCCTGGGACCAGGCCATCGCCCGCGCAAACGGCGTGCATCTGCAGGAAGCGGCCAACCAGGGCGCCGTCACCGGCGGCCCGCTGATGGACTGGGGCCAGAAGGTCGCCGACGGCGAAATGACCACCGCCGACGCCATCGCCCAGGCGCGCGCCCTGATCGAACAGGCCACGGCCGAACCGGCGGCCTGATCGGCCCTCAGGGCCACAGGCGGGTGCGGCGCCACCCCTGCCCGTCCCGCTGGAACCGGATGCGGTCGTGCAGGCGGAACGGCCGGTCGCGCCAGAATTCGATCGCTTCGGGGATCACGCGCCAGCCGCTCCAGCGGTCGGGACGCGGCACGTCCTGCCCCTCATACCGCGCCGTCTCGCGCGCCACGGCGGCCTCCAGCTCGGCCCGGTCGCCTAGAGGCCGCGACTGATGCGACACCCAGGCGCCGATGCGGCTTTCGCGGGCGCGACTGGCGAAATAGGCGTCGGCCTCGGCCGCCGTCACCGGCTCGACCCGGCCCCGCACCCGCACCTGACGGCGCAGCGTCTTCCAGTGGAACAGCAGGGCCGCCCCCGGCATGGCCGCCAACTGCTGGCCCTTGGCGCTTTCCTGGTTGGAATAGAAGGTGAAGCCGCGCCCATCGACATCCTTCAGCAGCACCATGCGGCAGTCCGGCAGACCGTCGGCGTCCACGGTGGCCAGGGCCATGGCGTTGGCGTCGTTCGGCTCGTGCCGCTTGGCGTCCTCCAGCCAGTCGACGAACAGGCCGAACGGATCGTCGCGCTCGAAGGCGGCGTCATCGGCGTTGGCGGCCAGGGCGGCGGCATAGTCGCGGGCGTATTCCTCGCGCGACGGGCTGGGCGGGATCACGGGGGCGGTCATGGCGGCCTACATACGCCGCGTCGGCGATGCGGTTAACCCCGCCTTGACCATAAGCCGCGCCTTAGTGCCCCCATGCGCGCCGCCGGACGATCCGAGATCGCCTCCCTGAAGGAAGCCTATGCCCTGATCGGCCTGAACGGCCCGGTCCAGGGGGCGGCGCTGACGGCCGCCTTCCGCGCGGCGGTCAAATCGGCCCGGCCCGATTGCGACGGTGGCGACGCCGACCGGTTCCGCCGCGTGATCGCCGCCTGGCGCCTGATCCAGCAACAGAATCCGCCCCGCCCCGCCCTGGCGGCGCCCGACCGGCGCACCGCGCCGCCGCCGATTCTGGGCCTGACGCCGATGCAGGCGGTGGCCGGCGGCGCGATTGAGGTCATGCTGGGCGCGCGGCGGCTGAAGGTGCGGGTTCCGCTCGGCCTGCGCACTGGCGAGCATCTGCGGCTAAAGGCGGCGGGACTTGATGGCGGGGATCTGTATCTGCCCGTCCGCATCCGGCCCCAGGACGGGCTGTCGGCCCTGGGCGACGACCTGTTCATGGACTGGCCCTGCCCGGCCCGGCTGTTCGACGACGGCGGCAGGATCGAGATCGAGACCTGGGCCGGGCCGCGCAGCGCCTGGGTGGTCGGCGGCGTGGCCAATCCCTATCGCCTGGCCCTGCGCGGCCTGGGCCTGCCCGCGCGCGGATCGCGGCCGCAGGGACGGCTGTTCGTCACCCTGACCCCCGCCGAAGACGTCCCCTCGGCGGCCGAGGATCTGCTGGCCCGCTTCAGCCGGGTCTGGACGCCGGGGCGTGTCGCGGCCTAACGCTGGGGTCGACATGTCGCACAACACCTTCGGCCATCTGTTCCGCGTCACCACCTGGGGCGAAA
>NZ_CALMFB010000060.1 GCF_937863155.1 uncultured Brevundimonas sp. | reverse complement strand
ATGGCAAAGGCAAAATTCGAACGGACGAAACCGCACGTCAACATCGGGACGATCGGTCACGTTGACCACGGCAAGACGACGCTGACGGCGGCGATTACGAAGTATTTCGGCGATTTCAAGGGCTATGACCAGATCGACAACGCGCCGGAGGAGAAGGCGCGGGGGATCACGATCTCGACCACGCATGTGGAATACGAGACCGACGCGCGCCACTATGCGCATGTGGACTGTCCCGGCCACGCCGACTACGTCAAGAACATGATCACGGGTGCGGCGCAGATGGACGGCGCCATCCTGGTGGTGAACGCCGCCGACGGGCCGATGCCGCAGACGCGCGAGCACATCCTGCTGGGCCGCCAGGTCGGCATTCCCTACATGGTCGTGTATCTGAACAAGGTCGACCAGGTCGATGACGAGGAGCTGCTGGAGCTGGTCGAGATGGAGGTGCGCGAACTGCTGTCCTCCTATGACTATCCCGGCGACGACATCCCGATCGTGAAGGGCTCGGCGCTGGCGGCGCTGGAAGGGCGCGACAAGGAGATCGGCGAGGATTCGATCCGGGCGCTGCTGAAGGCGGTGGACGATTACATCCCGACGCCCGAGCGCGCCATCGACCAGCCGTTCCTGATGCCGATCGAGGACGTGTTCTCGATTTCGGGCCGGGGCACGGTGGTGACGGGCCGGGTCGAGCGCGGCGCGGTCAACGTGGGCGACGAGCTGGAGATCGTGGGCATCCGCCCGACGAAGAAGACGATCTGCACCGGGGTCGAGATGTTCCGCAAGCTGCTCGATCGCGGCGAGGCGGGCGACAACATCGGGGCGCTGCTGCGCGGCATCGACCGCGACGGGGTCGAGCGCGGCCAGGTTCTGGCCAAGCCCGGCTCGGTCAAGCCGCACACCCGGTTCGAGGCCGAGGCCTATATCCTGACCAAGGAGGAGGGCGGCCGCCACACCCCGTTCTTCGCCAACTATCGCCCGCAGTTCTATTTCCGCACCACGGACGTGACCGGGACCGTCAAGCTGCCCGAGGGCACCGAGATGGTGATGCCGGGCGACAACCTGAAGTTCGAGGTCGAACTGATCGCCCCCATCGCGATGGAAGAAAAGCTGCGCTTCGCCATCCGCGAAGGCGGCCGCACCGTCGGCGCCGGCGTCGTCTCGAAAATCATCGAGTGATCTAAGGCCTTTGGGCCTGAGGATATCGCAACAAATAGCCGTCCCGAAAGGGGCGGCTTTTTCATTAGATGCACACACTAGAAGTTTAGAGCGTCACGCACACCTACTTGCGGAATTGAGCACCCGTCCTATGTCTGGGTATGATAGGGTTCTTGGCGATGGACGGGCCTAGTGGCAATCTATTCGAGTGCGGAATTTGTCAAGGCGCTGAAGAAGACGCCTGAGAACTTCTATGTCATCCACTATTCCTGTCAGAGCCTCTTTGACGACAACGAGGCGCTTTCGCCCAGAATCACGTCGATCGCCGTTTCCCACTACGCGACTGACCAAGTCGTCAGCTTTTCCACGCACTCAGTTGCGGAAGAACTACGCATAGCAAGGGAGGACGTCCTTCGTCGGTTTGACGAAGTCGAAGCCAAGCTCTTGCAGGACTTCTACGCGTTCGTTCGTGAGCGGCGAGACAAGTTCTGGATCCATTGGAACATGCGAAATCTCACCTATGGATTCGAGCACCTTGAACATCGCTACAGGGTTCTCGGTGGAGCCGACGCGGCTGTTATTCCGGTCGAGCGCCGGCTGAACCTGAATGATATGCTTTCTGACAAGTACGGCAGCGCCTACGCGCGGCACCCCAAGCTAAAATCTCTCATGGAGCTCAATGGCGGCATTCACCGACACTTTCTCACAGGCGAGGAAGAGGTGCACGCATTCAAGAACTGCGAGTTCATTCGGATGCACAACTCTACGCTTACAAAGGTAGGTTTCCTGCAGTCAGTTCTCGAAAAGCTGGTCAAGGGAAAGCTCCGTACAGCATCCAGGGGCGTTGGAGTGATGCTGGACCGCGCTTTCGAACATCGCGCAATGAAGGTTGTAGGGGCGGCGGGAGCTGCAATATCGACTTGCGTTGCTGGTTGGCAGCTCTGGCTTTGGATCATGGCGATCTAGCCGGACTTCCGGAGGCGGATACTTGACACCCGCCGCCCAATCCTCCACAAGCTCCCATCGCCGCCGCTTCCGCCCTCGCGCGCCCGAATCGGTTGCATCTGCCAAGGCCGCCCGCTATGGGGGCGGCCTTGCAGTTTTTCTGCCCAAGGTCCGACGCTGGCCTCGCGTGGTGCGCGGTCAGCCTCTCGACTGAAATCCCCATTCGAGGGATGCTTTGATGCAAAGCCAGACCATCCGTATCCGGCTCAAGGCGTTCGATTACCGCGTGTTGGACGCCAGCACTGCGGAGATCGTGAACACCGCCAAGCGGACCGGCGCGCAGGTGCGCGGCCCGATCCCGCTGCCGAACAAGATCGAGAAATTCACCGTCCTGCGCGGCCCGCATATCGACAAGAAATCCCGCGACCAGTGGGAAATCCGCACGCACAAGCGTCTGCTGGACATCGTCGATCCCACGCCCCAGACCGTGGACGCCCTGATGAAGCTCGACCTCGCCGCTGGCGTGGATGTCGAGATCAAGGTGTAAGGGGGCCATCATGCTGCGGACTGGTATCATCGCCAAGAAGCTGGGCATGACCCGGCTGTTCCTGGAAGACGGCCGTCAGGTGCCTGTCACCGTTCTTCAGATCGACAACCTTCAGGTCGTGGCGCAGCGCACGGCCGAGCGTGACGGCTATACCGCCGTGCAGCTCGGCTCGGGCGATGCGAAGCCCAAGAACGTCACCGCCCCGATGCGCGGCCATTTCGCGAAAGCGAATGTCGCGCCCAAGCGCAAGATCGCCGAGTTCCGGGTGGCCCCGGAAAACCTGATCGAAGTGGGCGAGGAGATTATTGCCGCCCATTACTTTGCCGGGCAGTATGTGGACATCGCGGGCACCTCGATCGGCAAGGGCTTTGCCGGTGCCATGAAGCGGCACAACTTCGGCGGTCTGCGCGCCTCGCACGGCGTGTCGATCAGCCACCGCTCGCATGGCTCGACCGGCCAGTGCCAGGACCCCGGCAAGGTGTTCAAGGGCAAGAAGATGGCCGGCCATCTGGGCGCGGTGCGCGTCACCACCCAGAACCTGCAGGTCGTGCGCACCGACGCCGACCGTGGCCTCATCATGGTCAAGGGGTCGGTTCCCGGTTCCAAGGGCGGCTGGGTCACGATCAAGGACGCCGTGAAGAAGCCGTTGGCCGAGAGCACGATCTATCCGGCCGCGCTGCGTTCGGCCGAACGTGAAGCCAAGCGTCTGGCCGAGGAAGCCGCTGCCCAGGCCGCGGCCGAGGAAGAGGCCGCGCGTCTGGCTGCGGCCGAAGCCGAAGCCGCCGCGCAGGAAGCCGCGCTGGCCGAAGCCCAGGCCTCCATCGCGGCTGAGGGCGAGACCGCTGCCCCTGAGGGAGACGAGAGCAAATGAAACTCGACGTGATTTCGCTCGCCTCGGGCAAGGCCGGGGACATCGAGTTGTCCGACGACATCTTCGGGCTGGAGCCGCGTGCGGACATCCTGCATCGCGTGGTGCGCTGGCAGCGTGCCAAGGCCCAGGCGGGCACCCATTCGACGCTGGGCAGGTCC
>NZ_CALMFB010000059.1 GCF_937863155.1 uncultured Brevundimonas sp. | reverse complement strand
TCATAGCTCATGACGCAGGTGGGCGAGGCGTGGATGCCCAGCTTGTGCTCGACGCCGACAGGCCGGAAGGCGTTGCGGGCGCCCAGGGAGCCGTCGGCATTGACCAGGAATTTCGGGGCCAGGAACAGGCTGATGCCCTTGGGCCCCGGCGGGGCGTCGGGCAGGCGGGCCAGCACCATGTGCACGATGTTGTCGGTGGCGTCGTGATCGCCCCAGGTGATGAAGATCTTCTGGCCGTTCAGCGCATAGGTTCCGTCGCCGTTCGGCGTCGCGGTGGCCGTCAGTGACCCCAGGTCGGTGCCCGCATGCGGTTCGGTCAGGACCATGGCGCCGGTCCATTCGCCGCTGACCAGACGGGTCAGCCAGATCTCCTTCTGAGCCTCGGAGCCGACCGCTTCCAGCGCCTCGATGGCCGCCAGCGACAGCATGGGGCACAGGCCGAAGGCCATGTTGGCCGAATGCACCGTCTCGAACGCCGCCAGCTCCAGCGCCTTGGGCAGACCCTGGCCGCCGGCATGAACCGGCGCCGCCAGCCCGGTCCAGCCGCCGGCCGCGAACTGGCGATAGGCGTCGGCGAATCCCGGCGCGGCCGTCACGGCGCCATTGGCGTATTGCGAGCCCTTCTGGTCGCCGATGCGGTTCAGCGGCGCCAGAACGCCCTCGGAGAACTGGCCCGCCGCCTCCAGCACCGCATCGGTCACCTCGGCGTCGAAATCGGGAAAGGCGTCGCCCATCAGGGCGTCGGCCCCGGCGATGGCGCGCAGGGTGAAGGCGATGTCGCGAAGCGGGGCGCGGTAGGTCATCGTGCGATCTCTCTTGGTTCAGGCGATCCATGCCGCGCCACACGGCTGCGACGCAAGGGCCGCTTGGCGAGACGGTTCCGATCCGCCAAGCTGGCGCCCTGCCGTCACGGAAGGGAAGAGTGTGAGCGAAATCCGCAGCCATTACACCGGGGTCGCCATCGGGCTGCACTGGATCATCGCCGTGCTGGTGATCGCCCAGATCGGCCTGGTCATGGCCGGCGACGCCGCCCAGGGCCCGGACGCACGCCTGTTCCGCGACACGCACAAGGCGGTGGGGATCAGCCTGCTTGTCCTGACCGTGCTGCGCATCGTCTGGCGCTTCATGAACCCGCCACCGCCCATGCCGGAGGCGATGAAACGGTGGGAGAAGACGCTGGCTTCGGCCACCCACTGGCTGTTCTACGCCGTGCTGCTGATCCTGCCGCTGTCGGGCTGGCTGGCGTCGTCGGCGGCCGGGCGCGACATCAGCTGGTTCGGCCTGTTCAACTGGCCCCTGCTGCCCATCGGCGGCGGGCGCGAGGCGGCGGGCCAGTTCATGGACGTTCACCGCATCGTGGTGAAGGGTCTGTATGTCCTGGCCATCCTGCACATCGGCGCGGCGCTGAAGCACCAGTTCGTGGATCGCGACGGGGTGCTGGGGCGGATGCTGCCCTTCCTGGCGCGACGATGAGCGACACCGACCAGGCGGCCGTTGCGGCGCTGGCCGATGGCGGCCTGGTGATCCTGCCGACCGAGACGGTCTATGGGCTGGCGGCCGACGCCGGGAACGCCCAGGCCGTCGCCGACATCTTCGAAGCCAAGGGAAGACCGCGCTTCAACCCCTTGATCGCGCATGTTTCCGATGCGGTTCAGGCCGAGCGGATCGCGGTGTTCGACGACCGCGCCCGACGCCTGGCCGACGCCTTCTGGCCCGGCCCCCTGACGATCGTGGCGCCCGTTCGGGACCGGGACGAAGTCTGTGATCTGGCGCGCGCCGGCCTGGACAGTGTGGCGGTGCGGGCGCCGGGCCACGCGCGGGCGCGGGCGGTGATCGCGGCCTTTGGGCGGCCGGTGGTCGCGCCGTCGGCCAATCGCTCGGGCCGGCCCAGTCCGACGACGTTCGAGGATGCGGTGGAGGAAACCGGATTCGCCGCCGGGGCCGCTCTGGATGGCGGCGACTGCGCCGTGGGGGTGGAATCGACCGTGGTGTCGGTGCTGGACGGGCGGCTGACCCTGCTGCGCCCCGGCGCGGTCACACGCGACGAGATCGAGGCCGTCGCCGGGCCGCTGGATACGGGCGGGCAGGGGCATCGCTCGCCCGGCCGCCTGACCGTGCATTACGCCCCTGACGCCCCGGTGCGGATCGAGGCGGATCAGGCGCGGCCGGGCGAAGTCCTGCTGGGGTTCGGTCCCGGCGTCGGCGATCCCGATCTGTCGCTCAGCCCCACCGGCGACCTGCGCGAGGCGGCGGCCAATCTGTTCCGGCGGCTGCGTCAGGCGGACCGGCTGAAGCCCGCCGGCATCGCCGTGTCACCCATCCCCCAAACCGGCCTGGGCGAGGCCATCAACGACCGCCTGCGCCGTGCGGCGGGCCATGTGGGCTAGGGCGCGCAGTCTCAGGCGTCGAACAGGTCCAGCTGCGTTCGCGCATCGGCCGGAACGCGGAACCGGCTTTCGTCCAGCGGCGCGCGGGGCGCATCCAGGCCGTAGCGTTTGATCGCCGCCTTGAAACGCGTAGCCAGCAGGTCGGCGACCGGGCCGGTCCCCTTCATGCGCTGGGACCAGTCGGGGTCATAGTCGCGGCCGCCGCGCGTCTGGCGCACCAGAGACATGACCCGCGCCGCGCGGTCGGGCCGGGCGTCGGCCAGCCATTCGCGGAACAGGTCCTTGATCTCCAGCGGCAGGCGCAGGGTCACATACATGGCGCTGGTCGCGCCCGCCTGGGCCGCCGCCTCCAGCACCGCCTCCATCTCATGGTCGTTCAGGCCGGGGATGACGGGCGCGAAGCCGACGCCGACCGGGCATCCCGCATCCGCCAGCCGCCGAATAGCCTCCAGCCGTTTGGCGGGCGTGCTGGCCCGCGGCTCCATGTCCCGCGCCAGCTTGCGGTCCAGGGTGGTCAGGGAGACGAAGGCCGAACACAGTCCCGCACGCCCCATGGCCCCCAGGATGTCGGCGTCGCGGGCGATCAGCACCGACTTGGTGATGATGCTGAACGGGTGGTTGAACCGCTGCATCACCTCCAGCACCGACCGGGTGGATTTCAGTGTGCACTCGACCGGCTGATACGGGTCGGTGTTGCCCCCTATGTGGATGCGCCGGCAGCGGTATCGGGGGCGGCACAGCTCTTGTTCCAGCAGACGCGCGGCCTCGGGCTTGAAGAAGATCCGGCTCTCGAAATCCAGGCCCGGGGATAGGCCCATCCAGGCATGGGACGGACGGGCGTAGCAGTAGATGCAGCCATGTTCACAGCCTTTGTAAGGGTTGATGGATCGGTCGAAGCCGACGTCGGGACTGTCGTTGCGGGCGATAATCGTCCGCGCCCGTTCCGGGGTCAGGGTGGTGCGAAGCGGCGCCGGGGTCGCATCGTCGGCGGTCCAGCCGTCGTCGAAGTCCTCGGTCGTCGTCGCCTCATACCGTCCGCTAGCGTTGGATCGGGCCCCGCGTCCTTTCGTCGGCTGTATCGCCATGGCCCGACCATGCGCGCACAAGCGGAACAAAGCAAGAACATTCTTCTCCCCAAGACAGGCGCATCCGGGGTGGCTACAACCGTGGCCATGTGGAACCTGTTCAAGCGCGCCCATCCTTCGGCCCCTGGCGCGGGGGATTTTCACACCGTCTTCGCCGACGGCGCCGACTTCGCCGCCCATCAGGCGCGGCAGGCCGAGGCCTATCGCACCGCCGACCCGTTCCCGCACATCGTCATCGATGGCCTGTTCGATCCGCGCGCCCTGCGCGACGTCGCGGCCGAGGTGCCGTCACCCCTGACCCAGCGCGACCTGTTCAACCTGGAGGTCAAGCATCTGCAGGAGAACAAATTCGCCTGGCGCGACGTGGCGCGCATGGGGCCGAAAAGCCTGCGTCTGATCCACTATCTGTCGGCCAAGCCGTTCGTTGAGTATCTGTCGGCCGTCACCGGGATTCCGGGCCTGGTGCCCGATCCGTATCTGTGGGGGGCGGGGTTCCACCAGATCCTGCGCGGTGGGCGGCTGGCGGTGCATGCCGACTTCAACACCCATCCGCAGATGGGGCTGTATCGGCGGCTGAATGTGCTGGTCTATCTGAACGAGGACTGGGACACGGCCTGGGGCGGCGATCTGGAGCTGTGGACCGTCGATATGGACCGCTGTGCGCAGAAGGTGGCGCCGCTGTTCAACCGGATGGTGGTGTTCTCGACCACCGACACCTCGTACCACGGCCACCCGGACCCGCTGGACTGCCCGCCCGACGTCGTGCGGCGGTCGCTGGCGCTATATTATTACACCCAGGAGCGGCTGCGCGACGATGTCCACGCCACCCTGTGGCAGGCCCGGCCCCAAGACGAAGGCGACCTGGCCCAGGCGGTCGAACAGGCGCGTATGGACCGCGAGAGGCGGTGATCGCCAAGGATTTACCCGGGCGATATTGACGAGCTGATTTTATCCGGGCAAATCCGCGTCTCGACCCCAGGAGACGCGCGATGATCCCGACCCCCGACATGGACTGCCTGGCATTCGCCGGTCACGCCCTGATCGCGCGCGGATCGCCGCGGGATGTGCTGCCGGCCGTCATGGGGGCCAGCGAACGGGCCGGTGAGACAGGGCGGGGCGTCCTGGTCTTCGACCGCGCCAGCGGCCGCACTGTGGAGTTCGACCTGCGCGGCGATCTGGAGACCGCCCTGGCGCGATTGCCGACGGCGGCGCCCGAGGCGAAACGCGGACCGGGCCGGCCGAAACTGGGGGTGACGGCGCGGGAAGTGACCCTGCTGCCCCGCCACTGGGACTGGCTGGCGACCCAGCCGGGCGGGGCGTCGGTGGCCTTACGCAAACTGGTCGAGGCCGCGATGCGCGAGGCCGAAGGACCGGATCGGGTGCGCCGGGGGCGGGAAGCGGCCTATCGCTTCATGACCGCCCTGGCGGGGGACCTGCCCGGCTATGAGGACGCCGTGCGGGCGCTATTCGCCGGGGATCAGGCGGGACTGGAGACGGCGGTGACGGGGTGGCCGGAGGGGGTAAGCGGCTGTGTGGCGGACATGCTTTCTTGTTCCTCATAACGTTATGCGTTATATTTACGCGCGATGATCCGCAGCTTTCGTGATCGCGAGACGGAGAAGTTATGGGCCGGCGCACGGTCGCGGCGCCTGCCTGGCGATATTCAGGATGCGGCGTTGCGAAAGCTGCGTCTGCTGAACCAAAGCGCCGTGCTGGACGAGCTTCGCGTCCCGCCCGGCAATCGGCTGGAGGCCCTGTCCGGCGACCGGAAGGGGCAGCATTCGATCCGGATCAATCAGCAGTGGCGGATCTGTTTCCGCTGGAGTGATGGAGGCTGCGACGATGTCGAAATCTGCGACTACCACTGATCGGCTCGCCGATATCGGCCATCCCGACGACTGGCTGAAGAATCCCACGCCGGGCGACATCCTGCTGGAGGACTTCTTGAAGCCTATCGGCATGAGCCAGACCGCGCTGGCCAACGCCATCGGGGTGCCGCCGCGCCGGATCAATGAGATCGTTCTGGGTAAACGCGCGGTCACGGCCGACACCGACCTGCGTCTGACGCGGTATTGGGGTCTCAGGCCGGGGTTCTTTCTGGGCCTCCAGGCGGATCATGACCTGATGGAGCAGCGGCGAAAGATGGGCGCGGCCCTGGAGATGATTACTCCGAGGGCGGCTTAATCCACAGGCAAGCGAATTCGCGCCTTGCCAACTGCCGCCTCCCGGGTTGATGTTCACTTTGCGTTCAGGGAGGGTTCATATGTTTTTTGAAGACGAGAACGGTTGGAGCTACCCAGTTTCAAGCGTCGTTCGAGTTCGCAAAGATCAAAAGGCCAATGTTGCCTTGGTCGATTTCGCCGACGGTGGAGTTCGAGTTAATCTTAGCTACTGGGAAAGAGTTGTGGAGCGCCGAGTATCGCAGATTTGCGTAGCGCAGCCGGATACTTATGTTCTTGATCCCATCCAAGAAGGAGAGTTCTACGAACTCGTGACGGTCGTCGGGTGGGCTATCTTGGAGAACGGGGAGGTTGCCCCGGTTACAGGAGACGGAATCGACGAACGAACGAGAGCTTTGGTGATGCCAAATGGCCGTGTCATCGAGCCCGAGCACATGATGCACCGCAGCGTCGATGCTTACCTCAAAAATCAGAATGCAAAGCTCTGGGTAGACGCCGACTAACCCACCTTCACCCGCGTCGCCGCCTCGGGCAGGTCTTCCCCGAACGCCCGCTGAT
>NZ_CALMFB010000058.1 GCF_937863155.1 uncultured Brevundimonas sp. | reverse complement strand
GCGTCGAGCACAAGCTGGGCATCCACGCCTCGCCCACCTGCGTCATGAGCTATGAAGGCGCGACCGCCGAACTGGTCGGCCGTCCGAACGAGGGCCTGGCCCATATGTTCGTGATGATGAACGCCGCCCGCCTGGCCGTCGGGGTCGAGGGCGTCGGCATCGCGGAACGCGCCTATCAGCACGCCCTGGCCTATGGCCAGGAGCGCCGCCAGGGCCGCAGCGTCTGGACCGGCGAAATGAACGCCCCGATCATCGACCATCCCGACGTGCGCCGCATGCTGTCGGTGATGAAGGCTAAGGTCGCGGCCGCCCGCGCCATCTGTCTGTCCACCGCCGTCGCCGCCGACCTGGCGCGCACCGCCGCCAACGACGAGGACCGCCTGCGCTGGAAAGGCCGCGAGGACCTGTTCGTGCCCATCGCCAAGGCCTGGTCCACCGATGTCGGCTGCGAGGTCGCCTCCCTGGGCGTCCAGGTCCACGGCGGCATGGGCTTCATCGAGGAAACCGGCGCGGCGCAATACTATCGCGACGCCCGCATCGCCCCGATCTACGAAGGAACCAACGGCGTCCAGGCCATGGATCTGGTCGGTCGCAAACTGTCCCAGGACGGCGGCGCCGCGGCCAAGGCCCTGATCACCGACATGAAGGCCACCTGCGGCGAGCTGAACCGCCTCTATTCCGGCAAGCCCGTCGAACGGCTGGCCAACGCCATCGAGGCGGTTGAGGACGCCACCCTGTGGCTGCTGGACGCCAAGGCCGAGCCGGCGCGTGCGGCCGACGTCCTGGCCGCGGCCGACGCCTATCTGAAGCTGATGGGCGACGTCATCGGCGGTTGGCTGCTGGCCAAGGGCGCCCTGGCGGCCAAGGCGCAGATGGAGACCGGCGAAGGCGACGCCGCCTGGCTGCAGGGGCGCATGGACCTGTATGAAGTCTATGCCGCCAACGTCCTGGGCCACGCCTCCAGCCGCCTCGCCGCCGTCGGACAAGGCGGCGCCCTGCTGCAGCGGATGACGCTGGACGTGCTCAGCGCCTGATCGGGCGCTGGCGGGCGTTAGCGTTTGTCGTCAGGGATGGCGGTGCCGGCGATCCAGCTGACCACGCCGGTGATGATGGCCGCGCCGATGCCGGCCCACAGGCCATCGACCACGAAACCGTCCAGCAGCACGGCCGTCAGACCGATGGTCGCCGCGTTCACGATCAGCAGGAACAGGCCGAAGGTCACAACCGTCAGCGGGAATGTCAGCACCACCAGGATCGGCCGCACGATGGCGTTGATGATCCCCAGCAGCAGCGCCGCCAGGATCAGGGTCCACTGTCCCGTAAAGCCGACGCCCGGCACGACCGCCGAGGCCAGCCACAGGCCCAGCGCCGTCACCACCAGTTGAACGATAAACCGGATCATCCGCATCTCCCTTGATCGACCGGGACCATAGCGCGTCACGGCGGCGTCCTGCTACAGCTGAGCGCGACGTTTCGGAGACCGCCCATGAGCCTGCACGGCGCCTATGACCCCGACAACATCTTCGCCAGGATCCTGCGCGGCGACATCCCCAGCGTGAAGGTGTGGGAGGACGATCACGTCCTGGCCTTCATGGACGTCTTCCCCCAGTCGGAAGGCCATGTGCTGGTCATCTCCAAGACCTCGACCGCGCGCACGGTGCTGGAGATCGCGGCCGATGACCTGGCTCGGGTGACCGAGGCGGTCCGGCGCACCGCCCGCGCCGTCGACAAGGCCCTGAACCCCGAGGGCATAAGCCTGATGCAGTTCAACGGCGATGCAGGCGGCCAGACCGTCTTCCACCTGCATGTCCACATCGTGCCGCGCTGGGCCGACCGTCCGATGAAGGGGCATGGGCACGCCCCGATGGCGGAGACCGCGACGCTCCAGGCCCTGGCCGACCGCATCCGCGCGGCGCTGGAACCCGCCTAGAACAGGGGCGCCGTCAGCGGCCCCCTGAAGATGAACCACGCCCCGCCCGCGATCAGGGCGAAGCCCACGGCGTGGTTCATCGTCAGCTTCTCGCCCAGCACCGTCACCGAGAAGACGGCGAAGACCAGCAGGGTGATGACCTCCTGCATCGTCTTCAGCTCGGCCGCCGAATAGACCTGATGGCCGATCCGGTTCGCGGGCACGGCCAGGCAGTACTCAAAGAACGCGATGCCCCAGCTGACGATCACCACGATCCACAGCGGCTTGGAACCGAACTTCAGGTGCCCGTACCAGGCAAAGGTCATGAAGATGTTCGACAGCACCAGCAGCAGGACGGGCGTCAGATAGGGCATGGGCGGCAGACTGGGCATGGCCGCACCATGCTTGCACCGGACGGATTCGGCCAGCATAAGGTCCGCCCTGACCGGGGCCGGTTTAGCTCAGTTGGTAGAGCGCCAGTTTTGTAAACTGGATGTCGCGGGTTCGAACCCTGCAACCGGCACCACCTCCCTCTCCTCCCCTGAGGGTTCGATGACGCCGACCACGCGCAACAAGCTGGGTCACCGCATGGGCGCGCGGGGCGGCCGCACGCGCCAGGCCCTGCTGGACGCCGGTTCGGCCCTGTTGCGCGAGCGGCATTTCGGCGCCGTCCGCACCGCCGACATCGCCCAGGCGGCGGGTGTATCGGCCGCCAGTTTCTATACCTATTTCAGCGCCGTGGACGACGTTGTTCTGGCGTTGTGCGAGGCGGCGACCGACGACTGCAACACCCTGGCCCGGCATCTTCAGGGGGACTGGTCCGGCGACCGGGCCTTTGCCGCCGCCCGCGCCTATGTGGCTGACACCCTGGCGATGTGGCGCATCCATGGTCATGCCCTGCGCATCGAACACATGCTGGCCGATCAGGGGCAGACGGCCTTTATCGACAGCCGCGTGCGACGCCTGCGCCGCCTGCACCTGGCGCTGGAACGCCGCATCGCCGAGGCGCGGGCGGGCGGGCGCCAGCCCGAGGGGCTGGACCCGCGCCTGGCGTCGTATCAGGTGGCGAACATGGTGGAATCCATGGCCGACGGCTTCGATCTGCTGCTGCGCGCCGACACGGCCGAGGCGGTGCTGGACACCACGGCGCACATGGTGGTGCGTCTTACGACGGGACGCTAGACCGAAATCGGTCGAGTTGGACAGCGTCCAACTCGGGTCAGATTTCGGGCCACGATCACGCTAGCCCCAAGGGGCCGTACAGCCACACCAGCCAGATCCCCACCGCCAGCAGGCTGCCGAACGGCAGGCGGTCGTCACCCCGCACCCGGCGCCGCACGATCAGCCGCGCCGCCACGATACTGAACCCGACCGCGCAGGCCCACAGCAACACGCTGGGCAGGCCCATCCAGCCGACCCAGGCCCCGGCCCCCGCGAACAGGAAGGGATCGCCGCCGCCCAGGCCGTCGCGCTTCCTCCACGCCTTGTAGGCCCAGGCGATCAGCCACAGCAGGCCGAAGCCGACGACGGCGCCGATCAGGGCGTCGATAGGCCAGTCGCGCGCGACCAACGCCGCCGCCCCGATGCCGGTGGCGACCAGCGGAAAGGTCAGCACGTCCGGCAGCCAGAAATGCTCGGCGTCGATCAGGGCGATCAGGATCAGCTGCCAGCCCAGGATCGCCGTCGCCGCCATCATGACCCAGCCGCCGCCGTTCAACGCCGCCCAGACGCCGATCAGGCCCGCCGCCGTCTCGATCAGCGGATAGCGGGGCGAGATCGCGGCCCGACAGTCGGCGCAGCGTCCACGCAGCATCAGCCAGCTGATGACCGGAACCATATGCCACGGTTTCAGCCGCACGCCGCAGGCCATGCAGTGCGAGGGCGTGACCACCACCTCTTCCTCGCGCGGCAGGCGCACGCTGACGGCGGCTACGAAACTGCCGACGATCAGGCCCAGCAGACCCAGGATGACGGCATGGACGATCATTCAGGCTCCGGCGCTCAGCCGCCGCCCAGGGCCACGGCGACGCGATAGGTGATGAAGGCGGCCAGATAGGCCAGGCCGAACATGTAGCCCACCATGATCCAGGTCCATTTGCGAGAATTGGTCTCGCGCCGCACCACGCCCAGGGTGGCCACGCACTGGGGCGCGAACACATACCAGGCCAGGAAGGCCAGGGCGGTGGCCAGGCTCCACTGATCCGCCAGGGTCGAGGCCAGGGCGGTGACGCCCGCCCCTTCGGCGTCGGCGATGGCGTAGACCGAACCCAGGGCCGCCACCGCCACCTCGCGCGCGGCCATGCCGGGGATCAGGGCGATGACCATCTGCCAGTTGAAGCCGATGGGGGCGAAGATCGGCTCCAGCGTCTGACCCATCATGCCGGCGAACGAATAGTCGATGGCCGGGCCGGTCGCCCCCTCGGGCGGATAGGGGAAGGTCGATAGCACCCATACGACGACCATCAGCGGCAGGATGATCCGCCCCGCCCGCTCCAGGAAGATTCGCGCGCGAAGCCACAGGTTGAACAGCACGCTGCGGGCGTCGGGCATTTTATAGGCCGGCAGCTCCATCATGAACGGCTCGACCGCGCCGCGCCAGAAGATGCGCCGGATCACGAACGACACGGCCAGGGCGCTGACGATGCCCGCCGCATACAGGCCGAACATCACCAGCCCCTGCAGATTGGCGAAGCCCCAGACGGTCTCGTTCGGAATGAAGGCGGCGATGATCAGGGTGTAGACCGGAATGCGCGCCGAACAGGTCATCAGCGGCGCCACCATGATGGTGGTCAGGCGGTCGCGCTTGGAATCGATCACCCGCGCCGCCATCACGCCGGGAATGGCGCAGGCGAAACTGCTGAGCAGGGGAATGAAGGCCCGGCCGTGCAGGCCCGCCCCGCCCATGATCCGGTCCATCAGAAAGGCCGCGCGGGCCATATAGCCGAAGTCTTCCAGCAGGATGATGAAGGCGAACAGGATCAGGATCTGCGGCAGGAAGACCAGCACGCTGCCCACCCCCGCGATCAGGCCGTCGACGATAAGGCTTTCCATCAGGCCGTCAGGCATGACCGCCGCGACCCAGACGCCCAGAGCGCCCAGCCCGGCCTCGATGCCGTCCATCAGCGGCGTGGCCCAGGTGAAGACCGCCTGGAACATGACGAACAACAGGCCCAGCAGGATGACCAGGCCCGCCACCGGATGCAGCAGCACCGAATCGATCCGTCCCGTCAGGGTGTCGGGCCGTTCCGGCGGGCGGACCGCCGCCTTCATGATCCGCTCGGCCTGATGGTGGGCGGCGCGGATTTCGGCCGCGTCGGGCGCATGCCATCCGCCCTCGCCCGCCGGCGCGGTCAGGGCCAGGCCTTCGACGGCGGCCAGCAGTTCGTCGATGCCGCGCCGCCGGGTGGCCACGGTCGGCACGACCGGGGCGCCCAGTTCGGCCGACAGACGCTCCAGATCGATGCGCAGGCCCTGGCGCTGGGCGATGTCGTACATGTTCAGGGCCACGACCATCGGCCGGCCCACGGCCTTGATCTCCAGCGCCAGCCGCAGCACCAGCCGCAGATTGGTCGCGTCGGCCACCAGGATGACCGCATCCGGCGCCGGTTCCCCCGCCAGACGACCCAGGACGGCGTCGCGCGTGACCTCTTCATCCAGGCTGCGCGCCCGCAGGGAATAGGTGCCGGGCAGGTCCAGAATCGACAGGTTGCGGCCCGACGCGGTGCGGACGGCGCCTTCCTTGCGCTCGACCGTGACGCCGGCGTAGTTGGCGACCTTCTGGTGCGCGCCGGTCAGGGCGTTGAACAGGGCAGTCTTGCCGCTGTTGGGATTTCCGACCAGGGCGATTCGGGCGGGGACGATGCGGGCCGGTTTCACGACGGCGTCCATCACCGCGTCTCCAGCCGCACGATCAGGCTGGCGGCCTCGCGTCGGCGCAGGGCCACCCGCATGTCGTCCACCTTCATGGCGATGGGGTCGCGGCCGAACAGGCCTTCGTGCAGCAGTTCGACCTGGGCGCCCTCGACAAAGCCCAGCTCCAGCAGACGCCGCTCCAGCTCGACCTCATGATCCAGGTGATGACAGTGGGCGCCGACCCTGACGATGACGCCGCGATCGCCGCGCCGGGCCTGACTCAGGGGGATTTCGTCGGACATGGGGTTCTCGGGCGCGGGCGCGACCTGCGCCGTTCAGTTGACAGTGACTATCAGGAGCGGCTCCCCCGCGTCCAGAAGGCCCGATCAGACTTGCGTCGCCGCATTGCCGCACGCCCGGATTGCGCTATCACCGGCGCCGAGACTGGAGAGAGACGCCATGACCCGCCGCCTGCTCGTCACCGCCTGCGCCCTGGCTCTGGCCGGCTGCGGCCAGGGATCGTCGGGCGCCGAGGATACGCCCGCCGGTCCGGCCGTCGCCCCGCCCACCGAGGCGCAGATGCAGGCGACGCTGGCCGCCCTGCCCGCCCCCTACAACGCCGCCGATCTGGACAACGGCCGCCGGGCCTTCGCGCGCTGCCGGTCGTGCCACACCATCACGCCCGGCGGCCCGAACATGACGGGGCCGAACCTGTGGGCCGTGTTCGGCCGCCAGGCGGGCGCCCAGCCGCGATACAACTATTCCGCGGCGCTGAAGGCGGCGGACTTCGCCTGGGACGCCGAGCGGATCGGCCACTGGCTGGAGAACCCGCGCACCTTCCTGCCGGGCAACAAGATGAGCTTCGCCGGTCTGCCGGACGCCACCGACCGACGCGACCTGATCGCCTGGCTTCAGGTCAACACCACGCCCGGCCAATAGCCGTCACAGGCTGCGGGCGAAGGCTTCCAGGTCTTCGGGCGTATTCAGGGCCAGGGCCTCGGCGTCCGGCGCGATCCGCTTGGCCATGCCGGTCAGCACCTTGCCCGAGCCGACCTCGGCGAAGCGGGTCACGCCGCCCCCGGAATCTTTGGCCCCCGCCATCCATTCCATCGACTCGCGCCAGCGCACCCGACCGGTCACCTGTTCGACCAGCAGGCGCCGGATGACCTCGGGGTCCGTCTCCGGCCGCGCCGTGACATTGGCCACCACCGGCGCGGCGGGCGAAATGATCTTCGCATCGGCCAGGGCCGCCGCCATCTCGTCGGCCGCCGGCTGCATCAGCGGACAGTGGAAGGGCGCCGAGACGTTCAGCGGTATGGCCCGCGCGCCCAGTTCCTTGGCCGCCTCGATGGCGCGGTCCACGGCCGCCTTGTCGCCCGAGATCACCACATTGCCGGCGTTATTGTCATTGGCCACGACGCAGACCCCGACTTCGGAGCCCGCCTTGGCCGCCGCCTCGGCCAGCGCCAGATCCGTCTTCGGCCCGATCAGGGACGCCATGGCGCCCCGGCCCACCGGCACGGCCCGCTGCATCGCCTGGCCGCGCAGCTTCAGAAGGCGCGCCGTGTCCGACAGGCTGATCGCGCTGGCCCCGCACAGGGCCGAATACTCGCCCAGCGAATGGCCGGCGACATAGGCCGCCGCCGTCACATCCACCCCGAACTCGACCTTCAGCACCCGCATCGCCGCCACGGACACCGCCATCAGGGCCGGCTGGGCGTTCTCGGTCAGGGTCAGCTGATCCTCAGGCCCCTCGCGCATCAGCTGGAACAGCTTCTGGTTCAGGGCGTCGTCGACCTCGGCGAAGACCTCGCGCGCGCTGGCGAAGGCGTCGGCCAGGGCCGCGCCCATGCCGACCGACTGGCTGCCCTGTCCGGGAAAGAGGATGGCGAGGCTCATCTATGGCGCTCCAAACCGTTGATTCCGTGCGCGACGGGGTAGGCCGATCGGGCGGTCAGAACAAGCCCGCGATCTCCTTGCCCGCCAGCACCGCGAACATCAGCGCCGCCCCCGCCAGCAGGCTGTTCGACACCCAGCGGCTGCGCCACTCGGCCGGCGTCCGGTCCGAGTTCAGCAACCAGATCAGCGTCCCGGCCAGGAACGGCATGAACAGGCTGCCCAGCACCCCATAGGCCACGATCAGGCCGAACGGCCGCTCCAGGAACAGCAGGACGATGGGCGGGAAGGTCAGCCACAGCATATATCCGCGCGCCGCCCGGCTGCGGGGGCCTCGAAACGCATCATCATCGGGCCGCCCGGCCATGTGGGCCCAGAAGTCGGCGAACATCAGGCTGACCCCCTGCCACACGCCGATCAGGCTGGAGAAGCTGGTGGCCCAGAAGCCGACCAGGAACAGCACCGACACCACCGGCCCGAACCGCTCGCGCAGCACGGCGTCCAGGTCCAGCAGGCCGCGATCCCCGCCCGCCAGCGCCGTGCCCGAGGCGTGCAGCAGCTCGGCCCCGACGATCAGCATGGCCACGACGAACAGGCCGGTGACGCCATAGGCGACGCGGTTGTCCATCCGCATGGTCGGCATCCAGTCGGCGCCCTTCCAGCCCTTGGCGTTCAGCCAATAGCCATAGGCCGCCATGGTGATGGTGCCCCCCACCCCGCCGATCAGGCCCAGGGTGTAAAACAGCGACCCGCCCGGCAGGGTCGGCCAGGCGCCGGTCAGCAGGCGCGGCAGATCCGGCGTCACAATGATGGCCAGGCCCACGACGGTGACGAACATCACCCCGACCAGGGCGGTCATAATCTTCTCGAACAGGCCGTATCCGCCGATCCACACCAGCCCCAGGCCGATCAGGCCGTTGACCACGCCCCAGGCCTTCAGGTCCAGCACCGGCCACAGCGCCGCCAGCGGCAGGGCGCTGGCCGTCATGGCCGTGGCCCCATAGACGAAGCCCCAGATGACCACATAGACGGCGAAATACAGGGTGGCCCAGTTCATCCGCCCGCCGACCCGCCCCGGCAGGCTGGCCCAGCCGTCGAACATGGTCCGCCCGCTGGCCAGGGTCCATCGCCCGACGCCTTCGGCCAGGGCCATCTTGATGATCGCCCCGATGATGGCGGCCCACAGCAGGGCGTAGCCATATTTGGCTCCGGCCACCAGGGTAGCGACCAGATCCCCCGCCCCCACGCCGGTCGCGGCCACGACGATGCCCGGCCCGATCAGGGACCAGCGGCGGCGCGGTTGGGTCGGTTGGGTCATCCTGGCTGAACGGCCTCCCCCGCCGATCCGTTGACGCTGTCAGGTGGTGGGCACGGCGGTGTCAATGCGGTCGGGCGGCGGCGCCTCGCGCCCGCCGGCATAGCGGACCAGGGCCTCGATCCGCTTCTCGATCGGCGGGTGGGTGGCCAGCATGTCCATGAAGCCTGCCTTGTCCGGCCGGTTTTCCAGGAACATGCCCTGCACCTCGTCCGGGGCCTTCAGCTGCGACCGGCCCGACACCTTGCGCAGGGCCGAGATCATGGCGTCGGGCTTTTTCGTCAGCTCTACCGAACCGGCGTCGGCCACGAACTCGCGGCTGCGCGACAGGGTCATGCGGATCACCAGCGCCAGGCCGAACCCGACCGCCGCAATGGCCAGGCCGATCAGGATCAGAGGCCCGGCGTTCTTGTTGTTGCGCCCGCCGCCCCGGGCATAGAACAGGCCCCGGAACACCATTTCGGCGATCACGCTGATGATGCCGGCGAAGATCGAGGCGATGACCATGGTCCGCACGTCCTTGTTGATGACGTGGGTCAGTTCATGGGCCAGAACGGCCTCCATCTCGTCGCGATCCAGACTGTGCATCAGACCGCGCGTGACGGTGACCGAATATCGCCCCTCATGCAGGCCGCTGGCGTAGGCGTTCAGCGACGGGTCTTCGATGATCCGAAGGGCGGGCGTCCGCATCCCGCGCGAGATGCACAGGTTTTCCAGCAGGTTATACAGTTCCGGCTCGTCCCGCCGCTCGACCTTTCGCGCGCCGGTCATGGCGTCGATCATGGCCTGGTTGCCGACATAGGCGATGGCGAACCAGATGGCCGAGACCACGGCCGCGGCGGGCAGGGTCCAGCCCAGCATGCCGGCCGCCCGCGCCATGTCGGCGCCCAGGCTCCCGCCCGTTCCCTCGATAATGCCCATGCCCATCAGCACCAGCTGGGCGCCGTACAACATCAGGGCCATCAGCACGGGGAACCCGGCCAGCAGCAACGCCGACCGGGTGTTGTTGGCCCAGATGTGGGTCTTCAGGCCGACGGCGCGACCATAGAAGGCGGCCATCGGCGCTTAGAACTTCACCTGCGGCGGGGCGGCGTTCAGGGCCGCGCGCTCGTCGGCGCCCACGTCGAAGAAGGGCTTGTCCGAACCGAAGCCGAACAGGCCGGCGAACAGCACGGTCGGGAACTGGCGGCGCACGGCGTTGAACTCGGCCACGGCGTTGTTGAAGAAGCGGCGGGCGGCGGCCAGCTTGTTCTCGATGTCCGACAGGTCCAGCTGCAGCTGCTGGAAATTGGTGTTGGCCTTCAGGTCGGGATAGGCCTCGGACAGGGCGAACAGCCGGCCCAGCGACGCCGTCAGCATGTTTTCCGCCTGCACCTTGTCATTGACCGACGATGCGGCCGTCGCGGCGCTGCGGGCCTGGATCACGGCGTCCAGCGTACCCTTTTCGTGCGCGGCGTAGCCTTTGACCGTCTCGACCAGATTGGGGATCAGATCCTGGCGCTGCTTCAGCTGCACATCGATGTCGGCGAATGACTGGTTGGCGGCCTGGTCCAGCGCCACGAGCCGGTTGTAGGCCCCGACAATCACGAACAGCAGCACGACGACGACAACGCCGATGATAATCCAGGTCAGCATTGAGCTCTCCAGCCTCGGGCCGAACGCGGCCCACCGCCACAGTATTGCGCGCAACCTCGGTTCGCGCGAATGAATTTGGCGTCAGATCAGCGATCCCTCTCCCGACGGGAGAGGGAAAACTACCGGAACTTCCGCAGCCCCCGCGGTCCCTGGCGCCCCGCCTGCGCCCGCTTGCCCAGCCAGTCCTTCCAGTCGGGCCAGTTGCGACGGCGCGCCCCGCCATCGACCCATTCGGGACCGGCCTCGGCGTCGAAGGTGGTGATCGAAGCCAGGCCGCCCTGCTTGTAGGACTGGATCTTCACCCCCTTGCCGCGACCCATCTCGGGCAGTTCGTCCAGGCGGAAGATCAGGGCCTTCAGATTGTCGCCGACGGCCGCGACATGATCGCCCGTGGCGCGCAGCATCGACAGCATCTCGCCGTTCAGCACCTGTTTGCCGCCCCGCTTCTGGGCCAGGGTGTCGTCCTCCGGCGCGATGAAGCCGTAGCCGGCCCGCGACGCCACCAGCAATTTCGCCCCCGGCTGGTGCGCCAGAACGCCGACGATGTCCGCCTTTTCATCCAGGTCGATCATCAGCCGTAGCGGTTCGCCATGGCCGCGCCCGGACGCCAGCTTGTCCACTCCGACCGTAAAGATACGCCCGTCCGACGCCCCGATCAGCAGCTTGTCGGTGGTGAAGGCCGGGACCAGCCAGGCCAAGGCGTCGCCCTCCTTGAACTTCAGCTCCGACGGGTCTTCGACCTTGCCCTTGGCCGCGCGGATCCAGCCGCGTTCGGACAGGATCACCGTCACCGCTTCGCGCGGGATAAAGGCTTCGGGCGCCACGAAGGCCGACGCAGCCACCGCCTCGGCCATGGTGGTGCGGCGCGGCGAGACCAGGGCCTTGCGCACATCCTGCAGGCCGACCACCAGCAGCTTGTTCTGGCGCGCGGGCGACGCGATCATCGCATTCAGGCCCGCAAGTTCTTCGGACAGCTCCTTGAATTCCTTCTCGATCGCCATCTCTTCCAGCCGCGCCAGCTGACGCAGCCGGGTGTCCAGGATGAAGTCGGCCTGAACCTCTGTCAGGCCGAAACGGGCGATCAGCACGGCCTTGGGTTGTTCCTCCTCGCGGACGATGCGGATGACCTCGTCCAGGTTCAGGAAGACGATGCGCAGGCCGTCCAGCAGGTGCAGCCGCTTCTCGATCCGCGCCACCCGCCAGCGCCCGCGCCGGATCAGAACCTCGCGCCGGTGATCCAGGAACGCCTGCAGACAGGCCTTCAGCCCCAGCACCCCCGGCGTGCCGGTGGCGTCCAGCACGTTCATGTTGATCGGGAACCGCACCTCCAGATCGGACAGCTTGAACAGGCTCTCCATCAGGACTTCGGGTTCGACCGTGCGGCTCTTGGGCTCCAGGATCAGGCGGATGTCCTCGGCCGATTCATCGCGCACATCGGCCAGCAGCGGCGCCTTCTTCTGCTCGATCAGTTCGGCCAGGGCTTCGATCAGCTTGGACTTCTGCACCTGGTACGGCATCTCGGTGACGACGATGCGCCACACGCCGCGGCCCAGATCCTCGGTCTCCCACCGCGCGCGCAGGCGCACCCCGCCCCGGCCGGTCTCATAGGCGTCCAGGATCGAGGCGTGGCCTTCCACCGCCACCCCGCCGGTCGGAAAGTCCGGCCCCGGCACATGGGCCATCAGAGCCTCGGTCGAAACCTCTGGGTCGTCCAGCAGCGTCAGGCAGGCGTCGATCAGTTCGCCGGCGTTGTGCGGCGGGATGGAGGTCGCCATCCCCACCGCGATCCCCGAAGACCCATTGGCCAGCAGATTGGGGAAACCGGCCGGCAGGACCACCGGCTCCTCGTCCTGATCGTCATAGGTGGCGCGGAAATCGACCGCGTCCTGGTCGATCCCGTCCAGCAACAGCACGGCCGCCGGCGTCAGCTTGCACTCGGTATAGCGCATGGCCGCGGCGCTATCGCCGTCGATGTTGCCGAAGTTTCCCTGACCATCGACCAGCGGATAGCGCTGGGCGAAATCCTGGGCCAGGCGGACCAGGGCCTCATAGATGGAGGCGTCGCCGTGCGGGTGGTATCCGCCCATCACCTCGCCGACCACCTTGGCGCATTTGCGCGCCGCCGCCTGCGGGTTCAGCCGCATCTGGTGCATGGCGTAAAGGATGCGGCGGTGCACCGGCTTGAAGCCGTCGCGCACGTCCGGCAGGGCGCGGTTGGTGATGGTCGACAGCGCATAGGCCAGGTACCGGCGGCTCAGCGCCTGGTCCATTGGCTCATCGACGATGCGGCCGCCCTCGGGCGGCGGGGTGTGAACGGTCATGGGGCTGCGAATCGGCGAACGGAGGCTGGAAGTCTAGCCCCACGAACGCCGCGCGCGCCCTATTCCGTGGACGGCTTCTCCGCCTTGGGCGCGTTCGGGGCGAACTGGTCGCCGAAGCTGTTCCCGCGATACCACATCGGCCGCTCGGCGCTGTCGGCGATGGCGCGGGCGATGGCGGCGTTGACCTGGGCGAAACGGACCGCCGCCTCCCAGTGGAAGGGCATGCTCAGGTCGTCGTTCGGCTTGTGATAGCCGTCGGCGAAGAACCGCGCCCATTCCGCCTCGCCGCCATTGGCGTAGCCGGTGGCCAGCATGACCGACGGCACCCCTGCCTTGACGAAGGAATAGTGGTCCGAGCGGGTGAAGACGTTCTGTTCCGGCATCGGATCGGGCGAGGCGATCAGACCCGCCGCCTGCACCGCATCGGCCACGATCGGCCCCAGGGTCGAATGTTCGGCGCCGAAGGCCACCACATCGGTGAAGACATAGGTCAGGATCGGCATGTCCAGATTGACGTCGGCCACCACCTGATCGGCGGCCACAACCGGATTGCGCGCCAGATAGTCGGACCCCAGCAGGCCCTTTTCCTCGGCCGCTAGGGCCACGACCAGAACCGACCGGCGCGGCGGGGCGGCCATCAGGCTGCGGGCCGCCTCCAGCATGATCGACACGCCGCCCGCGTTGTCCAGGGCGCCGTTGTTGATGCGGTCGTCGCCCGAGGCCGATATGCCCAGATGGTCCAGGTGAGCGGTCAGGATCACCACCTCGTCGCTGACCGCCGGGTCCGATCCGGGGATGCGGCCGATGACGTTGGCGCTCTGGAAATCGTCGCGGCGGGTGTGGACGTCGAACGTCGCCTGTCCGTCCAGGGCGAAGCCGGCGGGACGCCCGGTCGCCGCTTCGGCGCGGATGTCGGCATAGGATTTGGTCGCGCCGGCGAACAGGGCGGCGGCGGCGTCATCGGTCAGCATGGCCCCGGCGCGGGCGCCCGACGCATTGCGGCGCGGCTTGCCGTCGGAGCCGACCCAGGTGGTTTCGGTGCGACCCGCGAACCGACGCAGCAGGTCGGCAGTATAGCGCCGCGCGCTGGCGTCGGTGTTGATGGTGATCACGCCCACGGCGCCGTGGGCGGCGGCCGTCGCGGCCTTGCCGGCGCCCAGATGGGCCGCGACGTCGCTGTCCAGCCCCGTCGGCGCGCCGGACAGCAGGACCACGATCTTCCCATCGACATCCAGGCCGGCGTAATCGTCGATGCCGTGCTGGGGCGCGTCGATGCCGAAGCCGACGAAGACCACCCCACCCGCCAGACTCATCCGCCCCGCCACGTCCCCGGCGTTGACCATGGCGTCCTGGCCGTGGGTCCAGACGACGGGCTCGCCGCCCGCCGGGGTCCAGGTCACGGTCGCGCCCTGTTCGGCGATGCCGGTGCGGGCGAAGGTGATCGGCTGGGTCCAGGCCTCGCCCGCGCCCGGCGACATGCCCATGGCCTGCATCCGCGTCTGGACATAAAGGGCCGCCAGGTCATAGCCGCGATGGCCGCTTTCACGCCCTTCCAGAGCGTCGTCGGCCAGGAAGGTCACATCGGCGCGGATGCGCGCCTCGGCCGCCGCGTCGCGATCCTGGGCCGCGACGGGCGCGGCCAACACCATGGCCAGGGCGATGGCCGAGACGACGAGACGCTTCATGGATTCCCCTCCGGTTGTCCGTGCACGGCTAGCACGGCGTATGGCTCAAAGGCGACCCGCTTCCGCCAGCTTGTCCAGCATCCACACCCGCGCCGGCGGCAGGGGCCGGTTCAGCGGGTTGAACACGAACTGCTCCAGAAAATGCCCGGTCAGGGCGAACCCCGCGCGCACGTCGCCGTCCCTCAGGCCCGCCTGCGCGCCCAGCAGAAAAGGCGGCAGGGCCAGCAGCCGGTCGGAATATGGGGCGCCCGCCTCGGCCGACACCGCCCGGCCGGTGCGCGGGCTGACCCAGACCAGATCGTCGGTCGTGCCAGTCGAGGCGCAGCGGCTGAGATCCAGCCCGAACCCCAGGTCGTCCAGTAGTCCCGCCTCGAACTTCACGAACACGGCGGGCCAGACCTCGGGCACGGCGAAGGCCGCCATCAGCGCCTGGAAGGCCAGGAAGGCGCCGGGATGCGGCTCCCGCTCCGGCAGCGCGCCCTGCGCCACCGCGGCGGCGGCGTTGAGGCCGATCAGAGCCAGCGGATCGTCGAACAGGGCGCTGGGCCCCTGCCCCACCGGCTCCAGCCGCGCGGCCCCCAGATGCTCGGACGTGCGCGCCCGATAATCGACCGTCACCTGGGCGCCCGCCTGCAGAAACGGCCGCATCCGCCGCGACGCCCCGCCCGCGACATAGGCGCCGCGCCGGCCGTGCTCGGCCGTCAGCAGGTCAACCACCGCGCCGGTGTCGCCATGCGACCGGGCAGCCAGAACAAAGGCGTCGTCGGCGAAATCCACGTCTAGGGGGCCGACGTCCCGCGCACCGCCGCGACCACGGCGTCGGACCGGTCATTGGGAATGGCGAAGCTGAGAACATACTGTTCGATCTTCCAGCCCTCGGCCGTCTTGCGCATCACGCCCGAGCCGCGCGTTTCCCCGTAATGGGCGCTGGCCAGCTTCTCCTCGAACCAGGCGATGCAGCGACAGTCGATGTCCGCCACGGTGATGACGCGTTCGGTGGCCGGAAAGCTCCAGGCCCGCTCGCGCTGGAAGTAAGGTTCGGCGAAGGCCCGGAACTGGGCCATGTCCCAGTGTTCGGTCGCATCGGTGCCGACGAAACGAGCGTCGGGCGTGAACAGGGCGAAATAGGCGGCCTCGTCCGCCGTGGACGAGGCGCGTTCCAGTTCATCCAGCACCGCCACGATCTGGACCTGGGCGGGATCGGGCGCGGCCTGGATGGCGACGACGGCGATGGCGGCAAGCAGGCTCATGGGGCGGCTCCTTCGAAGGCCGCACACTAGAGCCGACAGGAGGTCGCGCAAACGGATTTGACGGGCGCGAGATGTCATCGTATATAACCATTAGGTTATTTAATAATCTGGCGTATTACGATGGATTCCCAGCAGCAGCTCGACAGCCTGTTCTCGGCCCTGGCCGACCCCACGCGGCGCGCCATCCTGGCCCGCCTGACCGAAGGAGAGGCGACGGTGGGGGAACTGGCCGCCCCCTTCGACATCAGCGGCCCGGCGATCACCAAACATCTGAAGGTGCTGGAGAAGGCCGGCCTGATCAGCCGCGGGCGCCAGGCCCAGTGGCGGCCCGCGCGACTGGAGCCGGAGGGCCTGAAAACCATCGCCGGCTGGCTGGAACATTATCGCCGTTACTGGGACTCCAGCTTCGACCGTCTCGACGCCTATCTGCAGCAGATCCAGAAAGGAAATCCCGATGGCTCAAGCCACTGACGACAATCCCTGCAACACGCCGGGTACGGCCCATCAGCACGAGCTGGTCCTGCGCCGGGTTTTCGAAGCCCCGGCCGACAAGGTCTGGCGCGCCTATACCGAGCCGAAGCTGCTGGAACAGTGGTTCTGTCCCAGGCCGTGGACGATTACCGACGCTGTCGTCGAACTGCACCCCGGCGGGCGGTTCAACTTCACCATGCACGGGCCGGACGGCGAGGTGATTCCCAACTCGGGCGTGGTGCTGGAGGTGGTTCCCGGCCGTCGCCTGACCACGACCGACGCCCTAACGCCCGACTGGAAGCCGGCGGGCCAGCCCTTCATGGTCGGCACGGTCGAGATGATCCCCCTGCCCGACGGCCGGACCGAATATGTCGCGACCGCCCGCCACTGGTCGGCCGAGACCAAGGCCCAGCATCAGGCCATGGGATTCGAGGAAGGCTGGGGCGCCGCCGCCGACCAGCTGGGCGACCTGCTGAAGACGCTGTGAGCCGCCGATGACCGACCTGCCGCCCCTGCCCGAGATGACCGACCATGTGCTGCACATGGAGCGGGTGTTCGACGCCCCGCGCGACCTGGTCTGGCGCGCCTGGACCCGGCCCGAGGTCACGGTGCTGTGGCTGGGTCCGGTCGAATGGCCGGCGGTCAAGGTCGAGCAGGACCTGCGGGTCGGCGGCCTGTGGCGCGCCTGCCTGAAGTCGGCCGAGGGCGACGACGTGCTTTGGCAGGGCGGCATGTACCGCGAGGTGGACCCGCCCCGTCGCCTGGTCTTCACCTTCAAATGGGACGAAAGCCACGAGGACGGACCGCCCGCAGACACCCTGGTCACCGTCCAGTTCGAAGACACCGACGACGGCAAGACCCGCATGCGTTTCACCCACCAGGGGCTGAAGTCCGAACGCAGCCTGACCGGCCATGAACATGGCTGGACCAGCACCTTCGGCCGCTTCGACGCCTGGCTGAAAGACAACACCTCAGGAGACGACCGATGAAAATCGTGACCAGCCTGTCCTTCCGCGGACAATGCAAGGAAGCCTTTGAGTTCTACGCCCGCGTTCTGGGCGGCAGGATCACCGCCGCCTTCCCCTATGGCGAAGGGCCGCCCGACATGCCGGTAGGGCCGCAGTACAAGGACTGGCTGATGCACGCCTGGCTGGAGGTCGGCGACCAGTCGATCATGGGCGCCGACATGGACACCGACTGGGCGCCCCATATCGAAAAGCCCAAGAACGGCTTCGACGTCACCCTGCACTATGACGACGCGGCCGAGGCCAAACGCATCTTCGACGCCCTGTCCGAAGGCGGCCAGGTCATCATGGACTTTTCGCCGACCTTCTGGTCGCCGGGTTATGGCAACTTCATCGACAGGTTCGGCGTGCCGTGGATGGTCAATACGTCGGGCCAGCCGTCGGCAGGCTGATCGTCCGCTCGATCCCGACGGCGTCCAGGAAATCCGCATCGTGGCTGACCACGACCAGGGCGCCGTCATAGGCCCGCAACGCCGCCTCCACCGCCTCGATCGAATCCAGGTCCAGGTGGTTGGTCGGTTCGTCCAGCAGCAGCAGGCGCGGCGGGCGGGCGCCGGTCATGACGCAGGCAAGGGCGGCCCGCAGACGCTCGCCGCCCGACAGGGTTCCGACCACGCGCTGGGCCGCCGTATTGCGAAACAGGAACCGCGCCAGCGCCGCCTGGGCCTGGTTCGGCGTCGCCTCGGGGTTGATGCGCCGATAGGCGTCCAGCAGCGTCTCGTCCGGTTTCAGCATCGCCGCATGCTGATCCAGCAAGGCCGTCTCGACCTGGGCCGCCTCCACGATCCGGCGCAACAGGGTGGTCTTGCCGCTGCCGTTCGGGCCGGTCACCGCGATCCGTTCCGGCCCGGTCAGGGTCAGTTCAGACGTTTCAAGCCGCACCACCACAGTCCCCGCCGCCAGCCCGGTCGGGGGCATGGGAATGTCCAGCCGCCGCACCCGCTCGACCGCCGCCTGGGCCGCGTTCAGATCGTTCCTGGCCGCCTCCGCCTTGCGTTCGGCCAGCCGGTTTTCGCGCCCCGCGCTCTCCTCGGCGCGCCGTTTCATCCCGCCCAGCAGGATCTTCGGCGCCGAGCCTGACGCCGCATAGGCCTGGCCCGCCCGATCCCGGCGCGACCGTTTCTCGACCGCCTGCTGACGCTCGCGCCCCGCCCGGTCCGCCTCGCGTTCCGCCGCATCCCGCCTCTGCTCGGCCAGCACCCGCTCGGCCGCCCTGCGTTCGGCATACAGGTCCCAGCCGCCGCCATAGACCCGCGCGCCCAGGCCAGACAGCTCCACGATCCGGTCCATGCCCCGCAGCAGCGCCCGGTCATGGCTGACCACCACCGCCCCGCCGCGCCAGGTCTCCAGCACTCGCGCCACAATCGCCCGGGCCTCTGCATCCAGATTGTTGGTCGGCTCGTCCAGCACGATCAGGTCCGGCGCCGCCAGCAACAGGGCCGCCAGCCGCACCCGCGTCTGTTCCCCGCCGCTGAGGGTCGCCGTCCGCCGATCTAGCGGCAGGTCCGCCAGCCCGACCTGCGCCATCCCCAGCGCAATCCGTTCTTCCAGCGTCCAGTCCGCCACGGCCAGGTCGTCCGCCGTCCCCTCGCCCGCCAGTATCCGGGCCAGCACCGCCAGCCCCGGCCCGGCGCCCAGGGTGTCAGCCACCGTCTCGTCCGGCCCCGGCGCCGCCACCTGCGCCAGCCAGCCGACGCTTCCGGCGCGCGTGACCGAGCCTTCGGCGGGCGCATCCAGCCCGGCGATCAGGCGCAGCAGAGTGGTCTTGCCGGCTCCGTTGCGGCCGACGACAGCCGTGCGCTGGCGCCCGAAGGCGAGGCTCAGGTCTTCAAATAGGGTGTGGCCGTCAGGCGTGCGGGCCGCGACGGCGTTCAGCGTCGCGAGCGCGGATGCGCACGGGTTTCGGCTTGGGTTGGGTGAGGACATAGGCGAACACCAGCAGCGGCGCGGAAAGGGCGATACCGATTTCCAGGGCGCTGATCATGTTCGTGGCCTCCAAACTCATTAAGCTACAGAACCAAGATGGAGACGAAGCGGCCGCCTGACAAGCGCCTTTGTGACGGATCGCCGACACCGGGCCTCTGGCGCGCCAGGCGACGGGCGCCTAGCTGAGAGCCATGGAGCCGACTTTAGACCCCGCCGCGCGTCGCCTGGCCGCCAGCGCGCGCCTGAGCGCCGAAACCGGCATCGACGAGGCGATGATCGATGCCCTGGTCGAAGGCTTCTACGCCCGCGTCCGCGATGACGCCCTGATCGGCCCGATCTTCGCCCAGCGCATCGACGACTGGGGCCCGCATCTGGAACAGATGAAGCTGTTCTGGTCCTCGGTCGCCCTGTCGACCGGCGTCTATCAGGGGCGGCCCATGCCCAAACATCTGCCCCTGCCCATCGACGCACGCCATTTCGACCGCTGGCTGGAGCTGTTCGAGGCGACCGCCCGCGATCTGTGCCCGCCGGTCGCCGCAGACCACTTCATCGTGCGCGCGCGACGCATCGCCGAAAGCCTGGAACTGGGCGTCGCCGGCGCCAATGGCGTGCTGGTCGGCCACGGCGAACGCTATCTCCGCGCGCCCGAACCCTGGACCCCGCAGAACTGAACGCGAGTTCTCATATTGTTCTTGCTGAATCGGGCGAATTGATCCCCATATAGCGTCGTCGCGCCGGACCCTTCCGCCGGCCCTTCGCGTTCCCGGATTCCATGACCGACAGACACGACTTCATCCGCGTTCGCGGCGCGCGCGAGCACAATCTCAAGGGCGTGGACGTCGACATCCCGCGCGGCCAGCTGGTGGTGATGACCGGCCTCAGCGGCTCGGGCAAATCCTCGCTGGCGTTCGACACTATCTATGCCGAGGGCCAGCGGCGCTATGTCGAGAGCCTGTCGGCCTATGCGCGTCAGTTTCTGGAGCTAATGGGCAAGCCGGACGTCGATCTGATCGAGGGTCTGTCACCGGCCATCTCGATCGAGCAGAAGACGACGTCCAAGAACCCGCGATCCACCGTCGGCACGGTGACGGAAATCCACGACTATATGCGCCTGCTGTGGGCGCGGGTCGGGGTGCCCTATTCGCCCGCCACCGGCCTGCCGATCGAAAGCCAGACCGTCAGCCAGATGGTCGACAAACTGGTCGAACTGCCGGACGGCGAGCGCCTGATGCTGCTGGCCCCCGTCGTGCGGGGCCGCAAGGGCGAGTACAAAAAGGAAATGGCCGAGTGGCAGCGCGCGGGCTTCCAGCGCGTCAAGATCGACGGCGCCTTCTACCCCATCGAAGACGCCCCGGCGCTGGACAAGAAGTTCAAGCACGACATCGACATCGTGGTGGACCGCATCGTCACCAAGGCAGGGCTGGAAGGCCGCTATGCCGACAGCCTGCAGACCGCGCTCGGCCTGGCCGACGGCATCGCCGTGGCCGAATGGGCGAATGCGCCCGAAGGCGAAGAGCCGCGCCGCATCACCTTTTCAGAAAAATTCGCCTGCCCCGTCTCGGGCTTCACCATCAGCGAGATCGAGCCGCGGTTGTTCTCGTTCAACAACCCCTTCGGCGCCTGTCCGGTCTGTGACGGCCTGGGCGTCAAATTGGCCTTCGACGCCGATCTGGTGATCCCCGACCGCGACAAGAGCCTGCATCACGGCGCCGTCGCCCCCTGGTCGCGCGGCCCCTCGCCCCTCTACACCCAGACGCTGCAGTCCCTGGCCCGACACTACGGCTTCTCGATGGACAAGCCGTGGCGCGATCTGCCGGACAAGGCGCATGCCGTGATCCTGAACGGCACGGGCGCCGAGAAGATCAAATTCACCTATGACGACAACGCCCGGAAGTATGAGGTGTCCAAGCCGTTCGAGGGCGTGCTGCCGAACCTGGAGCGCCGCTGGCGCGAGACCGACAGCGCCTGGGTGCGCGAGGAGCTGGGCCGCTATCAGTCCGAAACCCCGTGCGAGGCCTGCGGCGGCAAACGGCTGAAGCCCGAGGCCCTGGCCGTCAAGATCGACGCCGCCGACATCGCCGAAATCTCGACCCTGTCGATCTCGAAGGCCTTCCTCTGGTTCTCGACCCTGGAAGAGCGTCTGACGGCCAAACAGATGGAGATCGCCCGGCGTATCCTGAAGGAGATCACCGACCGGCTGCGTTTCCTGAACAATGTCGGCCTCGACTATCTGAACCTGTCGCGGTCGTCGGGCACCCTGTCGGGCGGCGAGAGCCAGCGCATCCGCCTGGCGTCACAGATCGGCTCGGGCCTGACCGGGGTGCTCTATGTGCTGGACGAACCGTCCATCGGCCTGCACCAGCGCGACAACACCCGCCTGCTGGACAGTCTTCGGGGCCTGCGCGATCTGGGCAACTCCGTCCTGGTGGTCGAGCATGACGAAGAGGCGATCCTGACCGCCGACTATGTCATCGACATGGGGCCTGCCGCTGGCGTCCATGGCGGCGAAATCTGCGCCCAGGGCACGCCTACCCAGGTCATGGCCAACGCCAACAGCCTGACCGCCAAATATCTGACGGGCGAGCGCGAGATCGAACTGCCGCCCGAGGGCCGCCGTCCCATCAACCGCAAGCGGATGCTGAAGATCAGCGGCGCCACCGGCAACAATCTGAAAAACGTCACCGGCGAAATCCCCGTCGGCGTCTTCACCTGCATCACCGGGGTGTCGGGCGGCGGCAAGTCCACCTTCACCATCGAGACCCTGTATAAGGCCGCCGCGCGCCGGCTGAACAATGCGTCGGACGCCCCCGCCCCCTTCGACCGGATCGAGGGGCTGGAGCATTTCGACAAGGTCATCGACATCGACCAGTCGCCGATCGGCCGCACCCCGCGCTCCAACCCGGCCACCTATACCGGCGCCTTCGGCCCCATCCGCGACTGGTACGCCGGCCTGCCCGAGGCCAAGGCACGCGGATACGGCCCCGGCCGCTTCAGCTTCAACGTCAAGGGCGGCCGCTGCGAGGCCTGCCAGGGCGACGGCGTCATCAAGATCGAGATGCATTTCCTGCCCGACGTCTATGTCACCTGCGACGTCTGCAAGGGGCGCCGCTACAACCGCGAGACGCTGGAAATCGTCTTCAAGGGCAAGAGCATATCCGATGTTCTGGACATGACGGTGGAAGAGGCGGCCCACTTCTTCACTGCCGTGCCGTCGATCCGCGACAAGATGCTGACCCTGCAACGGGTCGGCCTGGGCTACGTCAAGGTGGGCCAGCCGGCCACCACCCTGTCAGGCGGCGAGGCCCAGCGGGTCAAGCTGTCGAAGGAGCTGTCGAAACGGGCCACCGGCAAGACCCTTTACATCCTGGACGAGCCGACCACCG